>JBCCRM010000019.1:0-89089 GCA_039513195.1 Pseudomonadota bacterium | reverse complement strand
GCAACCGGACGCCAGTTAGAAGTTCAACGCGATGTCCCGATGGCTGGCGCTGCAGGCGGCCACATAGAGCGCTTGATCCCGGGGCAGGCGCGGCTGCGCCCGGAGCGCGATGGTGTCCGCAATCGCCGCCTCATAGGCGGCCAGTGGCTCCAGCAGCTCTTGATTTGCGCGCTGCCGCCAGGCGAGATCGCTCTCGAACAGCTCGAAGGCTGCGGCCATCTGCTCGTCGCCCGCTTCCCGATCTGGCCTGCGGCCATCGATCTCGCGCCGACCTTTGCCGAACAGACGCCGGATGTCGCCGGCGCCCTCGACCTCGCCAAGGGCCGATTCCAACTCCTTCAGCAGAGGCACGGCGGCCTCGTTTTCCAGCGTCGGATAGGCCTCCTGGAACTCCGCTATTCGGGGCGCCAGGGCCGCGAGGGCGTTAGTGTCGCGGATCACCACCAGCATCTCCTCGACCGGCTCCGCGGCGGAGTCCACCGTCCGGCGATACTGCAGGCGGGCGGTCCGTTCGGCCTTCGTGATCTCGCCGTAGCTCTGCTGCGCCTCCTCCCACGGCTGCGGGATCTGCGCTTCCAGCGCCGCGATTTCGGTCTGCAGCGCTTCGATCTGCGTTTCGGCCGCCTGTTGCACATCCGGGTTGTCACGGTTGCGGCGGATACGCAGTTCTTGTCGCTCAACCTGTTCCTCGATCGCGCGAACATCCCGTTCTATGCCACGTACTTGGGTGTGGAGCGGTCGGAAGCCGACCGCTTCCGCCGCCAACTCACCCTCGACCCGCTTGATCTCTTCGATCTTTTCGAAGCTTTCCTCGGCGGCGTCGAAACCCTCGCCCAATTCCTCGCGAAGGTCCTCCGGCAAATAGCTCAGATCCAGCGCTTTGGCGGTCGCGATTGCCTGTCGAATGCTGTCGCCATTCTCCTGGAACTCCTCGTAGACGTAGTTTTCCATGCAGAACTGTAGCTTGGGGTTCAGGGGCGGTGGCGCCGTCTCGGACGTCAGCGAGGCGCGGTTGGGCAGATAATTCACCAATTGCGGGTTTAGCCCAACGATGCCGAGGGCTATGAGCTGCAGGGCGATGAAGGCGCAGACCCCTTGATACATCTGTATGGTGCGCACGCTGGGCGGTGCTACACCGCGCAGATAGAAGAGCGCAAAGCCGAAAGGCGGTGTCAGGAACGAGGTCTGGATGTTGAGGCCGATCATCACACCCAACCACACCGCTGTAACATTGGCCGATGGGTCGGCCAGCAGGATCGGCGTGACGATGGGCACAACGACCACCGCGATTTCGATGAAGTCGAGGAAGAAGCCTAGGACGAAAATCACCGCCATTACGATGACGAATTTGGTCCAGAAACCTCCGGGCAGCCCCTCCAGAAAGTTTTTAACCAGCTCTTCGCCCCCGAAGGCACGAAAGGCCGCGGTCAGCATTGCAGCGCCGAGCAGAATGATGAACACCAGCGAGGTGGTCTTCGCCGTGTCCAGCATCACCTCCCGCATCGTGTTCTCGATCATCAGTGCGCGGTAGCCGCTCCATAGGATTGCGACCACCAGCAGACCGACGAAACTAATCGCAAGCGTCAGACCGAACTCATCCTCCGCCGTGACGATGTTCTTTACGTTGGTGTTGTAGTTGGAAAGGACGTAGGCGATGCCCCCCACGGCAATCAGCGCGAGGATTGCCGGCACGAAGGTCAGTGCCCTCCCCGGATAGAGGCGGTAGCCCGCCATGATCAACGCCCCAGTCGCGCCGATAGCCCCAGCCTGATTGACCGTCGCAATTCCACCGATGATCGAGCCGAGCACCAGGAAGATCAGCGTCAGCGGCGGGATCAGAATCAGCGCGACCTTCCCGGCGAACTTGGCGTCGTACTTGCCCTCGTAGGGAACGGCCGGCGCCAAGCGGGGACGCAAGAACGCAAAGCCGAGGATGAACAGGATATAGAGCCCAACCAGCACGAGCCCGGGGACCAGTGCCCCTAGAAACATATCCCCCGCCGAAGTCGAGACCACGCCGAATTCCGAGGGCATGGAGAGCTCTCCGGTCGACGCCCTGTAGAGCTCTTTGCGCGAGGTGTCCGCTTGGTCTACCGCGCTCGCCAGCTGGTCGGCTAGGATGATCAACACGATCGATGGTGGGATGATCTGTCCCAAGGTGCCGGAGGCTGCAATCGTCCCTGTCGCCAACGGTTTCGAATAGTTCCGCTGCAGCATTGCTGGCAGCGAGATCAAACCCATCGCGACAACGGTCGCACCAACGATGCCGGTCGTCGCGGCGAGAAGCGCGCCCACCACGACCACCGAGATACCCAGACCCCCGGGCACCGGTCCAAAGAGCTGGGCCATGGTGACCAGCAGATCCTCGGCAATCTTCGAGCGCTGCAGCATGATCCCCATGAAGATGAAGAGGGGGATAGCGATCAGCGTATCGCGTTCGGGTTCCCAATATACTCCGCGCAGGTTGATCACCCCGGCGGAGGACCACTGCACCGGCCCGTCCTGAGCGAAATAGGCATCGATATCGCCGGCGAAGATGTAGCCGGCGGCGGCGGCGACCGCGAAGGTGATGATGGCCGAGCCGGGCAGCGCGAAGGCAACCGGATACCCGGAGCCGAGTGCGAACGCCATTATGATGACCAGCAGGGCGAGGAAATACAGTTCCATGAGTGAGTGTCCTCGCGGTCTTTACATCATCTCGGGGTGGGGTTCGTGACCGCCAGGTTCGCCCCGCCGGTCAGCGACCGCGTCGAGGAACTGGCTCACAAACTGGATCATCATGGAGATGGCGAAGACCCCGAGGAACGCCGCCATCAGGTATTTGACATACATGCCAAAGCCTGCCTGCGTGACCTCGAAGACCAGGATGGGGGCAACGATGGCAGAGGATTTCGACCACATGCCCACCAGCAGGATGGTCCAGCACAGCGGGATCCCGAGCAGGATCGCTCCCCACCCGTTTACCTGACCCTTCTTGCTTCGTCGGAACGCGGCATAGAACAGATCGACCCGGACATGGCCATCATCGAGCAGCGTATAGGCGGAGGCGAAGAGGAACAAAGCACCGTACCAGAACCGCACCAGGTCGGCCATGAAGGCTTGCTCGTAGGAAAAAATGAAACGGGAGAACACGATGATCAGCTCGGCGAAGACCACGAGCAACGCCAGCCAGTGAAAGCCGAGCGACCGGGTGACCGAAGCGATCAAGACGCCCAGCAGGGCGACCGGGACATGCACCACCGGGCCGCGAAACTGTGACCGGCCCAGGTCGCCGGCCATTTCTTCGCCGAAATAAACCTCCAGCAGACCCTCGACCCGCATGAAGGAGACGGCCGCGTCGGTAAGGCCGACGAGGAAGACGATCCAAAAGCAGGCTCGGATGAAGAAGGCATTGCCATCGGAGATTTGAGTGGCGTCCTGGCGAAGCGTCCGGTCGCGGGTTTTCGTCACCCGCCAATAAGCAAAAGCGGGGAGGGCCAGATAAATCAGCGCTTGCAGAATGGACAAGACGATGCCGCCATCACCGTTGCCCTGCCATCCGAGGATCGGCCCGATGCCCGGCAGCCCGACCCAAAAGGTCAGGATGACATTCAGCAGATAGGCGCCCATAAGGGCCAGCATCATCCAGCCGAAGAGCCGCGCGGCGATCGCGGGCGCAGCAGCTACCGTCGGTTCGTCGGAAATGGCAGCAGCGCCGGCAGTCTGAGCCTCTGCGGACATCTCACCCCCTCTGTTACCGTCTTTGTCTGCGGTCTTATCTTGAACCGCTTTTCACAGGGTGGGATGACGACAAAGCGCCGCCCCACCCAATCTGTTCCAGGCTGGTGGCCTTAGATGTCGAGAACGCGGTTCCGCTTCATCACGTAGGCCGCGTCGGAAATGGCCGACCACGACCCGATGTCGGCCCGGGCCTCGAGCACACTGTCGAAGATCCGCTTCGAGAGGTCGGAGTGGTCGCGCGCTTCCTCCAGAACCTCAGAGGCGGCTTCGCCGAAGCTGTCATAGACATCTTCATTGAACTCCCGCAGCTCGACACCCTGCTCGGTGATCAAGCGGCGCAGGAAGGAGCCGTTGTTGGCGTTCGTCTCGGCCATCTGACGGGCATTCTCTTCGTTGGCCGCAGCGTGGATGATCGCCTGATCATTCGCCGACAGCGTGCCCCACCAAGACGCGTTCATGCCAAGCGCGAGCTGCGAGCCCGGCTCATGCATGCCCGGCCAGTAGTAGAACTTGGCTGCCTCGTAGAACTTCATGAAGAAGTCGTTGTATGGGCCGACCCATTCGGTGGCATCGACTGCGCCGGAGACAAGGTTCTCGTAGATCTGCGAGCCGGGGAGCGAAACCGGTGAGGCGCCCAACTTCGCCATAACGTCGCCGCCGAGGCCTGGAATACGCATCTTCAGACCCTTGAGGTCGTCGGCGCTTTCGATTTCTTTGTTAAACCAGCCGCCCATTTGAACGCCGGTGTTGCCGCACGCGTAGTTCTTCAGGCCAAACTCGCCGGCAAGTTCGTCCCACAGCTCCTGACCTCCGGCATATTTGATCCAGGCATCGATCTCGGTATAGGTCAGGCCGAAGGGGATTGCGGTGAACGGCGCCCAGCCTGGGTGTTTGCCTTTCCAGTAGTAATCGGCAGCGATGTACGCCTGGGCATTGCCCGAGGCGACCTCGTCGAAGCTGTCGAAGGCGCCGACACGCTCGCCCGAGGCGAAGTACTCCACAGCAATCCTGCCCTCGGTCAATTCGCCGATGCGCGCGGCAAGGCGCTGGGCGCTGATGCCGAGGCCAGGGAAATCCCGCGGCCAGGTCGAAACGATCACCATCTCGGTGCGGCCCTGCGCCACGGCCGGCGCGGCCAGGGTCGTCGCGCCTGCCGTTAGCGCTGCGCCCTTCAAGAATTTACGGCGTTCCATACGGATACCTCCCGGTCTGTCATAACGCTGTTGCGTGCAGCTCCACCGCTGCGTCGCATCTTTGTCCCACCCTATACGACACAGATTTGTCGAAGAGCGACGAGACAGTATCGGCGGGCTCTGCGATGCGCAAGAAAGGCGGCGGCGCAATCACTCTCTAACCCGAAGAAATACTGGCTATTGCAGGGGGATGAAAGACCTTCGGTTGAGTGACCGCACTGTTGCACTCGGCAAAAGTTGGCTCTGCCTACGGCGCTTGCAGCAGGTCCGAGGGGCTGCCATGTCTGTGTCATCGGGGCGGGGGAGGTCGTCTTGCGCGCGTGGTGGCGAATTCTGGCAGTGCTGATCGGGTCGGCGTTCGCGCCGGCGGCAAGCGCAGAAACGGCGACGATCGCGGTTGCCGCGAATTTCGCAGAGGTGGCCGAGCATCTGGCCGATGATGTCCAGGATGCGACCGGCCACCAAATCCGCATCAGTTTGGGCGCCACCGGTGCGCTCTATGCGCAAATCGTCAATGGTGCTCCATACCACGCGTTTCTCGCCGCCGATCAGGCGCGTCCGAAGCGGTTGGAGGCGGAAGGGCGTGCAGTCGCGGGCAGCCGCTTCACCTATGCGGTCGGGCGCTTGGTGTTGTGGAGCGCGGATCCCGATCTTATCGGGCCCGAGTGGCGCGCGGTCCTGGAGAGCGGCGCTTTTCGTCGCCTGGCCTTGGCCAATGCCGCAGTTGCGCCCTATGGCTTGGCGGCGTCGCAAACGCTTCGGGCGCTGGGTCTCGCCGATCGGCTGTCTCCCAAGATCGTGCTCGGCGAGACGGTGGCGCAGGCCTATGCCCATGTGGCGACAGGCAATGCTGAGCTCGGTCTGGTCGCCCTCTCGCAGATCAAGAGCCGACGCCGCCGGGCTTCCGGTAGCCACTGGCCGGTGCCGGAGAGTCTGCACGATCCGGTCCGCCAGGACGCCGTGCTGCTCCTCCGAGGCGCCGAAAATGCGGCAGCCAAGGCGTTTCTCGCCCATCTTAGGGGCGAGGGTGCGCGTGCGGTGATGGCGGATCTCGGCTACGGTGCCGATTGATCCATGCCCGATCTAGGCCCGCTTTGGCTGACCCTCCACCTGGCGGCGGTGACGACCTTCGTGCTGCTCCTGATCGGCACACCCGTGGCTTGGTGGCTGGCCTTCACGCGCTCCCGCGCGAAACCCCTGGTCGAGGCGGTGACCGCGATGCCGCTTATCCTGCCGCCCACAGTGCTCGGATTTTATATGCTAATCGCCCTAGGACCCGCCTCGCCGGTCGGGTCGGCCTGGCTCTCGGTCACCGGCGACACGCTGACGTTCTCCTTCACCGGCCTGGTGATCGCCTCGGTGATCTACTCGCTCCCCTTCATGGTGCAGCCGCTGCAGAGGGGTTTTGAAGGGGTCGGCCGCCCGGCCCTTGATGCTGCGGCCAGTCTGCGCGCCGGTCCGTGGGACGCCTTTTTCACCGTGGCCCTGCCGCTGGCCGCGCGCAGCTATTTGACCGCCATCGTGATGACCTTCGCCCATACCATAGGCGAGTTCGGCGTGGTCCTTATGGTCGGCGGCAACATTCCGGGCGAGACGCGGGTGATCTCTATCGCGATCTTCGAGCATGTCGAGACCCTCAATTGGGCCGAGGCGCATATCCTCTCCGCGGGTCTCCTGGCATTTTCATTCACGGTTCTTGTCGCCCTTTACGCCCTCAACCGACGGGATGCACCGGATGCGCGTTGAGGCTGGCCGCCTGACCGCGGTGTTCCGGCTCGGCTTCCCAGCGTTTGATCTCGACATTGACCTTGACCTGCCGGCCGAAGGGGTGGCCGCCCTGTTCGGGCCGAGTGGCGAGGGCAAGACCACGGTGCTGCGCGTCCTCGCCGGCCTCGAACCGCGAGCGCAGGGTCGGATCGCCTTCGCGGGCGAGGTTTGGCAGGATAGCGCGGCAGGCTTCTTCAAGCCGCCCCATCGGCGCGGGGTCGCGATGGTGTTCCAGGACGCGCAGCTCTTCCCGCATCTCTCGGTGGCCGGCAATCTGCGTTTCGCGGCGCGCCGGGCGCCCCGTGGCGGTCTCACGACCGAGGCGGTGGTCGAGGCTCTGGAGCTTGGCCCGCTGCTCGACCGTGGGTCCCAAACACTCTCCGGCGGCGAACGGCAGAGGGTCGCGATGGCTCGCGCGCTCTTGACCCACCCGCGGCTGATCCTGTTCGACGAGCCGCTCTCTGCGATCGATGCAGGCCGGAAGGGTGCAATCCTCCCCTATATCGACCGGGTAACCCGCGGTTTCGGCGTGCCTGCGATCTATGTCAGCCACGCGTTGGAGGAGGTCGCCCGTCTCGCCGACCGTATGGCAGTGCTGCGTAAGGGCCGCGTGATCGCCGCAGGCCCGACCGGCGAGATCCTGGAACGGCTGGATCTGCAGCCGCTGACTGGGCGCTTCGAGGCCGGCGTTATCCTCGACGCAGTGGTCGAAGAGCAGGACCCCACCTTCCGGCTCACCCGGCTCTCGGTGGCGGGACAGACCGTGCTGATGCCGGGTCTCGACCTGGCGCCTGGGATGGCCGTCCGCCTGCGCGTCCGGGCCCGTGACGTGGCGCTGGCGACCCGACGGCCGGAAGGCGTCAGCATCCGCAATATCCTCTCCGGCCAGGTAACCCGCGTCGCGGAGGAGCCGGCAACCGCCTTTGCCGAGGTGTTCGTCGATCTCGGCGGTCCGCAGCTCCGTGCGCGAGTAACGCGGGCCGCCATAGCGGAACTCGGTCTCGCCCCGGGGCTGACGGTTTTCGCCCTGGTCAAAAGCGTCAGTTTCGATCGCCGTCGCATCGGCACCGCGGGATCCTGAGCACTTCCGAAGCCCGCCCTCTGGGTAAAGGGTCGCATCGTGCCGTAACCGGGCGGATGCTCAGCTTGCCCTTGACGTGGTCGGTTGGTTTCGATGGATGCTGGGATCGGGCCTCGCCTCGCCGTATCCTCGCCTAACGCGCGGGAGATACCGACGGGATCGAGATAGCACAGGGAGCCGATACCGGACACTGTCACATTCGTGCTTTCCGCCGCCCGCTCGACCGGGGCCGGCTCAAACGCCTTGTTTTACAGGCCTTCGATGATGCGCAGGGAAGTCGAGGAGTCGACGCCAACATCCGAACCGACCCACATTCCGACCGCGACCGCTGCGAGTACGGCAATCCGTATGTGAGCCGGTCGGACACGACCCACGAAACGGTGGATGTTTGAGCACGCAACCAATGTGCTTTGGCCAAGGCAGAGAAGAGTGAGACGCGGGCCAACGTACAGGGCATGGGGCAGTACAAGCGGCAGCGATGCGCCTCTTGGTCACCTCTCGGATAGCGGGTGTCCGCGGTCGCGGTCGGACAGAACGGCCGGCGTCCGCGGCCAGGCGATGGCAAAGGCTGGGTCGTCCCATCGGACACCGCCCTCAGCGCCTTTGGTCCAAGGGTAGTCGGTGATGTAGAGCAGTTCGGTCTCGTCCTCGAGTGTCATGAACCCATGGGCAAATCCTCTTGGGATCAGAACGGCATTCCGCACCTTTGCGTCCAGCTCGACCGCACACCATTGTCCGCAGGTTGGGCTGTCGGGCCGCAGGTCGAGCGCCACATCGAAGGCTCGGCCCCGCAGGCAGCGGACCAGCTTCGCCTCGGCATGAGGTGAGCGCTGGAAGTGCATCCCGCGCAACGTGCCCGCTGCGGCGTTGAAGGATTGGCTTATCTGGCTGGGTGCAAAGTCGACGCCGGCTGCAGCGAAGGTTTCTGCGCAATAGAGTCGGGCGAACCAGCCGCGTCGATCGCCGGCCGGGTCGGTATCGATCAGCAGCACATCGGGGATCGCAAGCGGGGTGAGCCTCACGAAAGGGCCCCATAGCGCGCGATTTGGTCCCGGCTGAAGGCCGCCATGTCCGCGCCCGCGCGCCAGGCCGCATACCACGCCGCAGTCCAGTCGAGCGCTGCTTTGCCCGGCAGCCGATCTTGCCAGCCAAGCGTCCGGCGGGCCAACGATGCGTCGAGCGATAGCATCCGCGCCTCGACCGAGCCGGGCACCGGCTCGTGCCGCCAAGCGGGATCCATGCCGAGGCGCCCGGCAATCGCCTCCGTCGCCGCCTGCACTGTGGCGACCGATCCCGGCTCCGGCCCGATATTGAGCGCGGGGGGTACCCGACCGTTGGCCAGCGCCTCAGCGTAGAGAAGGTAGCCGCAGAGACAGTCGAGCACATGCTGCCATGGGCGGGTCGCCTCTGGATGACGCAGCGCCACGGGCTGCCCGGCCAGGGCCGCGCGCACGATGTCCGGGACCACCCTGTCTTCGGCAAAGTCGCCGCCGCCTATGACATTGCCGCCACGCACGGTGGCGAGCGGCTGGCCCGCCCGGGCGAAATAGCTGGTCCGGTGAGAGGCGGTCAGGATCTCGCAAGCGGCCTTGGAAGCGGAGTAGGGGTCCTTGCCGCCGAGCGGGGCGTCCTCGGCGAAGGCCCTGCCGCTGTCGTCATTGGCATAGACTTTGTCGGAGGTGACGACCAGGACGACGGCCTCGGGCGCATGGTGGCGAATGGTGCTGAGGACATGCAAGGTGCCCAACACGTTGGTTTCCCAAGTTTTCTGCGGATTGCGGAGCGAGTGGCGTACCAGCGCCTGCGCCGCCATATGGATCACCATCTGGGGCTTGGCGGCGCGGACCGCCTGCTCCACCGCGTCGCGGTCCCGCAGATCGCCTATCCGGTGGGCCGCCAGTGCCTCTTCGGCTTTGGCGAGGTTGAAGTGTTGGGCCGGCGCTCCCTCCGGTGCCAAGGCAAAGCCTGACACCTCCGCCCCGAGCGTGTCGAGCCAGAGAGCGGCCCAGGATCCTTTGAACCCGGTATGTCCGGTCAGGAGCACCCGTCTGCCCCGCCAAAACCCCGCCGAGGGGAGCGTCATGCCCAGACCTTCCAGGGCGCGCCCTCGGCCCATAGCGCTTCCAGTTGACGTTTGTCTCGCAGCGTGTCCATGGGGCGCCAGAAGCCGGTGTGGCGAAAAGCCATGAGCTCTCCGTCGCGGGCGAGGCTTTCCAGCGGCTCGGCCTCCCAGGGCGTTTCGTCGCCTGCGATCCGGTCGAGCACGGCGGGCTCCAGCACGAAGTATCCGCCATTGATCAAGCCGCCGTCGCCGGGCGGTTTCTCGACAAAGCGCGCGATACGGTCGCCCTCGAACTCCAGCGCGCCATAGCGGCCGGGTGGGATCACGGCGGTCAGCGTCGCCTGAAGGCCATGGGCGCGGTGAAAATTGGCGAGCGCGCCGACATCGATGTTCGACACACCGTCGCCATAGGTCATGCAAAAGGTCCCGCCGCCGAGATACTGCGCCACGCGTTTAAGCCTGCCGCCGGTCATGGTCTCGGCGCCCGTGTCCACCAGGGTGATGGTCCAAGGCTCGGGCACGGCGGAGTGATAGGTCAGGGAACCGGTTGCTAAATCCACTGTCAAATCAGCGTTGTGCATGCGGTAATTCGCAAAATACTCCTTTATCATGTAGCCTTTGTAGCCGCAGCAGATGACAAAGTCGGACAGGCCGTGATGGGCGTAGAGCTTCATGATGTGCCAGAGGATCGGGCGACCGCCGAGTTCGATCATCGGCTTTGGGCGGAAGTCGGACTCCTCCGCGATGCGGGTGCCGAGCCCGCCCGCCAGCAAGACCACCTTCATCCGCCCCCTCCCGTCTTTGCGCGTTGCTGGGCTATAGCGGCGGGTAGCCCACAATGGCAACCTGTGGGCGGGACGTCCTCGGTCGGCGCGCCCGCCACCGCCCTCCACCCACCCACCCACCCGCGGGCGGTGGCGGGCGCGCAAGCGGCACTGCTGTGCGCCGTGCCGTTGGGTGGCCTTCGTCCGGCCCTTGCGCTAGGGTCCGCGCAATCCCGAAACGACCCCGAAGCCGGACCGCGCCCATGCCCCCCGTCGACACCCCATCGCCGCCGAGGCCGCTGATCCTTTGGGGCGCCGCGGGCCATGCCCGGGTGCTGCGCGATGCCGTGGCGCCCGCCCCGATCGCGGCCGTTTTCGACCGGGCAGACGTGGCGCCGCCCTGGCCGGAGGCGCCGCTGCATATCGGGCGGGACGGGTTTCTCGCCTGGCTCTCGGCGCGGAGCGGGCCGCCGCCGGGTTTCGCTGTCGCGATCGGCGGTGCCAAAGGAGCCGACCGATTAGAAATTGCGCAATGGCTGCAAGGACATGGCCTGCAGCCTGCCACCGTTCTCCATGCTGCGGCGCGATGCGAGCGAAGCGCCCGGATCGCCGCCGGGGCGCAAGTGCTGATGGGTGCCTTGGTCGGTACCGAGGCCTCGGTCGGGGCGCAGAGCATCCTCAACACCGGCGCTTCGGTCGACCATGACTGCCGCATCGGCAATGGCTGTCATATCGGCCCGCGGGCGGTCCTCTGCGGCGAAATCGAGGTTGGGGACCGTGCCTTTGTCGGCGCAGGCGCAACGGTGCTGCCAAAGCTGAAGATCGGCGCAGATGCGGTGGTGGGCGCGGGTGCTGTGGTCACCGAGGATGTGCCCGCGGGTGCAACCGTCGCCGGGGTGCCCGCCCGGACCCTCGCGCCGTGAATGTTACCGTCGGCGTGCCTGTGTTCAACGGCGGCTCGATGTTGCGGGAGTCCTTGGGCTGTCTCGCCGGGCAAACTTTGAGAGACTTTCACGTATTGATCTACGATAACGCGTCAACCGATGAAACCCCTCATATTGCAGAGGAAATCTGTTCCGTTGACCGGCGGTTCCGCTATGTTCGTCAGCCCGAAAACAAGGGGCCCGCGCAGAACTTCATCGATGTGATGGAGGCTTGCGAAACGCCCTTTTTCCTGTGGCGTGCCCATGACGATGCCTCGGACCCGGAGTATCTGCGAACGTTGCTGGAGGCTTTGGAGGCGGCGCCGGACGCGGTGCTGGCCGCCGCGCGGATCGAGCAGACCCGGGTGGGTCCGGACGGTGCCGAAAAGCGGCGGACAGTGCCGTTTCGGCTGGCCCGAGGGGATGGCGCGGGCCCCTTGATCCATAATATGCGAGCGGTCCACCAGTCCTGGTTCTATGGCTTATGGCGGCACGCGGCGATCCGCGAGATCTGGCATCGGATTTATGACGCGTATCCGTATGCCTGGGCATCGGATTTTCTGATGCTGTTTGCGGCATTGGCGCAAGATGGGGTGACCGGCAGCGACCGGGTGGCGTTTCGCCAGCGGATCGTGGAGAAGCCATCGCAGCATCTGAGCCAAGCAGCGCCCAGGGACGCGCGGGATTTGGCGGAGCGGCGGCGGCGCTTTGCAGCCATTTGCGCGGAGGAGGTGGGGTTGGCGGAGCGCCCTTGGCTCGAGCGGGTGCGCTTGGCTGCGGCCATCGACCGCTTCACCGCCCGCCGCGTCGGCAGCCGCGGTCGGGTTGCGAAACTGTGGATGTCCGGTTTGCACGGATGAGCGGGCTGGAACGATATTTACCGCGTGTTTCCAATAATTTGGGTGATGCACGGCGCATGCACATCCAATGCACAAAGCATATGCATAGTTTTTTAGTCGGGCTTTAACCTCTCGGTCATCGAGGTTAGCGGAATCCCGGGCCTCAGGCCCGCGATAGGTCGATGCCTGGGCGGGATCCGGACTGCGGGCAGCCCGGCCCCCGCGAGCGCCCCGCGCCGCAGCGGTAGTGCCGGGTGGAGGGGCCGCAAAGATTGGCTGAGAAGACCGCCGCGGGCGGCCATGCCCCAGCATGCCGTCAAGGGCGCAGCGGCCTCAAGGACACGCCGCGCGTGCCGCGCGGTCGCGGTGCCCGCGATCCTTGACCCCGCTGCGCCCTGACGGGCGGCGTGGTTCTGGGGAGGGCCCGAGGCACAACTGGCAGCGTTCAGACGGCCGGTAGACAGCCGCACGCTTTGGGGTGGGTCGGCTCCGAGCCGAAGCGAAGGGCTGCGTGGCGGTCGGGCAGGACGCATGCGGCCAACCCGGCACTCGCGAGCCCAGAGCATTTTCCAGCCGATCTGACTCAGATCGGCGGCGTGAAAATGCGCCCGAGCAGTCCTTTAGAGCGCGAGAACCTATGCAGTCGGGTCGGAAAGCGCTCTAGGCGCCGGTGCGTTACAGGCTGATGGTTCGCGACGCGTCGTAGCACTCGAACTCTTCCGCCGTTGGAGCTTGGAAGACCGCAAGCCAGCCCTCGAGGTCTTCCAACGTCACCGCAGGGTCTTCTGCGCCGCGGCGCCTGATCCTTTCGAGGAGCACCTCGGGCGGCGCGCTGAGATAGTGGAGTTCTACCGCGGCCCCGAGGGCTCTGGCCCCTTCGCGCAGCGCATCCCGTTCGGCTCTGCCCCAAGTGCCCCATTCGATGATGCAGGGTGCTCCGGCGGCCAAGACCGTCTGTGCGATCTGCCATTGGAGCGTCTCGATCCGGTCTCGCGCCGCCTCGTCCCACAGATCGAACCCAATGGCCTGCATCCACTCGTCTGGATTGAAGCGGACGGCGTCGAGGGTTTGGGCGAGCGTCCGCGCATGGGTCGTCTTGCCGGCGCCGGGAAGGCCACAGACGATGAAGAGTGTTCTGCGGACCATTATGCCGCCTTCTTCCGCACGATAGGGCAGCGCTTTGGCGTCCCCCTGGGCGGATGGGGACGACGCTGCTTCGGTGCGATGCCCCCTGGGCGTTGGTGTGCTGTCATTGGACCTTCCCAGCTGTGACGTGGATCGGTGCCCATTTCGCGCCCCCTATCGCATGCCCGCGCTGTTGCAGCGTCAAGGCTGCGGCTGGCCACCCCGGCTCCAGGCAAGGCGGCGCGCCAGCCGGGTCCAGGGCGGGACCGTGGCGACCTCGGCCGCGTCACCCCAATTGAGCCGGGCGAGTTTGCGCCGCCGTCGGAGGCTGCCCATGGCGTAGTCTTGGGTTCGGTTATCGGCGAAGAGCAGGTTTTCCTGGTCGCCGGACCGGAATGTGCGGCTTTCCGGCCAATCCTCCGGCCCCCAGACGCGCCCGTCCCGCCCCGCGACGACGGGGAGGAGGCCGCGTGCCTCCACCTGGCGGGTGAGCGAGTTGGGCCCGGCCTCGAACAGGTTGCCGTCATATTTCCGGGTCAGCGGTCCGGGGTCGAGGGAGAGCCAGAGCGCCCGCGCCACCAGGAAACCGGTGGTGCGGATCGAGCGGTTGGGGAAGGGCGTCGTGTCGTTCAGCGGCTCGTAGCCAGCCGAGGCGCCGACGATCCCGCAGCCCGGGGCGGCTGCGGCTGCGGTCATGATCCGCGCCCAGTCCGGCGCCAGCACCCGCGCCCAGGAGACGAAGTAGAGAAGATGGGTGTGTTCCACCGCCCGGGCCAGGTCGAAGAAGGTGTTGGTGGCGAAGGTCGCGTCGGATGCGTGGTGGAGGTGGATCGCCTGCAGCCCAGGCGCCTGAAACCCTATCAGTGCCGGGTCCGGCGCCTTGGACGGATAGCCCTTTTGGATCACCAGCAGGTCGTAAGGCGCACCGGCAGGATGCCGCTGTAGGCTGTCGAGGAAGAACCTCAGCCAGCGCGGATGGTTCGCCTGCCGCGCCAGATAGACCACGCCCAGATGCATTGCGCCCCCTTTCGCTCCGGCCGCCCGATAGCACAGATCGGCCGCGAGGGAAGCGCCCGCCGCGGCCCGGGGACCCGGCCCGGCGGCCTTGGCCTGCGCCGGGCGGCTGTGCTAGGCACCGCCGAAGCGCAAGAACACGACGGCGGGGCATGCGATGGACGAGCAGAGGCCGATACCGACGCGGGTGGAAATGGCGGAGCTGGTGCGCCAGGCGGGCTCCTCCCATGAGGGGTTTTTCCGCTATCCGATCCGGTCGGACGGGCTCTATCTGCAGCAGGACCCGGAGGAGTTCGCGGCCTTCGTCCATTTCATGGCGACCGAGGTGGGGCAGGCGGATCTAACACTTGACCTCGGCATCGCTTCCGGCGGGCAGACTAAGTTCCTGCGCGACTGGTTCCCCTGCCGCCGCACGATCATCGTCGACGACGGCCGCCACGAGATGTTCCCCCATTGGGCGCGGATCAAGCCCGAGGTGCGGACAGAATTCGTGACCGAGATCATCTCGGACAGCCATTTGCCGGCAGTGCGTGCGCAACTGGCGGCCTATGAGAACAGCCTCGACTTCGCCTTCGTGGATGGCGATCACAGCTACAAGGGCCTGCGCCAGGATATCTTCATGGTCACGCCGCTCCTGAAGGAGGGGGCGGTGATGGCGCTGCACGACACCGCGGCGGTTTGGGACTGCAAGCGGGTGTTCGACGATCTGCTGCGCTCGCCCAATTTCACGCTGCTGCGGAATTTCGACAACCGCTTTGGCATCTCGCTCTGGCAGCGGTTGCCGCGGCGGAAGCCCACCAAATGGGTCAACCACGCCTTCGGCTGGGGGCGTCTGTGATCGCAGCCCCGGCGCTGATCCCGGTGGCGGCGCCTTGGATCACGGAGCGGGAGGGCGAGCTTGCCCGCCAGGCCGCCATGGAGGGCTGGGGCCCCGATCATTATCGGTTCAACCGCGCTTTTGAGGAGGCCTTTGCCGCCTATATCGGCGTGCGCCATGCGGTGTCGCTGCCCCATGCGACGGCCGGGTTGCATCTGGCGCTGGCGGCGTTGGGGGTCGGACCAGGGGATGAGGTGGTGGTGCCGGCGGTGACCTGGATCGCGTCGGTCGCGCCGGTGGTCTATGTGGGTGCCGAGCCGGTTTTCGCCGATATCGACCCGGTGACCTGGTGCTTGGATCCCCAGGCGGCCGCGGCGGCGATCACGCCCAAGACCAAGGCGATCCTGGGCGTCGACCTTTATGGATCGATGTGCGACTGGCCGGCGTTGCGGGCGCTGGCGGAGGCCTATGGCCTGGCGCTGATCGAGGATGCGGCGGAGGCGCTTGGCTCGACACTCCACGGGCGCCGGGCTGGGGCCTGGGGCGATGCGGCGGCGTTCTCGTTCCATGGCTCGAAGACGCTGGTCACCGGCGAGGGCGGCATGCTGGTCACCGACAGCGATGCGGTGCTGGCCCGGGTGCAGAGCCTGCGCGACCATGGCCGCCCGCCCGGCGACCGGTTCTTCCAAAACACCGAGGTGGCGTTCAAGTACAAGATGCCGGCGGTGGCGGCGGGCCTGGGCCTGGCACAGATGGAGAGGATCGATGCGCTGGTGGCGCGGAAGCGGGAGATCTTCGGATGGTACCGCCAGCGGTTGGGCGGGCTGAACGGCCTCAGGATCAATGCGGAGCCGGAGGCGCATGAGAACAGCGCTTGGATGGTGACCGCGATCCCCGATGCCGCCCATGACCTGGACAAATTCACGCTGATGGCCCGGCTGAGGGAGCGCAATATCGACAGCCGGCCATTCTTTTCGGCGTTGCCGGAAATCGAGGCCTTTGCCGACCGGCCGGAGGCCGCGCGGTTCCTGCCGCGGCCCATGGCTGGGGCGTCGGCAGCCAAGCGCGGGGTGAACCTGCCATCGGGCTACACGCTCACCGAGGGGGATGTCGATCTGGTTTGCCGGGCACTTGCCGAGATCTTGGAGGGAGCATGAGCGCCTGCCGGTTCTGCGGGACCCCGTTGACGCTGACCCTGGTCGATTTGGGCAAGACGCCGCTCGCGAATTCCTTTCTGGAGCCGACGGAGGCCGCCAAAGCCGCGGAGGGGCGCTGGCCGTTACATGCCATGGTCTGTACGGAAACCTGGCTGGTGCAGCTCGCCTATGATGCCCCGGCGGGCGAGATCTTCAGCCACGACTATGCGTATCTGTCCTCGTACTCGGCGTCTTGGGTCGCCCATGCGGAACGCTACGCGGAGGCGATGATCCCGCGCTTTGGGCTGGGACCGGAGACGCGGGTGATGGAGATCGCGTCGAATGATGGCTATCTGCTGCAGCACTTTAAGGCCCGCGGCGTGCCGGTGATGGGGGTCGATCCAGCGGGACATGCGGCCTCGATCGCCGAGGGGAAGGGCATCCCGACGCGTGTGGATTTCTTCAACCAGGCAACTGGGCGCGCCATGGCGGCCGAGGGGATTTCCGCGCGCCTGATCTGCGGGAACAATGTGCTGGCGCATGTGCCGGCGATCCGCGATTTCGTGGCCGGGTTCCCCTTCGTGCTGGAGCCGGAAGGGGTGCTGACCTTTGAGTTCCCGCATCTCCTCAAGCTCATCGAGCAGGTGCAGTTCGACACCATCTACCACGAGCATTACTCGTATCTGTCGCTGTTGGCGGTGGAACGGGTGCTGGCCTCCGCCGGGCTGCGGGTCTTCGATGTGGAGGAGTTGCCGACCCATGGCGGGTCGCTGCGGGTCTTTGCCTGTCACGAGGGCGCTGGCCATGGGGATGCCCCGGGGCTCGCGGCGGTGCGCGCCAAGGAGGCGGCCGGGCGGCTCGACGATCCCGAAACCTATCGCGCCTTCGCCGCGCGGGTCGAAGGGCTGCGCGCACAGTTCCTCGCCTGGATCGGGTCCGTGAAGGGCGCAAAGATCGCCGGCTATGGGGCGGCGGCGAAGGGCAACACTTTCCTGAATTTCTGCGGGCTCGGCGCCGGCGATCTGATGGCGGTCGGCGACGACAACCCCCAAAAGCAAGGGCGGCTGTTGCCCGGCGCCCATGTTCCGGTGATCTCGAGAGCCGATTTGATGGCGATGAAGCCGGACTATGTGATCATTCTTCCCTGGAACCTGCGGGCGGAGATCGCGGCGCAGCTGGACGAGATCCGCGGCTGGGGCGGCAGATTCGTGACCGTGGCGCCCGGTTCGCCCGAGGGCGTCGAAGTTTTCTGACGACCTGGCAGCGAACCAAACGGAATCGCGGGCGTGCCGCCCGCGATGGGTCGATGCTTGGGCGTGGGCCGGTCTGTGAACAGCCCGTCCCCCGCGGGCGCATCGCTCGCCGCATCGGCGAGGGGTGGAGAGGCTGCGAAGACCGCTGCGGGCGGCCGGGCCTTGCTAGAGCGCTTTCCGACCCGACTGGATCGGCTCTTTCGCTCGGAGATATTTTTGGGGCGCATTATCGCGATGCCAATCTGATTCAGATTGGCTGGAAAATGCTCTGGCATCCCGGCCTAAGCCCGGCCCGTGTGGAGGACAAGCCGGGCAGGCCCAGTGCGCGCACCTGCGCATCCTTCACCCGCGCCGCTCTTCACCATCGCTTTCAATGGTTTTTTCATGGTCTGGCGCGACCGTCGCGGCGGGGCAGATGGAAACGGCGCGGGCGTGGGGACTCTCCGCGTCGGGGCCAGCTGTCCGATCGGATTTTTCGCTGAGGCCCCCGGATCGGGCCCGGCGATGCAACGCTGCGGGTGGGTGTGGGCATGCAGTTGGGGGTTAGGGGAGCGGAGCTGAGCGACCGGCGGGCGATACCGGTGCCAGCCTTGCCGCACACGATCGAGGACACCGGCTTGGAGCCCGGCTTTCTCGGCGATCTCTTGATCAAGACCACCTACCGAACCGGCCTGGAGCGGCCGAGCGAGATGGCGCGCGCGTTGAAGCTGCCCTCCTGGATCGTCGATCAGCTTATCGAGAATGCAAAGGCGAAGAAGCTGATGGAGGCGCTGGGCCAGCTCGGCGCGTCGATGGCGGCCGAGATGCGCTACACGCTGACTGCGAAGGGCAAGGAGTTCGCCGTCGAAGCGCTGGCCTTGAGCGATTGGACCGGGGCGGCGCCGGTGCCCTTGGAGCACTATGTCCGCCAATTGACGGCGCAATCGATCCTCGGCGAGGTGCTGACCCGGCCGCGGTTGGAGCGGGTCTTCAAAGAGTTGACGCTGTCCGAGATGCTGATGGAGCAGGTCGGCCCGGCGGTCAATTCCGGGGCGTCCATGCTGCTTTACGGCCCGCCGGGGAACGGCAAATCCTCGATCGCCGTGGCGGTTTGCGCGGCCTTTCAGGACCACATCTTCCTGCCTTATGCCATCGAGGTCGACAAGCAGGTGATCACCCTGTTCGACCCGGCGGTGCATGCCCGCATGGATCGCGAGGGCGAGGAGGGGAGCGGGTTGCGCCGGGAGGGCGGCTTCGACCCGCGCTATGTGCGCTGCAAGCGGCCGATCGTGATCACCGGAGGCGAGCTGACGCTCGACATGCTGGATCTGGCCTATAACCCCGTGAGCCGCGTCTATGAGGCGCCGATGCAGATGAAAGCCTCTGGCGGGATCTTGGTGGTGGACGATTTCGGGCGCCAGCGGCAGAGCCCCCAGGAGCTGATCAACCGCTTGATCATTCCGCTGGAGAACAAGCTCGATTACCTATCGCTGCAGACCGGGCGGAAATTCGAGGCGCCCTTCGATGCGCTGGTGATTTTCTCAACCAATATCGCCCCGAAGCAATTGGTGGACGACGCGGCGCTGCGGCGGCTGCGCTATAAGATCCTGGTCGATAAGCCGGATCGAGACACGTATATCCGGATCTTCGCCAAGACGGCGGCAAAGTTTGATTTGCGCCTGGATGAAGAGACTTTGGCCTTTATTCTGGTCGACCTTTACGGAAAAACGCCGGGTGCGGAGTTTCACGCCTTCCACCCAAAGTTCCTAATCGAGCAGACCCTGGCAATATGCTCCTATGAGGGCGTCGAGCGGCAATTGACCGCCGAGTATCTGCGCCGGGCCTGGCGGAACCTGTTCACCGAGCATTGAGGGTGGCGCTGTCGAGTTTTGCGGAATCGCGGGCGTGCCGCCCGCGATGGGTTTGTGCTTGGGCGCGGTCCGGTCTGTGAACAGCCCGTCCCGCGCCGCCGCGCCCGGCGCCTTGGCGTGGGCTTTGGCTGCAGGGGCCGCACAGGCTGGCCGAGAAGACCGCCATGGGCGGTGATCATCGGTCCGCGTTCGAAAGGGCGGTTAGGCGGCGCCGGGGAGGGCGTGGGCGCCGAGTTCGGCCAGTTCGGCTGCGAGCGCCCGGCCGGCCTCGACATCCATCTCCGGCAGCGGCGGGCGCAGGGTCGCCCAGCGAGGATCGCCGGAGAGCGCGAGGAGCCGTTTTTGGGCCGGGATCGGCGCATAGCTTTGCAGGAGCAGGCGGACGCGTTTCACTTCCTCATGCAGTCGGGCCGCAGCCTCGGTCTGGCCGGTTCGGAAGAGGCGGATCACCTCGGCGATGCGGCCGGCATTGAGGTTGGCGGTCGCCGTGATGCAGCCGGGGGCGCCAAGGGCCAGCGCCTGCAGCAGCGGAAGTTCGGCGCCCGGATAGACGATCAACCCGTCGATGCCGAGCAGGGCTGCGGTGTTCTCCCACTGCCCGGAGCTGTCCTTGACCCCCACGATTTGCTCCGGAAAGGCGGTGTGCAGGCGACGGACCAGGTCAACCGGCAGGCCGACGCCTGCGACCTGCGGAATGTGGTAGAGATAGAGGCGGAGCGCCGGGCGGTCGACCGCCTCAATCAGCCGGGCGAAATAGGCGAAGAGGCCGTCATCCGGCACCTCCTTGTAATAGAAGGGCGGCAAGACCATCGCGCCCGCGCAACCGAGATCGACGGCTGCCTGGGTCAGCCTTGCCGTGTCGGGCAAGTTCGTGAGCCCGGTGCCGGGGATCAGGCGGGCTGGGTCGATGCCGCCGTCCACCAGCACCTGCAGGAGGTCGAGCCGCTCTTGCATCCCCAGCGAAAGCGCCTCGCCGGTGGTGCCGAAGGGCGCGAGCCCGACGCAGCCCGTGTCGAGCAGATGGCGGGCATGGGCGAGATAGAGGTCGCTTGCGACCGACAGATCGGCATTGAATGGGGTAAGATTGGGCGCGATCACGCCCTCTAGACGGTTGGCCGGACCCATGGCGCTCCCTCAGGCTTTTGGCGCCCACGGTGCCGCGGCGCCTCCGCCCCCGCGCTTAGCGTGCGCCGAAGCCTGTGGCAATCACGGCGAGGGTGCGCCAGACGATATAGGCGTCGAGCCGGAACCCTTGACGGCGGATATAGTAGAGGTCGTAGCGGGTCTTTAGCTTGGTGGCGACGATCCCCTCGGCATATCCGCAATCGACCTGGGCGAGGCCAGTGATCCCGGGGCGCACGCCGTGGCGGCGGCGATAGCCGGGCACGATGTCGACATAATGGATCGCATGGTCCCAAAAGTCCGGCCGTGGCCCGATGATCGACATGCGCCCTTGCAGCACATTGAGGAATTGCGGCAGCTCGTCGATGCGGCTGCGGCGCATGAACGCGCCGAGGCGGGTGATGCGTTCCGACTCCAACGGGTCATTGGGACCGCGGGTGACGCACCGCGCGGCGCGCATGGTCCGAAACTTATAGGCGAAAAAGGGGCGGCCATCGAGACCCATGCGCTGCTGCACATAGAACAGCGGGCCGCGGTTCCAGGCCGGGTTGAGAACCAGCAAGACCAGGCCGACCAGCACAACCACCGGTGTTGCAGCCAGGCTCGCCAGGATGTCGAAGACACGCTTCGCGATCAGGTAGAGATCGGAGCGGTTGCCTTCCACCTCCGCCGTGGTGGTGCCGCCGCCGCCCTCATAGGCGCGCAGCCGCGGGCGCGGTGCAGCACCGGGAAACGGCTCGGCAATGGCGATGGCGCCGCCCGCGCGCAGGGACCCAACACCGAAGCGCTCGACACCGCCCAGTGCGGCGTGACGGAGCATATCTTGTCCTATCGTGGGCAGCGGACCGCAGGTTTGGGCGACGGGCGCTGATGCGCCGATCTGCGGTGCGATGGAGATTTTCCCGTGCCTGACCATGTCCCTGACCTCACGCGCTTGTCGTTCTCGCCGCCGAGTTCTGCACTTTAATGACCAGCGCAGCTCACCCCAGCCACGCTTAATGAAGCGTTAGTGAATGGGGCCAATTTGACAACTTTTAGGAAATTCAATGTTTTCGCCGCCGGTCGCCAGAAGGCACCCCGGCGCGCTGTCGCGGTGGGGCAACAACCGGCGCTTCTATGGGTGCGGTGCACACACGCTTGGGCTGTGGGCACGCCTCTGCCTTATTCCGGTGCATACTGTCGGCCAGACGGGGAGACCGCGCGCCACCGGTGGGTGCGTTCCGTGGCCCAGGTCCCGTTGCCGCCTAATTGTGTGAGAGGATCCGTCCAGGTGCTTGGCAGGTTGTTTCGTCGGTCCGAAGGCCGCAGCGGCGGGTTTCAGGCGCCGATACAGCTCGAGCGACCGGTCTATGCGATCGGCGATGTGCATGGCCGTGCCGATCTTCTCGCCAAGCTGATGGAGGATGTGCTGCGCGACGGGTTGCGCTGCGATACCAAGCCACTGATCGTCTTCCTGGGCGACTATATCGACCGGGGCGAGGCCTCGCGGGAGACGATCGAGTTTCTGATGGCGATCGCCGGGTGGGAGGAGGTGGAATGCGTCTTCCTGATGGGCAATCACGAGGCGATGCTGCTCGACTTCCTCGAGGTGCCGAAGCGCGGCGAGCGCTGGATGCGGTTCGGCGGGCTGCAGACGCTGGCGTCCTACGGGGTCGGCGGGTTCCGCAACCTGACCCATGAGACCGAACTCGCCCGGGTGCGGGACGCGCTCTTCTCGGCCATGGGCCCACATCTGGAGTTTCTCGGCGATCTACGCTCCTGCCACTTGGTGGGGAATGTGTTCTTCGCCCATGCCGGCGCCGACCCGGTGGTGCCGATCCCGGAACAAGACCGTCAGGTGATGCTGTGGGGCTGCGACACGTTTCTGGAGCAGCGCCGCCGCGACGGAACCTGGGTGGTCTATGGCCACTACATCTCCGACACGCCGGTGGTGGCGAGCGGGCGGATCGGGATCGACACCGGCGCGTATTTCTCGGATCGGCTGACGGCAGTGAGACTGGACGAGCAGCCGCCGCGGTTCATGGCGACGTAAGCTTTTGCGGCCGGAAGGGCGACCGTATCCTGTGTCGGGAAGCGCAGCGAGGAGCGCACATTTCAAAAGCCTGGCGACCCGGCGAAGCACTGCTTCGCTGCTTCGGAGGGTGCCAAAATCCTTCCGAAACTCAGAGCAGTTTTTGGCAAGGGTTCGTGAGCACAGCAATTTCTGCAACTTCACGGTCAGGGCGTCTGGGGTCAAATCCAACAGTTTTTGAGACGTGAATATTGTAAGGAGGTAACGGGGCGCCGAGTGAGCGGGAAATCACTCTGTGTCGTCCTTTCCTAACACCTACGACTTCTATCGCACCGTCTCCCCAAATCGCTTGCCCCCTCACCAAGATGTGTCACTGTCGACACTATTGCTGCGAGCGGGGCGCAAGGCGTGAGGCCGTCGCCCTTTATCGCTGCAGCGGTTGGATCACGCATCATGGACCGACGGCTCTCGGCGATCATGGTTGCGGACGTCGTGGGCTACAGCCGCCTGATGTCCTCCGACGAGTCAGCGACGCTCTCACGCCTTAAGAGGTTCAAGCGCGCGGTTTTCGACCCGGCCGTGGCAGCAGGCTGCGGCCGTATCGTCAAGCTCATGGGCGATGGCGCACTCGTCGAATTCAAAAGCGTCACCGACGCGATATGCGCAGCCTTAGCGATCCAAGAAAGCGCGGATCGGGTTGGGGAAACAGGCGGCGACGTCGCCCCGATCCGCCTCCGGATCGGCGTCCATGTCGGCGACGTCCTCGTGCAGGGGCACGACATTTACGGCAACGGCGTCAATGTCGCCTCTCGTCTCGAAAGCATCGCCCCGCCCGGCGGCGTCGTTGTTTCCGCCGCCGCGCTTGAGCACGTGACCACAGATCTCGACCTGTTGATCGAAGATCTCGGCGCAATTGAGCTGAAAAACATCGATCGGCCGATCCGTGCATGCTCATTGAGCCGCGCGCCTGGCGCGAGTGCGAGGGCCAATCAAGACCCAGCCCTGTTCAATATCGTAACGCCGAACCGGCGGCCTTTCATCGCCGTGCTGCCGTTCACGAATCTGAGCGAGGACAAAACGCAGGATTACTTTGCAGATGGACTGTCAGAGGACTTGATCGATGCGCTCTCGCGCTGGCGGTCTTTCGCGGTCATTGCGCGGAACTCCTCCTTCGCCCTCCGCGGAGGCGACATCGACATGCGTGCGGCGGGCGCTGCGCTTCAGGCGCGATACATCCTGGCCGGCAGCGTTCGCGCAAAAGGCGAGCGTATCCGCGTCTCTGCGCGGCTGACAGACGCTGAAGAGAACCGGCAAGTCTGGTCAGAGCAGTTTGACCGGCGACTCGATGATCTCTTCGCCATTCAGGACGACATCAGCCGAAGGATCGCGGCGATCGCCGCCCCGGAACTCGAGCATGCCGAACACATCAAGGCGCGCCAGCACAGGCGAAGGCTGACGGCGTGGGATTGCTACGTCCGCGGCATGCACGGGTTCAACCTCGAAACATGCGAAGGGTATGCGGCGGCGCGCAGCGAGTTCGAGAAGGCCGTGAGCCAAGATCCAAACTTCACCGACGCCTGGGCGCGGCTCGCTTGGACCCATTTGCGCGCCATGGTCGAAGGGTGCACCGATGATCGCTCCACGGCGATCGAAACGAGCCTGCGCCTGGTGAGGCGGGCGCTGGAAATAGACGATTCGTCCGCGGTGGCGCGTCTCTGTCTCGGAACCGCCTACGTATGGTCAGATATGCTCGACGAAGGGCTGGCGGAGGCGCAGCGCGCGTTGCAGCTCAACCCAAGTTATGCGCACGCCGCAATGGCTGTCGGCAACCGCCTCGACCTCGTCGGGCGGAGCATCGAGGGGATCGAGCACATGCGAGCCGGCCTTGAGCTCAATCCCGGCGACCCGCAGCATCGGTGGACATACATGCTCTACCTGTCGCGAGCGCATCTCTCCGTCGATCGCCTTGAGGCGGCGCTCGACTGGGTGAGGGAGGCTGTATCCCTCCGTCCAGATCATCCCGACGTTCACTTCCGCCACGCACTCTGCCTGGCCCATCTCGACCGTGTCCCCGAAGCCCGCGGGGCCCTCCGAAGATCTGAAAAATGCCAGTCCGGATTCCTGAGAACGCGTCGCGAATGGCATCCATACCGAGACGAGGCGCGAAACGAGCAAATCTTCGCCGGCCTATGCCGCCATGCACTGTGGCCTGCTGAAGATGGGGTATGATCGGAGCAGCAAAACAGGGGAGACCTGATATGTTTCTGGTCCGACCAGAAACGATCACTTTTGACACAGATTTTCACGTCCTTTGAGATCAGCTGCTTAGCGGTCTCAAAACCCTGTCGCAAAAGGATGGCCGAATCTCCGCTCCGAGCCCAAACTGCGATTTGATGCGGTTCAAATAGTGCTAGACATTGCCATAGGCCGAATTCCTGAGGTCACACATGATTTGGAACATTATTGATAGTCGGAAACGGCGGTATCGTTGGCGCAAGGTCAACGCCGTGATCGAGAATATCGAACACGATAACTCCGTTGAAGACACTGATATTTTTGACGAAGAGAATTACGACGCCCCATTGTACGAGGAGAAGAAGGGTGTCCTATTACACGAAGCGATTGAGTGGGCTGAGAGTACCCCAGGAAAGGTGACGCTTTACCTCTACAACGATCGCGACGGCATCTGAACCTTCCGCTAAGTGAACGGCAGTTTTGTCCGCTGTGCGGATCCGTGGTCAACTACGGGATGTTTGCGCAAAGCCGTGTGGTGCGGCGTTGTGCCGGTCGGTCGCAGTTTGGCCGGTGCGATCCGTTCGACACGCTCGGCCCGATGGGGTTCGTCAGTTCGCGGCAGCGGCGATGGCCCCTGCGGTCAGGAAGATCTGCGGCAGGATCTGGCTGAGCGTGCGGTTCCAGCTCGTCACCGGTTGTTCGGCGACGAAGACGATGTCGTTGGGCCGGATCTGGAATTGCGTCGCCACTGTCAGGTTCACCGCATTCTCCGCATCGAGCCGATAGGCGGTCACACCGCCCGCTTGGGCCGGGTCGGTCGCGGCGCGCAGCACATAGATCTCGGCATAGTCGGCGAATTGGATGTCGAGGCCGCGGCCGCCTTCTTCGAACAGCACATCGGCGAGCGAGGCGGAGCGTTCGAAGGGCAGGGCGACGCGGGAGGGCTGCTCGACCTCGCCGGTGCGGTAGGCATAATGCCGCTCGACCGCGCCGAGGGCGAGCCGGTCCTCGAAAAGTTCCCGCTCCGCCTGGAGCTGCTGAAGCGCGAGCCGTTGACGTTCCCCTGCGATCTGCTGGGCTTGGAGCTGGGCGGTGACCCGGTCCCCCTCGGCCCGGCGCAGCGCCACCTGCTCCTGAAAGAACAGCGCCGCTTCTTCGGGCCGGAACTCGCTGCTGACGAAGACGCTGTCGCCGTCGAGGAGCACGATGTTGCGCGCGGAGGGATCGCGGATATAGCGCTCCATCGCGATCTGGTAGACATCGCCGTTGCGGGAGAGTTGGATCCGGGTCGTGGCCCGGTCCTGCGCCTGGATGCCGCCGGCGAGCTGCACCGCCTCGTGCAGTCTGAGCGGCCTGAGACCCAGGGGCACCAGCATCGGCCGTCCGACAGTTCCGCCCACCGAGACGGATTGCGAATTGAATTCGGCGATTTCGAGGGTGAAGGCCGGGTCGATCCCGGCGCCGACCAGCGCGTCGAAGATCGCCGCCTCGGCATCCTGCATGGTTTGCCCCGCGACCCGCACGCGGCCGACATCTGGAATGGCGACGGCACCGTCGCCTTGCACGGTGTAGCCCTGGCGTCGCGACTGCGCGCTGATCAGGGCGGGCAGATCCTCCAGCGTCGCGGTGCTGGTGACCGAGAGGACCAGCACATCCGACACGCCGATACGGTAGGGCTGCGGTGTCACCCGCGGCGGCAGGCGCTCGGGCAGGATATCGGGGCGAGAAAGCGCCCGCGCGCTCGGCGTCGGCAGGGCGCCAATGGGCGTCACCGCTGCTGCCTGGCGGGCGATGCGGGTTGCCTGGCCGGGCTGAAAGGCCAGTGGCAGCCGCGGGGGCACGTAGTCGACCAGGTTGGCGGCCTTGGCGCTTTCCAGCGTCATCGGCACCACGTCGACCTTAAGATCGGTCTGGAACGCGCCCCCGAACGGTTTGCCGTCGCTGACATCCGGTGCCGTGTAGATCACGCCGCAACCGGCGATGCCGAGTAGGATTCCGAGCCCGAGCAGCGTTTTCACTGTCATCGACTTGCCTCTTTTCTGCCCCCGGCAAGCTCAATAGCATCTGCAACGCCAGGGCGTAAGCCTGTTGTGGATGACCCGCATTCCGCTACCTGGCCATGTGGGCAGGCGCGGTTTTCGGGGCACAGTCGGGCAAGAGGGGCGATGGCGGATCATCAGGCGGCGGGAGCGCTCTCTCCCAATCACGGCGAGCGCCGGGGTGGGGCGATGCCGGATATGGTGGTGCTGCATTACACGGCGATGGAG
This sequence comes from Pseudomonadota bacterium, assembly GCA_039513195.1. Taxonomy (GTDB): domain Bacteria; phylum Pseudomonadota; class Alphaproteobacteria; order Rhodobacterales; family Rhodobacteraceae; genus Thermohalobaculum. The sequence continues at coordinate 61,910 of JBCCRM010000019.1, read as the reverse complement.
AGCGCTGCGGCTGCGCGGGAACGGCTGTGCGACCCAGCCGCCGAGGTGAGCGCCCATTACCTGATCGCAGCGGATGGTGAGGTCGCAGCCCTGGTTCCGGAGGAGCGCCGCGCGTGGCATGCGGGCGTTGCGCGGTGGGGTGCGGTTACGGACGTCAATTCTCACTCGATCGGCATCGAGCTGGCGAACCGCGGCGACGAGCCTTTTGCCGAGGCGCAAATGCGGGCGCTGGAGGGGCTGTTGGCCGAGATGCTGCCCCGTTGGCGGATCGTCCCAGAGCGGGTGGTGGGCCATGCCTGTATTGCCCCAGGGCGCAAGGTCGATCCTGGCCCGCGCTTCGACTGGCGGCGGCTGGCGCTGCAGGGGTTGGCGGTTTGGCTCGACTGCTGCCGGCCTGGCGGATTGGCGGATGCCGGAACGTTCCAGCGGGTCGCTCTGGCATTCGGCTATCCCACGCCCGCTACCGGCGCCTGGGATCCCGAGACTTTGGCCGTTTGGCAGGCTTTTGCCGCGCGATTTCGCCCGGGCGAGGCGGCGGGGCCGCCGACCGGGCCTGGGGTGGGGCATCTGGAGCGGCTCGCCGCGCGCTGGCCGGTGCAAGACCCGGTGCCGCCCGCTTGATCGGGGCGCCCTCTCGACCCAGGCCCCGTCTTGACCCAGGCCCCGTCTTGACCCCAGCGCAGCCTGTGGATAGGCCGATCCACGCGGATGACCGGATGGCCGCGCTGCATCCTTTGGGTGCGGTGAGGAAAGTCCGGGCTCCACGGAGACACGGTGCCGGGTAACGCCCGGCGGGGTTGTCGCTTCCGGGCGGCGGCCTCAGGGACAGCGCCACAGAGAACAGACCGCCGGCCCCCGGCCGGTAAGGGTGAAACGGTGGGGTAAGAGCCCACCGCATCGGCGGCAACGGCGATGGCACGGCAAGCCCCACCGGGAGCAAGGTCAGATAGGGACGACAGGGGGCCTTCGGGTGCCCCGGGGCTGTCTCCGGCCCGTTGTCCGGGTGGACTGCACGAGGCCGCGGGCAACCGCGGTCCTAGATGAATGGCCATCCCCGCCCCGGTGGGGCGGGACAGAACCCGGCTTACAGGTCATCCGCACTCCGTTTCCCTCTCACCGTTCAGCCGTTGGTTGGCGCCCCGTCTTGGTCGGCGTCGTCTTCGACGCACAGGCGTCACATCCGACAGTTTTACCGAGTGATCCGTTGCTGCGCTCCCTTCCACCAGATCCCCGGGTCAAGCAACCACTGGGGAGCCATCGGGGATGTTGCGGGAGAGAAATGGGAGGCCAGTCCCGAGATAAAGGGCCTATTTGTTCACCAAATACCCCAATTTTCCGGGTGCTCACCTTTTCTATGGGAGCAAAATGGGAAATTTATGCTTGATTGGGGATGAAGTGGGGCGTATACCCTTTTCCAGAGAGGGCTGCGGCTCAAAAAACAAACGAGCAGGTTTCATACAGGCAGCACGCTTTCTCAGTCGGCCAGGGCACGATCCGGAGCGAGACGCGACAGTCGAACGGATCACGCACGGCGAGGCTGACGACCGAGGGACAGGGGCGGACAGAAGGCGCAAGGGCCCAGTCCGCCCCGCTTCGTTTCTGGGGCCCGATCCGTCGCGGACCGTCGGGCCAAAGCGTGACGCGGGGCGGTGTGGCCAGTGCTGAAATTCTTCACCGGCGAGCACGAATACAAGGTCGAACCCCGGGGGCGGGTTTCGATCCCGTCCGAGTTTCGCAAGGTACTCGACGAGTTGTCCTCCACCTATGTCTACATCGTGCCTCAGATGGCGCGGATCGAGGCGCATACCTGCTTCTCGCTGCCGGGCTGGCAGGTTTTCGTCCGGCAGATCGAGGGCAAGGTCCTGCCCAAGACCGATAAGGACGCTCTGCGCGCCGCGACCATCGGCAAGGCCAAGCTGGTGCCAATCGACGATGCCGGCCGGATCGTCTTGTCGGAGAAGCTGCGCAACCTGATCGGCGTAAAAAAGGATGTGATGTTCTTCGGCGTCGGTTCGACCTTTGAGCTGTGGGAGCCGGACACCTGGCGCGCCCATCACGAGCCGCAGGCGGCCCGCGGCATGGAGATCGCCGCGAAGCTGGATCTGTCGGAGCTCCATGGATGACCGCGGCCCCGCATGTTCCGGTGCTTTTGCAGCCCGTGCTGGCGGCGCTGCAGCCTTTGGACGGCGCCCGGGTCCTCGATGGGACCTTCGGCGCTGGGGGGTATTCCCGTGCGATCCTGGCGGCAGGCGCCGCCCGCGTTCTGGGGGTCGACCGCGATCCCGCTGCCGTGGCGGGGGCCTTCGCCGATCCGCGCTTGTCGGTGGTCGAGGGGACCTTCGGCCGGCTCGACGACTTGGCTGAGGGCGCCGATATGGCGACGGTCGATGCCGTGGTGCTGGATATTGGCGTCTCCTCAATGCAGCTCGACCAGGCGGAGCGGGGCTTCTCGTTTCTGCGCGATGGGCCGCTCGACATGCGGATGAGCGGCGCGGGCGCGAGTGCCGCCGATCTCGTCAATCGGGCGCCTGAGGGCGCGTTGGCGGAGATCCTAAAGGTGTTCGGCGAGGAGAGGGCCGCGCGCCGGATCGCCCGTGCCATCGTTGCCGCACGGCAGGATGGGCCGCTGACCGGCACGGTCGGATTGGCAGAGATCGTCGCCGGCTGCCTGCCGCGCCCGAAGCCAGGGCAACCACACCCGGCGACGCGCAGCTTTCAGGCGTTGCGCATCGCGGTGAATGACGAGTTGAGGCAGCTCGCCCGGGCGCTTGAGGCGGCGGAGCGCTGCCTTGCCCCCGGCGGGCGGCTGGCGGTTGTGACGTTCCACTCGCTCGAGGATCGGATCGTGAAGCGCTATCTCGCGGCGGCCTCCAGCAGCGGCGGCGGCGGGTCGCGCCATATGCCGGAGCGGGCGGCGCTGAGCCCCAGGTTCGAGGCGGTCGCTAAGCCTGTTGCCCCCGGTGCGGCGGAGATCGCCGCCAATCCCCGCGCCCGGTCTGCCAAGCTGCGGGCGGCGTGGCGGACCGCTGCCCCCGCGGGTACCGTGCCGCCGGCCACTTTGGGCTTGCCCGCAATGCCGGCTTGGCGCCGAGCCGGGAGGGCAGGGTGAAACGCAGTGCCCTCGCGCTCGCTGTGCTCTCTGTGGTCGGGATCGCCGCCTGGGCTTACGACGTGAACTATCGCACCAAGGAGGTGCTGGGCGAGATCGACCGATTGCGCGGGCAAATCTCTGGGGAGCGCGAGGCGCTGCAGGTGCTTCGGGTCGAATGGGCCTATCTGAACGCGCCGGAACGCCTGACGCGCCTGGTCGCCCGCCATGAAGCGGCGTTGGGGTTGGTGCCGATGGCGCCGGAACGCTTCGGCCATGTCGCAGAGGTGCCCTATCCGCCGCAGGCAGCACCGGACCCGCTCTCCGTCGCGATTTCTGCTGCCGTCTCTGCGGTTTTGGCCTCGCGGGAGGCCGAGCGGGAAGCGGCTTCGGACCCTGCCGGGCGAAAGACGCTGCCACCGGTCCGACCGAGCCCTGGGGTGCGGAATGACTGATCCCTCGCCTATGCTGCCCCTGCCGGAGGAGCCCGCGCCGGCCGTGGCCGGGCGCCCTGTTGCCCCGGCCCGGCCCGGTCGCGGCCAGGCAGAGGCGCGGATGCGCGACGACTGGCGGCTGATGCTGGTGATTGCTGCGTTTTGCCTGGTCTATGCCACCGTCGGCGTTCGCATGGGCATGATGGCGCTTAGCGATCCGGAGGAGCCGCGCCTCAGCCAGGGTAGCCAGGGCTCGAAACCCGTGCGCGGTGCCATCGCCGACCGCAACGGCGCAATACTAGCCGCCAATCTGCCCGCCTGGTCGCTCTATGCCCGGCCGAAGGAGCTGACCGACCCGGCCGGCACGGCGACCGAGGTCGCGAAGATCCTCGGTAAACCGGTGGCGGAGGTGCTGGCCTCTTTCGCTTCGCCGAAAAAATTCGTCTGGGTCCAGCGCCCGATCACCCCGCGCCAAAAGGCGGCGATCCACGATCTGGGCCGCCCGGGCCTCTATTTCGGGCCGCGCGATGTGCGGATCTATCCGGCTGGACGGCCGACCGCCCATCTGGTCGGCGCCGTCCGCGCCGCTGAAGAAGGCGTGAGCTTCGCCCGCTATGCCGGGGTTGCGGGGGTCGAGCAAGTGATGGATGCCCGCCTCCGCGATCCGGAGCGGGCTGGCGAGCCCGTGCGCCTCTCGATCGATCTGGGCGCGCAGACGGCGCTCCGCGAGGTGTTGGCCGCGGGGATGCGCCGCTTCACGGCCAAGGGCGCTGCGGCGGTGATCATGGATGTCGAGACCGGCGAGATCCTGGCCATGGTCTCGCTGCCGGATTTCGATCCCAACAAACGGCCGAACGAGATCTATGCGGACCAGGGCGACGATCCGCGCTTCAACCGCGCAGCGCAGGGGGTTTATGAGCTCGGCTCGACGTTCAAGGTGCTGACCGCTGCGGTGGCGCTGGAAACCGGTGTCGCGGCGCCGGAGACGCTGATCGAGACCGGCGAGGCGTTCTATCACGGCCGCCGGCGGATCCGCGACATGCACAAGATGCCCGATGTGATGAGCCTGACCGAGATCGTGGTCCGCTCCTCCAATGTCGGCTCGGCGAAACTGGTGCTGCGGGTCGGCACGCCGCGGTTTCGCGAGTATCTGAAAAAGCTGGGGCTCTTGTCGAAGACTGGGCTGGAGCTGGGCGAAGCTCGCCAGGCCGTACCCTTGCTGCCCCAGCGCTGGACTGATCTCAGCACCATCACAATGTCCTATGGGCATGGCATCTCGGTCTCGCCGGTGCATTTGGCGGCCGCCTATGCGACGCTTGCCAATGACGGCTGGCCGGTGAGCCCGACGCTGCTGGCCGGGGCCGAGGCGCCGGAGCGGCGTGAGGGGGACCGGGTCTTCTCGGCCCGCGTATCGCGGCAGATGGCGCAGATCCTGCGGGAGACGGTGCGCAACGGCACCGGCAGGCGTGCCGATGTGCCGGGCTATGAGGTTGGCGGCAAGACCGGCACGGCGGACAAACCCCGCCCGAGGGCCGAGGGCGGCGGCTATTATCGCGACCGGGTGATCGCGACATTCGCTTCTATTTTCCCGGTCTCGGCGCCGCGATATGCTCTGATCGTGTCGCTGGACGAGCCCACCAACCGCGAGGGGTCGCGCCCGGTGCGGGAGGCGAGCCGCACCGCGGTGCCCGTGGCGGGCGAGGTGATCCGCCGGGTCGCTCCGCTTTTGGGGCTGCGCCCCTTGCCGATGGCGTTGCCGCCGGCCGATGCGACCTTGACGGCCTTTGCCGATGGGACAGCCCGTGAGCCATGAGACCGACAGCCCGGACCGACCCGCCCCTGCGAGGGATCTGACGGCGCTGCGGCTGATGGATCTGCCGGTGGAGGGGCCTGCCGTGTCGCCCGATCTGCCGGTCACCGGATTGGCGGTCGACAGCCGCCAGGTGCGCGATGGCTTTGTCTTCGTTGCCATTCCGGGCACAAAGCTCGATGGCGCGGAGTTCGCGACCTATGCGATCCGCCAGGGCGCTGTCGCTGTCGTCGCAACGCCCGAGGGGGTTGAGAAGATCCGTGCGGGCGAGGGAGGGCTGCCGATCCCGGTTTTCCTCACCGAGACCCCGCGAGCGAAGCTGGCGCAGATGGCAGCAGCGTTCTACGGCACGCAGCCTGCGGTGATCGGCGCTGTCACGGGCACCAATGGCAAGACGTCCACCGCGAGTTTTCTCGCCCAGATCTGGCAGGGCGCGGGCGAGCAGGCGGCGGTTTTCGGCACCACTGGAGTGGAGGGACCGGACTTCACCGAGCCCCTGGCGCATACGACGCCGGAGCCCATCACGCTGCACGGGCTGTTGGCCCGTCTGGTCGAGCGTGGCGTGACCCATGCGGCGATGGAGGCGTCCTCCCACGGGCTGGCGCAGCATCGGCTGGATGGGGTCCGCCTGTCGGTCGCGGGGTTCAGCAATATCAGCCGCGACCATCTCGACTATCACGCGAGTTTTGAGGATTACCGCGACGCGAAACTGCGTCTCTTCGCCGATGTACTGCCACCGGATGGGGTCGCGGTGATCAATGTGCGCGATGGGGCGATGTCGGATTTCTGGCAGGCCGCCGAGCGGCGTGGGCAACGGATCGTCTCTGTCGGGCCGGGGGTGGAGTGCGACCTGCGAGTTGTCGAGCAGCGCTTCCGCCCCGACGGGCAGGATGTGCGCCTGGTCTGGGACGGGGCGGAGCGTCTCGTCCCTCTGCCGCTGGTCGGCGCCTTCCAGGCGGAGAATGTCGCTTTGGCGGCTGCCATGGCGCTCGGCTCGGGCACCGAGGCCAAGGCGGTGTTCCATGCGCTGCCGGGTCTCCATGGCGTGAAGGGCCGGATGGAGCTGGTCGCAAAGCGCCAGAACGGCGCCGCCATCTATGTCGATTATGCCCACACGCCCGATGCACTGCGGGTTGCGCTGCAGGCGTTGCGGCCCCATTGCCGCGGCCGGCTGGTGGTGGTGTTCGGCGCCGGCGGCGACCGCGACCCCGGCAAGCGCCCGATGATGGGCAAGGCCGCTTCGGATCACGCCGACCTCGCCATCGTCACCGACGACAACCCGCGGTCCGAGGATCCGGCGAAGATCCGCGCGGCGATCATGGCGGCCTGTCCGGAGGCCGACGAGATCGGTGGGCGGGCGGCTGCGATCCTCGCGGGGATCGATGCGCTGAAGGTTTCGGAGGATATGCTGCTGATCGCCGGCAAGGGGCATGAGCAGGGTCAAGAGATCGCGGGCGAGGTTCTGCCCTTCGACGATGGTGATCAGGCGCGCGCCTCCGTCGCGGCGCTCGACGGCATGCAGGCCGAGATCATGGGCAGGCAATGACCGGCGCCCCCGTTCTCTGGACCGCGGCCGATCTGACCGCAGCGACCCGCGGCCGGGTCGAGGGCGCGTGGCAGAGCGTGACTGGCGTCTCCATCGACACCCGCTCCCTCGCGCCAGGCGAGCTGTTCGTGGCATTGGAGGGGGAGAACCGGGACGGCCACGCCTTTGTTGCCGACGCACTCGCCAAAGGGGCCGGCGCGGCGCTGGTCACCCGCAGGCCGGAGGATGTGGCAGCCGACGCGCCCCTTCTGGTGGTGGGTGACACGCTCGCCGGGCTGCAGGCCATTGGGCGAGCCGGGCGCGACCGGGCGACGGCGAAGGTGGTTGCGGTGACCGGTTCTGTCGGCAAGACATCGACCAAGGAGATGCTGCGCCAGATCCTTGCCACCGCCGGTACGGTCCATGCGGCCGAGAAGAGCTTCAACAATCACTGGGGCGTTCCGCTGACGCTCGCGCGGATGCCGCCCGATGCTGACTTTGCGGTGATCGAGATCGGGATGAACCATCCCGGTGAGATCACGCCGCTTTCAAGGATGGCGCGGCCCCATGTGGCCGTGGTCACCACGGTCGAGGCGGTGCATCTGGAGCATTTCAACTCCGTCGCCGAGATCGCCGATGCGAAGGCGGAGATTTTCCAGGGCCTCGATCCCGGGGGCACCGCAGTCCTGCCCGCCGACAACCCGTATTTCGGGCGCCTCTCGGCCCTCACCGGTGGCGCCAATCAGATCCGGTTCGGACAGACCGGCGACTTCCGCCTGCTGAGCGCCAAGGTTGCGGGCGAGGCGACCGTGATCCGCGCGGAGGTGGGCGATGCACCGCTGAGCTTTAAGCTCGGCGCGCCGGGGGCGCATTTTGCAGGCAATGCCCTGGCTGCCCTGGCCGCGGCGGTGGAAGTGGGCGCCGATCTCGCCCGGTGCGCCGTCGCTCTCTGCCAATGGAAGGCGGCGGAGGGGCGAGGGTCCCGCTGGGAGATCCTGCTGGGGCCGGCGGGGCTCGATGGCAAGCTGTCGCTGATCGACGAGAGCTATAACGCCAACCCCGCCTCGATGCGGGCTGCCCTCGCGGTGCTGGCCACCGCCCCGGTCACCGACGATATCGGCCGGGTCGCGCGCGGTCGCCGGATCGCTTTCCTGGGCGATATGCTGGAGCTCGGGCCGCAGGAGAAGGAGTTCCATGCCGGCCTTGCCGATCTGGCGGAGATCGAGGACATCGACCTCATCCATTGCTGCGGGCCGCGGATGCGGTCGCTGTGGCATGCCCTGCCAACAGAGCGACGCGGCGAATGGTGCGAGGATAGCGAGAAACTCGCCAGCCTGACACGACGTCTGGTTGACGCCGGCGATGTCTGCATGGTCAAGGGCTCTCTCGGCGCCCGCATGATATGCGTGGTGGATGCCGTAAAGAGCCTCGGGAGCGCCCGCGCCCCAAGGGCCGGGGAGGAATGACATGCTCTACCACCTGCTGACCCCGCTGACCGACGGCGGCGATGTATTCAACCTGTTCCGCTACATCACCTTCCGCGCGGGTGGGGCGTTCATGACAGCGCTGGTCTTCGGGTTTCTGTTCGGCAGGCCGATCATCAATTGGCTGCGCGCCCTGCAGAAAAAGGGTCAGCCGATCCGCGAGGACGGGCCTGAGAGGCATATTGTCGAGAAGGCGGGAACGCCGACCATGGGTGGCGTGATGATCTTGGGCGCTCTGGTGATCTCGACGCTGTTATGGGCGCGGCTCGACAATGGCTTTGTGTGGATCGTTCTGCTGGTGACTGCGGGATTTGGGGCTATCGGCTTTGCCGACGATCTGATGAAGGTCACCAAATACAGCGCCAAGGGCGTGCCGGGCCGGGTTCGCCTGGGCCTGGGGCTGGGTCTCTCGCTGGGCGCCGCGATTTGGGCGACCAGCCTGCAACCTGCCGAGATGCAGAACGCCATCGCCGTGCCGGTATTCAAGGACACGCTGTGGCAGGTGGGGCTGCTCTATGCGCCCTTCGCCATGCTGGTTATCGCCGGCAGCGCTAATGCCGTGAACCTGACTGACGGGCTCGACGGCCTGGCGATCATGCCGGTGATGATCGCGGCAGGTTCCCTCGGCATCATCGCCTATGTGGTCGGACGGACCGACTTCACCGAGTATCTGCAACTGCACTACGTGCCAGGGACGGGAGAGATCACCATCTTCTGCGCGGCCCTGATCGGGGCCGGGTTGGGCTTTCTCTGGTACAACGCTCCGCCGGCGATGGTGTTCATGGGCGACACCGGCTCGCTCGCCTTGGGCGGTGCGCTGGGGGCGATTGCGGTGGCGGCCAAGCACGAGATCGTGCTGGCGATCATCGGCGGGCTCTTCGTTTTGGAGGCCGTGTCGGTGATCGTTCAAGTCGCGAGCTTTAAGATGACCGGCAAGCGTGTGTTCCGCATGGCACCGATCCACCACCATTTCGAGCAGAAGGGCTGGCAAGAACCGACCATTGTCATCCGCTTTTGGATCATCGCGGTGATCCTGGCACTGATTGGGCTCGCGACCCTGAAACTGCGCTGAGGGCGTCTGCACGAAATCTCCACAACAAAAGCGAAGGATCGCAAGACCCAGGGACCGAGGCATTCACACTTCACCGGTAAAGAGACCGGCGAGAGCAGGCAGAAGACAAAATGACCGTTGAGGCAGGCATCAGGTGATCGCGGTCCGGGCATATCCCGGCGCGCGAGTGGGCGTTCTCGGGCTCGGGCGGACCGGGCTCGCGACGGCGCGCGCCCTCGCTGCCGGCAATGCCCTACCTGTATGCTGGGACGATAACGACTCGGCGCGAGAGGCTGCGCTGGCGGAGGGGTTCGAGGTCGCCGATCTCACCCGCCCGCGGGAGGTCTCGGCTCTGTCCGCATTGATCGTCTCGCCCGGGATTCCGCATCTCTATCCCGCGCCGCATCCTGCGGTGGCCCAGGCGATGGTAGACGGCGTGCCGCTTGACAACGATGTCGGGCTCTTCTTCCAGGCCCTGGCCGTCGTGGGCGCGGAGGTGCGGGTGATTGCGGTCACCGGATCCAACGGCAAGTCGACGACCACGGCGTTGATCCACCACATCCTGCGCAGCGCCAACCGGCCGGCGCAAATGGGCGGCAATATCGGCCGGGGTGTGCTGGACCTCGACCCGGTCGCGGATGGCGATACGGTGGTGTTGGAGCTTTCCTCCTACCAGATCGAGCTCGCTCGCGCCCTCGCCCCCGATGTGCCGGTGTTCCTGAACCTGAGCCCCGACCATCTCGACCGCCATGGTGGGATGGGCGGCTATTTTGCGGCGAAGCGGCGGCTCTTCGAGCTCGGTGCGCCGGAGCGCGCCGTGGTCGGCGTCGACGAGGCGGAGGGGCGGTTCCTGGCCGACCGCACGGGCGAGGGGCTGATCCGCGTCTCGGTGCGCGACCGGATGCGCGGCCCTGGCTGGTCGGTTTTCATGAACAAGCGCTTCCTAACCGAATGGCGGCGCGACAAGCAGGTGGCCGCCATCGACCTTGGGCCGGCCGAGGCGCTGAAGGGCGCCCATAACCACCAGAACGCCTGTGCCGCCTATGCCGCGTGCCGCGCGGTGGGACTGGGGCCGAGGGCGATCGAGGCGGGGCTGATGTCTTTCCCCGGGCTCGCCCACCGGATGGAGCGGCTGGGGACAGCGGGCGGCGTCACCTACGTCAACGACTCGAAGGCCACCAATGCCGATGCGACCGAAAAGGCGCTGCTTGCCTATGACCGGGTGCGCCTGATCGCCGGCGGCCAGGCGAAGGAGGGTGGGATCGAGCCCCTGCGCCCGCATTTTGAGCGGCTTGCCAAGGTCTATCTGATCGGCGAGGCGGCGGAGGCTTTCGCGACGACGCTGGGTCCAGTGCCCCATGCGCTGTGCGGAACGCTCGACGCCGCCGTCGCGGCTGCGCGGGCCGAGGCGGAGGCCGGGGACACGGTCCTCCTCAGCCCCGCCTGCGCCAGTTGGGATCAATTCGCCAGTTTCGAGGCGCGGGGCGAGGCATTCCGCGCCCTTGTCGCGCCCCATCTGGCCGAGGAGGAGGTTGCCCCATGACCGAGATGACCGCCCGCCGGGCCGCGCTGCCGCACCGGTCGGAAACCTCGGTAATCGGTGAGTGGTGGCATACCGTCGACCGCTGGAGCCTTGGCGCCTTGGCGCTTCTCTTCGCGCTCGGCATCGTTCTGAGCTTCGCCGCCTCGCCACCCCTAGCCGAGCAGAACGGACTTTGGGCCTATCACTATGTGCTGCGGCATGTGTTCTTCGCGGGCGTCGCCCTAGGCGCCATGGTCGCGGTCTCGATGTGCACTGCGAAGACAGTGCGCCGGGCCGGCATTTTCATCTTCACCCTGGCCTTTGCCGCGACCGCGCTACTGCCATGGTTCGGCACGGATTTCGGCAAGGGGGCTGTGCGGTGGTTCTCGCTCGGCTTTGCCAGCGTCCAGCCGTCGGAGTTTCTGAAACCCGCCTTCGTGATCCTCAGCGGTTGGCTAATGGCAGGCGCTGCGGAACGGGCCGGGCCGCCGGGGCGCACTCTGTCGGGGATGATCGCCGTGGGGATCGCGGCGATGCTGGCCCTGCAGCCGGATTTCGGCCAGACGGCGCTGGTGATCTCGGTCTGGGCAACGATGCTCTTCGTCTCTGGCGCCAACATCTTGGCACTGTTGGCTCTGGGCGGCGCGACCATGGCGGGTGGCGCCTTCGCCTACGCCAATTCCGAGCATTTCGCAAACCGCATCAACGGCTATCTGGCGGCGGAAGTCGACCCCTTCACCCAGCTCGCCTATGCCCAGGCCGCGATCCGGGAGGGGAGCCTCTTCGGCGTCGGCGCCGCCCAAGGCTCGGTGAAGTGGACCCTGCCGGATGCGCATACCGATTTCATCATTGCGGTCGCTGCCGAGGAATTCGGGTTGATCCTGACCCTCTTGATCTGTGGGTTGTATCTGTTCGTCGCGGCGCGCTCGCTCGCCCGGTTAATCGACCAGCGCGATCTGTTCCGCCGTCTGGCGGGCGCGGGGCTGGCCACGATCTTCGGCCTGCAGGCCTTCGTGAATCTCGCCGTCGCGATCCGGCTGCTGCCTGCGAAGGGCATGACTCTGCCGCTGATCTCGTACGGAGGGTCGTCGATGCTGGCGGCGGCGCTGACCGTGGGCGCGCTGCTGGCCCTGACACGGACCGAGCCCCATGACGCCGCCGCCCGGTTGCGGAGCAGCCTTTGAGCCCGCTTTTGGTCATCGCGGCGGGTGGCACGGGCGGGCATATGTTTCCCGCCCAGGCCCTGGCGGAGGAGATGCTGTCCCGCGGCTGGCGCGTGCATCTGTCCACCGATGACCGCGGCGCCCGCTATGCAGGCGGCTTCCCTGAGGCGGTGTCGCGCCAAGTGGTCAGCGCCGGGACGTTCGCGCGCGGGGGGCTTTCGACACTTAAGGCGCCTGTGCAGATCGTGGCCGGGATTGTCACGGCGCTATGGCGCACTTGGCGGGAACGCCCGGCGGTGGTCGCGGGTTTCGGGGGCTATCCCGCATTGCCGGCAATGGCGGCGGCCTGGTTGCTCGGCCGGCCACGGTTGATCCACGAGGCGAATGGCGTCCTCGGCCGGGTCAACGAGCTTTTCGCCCTGCGGGTCAGCACGGTCGCCTGCGGGGTCTGGCCGACCGAGCTGCCGGCAGGCGCGCAGGCCGCGCACACCGGCAATCCCGTGCGCGCCGCCATCGCGTCCCAGGCCGCTGCGCCCTATATCTCACCGGGAGACGGGCCGCTGCACCTCGTCGTGATCGGCGGTAGCCAAGGGGCGAGCATTCTCTCGCAGACTGTGCCCGCGGCGCTGGCGCAGTTGCCGGACGGCGTGCGGACCCGCCTGCACGTCGCCCATCAGGCCCGCCCTGCTGATCATGACGCCGTGGTCGCCACCTATCGGGGGGCGGGGATCGAGGCGATCGTTCAGCCCTTCTTCTCGGACGTCCCGGAACGCTTGGCGGCGGCGCAACTGGTGATCTCGCGCTCCGGCGCTTCGTCCGTCGCCGATATTGCCGCGGTAGGACGGCCGTCGATCCTGATCCCGCTCGCCATCGCTAAGCGCGATGAGCAAACCGCGAATGCCCGCGGTCTGACCGAGGCTGGGGCCGCCCTGAGCATGCCGGAGCGGACGCTTTCGCCGGAAGGTCTGGCGAGGGCGGTGGAAGACATCATAACCGACCCGGACCGGGCCACCACGATGGCGGGTGCAGCCCGCACGCTGGGCCGCCCGGATGCCGCCCGCACCCTTGCCGATCTTGTCGAGAGCCTTGGAAAGACCGCTGATGCCTGATACCTCACCCGCCACTGCCCGCCTTGCCCCGTCGCCCCTGGCTGGAGGGAGAGCCGTGAACCCGCCCACTGCGCTTCCGCTCGATATCGGCCCGATCCATTTCGTCGGCATCGGTGGCATCGGTATGTCGGGCATCGCCGAGGTAATGATCAATCTTGGATACTCGGTGCAAGGCTCTGATCTAAAAGCAAGCCCAATTGTCGAGCGTCTGCGCGGCCTGGGCGCGAAGGTAGAGATTGGGCAGAAGGCCGAGAATGTTGGCGAGGCGGGCGTGGTGGTGATCTCATCGGCCATCAAACCCGGCAATCCTGAGCTGGAGGAAGCGCGCCTGCGCGCCGTCCCGGTGGTCCGCCGGGCCGAGATGCTGGCCGAGCTGATGCGGTTGCGCTGGAACGTTGCGGTTGCTGGAACCCACGGGAAGACCACGACCACCTCGCTGGTCTCCGCGCTGCTGGACGCCGGCGGCGAGGATCCGACCGTGATCAATGGCGGCATCATCCAGAGCTATGGCTCCAACGCCCGGCCGGGCGAAGGGCGCTGGATGGTCGTCGAAGCCGATGAAAGCGACGGGACCTTCGTGAAGCTGCCCGCGACGATCGCCGTGGTGACCAATATCGACCCGGAGCATATGGACCATTACGGCTCGGTCGAGGCGCTGCGCGAAGGGTTCGAAACGTTTGTCTCGAACATCCCGTTTTACGGTGCGCTGGTCGCCTGTATGGACCATCCGGAGGTCCAGAGCCTGATCGGCCGTGTCACTGACCGCCGGGTGGTCACCTATGGGTTCTCGCGCCAGGCGGATATCCGGGCGGAGCATTTGCGCTATGAGGACGGACGAATGCTGTTCGACCTGGTGCTGCGCGACGAGCGCTATGAGGGGCTGAGCCTGCCGATGCCGGGCGAGCACAATGTGCTGAACGCGCTGGCGGCGATTGGGGTGGCGCGGGAGCTCAGGATCTCGGTCGACGATATCCGCCGCGGCTTCGACGGGTTCGCCGGGGTCAAGCGGCGCTTCACGCGGGTGGGCGAATGGAATGGTGTGCCGATTATCGATGATTATGGCCATCACCCGGTGGAGATCGCCGCCGTACTGAAGGCGGCGCGCTCGGTGGTGAAAGCGCCGGGCGGGCGGGTGATCGCGATCCATCAGCCGCACCGGTTTTCGCGGCTGCAAGATCTGTTCGCTGAGTTTTGCGCCTGTTTCAACGATGCGGATGTGGTGGCGATCACCGATGTGTTTCCGGCGGGCGAGGCGCCCATCGATGGGGTCAGCCGCGATGCGCTGGTGGGCGGGCTCCGGGCCCATGGGCATCGACACGCCCACGCCCTGCGCGCGCCGGAAGGTTTGGCCGATTTCGTGGCGGCGGAGGCGCGGGCGGGCGATCTGGTGGTGTGCCTGGGGGCCGGCAGCATTTCCGGCTGGACCAATGCGCTGCCGGAGGATCTGGCGGCGCGGGACTGATGGCTGTCCCGGGCGGCGATGCCGCGCGCCCCGAGGCCCGCCCACCCGCCCGCAACCCGCGCCTGGTTGCACCGTCGAGGCTGCCCCCATGCCTCGGGGCGCGCGGGCATCGGAGCACGATTTCGGATCTAAGAGCCCCCAGCCGCCACGCAGGCCGAGGCTTGGGGGCCTCCTTGGCGGACCTCGGAAGCGCCGCGTTTTGGTGGGTGGGCGGGGCCTCGGCCTGCGTGGCGGCCTCCGCCGCTTGTGGCGCTGGATGGCGTATGCGATGGCCCTGATCGACCGGTTGCCGCTCTTGCGCGGTCGGATCGCTGCCGGGCGTGCCCTTGCAGACCTGACTTGGCTGCGCGTTGGCGGGCCGGCCGAACTGTTGTTCCAACCCGCGGATGCCGAGGATCTGGCGGTCTTCCTTGCCGGTTGCCCAGCCGACATCCCGGTGACCCCGATCGGCGTTGGCTCCAATCTGCTGGTCCGCGATGGTGGCGTCCCGGGGATCGTCATCCGCCTCGGCCGCGGGTTCTCGGCCATCGCGGCCCGTGGCACCGAGATCACTGCGGGCGCGGCTGCGCTCGACGCCAAGATCGCCACCGCCGCGGCCGAGGCCGGCATCGCCGGCCTGGAGTTTTTGCGTGGTGTGCCCGGCAGCCTCGGCGGGGCGCTCGCCATGAATGCCGGTTGCTATGGGCGCCAGCTCGCCGACGTGCTGGTCGAGGCCCGGGGGCTTCGTCGCGACGGCACGCCGGTCCGCATCGCCGCCGCCGAGATGGGCTTCTCCTACCGCCAGGCCGCCGCGGCCGACGGGGTTATCTTTACCGAGGCCGTGCTTGGCGGCACAGCGGACGCGCCGGAGGCTGTCTCGGCTCGGATGGCGCAGCTCCTCGCTGCACGAGAAGCGACTCAACCAGTGCGGGCACGCACCGGCGGGTCGACGTTTCGCAACCCATCGGGCCGATCATCGGCGGGACGAGCAGAGGCAGAAGAGGGGCTCCGCGCTTGGCAGGTCATCGACGCCGCCGGCTGTCGCGGTTTGCGCCGGGGTGGAGCTCAAATCTCAGAAAAGCACTGTAACTTTCTGATCAATACAGGTGATGCGACGGCGGAGGATCTCGAGACCTTGGCGGAGACCGTGCGCGCACGGGTAAAAGCCCAGTCCGGCCACGATTTAGTCTGGGAAATCCAGAGGATCGGCGTTAAGCTCAAGACATAAGAAGCGCCGTTGAATGACGGATAGGGCTCCGAATCGCCTTTAAGGCGAGGGAATGGGTCGAACAAATGAGGCGGGTATGTCGAGCAGGGCAGCCTCCCGCGTCGCAGTGCTGAAAGGCGGCTTGTCTGCCGAGCGCGAGGTCTCCCTCGTCTCTGGTAAGGAGTGCGCGGCCGCGCTGCGCCGGCGTGGATATAGCGTCGTTGAGATCGATGCCGCGGTGGATGTCGCCGCGGCACTCAACGAAGCGCGCCCAGACGTCGTCTTCAATGCCCTCCACGGCCGCTGGGGAGAGGATGGCTGCGTACAGGGTATCCTCGAATGGATGGGGCTCCCCTACACCCATTCTGGCGTGCTCGCCTCGGCGCTCGCGATGGATAAGACCCGCACCAAAGCGATCTACCAGAGCAACGGCCTGCCGACGGCCGAGGGCATGTTGGTGCCGCGGGACGACGTCGCCAAAGGTCACCCTATGGCGCCGCCCTATGTGGTGAAACCCTACAACGAGGGGTCGTCGGTCGGGGTTTACATCGTTTCGGAAGGAGCGAACGGCCCAGCGCAGCTCGCCGATGACGCGCCGGAAACACTGCTTGTCGAACGCTTCGTGCCCGGGCGCGAGATGACCGTGTCGGTGCTGGGGGATCGGGCGCTGACGGTGACCGACATCATCGCCACCACCGGCTGGTACGACTATCACGCCAAATATGCCGATGGCGGCTCGCGCCACGAGGTGCCGGCCACTGTCCCGGCAGATATCTTCGACACCTGCATGGCCCATGCCCTTACGGCGCATCAGGCGCTGGGCTGCCGGGGCCTGAGCCGCACCGATTTCCGCTGGGACGACAACCTAGGCGAGCAAGGGCTGGTCCTTCTCGAAACCAACACGCAGCCCGGCATGACACCCACTTCACTGGCGCCGGAGCAGGCCGCCCATTGCGGTGTCAGCTTCGACGATCTTTGCGCCTGGCTGGTGGAGGATGCGTCATGCGACCGGTGAACCGCGCGGGCGATAGGCGCAGCGGCGGTGGTCCGGGGCCGTCGAAACTCGCCTATCGGGCTCGACGCGCCTGGGCAAAGCCGGCGGTACGGGCGGCGGTTCTGATCTATCTGCCGATCCTGACCTTGGGCATTGTCGGCTGGCGCCTCGTCTCCGACGACAGTGTCCGCGCCTATGCAGGATCGCAGGTCGCCACGCTTTACGACAGCGTTGCCGCGCGGCCGGAATTCGCCGTG
Source organism: Pseudomonadota bacterium (assembly GCA_039513195.1). Classification (GTDB taxonomy): domain Bacteria; phylum Pseudomonadota; class Alphaproteobacteria; order Rhodobacterales; family Rhodobacteraceae; genus Thermohalobaculum. The sequence continues at coordinate 44,825 of JBCCRM010000019.1, read as the reverse complement.
ACAGGTGTCGAGATAAGCGGCGGTGGCCTCGGCCTGCGCGCCCAGATCCGCACCGCGCTCGGCGTGACTGCGGGAACTTCCTCGCTGCATTTTACGGTGGAGGACTTGCGCCGTCGGGTGGAGGCGCTCGGCGCAGTGCGGGCTGCCTCGGTTCGGCTCGACCCCAAAGGCATGCTGCGCGTCGCGGTGCAGGAGCGGGTGAGCGTCGCCCTCTACCGGAACGCGGGGGGTCGTCTGATCGAGATCGACCGCGAGGGGGTCGCCGTCGGTCCGATACGGCGCCGGGCGGATCGTCCCGACCTGCCGCTGGTCATTGGCGAAGGGGCACCCGAGGCGGTGGAGGAGGCCTTGGCCCTGATCGCCTCGGCCCCCGATATCGTGCCCCGTCTGCGCGCTTTCATTCGTGTTGGAGAGCGTCGTTGGGACCTTGCGCTGACACGGGACATTAGCCTGCGTCTGCCGGCTGGAGAGCCGGCTAAAGCGCTCGCCCGTGCGATGGCCCTGCATTACGGCGAGGAGGTTCTGGACCGCGACCTGGCCGTCATCGATCTGCGTGTGCCGCACCGCCCTGTGCTGCGGATGACCGAGCGGGCGGCTGAACACCATCGCCTGCGCCGCAAGCTCTCGGTCCAGGGGGGAGAGGACACATGAACTTCGCGCGCACCGATCTCTACCGTGCGATGCGCGCGCGCCTGCAAATGGCGGTGAAGCGGGGCCGGTTGGGCGTGATCGATATCGGCTCGTCCAAGATCACCTGTCTGGTCCTGCGGTTCGACCCGGCCCGTGTCGCCGATGGCCGGGGCGGGCTCGATCAGCTCGGCACCTCGCTTTTCGGCGCGGTCGAAGTGGTGGGCGCGCGCACCGTGCAGTCCCGCGGTGTGCGCCGCGGCGAGATCGTCGATATGGACGAGGCTGCGCGCGCGATCCGCCTGGCATTGTTGAATGCCGAGAAGATGGCAGCCCCTCGGGTCGAGCGGGTGGATCAGGTCATCGTCAGTTTCTCCGGCGGCAAGCCCGCCAGCTTCTCGACCGTCGGCGAAGTCGAGACCGAGACTGGTCAGGTGACAGAGCGCGATATCTCGAACGCGCTGGCTGCGGCCCCGGAACCGCCAGTTGGCGATGGCCGCCAGATCCTGCACGCACAGCCTGTGGATATCTCGGTTGATTATCAGTCCGGGATCACCGATCCGCGGGGTATGACCGGCCGGCGGCTCTCGGTCGCTCTCCACGTTATGACCGTGGCTGCGAGACCGCTTGCGAATTTGATGGAATGCGTCAGACAGTGCGATCTGGATCTGGCCGGGGTGGTCTCCGCTTCCTATGCATCGGGGCTTTCAGCGCTGGTAGAAGACGAGCAGCGTACCGGCGCTGTGTCTATTGATATGGGTGGCGGTTCAACCTCTTGCGCGATCTTTTTGCGAGACCATCTCATTTGCGTTGACCAAGTGCGCTTCGGCGGCGACCATGTCACGGCGGATATCGCGGCGGGTCTGTTGATGCGCCAGGTATATGCGGAACGGGTTAAGACGCTCTATGGCGGCGTGATCCCGACCGGGGCCGATGACCGAGACGCCATCGACGCGCCGCAGATCGGCGAGGAGGACGCGCCGCAGCAGCGGCAGATCTCCCGCGGGATGCTGATTGGGGTGATCCGCCCGCGGCTTGAGGAGACGTTTCGTCTGCTGCGCAAGCGGCTGACGGCGCTGGGGGTGAACGAGATGCCGGGCGGATCGCTGGTGCTGACCGGGGCGGCCTGCCAGATGCCGGGTGTCGACGAGATGGCGACCCGCATTTTGGGCCGCCGACCGCGGATCGGCCGGCCGCTGCGTATCGCCGGCCTACCGCAGGCGCTTTCGGGCCCGGACAACGCAGCGGCCGTCGGTCTCGCGCTTTATGCGCTGAGGCCCCATGACGAGCTCTGGGATTTCGAGGCGCCGCGGCCCTGGTCGGCCCGTGGGCGGGCCTCGGAGATCATCCGGTGGATACGGACGAGTTGGTAAGCGTGCTTAAGCGAAAGCCGAATACGCGTGGGTGTCGACGATAGGGAAACTTCGAGCAACGAACGCGTCCCAGCCCTCTGAACGGGTTGCGAGCGCCCAGAACAAAGAAGAGGCAGAGATCATGGTCTTGAATTTGAAAGAACCGAACGATCTGGATCTGCGGGCACGGATTACCGTGTTCGGCGTTGGCGGCGCCGGCGGCAATGCCGTCAATAACATGATCGAGAAAAAGCTTGAGGGCGTGGAATTCATCGCGGCCAACACCGATGCCCAGGCGCTGAAGAACTCGAAGGCGAGCCGGTCGATCCAGCTCGGCACCGGTGTGACGCGCGGTCTCGGCGCAGGCTCGAAACCCGATGTCGGTATGACGGCGGCCGAAGAGTCGATGGAAGAGATCGCCAACCATCTCGACGGTTGCCATATGTGCTTCATCACCGGCGGCATGGGCGGCGGCACGGGCACTGGGGCGGCCCCCGTGGTCGCGAAGGTCGCGCGCGAGATGGGCATTCTGACCGTCGGTGTCGTGACCAAGCCGTTCCATTTCGAAGGTGCGCGGCGGATGATGCTCGCCGAGGCTGGCGTCGACGAGATGCAGAAATATGTCGATACGCTGATCGTCATCCCGAACCAGAACCTGTTCCAGGTGGCTTCGGAGCGCACGACTTTTGTCGAGGCGTTCATGATGGCGGACGATGTGCTCTATCAGGGTGTGCAGGGCGTCACCGACTTGATGGTGCGCCCAGGTATGATCAATCTCGACTTCGCCGATGTCCGCTCGGTGATGGAAGAGATGGGCAAGGCAATGATGGGCACCGGCGAGGCCGAGGGCGAAACCCGGGCCATCGATGCGGCGGAAAAGGCGATCGCCAATCCGCTGCTCGACGAGGTGAGCTTGAAGGGCGCCAAGGGTGTCTTGATCAACATCACCGGTGGCTATGACCTGACACTGTTCGAGATGGACGAGGCGGCGAACCGCATCAAGGACGAGGTCGACAACGATGCGTTGATCAAGTTCGGCTCCGCCATCGATCCGGACATGGAGGGAAAGATGCGTGTGTCGGTTGTCGCCACGGGCATCGACGCCGAGAACGCGGTGGAGCGGGTGCCGATCGAGCCAGCACCCCGGCGCCGCCCCGCGGTGACTGACGCGACCGGAATTTCCGCACTCCGTGGGGCGCTCGGCCGCGCCACGGGCCAGTCGCGCCCACCGGCACCACCAAGCCGAACGGAATGGCCGACCCGCAGCACCCCAAGCCCTGAGGCGGCACAGCAGACCGCCGAAGCTGCGCCGGAGCCCGAAGCCGCACAGAACCCGGCGCCGGAAGCGCCCGTTGCGCGCAGTGCATCGCAGCGGGCCGCGGCAGCGACCACGCCGCCCGCATCCGAGCCATTGGAGCGTAAGGCCGCTGTCGCGCCGTCGCCCGCCGATATCCGTGCCCGGGCGGAAGAAGTCCGGCAACGCGCTTTGGATGCCCGTGCGAGGCGTCAGGAGGAGCCGAACCCCGCTCGGGACGAGGCATCGGCGATGTTCGACATCGATCAGGCTTCGCTCGATACCGGCTCCATCGAGCAGCAGGCTCAACCCCAGGACAGCGCCGGTTTGCGGGCCGATACCGCCATGGGGATGCCACGCCGCGGGTTTGCCGAGCGAGGCAATGCGGGTGAAAACGGGTCTGCTGCCGGGCGGGGCCTCTTTACCATCAACAAGCTGATCCACCGGGTCGCAGGCGGCGGCCAGGCTGCCGATCCGCGGCTCGACCGGGCCGATCAGAACGGCGCAGACCGTGAGCGGGCCGAGGATGACGATGGCGATATCCCCGCCTTTTTGCGCCGACAGGCCAATTGAGCAGGGCGCTCTAAGGCTATGACTCTCCTCTCTCTGGCCGCCTTCTTAATGGGGAAGGCGGTCTTTTTCATGCACGTTACGAAGCTTTGTTGCAGAGCGTCATAAAGATTGATTTGAGCAGGGGCTGCCGAGGGCGCAAAGAATGCACACCTTTCGGCGCGGGTTTCGTCACTTTACCAAACAGAACCAAACAGACGAGTGGCCGGCCACGTGCCAACGACCTTTGGGGGGCAGAGAATGCGCAAGACACTGGCAGCTTCGGTGAGTTTCACCGGCACCGGTCTTCACAGCGGACAGCGCGTAACTGCAAGACTGCGGCCCGCCCGCGGTGGCGGCATCGTTTTTGTGCGCACCGATGTGGTGCCGGGTACGGGGACGGTTCCGGCGCGGTACGATCTTGTCAGCGACACGCAGCTTTGCAGCCGGCTGACCAACGACCATGGGGTGTCGGTCGGCACGGTCGAGCATTTGATGGCGGCTCTAGCTGGCGCCGGGGTAAGCGATTGCCGGGTCGAACTCGACGGACCGGAAGTACCGATCATGGATGGCAGTGCGATGCCCTTCATGCGGCGCATGGCGGAGGTTGGACTGCGCTCCATCGGGCAGCCATCCCGCGCGATCCGGATCCTGCGCCCGGTCTCGGTGGAGGCGGAGGGCAAATGGGCGATCCTGATGCCTGCGATGCAACTCAGCATCGGCTTTCACATCGACTTCGCGGATCCGGCGATCGGTAGCCAGTCTCTGGAGCTGACCCTGTCCGGCCGAGATGTGATGCGGGAGCTGGCGGATTGCCGGACCTTCGGCCATCTCACCGAGGTGGAACAATTGCGCCGTGCCGGACTGGCGCGCGGCGGTAGCCTGGAAAATGCCATTGTGGTCGATCAGGGCCGCGTCCTGAACCCTGGGGGCCTGCGCCGGCGGGACGAATTCGTGCGCCATAAGATGCTCGATGCGCTCGGCGATCTGGCTCTTGCCGGGGCACCGATCCTCGGCGCCTATGTCGGCGAGAAGGCGGGCCATGGCCTGACCAACCAACTGCTCCGGGCTCTGTTCGACCAACCCAAGTCCTGGGATTGGGTGCCAATGCCTACCGAGGCGGCGCTGGGTCTCGACCCGGTCGATGCCGATGCAGGGGGCACGATGGCAAGCGCATTGGCCGGATGACACCCGGCCAGTCGGTCCGATAAGCCCCAAGCGGCACCGCCTGTACTTTGCGCGGCCGAAAATCCTGTCTATGATGCCTCCGCAGAAAGGGCGCGCCGCAAGACGCCCCGACAGGTGTGGAGACCGTGCATGATCAACCCCCTTCTTTCCCGCGGCGCGGCGCTGCTCGCGGCGGCCTTTGTTGTAAGTGCATGCTCGGCACTGCCGGGCGAGCCCGAGCCGATCGAGAGCAAGTCCGCGCGGGAAATCTTCGACATGGCGCAGGGCCAGCTGCAGGATGGGAACCAGCTGCAGGCGGCGCAGACATACAATGAGATCGAACGGCTCTACCCTTTTTCGCAGCTTGCGAAGCGCGCAATCATCATGTCCGCGTACTCCTCCTATGAAGGGCGGGACTATGCGGCGGCCCGTGCTTCGGCCCGGCGATACATCGACCTTTACCCTTCGGATGTCGACGCGCCCTATGCGCAGTATCTGATTGCGCTGACCTATTACGACAACATCGTGGATGTCGGTCGCGACCAGGGAACCACCCAGAACGCCCTGCGCGAGCTGCGCGAAGTGACCACCCGCTATCCCCGTAGCGATTTCGCGCGCGAGGCGGATCTGAAAATCGACCTGACCAATGATCACCTGGCCGGGAAGGAGATGTCGGTTGGGCGGTATTACCTGAAACGGGGCCACTACACGGCGGCGATCAACCGGTTCCGCGTGGTGGTCGACAAGTACCAGACCACCAGCCAGACGCCGGAAGCGCTGCACCGCCTGGTCGAGGCCTATCTCGCCCTGGGCTTGGAGGGGGAGGCCGTAGCCGCGGCGGCGGTGCTCGGCAACAACTTTCCCGGCTCGAACTGGTATGCAAACTCCTACGAGCTTTTGACCGGACGCAATCTGTTGCCGGAGGATGAACGCGCCAGCGACGGCTTCTTCAGCCGCGTCTATCGCCGGGTGATCCAGGGCAAGTGGCTCTGAGCGGTGTGGCCGGACGGAGATGCTGAGAACCCTCTCGATCCGTGACATCGTTCTGATCGAGAGGTTGGATCTGGATTTCCGGATCGGGTTGAACGTGCTCACCGGCGAAACGGGGGCGGGGAAATCGATCCTTCTCGACGCCTTGGGGTTTGCGCTGGGGCGGAAACCGCGGCGAGATTTGGTGCGTGCGGGCGCGGCCCAGGGCAGCGTGACGGCAGTGTTCGAGCTGGCCGACGGTCATCCGGCCCAGGCAGTGCTTTCGGAGTTGGCGCTCGAGGGCGACGAGCCCGGCACGTTGGTCCTGCGCCGGGTTGCCGGTGCGAATGGTCCGGCCCGGGGTTTTGTGAACGATCAGCGCGCCGGGGCCGAGGTTTTGGCCCGGCTCGGCGCTCTCCTCGTCGAGGTTCACGGCCAGCATGACGACCGGGGCCTTTTGGACCGCAAGGCGCATCGCGGCCAGCTCGATGCCTTTGCTGGTGCCAGACCCGCCCTCGCCGAGACGCGGGCGACCTGGGCGGCGGCCGACGCGGCGGTACGTGCCCTTGCCGAGGCGCGGGAGGCCCTGGCCCGCGCGGCGGAAGATGCGGAGTATCTGCGCCACGCGGTGGACGAACTGTCGCGGCTCGACCCGCAGCCGGGGGAGGACGACGCCCTCGATGCCGAGCGACGGTTGATCCAGCGCGCCGGGCGGCTGCGCGAGGAGATCGGCAAGGCGGCGGACTCGCTCGCTGGCTCTGGTGCCGAGGGGGCGGTGGCCGATGCGCTGAACCGCCTTAGCCGCGCGGCGGAAGAGGCGGAGGGGCGGCTCGATCCCGCCATAGAGGCGCTCGACCGCGCGATGGTTGAGCTCGGCGATGCCCAAACCGGTGTCGCGGAGGCGCTGGACTGGCTCTCCTTCGACGAGGGCCGTTTGGAGGCAGTGGAGGAGCGCCTGTTCGCGATCCGGGCCTTGGCGCGCAAGCACGACACGGTGCCTGAGGCGTTGCCTGATTTGGCCCTGTCGCTCGCCGGGCGGCTCGATGCCATCGATGCGGGCAAAGATCGGATCCAAGCGCTGGAGCGCGTGGCGGCCGAGGCGGAGGCCGCCTATGGGACCGCCGCTGAGGGGCTGGGCCTCCTCCGGCGCCAGGCTGCGGCACGGCTGGATGCGCAGGTGACCGCGGAGTTGGCGCCCCTGAAAATGGAAGCTGCCCGGTTCGAAACCGCGATAACGCAGGGCCAGGCGGGTCCGCAGGGCGTGGACGAGGTGGTCTTCGCGGCGGCGATCAATCCCGGACTGCCGGCGGGGCCGATCGATGCGATCGCCAGCGGTGGCGAGCTGTCCCGCTTCCTCTTGGCGCTGAAGGTCTGCCTCGCGGCTCGGTCCGAGGGGCTGACGCTGATCTTCGACGAGATCGACCGCGGCGTCGGGGGGGCCACAGCCGATGCGGTTGGGCGGCGCTTGGCGCGTCTTGCCCGAAACGCGCAGATTTTGGTGGTGACCCATAGCCCGCAGGTGGCCGCTCAGGGTGGGCATCATTGGCGGATCTCGAAAGACGCCCAGGGGAACGGCGACGAGGCGATCACGCGGACCACCGTCGAGGCATTGGATGAGCCAGCTCGCATGGCGGAGATTGCGCGGATGCTGGCCGGCGAGGCAGTGACGCCGGAGGCGCAGTCCGCTGCCAGGGCGCTGATGCAAAACGCCGAGACGGCGGCGTGACGGCCAGGCTGTTGCCCTTCGCGCCATGGGCGGGCGAGGTGCGATTTATCGGCCCCGTAGCGATTGGCGTGGTCTGGGGAGCCGATCGGTTGTTGGTCGCGGAGCCGCCCGACCACGGCGGGCACAACAGCGGCTAGCGCCACCCTCGGCGTGATGAGCGATTGCACCGAGCGGGTGGCGGCGGCGCTCTTACCGAATTCGTTGGGGAGGTGGGCCTCGCCATCGCGATGCGCTGTCAGATCGGGCTGCTGGAGACTCTCTTCACCCTTGATGCGAGATCGGGTCACGAGACCGGCTTTGTGGATCCGGTTGGCTGTGAGAGGGAGAGCCTCCAGATCTGAGAACAAGAGATGGTTGCCCGCGCCCGTTAAATCGCTCATTAGGCGTTTCGAAACCGTTGCGCTGTGTTGTTCGAGGACGGGCAAACGGTCTGCTCCGCGGTAACGCGGGCGCCGGATGGCCGTACCTTCCGGGGGAGCCTCAGGGCGCCGCGTTTGCCGTCCGGCCCGTGGCAGGGTCTGCGCCCGCGGCGCGCCTCTAGAGCGCTTTCCGACCCGATTGCATCGGTTCTCGCGCTCTAAGGTATTGTTTGGGCGCATTTTCACGATGCCAATCCGATTCAGATTGGCTGGAAAATGCTCTAGGGAAGCGCTTGTGGCACCGCCGCGGGCGCTTCTTTCCTGGGTCAGCCCGTGGTGCCATCAGGTTTGCCAGGGACCTGGCATATTCGACTGGGCCGGGCCTTTGCAACTGTTTGGCCTGAGCGGGCCGCCTTGCGCCCGCGGCCTGGCCATTTGCACCGCTGTTGGTTCTCCGCCGCGTTCGCCCGCGCAGCCACAAGCCGGGAGGGTGTCGCGGCGGCCTGGACGGCGGGGCCGGCACGGCCCCGGCGGAAAACGTAGTCCAATGGGCAACACCCTGAGACCAGAGCGAAAACGCCGCCGCGTTCTTTCGCGGAACGCTCAATTGGAGGCGACCACCTTGCCGGGATTGAGGATGTTATGTGGGTCGAGCACCCGCTTGATCTCTCCCATCACGCCCCAGGCCTCGCCATGCTCTTGGCCCATGAAGCGCTGTTTGCCGAGGCCGACGCCATGTTCTCCCGTTACCGTCCCGCCGAGGCGCAGCGCGCGTTCCGAGATCCGGTCGGCGAGCCGCGCTGCCTCCGCCGTCTCCTCCGGCGCTTGCGGATCGACCAAAATCGCCAGATGGAAATTCCCGTCGCCGACATGGCCGACCAGGGGTGCGATCAGATCGGATTCCGCGAGGTCCGCCTTGGTCTCGGCAATCGCCTCCGCCAATCGGCTGATCGGCACGCACGCATCCGTGACATAGCCTTCCGACCCGGGGCGCAGCGACTTCGCCGCGTAATAGGCGTCGTGACGCGCCTGCCAAAGCCGGCTCCGCGCCTCGGTCTCCTTAGTCCATTCGAAGCCCATGACCCCATGCCCTTCGGCGAGGGCGCCCACCATCTCCGCCTGTTCGGTGACCCCGTCGGGCGAGCCGTGGAATTCCAGGAAAAGCGTCGGCGCCTCCGGCAGTTCATAGCCCGCATAGGCGTTGAAACCGCGGATCTGAAGCTCGTCAAGAAGCTCGATCCGCGCCACCGGCACGCCGCATTGGATCGTCTCGATCACCACCTTCACGGCGTCCTCGATGCTTGGAAAGGCACAGGTGGCGGCCGAGATCGCCTCCGGCTGTCCATGGAGCCTGAGGGTCAGTTCGGTGATGATGCCAAGCGTGCCCTCGGACCCGACCAAGAGCCGCGTCAGGTCGTAGCCTGCCGAGGATTTCCGCGCCCGGGTGCCTGTCCGGATCACTCTGCCATCGGCCAGCACCACTTCGAGCGCCAACACAGTTTCCCGCATCGTGCCATAGCGCACGGCACAGGTGCCGGAGGCGCGAGTCGACGCCATCCCGCCGATGGAGGCATCTGCCCCCGGATCGACCGCGAAGAAAAGGCCGGTCGCCCGCAGATCCTCGTTGAGCTGTTTGCGCCGCACGCCGGGCTGGACGACCGCGTCCATATCCTCGGCATTGACTGCCAGCACCCGATTCATCTGGGAGAAGTCGAGCGATAGGCCGCCCTGGACCGGGATCACATGCCCTTCTAGCGAGGTGCCGGTGCCCCAGGGCACGATCGGGCAGAAATGCGCGTGGCAGATCTCGGCGGTCTGGGCGACCTCCTCGGTCGTTTCGGGCCAGAGCACGGCATCGGGAAGATGCGGCCTGTGATGCGCCTCGTCCTTGCCGTGCGCCTCCAGCACGGCTGCCGCTTGGCTGACACGCCCTGGAAACCGCCGCTTCAGCTCGACCAGCGCGCTCGCGATGCTCATCGCTATGCTCTCCCGCCACCCCATCGGCCCCGTCGCAGCAAGGCCTTGCTTTGCTCTGTGAGCCTAGCCGATCTAAGCTGCGTGCGTAACCGAGAGGACCACCGCCCCATGACAAAGGATGCCGCACCGCAGCTTATCCGGACGGCCACGCAGCGGGTCGAACCGGGCTGGATCGACTATAACGGCCATATGAATGTCGCCTATTACACCATGGCCTTCGACCGTGCGCTCGACGAGGTCTACGAGGCGCTCGGCATCGGCGAGACCGCGGCGCGGGAGGCACGGCAAGGTCCTATGGCGCTGCAATCGCAGATCTTTTATCTCGCTGAGTTGGTGGAGGGGGAGGCGTTTCACGGCCTCTTTCAGCTCCTCGACGCCGATACCAAGCGGGTGCATATCTTCTGCGCCCTGATCCGGGAACGCGACGAGGCCCGTGCGGCCACCTATGAGAGCCTGTCGATCAATGTCGATCTGGCGGCGAGGCGGGCGAGCCCCTATCCGCCGCAGGCGCAAGCGCGCATCGACGCGATGTTGGCCGGTCATTGCACCCTTTCGCGGCCGGAGGAAGCGGGCCGCACGATCGGCATTCGCCGCCGCGGGTGAGCCCTTCGGGAGACGGATTCGCCGTCGCCACCCGTGACATCGCGGCGCGGGGACAGCCGACCCTTTCGCGGAGACGCGAAGGCGCCTAGGCTTGCGCGCGGGAAAGGGTCGGCCGGTTGTATGTCTGAAGGAGAGTATCCGCGTCCCTGGGCCGGGCTGCGCCAGCAGATCGGGGCCCGGCGCCTGCGCGTCCTGGGCTGGAAGCTGAGCCGGCTGAAACTCCACCAGATCCTCACCCTCTGGCCCTTGTCCATCATCGTTGGCGTCGCGGTCGGTTATGCGGTGACCGGATTTCGGGTCGGTATCTCCGAACTGCAGACCCTGTTTTACGGGGCCGACGATGAGATCATCCACTCCGTTGTCGCGGCGCTGCCTTGGTATCTCGTGCTCCCGATCCCGATCCTCGGCGGACTCGCTGTGGGCTTGATCTTGAACGCGCTAACACCGGATGGAAAGGCGCGCGGCATCGCGGATGTGATCGAGGCAGCGGCCCTGCATGGCGGTCGGGTGCATCGCCGGGCGGGCATCGCCTCGGCCCTGGCGGCCCTGGTGACGCTTTCGACCGGGGGCTCAACCGGGCGCGAGGGGCCCGCCGTTCATATCGGCGCCGTTTTCGCCGCCTGGGTGTCGGAGAAGTTGCGGGCGAGCGCCATCACCGGGCGCGACATCCTCGGCTGCGCCGCCGCCGCCGCTGTTTCCGCCAGCTTTAACGCGCCGCTTGCCGGCGCCCTGTTCGCGCTCGAGGTGGTGCTGCGCCACTACGCGCTGCATGCCTTTGGGCCGATCGTGATCTCCTCGGTCGCGGCGGCGATCGTCAGCCGCCTCTATTTCGGCGATATCACCGAATACGAGCTGCCTTCCCACACGCTGAGCTTTTACTGGGAGATCCCGGGCTTTGTGATCCTGGGAATCCTCAGCGGACTGGCGGCGGTGGCGATGACCAAATCGCTGTTGTTCGCGGAGGCGCAGGCGACCCGGCTGCAGCGGAGGACGGGCATTCCGAATTGGCTGCGCCCGGCCGTGGCGGGAGCGGTGCTGGGCGTCATTGCCCTGCAATTCCCGCATATCATCGGCGTCGGTTATGAGACGACCACCCTGGCACTGACCACGCAATTGACCTTTACCACGGCGCTGATCTTTGCGGTGGTCAAGGTGGCGGCCGTCGCGGTCACCTATGCCGGGCATATGGGAGGCGGCGTTTTCTCGCCGGCGCTAATGGTCGGCGCGCTGCTCGGAACCGCCTTCGGCGCGGTGGCGATCGATGTCTTTCCCTCGGTGGTCGGCAGCCAGGGGCTCTATGCGCTGGCGGGGCTCGGCGCCGTGGCCTCTGCGGTGTTGGGGGCGCCGATCTCGTCGACCCTGATCGTGTTCGAGCTGACCGGCGACTATCAGGCCGGGATCGCCGTGATGATCACCGTGTCGCTTGCCAGCGTTATCTCAGACCGATGCGGGGTGCGGTCCTTCTTCCTCTGCCAGTTGGAGAAGCAGGGCGTGAATTGCACGCTGGGGCCGCAGGGATATCTGAAGAGCACGCTAAAGGTGTCCGGCCTGATGCGCTTGCGAGGGCAGGAGAACGGCGCTTCCGACACCGCGTGCTGGGACCTCTTTTCCCAGGGGGCCTATTTGCGCCCGAACGACACGCTGGAGCAGGCGTTGCCGATGCTGGATCAGTTGAAGGGCACGTTTTTGCCTGTCGTCGAGGAGCCTTTGCCGGGTGAGAAGAACGAGCCGGAGCTGATCGGTGCACTGTTCATAGGCGATGCGCTGCGGGCCTATAACCGGGCCCTGGAGGAGGAGCTCCGCGAGGAGCATGCTTGACGACCAGTCGGGGGATTGGGGGCGGGCCGAGGCCCACCCACCCACCGGAAACCGGCGAACGGCTGGCCGATGGCGGGGAGGCCCACAGCCTCGGCCCGCCCCTGTACCCGCCTTCGCAAGGTGCCTGGGCTGGACTACAACCGCGCCGATGTTCAGATCTCCGCGAACCCTGGCGATTGCCTTCGCGTCTTGGCCACGCACCGCCTCGGTCAGCGGGACATGGCCCTCCGCCGCCTCAGCGGCATGGGCGGGATCCTTTTCGACCCGCGCAACTGGACCCGGGGGGTCGGTTTTGCCCGCAAGCATCAGTGCCCCTGCACTGGCAGCGGCTCGGCCCGTCACCGGCAGAGCCTCGACAAATCTGAGTACACTATCGCGGCCGGGACCCTTGTGCTTGAGCATGGCCAACAGGTCCCGGATTGCTGCCGCCTGGCTCGCCGACAGCGCGTTAACTGCGAGCTGCATGCCGTGCGTGTTCCCACACGTCCGAGCCGGACTTTGGTCGGGCCCATAACGGTGCGCGGCAGGCGCACGGTTTGCGGCGCCCCCGGGGGTGCTGCGAGGAAGACGATTGGCCGCCCGACACCCGCCTGCGTGCGGCTTCCCGCCGCCGCGGTCTCCAGAAGCCTTGGGCGCCCGGCGCCGAGGCCGAGCACTGCTGCTCGGGTCATCGCTGTCCCTCTTCGTCGCCGTGCGGCGCCTGGGCAGCGTTGCCGCCGTGGACCCGAAAGCGACTTGACCCGTCCTCAGTCTTCTGCGCGATGGCGGGGCTGCAAGCGGAACTCGGCACCCGGCTGTTCGAGCAATCGCCCTGGAGGCTCAAGGCCACGGAGGCCCGGCGGGCTATTCCGCGTCACGAGATCGAAGGTCTTCGGTTGGAAGTGCGCGGAACCGTCTTTGCCGGGATTGAGGGCAGCTTGTCCGCGTCTTTCGATCAAGATGATCCCGACAGGCAGCGCCGTCGATTTTTGATCGGGGAGGGTCTGGGTTTCGCCATTCGGTTGGGGTCGCGTCCAACTGCTGGGCCAGTTATCGGCACCACGTTGAAGCGGACCCGCCACGCCTTGGTCCCAGGCCAGCTTGGCGCCATGACAGGCCACCGCTGGCCGATACCCCGTGTGCTGCCCTTACCGCAGCCTGTGGCGGTTCCGCGATCTGGTTAGGACGCTAACCGAAGCCGCTGTGAACGGCCCGCTGATCGTTTCGAGCGTGCTGGCGCCACGGCAGGCGATGCTTGCAGGACTGGGTTCGGCGCCGCTGCCTAGCTGGCTGGCGGGCCTCGATCTAGGGGTGCGAAGGTTGATCGACCTGTTCCACGACCATGCCTGCATCGCCACCCTTGTCGAGACGGCAGTCTGGACCCTTTGCGCCTCGTGTTGCTACTTGCCGCTGAAGACGCTGGTGTTCCTCGACCCTCTGTAGGCGATGCGGGCTCAAAGCTCCTCCACTGCCACGCGCTCTGAGGGGTAGAAGGCAAGATACCCGGCAATCGCCTCCGCCCCGGGTTTGGGCGCCTCGTAGGACCAGGCCGCATCCCGAATCGGCCCGGATTTTGCAACGATATCGTAGTGGGTCGCCTCGCCCTTATGCGGGCAGGCGGTCACCTTTTCGGAGCGGTCGAGAAACTCCATCCCCACATCCTCCCGCGGGAGGTAATAGACTGGCGGATAGCCGTTTTCGGTCAAGACCAAGGCGTGGCTCGTCTCCGCCAGGACCGCGCCGCCTGCGCGCAGCACTACAGGCCGCCCCGCGGGCGTAATCGTCATTTTTCCTGCCATCCGGTTTGTCCCCCGATACGCGTGTTGTTTGGTCAATCAGCCGAGCGGTGCGCACGCCTCAGTGAGCCAGGCCGCCGTTTCCGCATCCACCAGCGGTACGATCTCTTCCAGGACCCGCGCGTGGTAGCCGTCGAGCCAGGCGCGCTCCTCCCGCTCCAGCAGATCGAGGACCACCAGCCGCCGGTCGATAGGCGCCAGCGTCAGGGTTTCGAGCCAAAGCATCTCCCGCTCGCCGCCAGGTACCGGCTCCGGCTCTCGGACCAGAACCAGATTCTCGATGCGAATCCCGAACTGCCCATTCCGGTAGCAGCCGGGCTCGTTCGAGAGGATCATCCCAGGCTCTAGCGCCACGTCGCCGCCGCGGCGCGAGAGGCTCGCCGGCCCCTCATGGACGTTTAGGTACGCGCCGACGCCGTGGCCTGTTCCATGATCGTAGTCGAGCCCTGCCGCCCACAACGCGCGCCGTGCCAACGGGTCGAGCTCGCGCCCCGTTGCCTTCGCTGGGAAGCGAGCGCGGGAGACGGCGACCATCCCCTTCAGTACCAGCGTGAAGAGGCGCGCCGCGTCTCCTTCAACCCGGCCTGTCGCCATGGTGCGCGTGATGTCGGTGGTGCCGTCACGGTATTGCCCGCCGCTGTCGACCAGCAGCAGATCGCCTGGGACGATGGTTCGGTTCGTCTCCCGATTAACGCGGTAATGGACAATCGCGCCATTCGGACCAGAGCCGCAGATGGTGTCGAAGGAGATGTCTAGGAGCGCACCGGTCTCGCGCCGGAAGGCTTCGAGCTTTTGCACCACATCGATCTCGGTAAGGCTGCCCGAGGGCGCGGCGCCGTCGAGCCAGGCGAGGAACCGGGCCATCGCGGCCCCGTCGCGCCGATGGGCGGCGCGCATGCCCTGGCGCTCCGCCTCGGTCTTGCGGGCCTTCGCCCCCATAATCGGGTCGCGGCCCCAGTCGATTTGAGCACTCGTGCCCTTGAGTATCTCCGCCACCGCCATGGGGCATGAGCCGCGGTCGAGGCGTACGCGCCCGGTCAGGCCCGAGAGCGTCTGGGCGAAATCGGCGATTGGGCTGATGATCACATCCTCGCCCAGATGCGCCCGGACATCGCCATCGATCTTGTCCGGCTCCATATGCAGACGCACCCGGCCGTCCTGCAGGAGCACCGCAAAACCCTGTGCGACCGGCGAGCGGGCGAGGTCTGATCCGCGGATGTTGAGCAGCCAACAAAAGCTCTCTGGCGCGGTCATAACGGCAGCGCTCAATCCGTCTTCCGTCAAGACCGCAGCGAGCCTGGCCCGTTTCTCCGCCGCCGTATCCCCAGCGAGATCCGCCGGGTGGACCGACACTGCGCCGGCAGGCGCTGGCGGCTGGTCGTCCCAGGCAAGATCAACCGGATTGTCGGAGAGCGGGACCAACTCGCCTTTGGCGGCCTTCACTGCCGCGGCGAGCTTGTCGATTTCGGTCTTGCCGTGCAGCCATGGATCATAGGCGAGGCGGGTCCCCGCAGGCAACTCGGTGCGGATCCACTCTTGCGTCGAGCGTTCATGGATCGCCACCACCTCGAACAGCGCTGTGTCGGTCTGCGCCGCAGCCTGTAGCGTGTAACGGCCATCAATGAAGAGCGCCGCACGGTCCAAAAGGACAATCGCGCTGCCCGCCGAGCCTGTGAACCCGGTCAGCCAGCCGAGCCGCTCGTCCCGCGGAGCCACCGTCTCGGCCTGATGCGCGTCCGCTCGCGGAACCACGAATCCATCCGCTCCTTGGTCACGAAGCTGCGACCGCAACGCGGCAAGTCGGGCTGCGCAGGCATCCGGCGAGGACCGCGACTCGAAGTCCTGGAACATAGTGTGGCAGATCCTTGCAGCGCGCCCGGCCGAGGCGAGGCGAAACTATGGCCCTAATGCAACGCTGGAACCGCAAGAGACGCATCGTTAACCAGCAATCGTCACCATAGCGAGAGCGGCCCTTGAGACAAGGCTCGCCCGGACTTATTCGTCTGAGCGAATGGCCGCAGAGGCCAGGATGCTCGCCTTGGGACAGGTGGATTGGGCAATGAATTGGCGACCCTCCTTCATCGTGGCGGCGTTGTTGGCGCTGTTGCCAGCGGTTGCCGTATCGGCCACGGACCCGGTAGTCGGCTACTGGTTTACTGAGAACAACCGCGCTATCGTCCAGATTGTGCCGTGCGGCAACAGCGTCTGTGGCCGAATGGTTTGGTTGAAGGAGCCGCTGGACGAAACCGGGCAACCGAAAATCGGTGCTGCGGGCCAGCCGCTTTGCGGTTACTCGCTGGCCGAGGGGTTTTCGCGGTCGAGCAACGGCCAGTGGGACGATGGCAATATCCGCAACCCGCGCAACGGCAAGCGCTACTCTGCGTTGCTGCGGATCAAGCAGGATGGGCGGCTCGAAGTGCGTGGCTATGCCGGGATCTCGCTATTCGGCTCTAGCCAGCTCTGGTCCCGGGCCCGCGGTGATATGGGCGGTTGTCCCATCCACTAAGCGGGTCGCCTAATCGCTTCCCTTCGGGCTTAGCCTTCCGGTGGGAAGGCGAGCCAAGCCCCGGCGCTTTGCGCAAGTTCACTTGGTGCGAAGCCGATCAGCAAACTCAACCGGCGCCCCTGCTCGTCCCGGGCATAGATCCGCTGCGCGAGCCGCCCGCGGCGGAAGCCTTCCGCTATGGCGCGGCCCTCGAAAACGCCGCGGTCATCCTCGAACACCAGGCGCATCATCGACCCGTCTGGTGTCAGCCGCGCCACAGGCCCAGAAAGATCGCGGAGCAGGGTCGAGCCGTCGAGCTCGTCCTCGGCCACCAGAATAGCATCGAGCCCGAGCTCCGGTGCGCGCAAACGCGCCGTGGTGCCGGTCGCGTAGGCCACCTCGGCCCGCGGCACGGCGAGCACGTCGTCATAGGCGATGACCTCGCAGCCGCAGGACCTGTGCGACGGCTCAAGACGCCGGAGGCATTGACGTATGGCGCTCGTGACCGCTTCGGTCCGGTTGCTGTTGCTCGCGATCCCGATCGCGGGACAGGCTTCTGCCGGTTTTCCGCGCGCCAGGGCCCGCGGTGCGGCCATGGCCAGAAAGGCCAACCCCTCTGGCGAACTTGACAGATAGGGCAGTGCGTCTGCCGCCACGCGCCGCGCTTCTGTGCGGCTTGCCAACCGCTCGTCGGAGAGGCGGTCGAGACGGTCGCGAAGGGTCCCCAAATCGGCTGTGGAGCGTGCGTCCAGCGTTGGAGGGGATTCCAAAACCAGGAATCTTGCCTCGTTAGTCTCGGCTGGCGGGCTCTGCCTCAATGCGGTCAGATCCACGGCTTGGGGCGAGCAGGCGACGACCAGGGTGGTCAAAGAGACCGCCCCAACGCACCGCACCACACGCCTTTTTAGGAAACAGCGAATCACTTGCATCTGGGGTTTAATTGCTGTTGTGCTCTATTGAAAATCAAGACAAAATTTAATTGAGGCGGCTGCGTTGCGGAAATATACTCGTGCGTGGACGTGGGGGTGGGCAGAATACGAGGCATCGAATTGTCCGATAAGGAGACTGGTCCCGGTCTGGTGGTGAGTGGCCATGTGAAATGGTACGACGCTGTGAAAGGGTATGGGTTTATTGTTCCGGAGGGCGGCGGCGGGGATATCATGGTCCACGCGTCGTGCGTAAGAGCCTTCGGGAAAATGGCCCTGACGGAAGGATCGCGCGTCCGCGTGATTTCTCATCAAGGCGCCCGTGGCATGAACGCCCACCAGCTGCTCGAGGTCGAAGAGCCCGAGCCGGAACCGGCCGCGATCGCGGCTGGGTTCGCAGATAGTGCGCGGCCGACGGAGTTCCTCGGCCCGAACGTCGAGGCCGGACCACTGGAACCCGCCAGGGTGAAGTGGTTCGACAAGCAAAAGGGCTTTGGCTTCGTGAACATCTTCGGCCGAGCTGAGGATGTTTTCGTCCACATGGAGACCGTGCGCCGCTGTGGGTTCCAGGACCTTTCTAGCGGCGAAGGGATGGCGGTGCGCACGTTCCGTGGACCCCGTGGGCTGATGGTCGCGGAGTTGCGCCTCTGGGAAGCCGCTGTGAGCGACGAGGCCGAGGCGCCGGATCCGGGTTAAGCTGTCTCAGTGCTTGAGATGCGCCCGGGGCTGCGTTATTGCGGCGCCGTCGGGGCGTAGCGCAGTCTGGTAGCGCGACGGTTTTGGGTACCGTAGGCCGGGAGTTCGAATCTCTCCGCCCCGACCACCGCGCACGCTTTGCATGTCGATGCTGCGCTGCATTCATCGGTCGAGAGCGGCCTGTGAGCGATTCGAATTTTTTCCGTGCAATCAACCCTTGATTGTCTGTGCGAGCTTCCATGTCATCGAGGATTCAAAGTTCCTGAGAACCGGCGAGCAGAGGAGCCAGCGCTGTCCGCATGGTCTCCGGCACCGGGACGGGCCGCCTAGTCTCTCGATCCACGGTGACGTGGACGAACCGCCCCGATGCGGCGGCCCGGTCGGCGCCTTCCGCAAAGATCCCGATGCCGTAGGCTATGGAGCTGCGGCCGAGCCGGTCGATGCGCAGGCCCGCCTCCACCCGATCCGGAAAGGCGAGGGACGCGAAATAACTGCACTGGCTGTCGACGACCAAGCCAATCACGGGGCTGACGCCGACCGTGAGCGCACCTGCGTCGACGAGGTAGCCGTTCACGGCCGTGTCGAAGAAGCTGTAGTAAACGACATTGTTTACGTGGCCGTAGACGTCGTTATCAGCCCAGCGGGTCGCCAGTGGCCGAAATGCGCGATACTCGGCCCGGCCTGGCGCGACCGGGCGGTCGCTGCTCACCCGTCGCCCTCCACCGCTGCGGGTGTCCCGGTCTCGGCCGGTTTGTTGCGCTGCGCGCTCTTCTTTTGACCGGTCTCCGCCGGGGTGCCGCGTTCCCGATAGGGTGTGCGGGCGAAATGCGCACGATAGCATTTCGAGAAATGCGAGGGCGAGGTGAAGCCGCAGGCCAGCGCCACATTGATCACTGACATGTCGGTCTGCAGAAGCAGATTGCGGGCTTTTTCCAGCCTCAATTCCATGTAGTAGCGCTTCGGCGAGCGATTGAGGTACCGCCGGAACAGACGCTCCAGTTGGCGTGTGGACATATTGACGGACTTCGCGAGTTCCGATGGGGAAATCGGCTCCTCGGTCGAGCGTTCCATGGTCTGAATGATCTGCACCAGCTTCGGGTGGCGTACACCGATCCGCGCAGGCACGCTGAGCCGCTGCTCGTCATTGTCGCCGCGGGCGGGCATGTGGATCAGGCAATCGGCGATCAGCGAGCTGAGCTCCGGCCCGTGATCCTCGGCGATCAGCTGCAACAGCATGTCCGCCGCCGCCGTGCCGCCAGCGCAGGTATAGATGCCCTCGTCCTTCACATAGAGAAGTGTGGAGACCTCGACATCCGGGAAATCCTCGGCGAAGGCGGCGTGATTCTCCCAGTGGATGGTGCAGCGTTTGCCATCGAGGAGCCCAGCTTTGGCGAGCACATAGGCGCCCGTGCAGACAGCGGCCATGCCGGCCCCGCGCCGCGCTTGGCGGCGAAGCCAGGTGAGTACCGGCCGCGATGCCGCCCGGTCGAGCCCGAAGCCAGCACAGACGACGATGCGGCTGTCGCGGTCGATATCCTCGAGACCGCTATCCACGCCCAGCACTGTGCCGTTGGAGCATTCCACCGAGGCGCCGTCCTCCGACACGACACGCCAGTCATAGAGAGACTGCCGCGCCACCCGGTTCGCATGGCGCAATGGCTCAATCGCCGCTGCGAAGGCGATCAGCGAGAAGGCGGGCGTCAGCAGAAAGACGAACTGTTTCGGCTTCGTTCCGCCCCCGGCCAGGATCTGGGTCATGGGTTCCACGCAAAATTCCCAATTGTCGCCATGGTCTGTCGCCGTGGCTTGTCGCAGAGAGTGACGCCGGCAAATTGCCGCAGTCAAGTCACGAACGAACCGAAGGCGACGGCTGAAATCCGGAGGGGTGGTCAGCGCCCGACGGCTATACTATAGCCGGAGCACAGCACGAAGGAGGACTGTGATGAGCCGGGCTTGGACGAAAAGCAGCTGGCGCGAGATGGACGGGTTGCAAATGCCTGTTTACGGGAATGAGCGCGCGCTCGGCACCGTGACGGAGCGGCTCGGCACCTATCCGCCGTTGGTGTTCGCCGGCGAAGCCCGGCAGCTGCGCGCGCGCCTTGCCGAAGTGTGCGAGGGGGAGGCTTTCCTGCTACAGGGCGGCGATTGCGCCGAGAGCTTTGCCGAGTTCACGGGAGACAACATTCGCGACACCTTCCGCGTCATGCTGCAGATGGCAGTGGTTCTGACCTTCGCAGCCCGGGTGCCGGTGGTCAAAGTCGGGCGCATTGCAGGGCAGTTCGCAAAGCCCCGGTCCTCGGACACCGAAACGAAGGACGGGGTCGCGCTGCCGTCCTATCGCGGCGATATCATCAACGAGGCCGCTTTTACGGCTGAGGCGCGGATCCCGGATCCGGAGCGGATGGTCACTGCCTATATGCAATCGGCGGCGACCCTCAACCTGCTGCGCGCCTTTGCGACCGGTGGCTATGCGGATCTGCGGCGGGTTCAGGCCTGGAACCTGGATTTTGCGAAGGCGGGGCCGGAGGCGGAGCGGTTCCGGGCGTTGGCGGAGCGGATCTCCTCGGCGGTCGATTTCATGGATGCCTGCGGAGTGCAGGCCAACACCATGCATCAGGTGGAGTTCTACACGAGCCACGAGGCGTTGCTGCTGCCCTATGAGGAGGCGCTGACTCGGATAGATTCGACCTCCGGCAATCCGGTGGCGGGATCTGGTCATATGATCTGGATCGGCGACCGGACGCGTCAGCCCGACGGCGCGCATGTCGAATTCTGCCGCGGCGTGATCAACCCGATCGGGCTGAAATGCGGGCCGAGCCTGACGCCGGACGAGCTGATCCGCCTGTCCGACATCCTAAATCCGTCGAACACGCCGGGCCGGCTGACGCTGATCTGCCGCACTGGCGCAGGTAAGGTCGCCGAGCATCTGCCGGGCTGGATCCGCGCGATAGAGCGGGAGGGAAAGAAAGTCGTCTGGTCCTGCGACCCGATGCACGGCAACACCATCAAATCGGAGTCCGGTTATAAGACGCGGCCGTTCGAAAAGGTGCTCAGCGAGGTCGGGGAGTTCTTCGATATCCACGCGGCGGAGGGAACCTATGCCGGTGGGGTGCATTTCGAGATGACTGGCCAGGAAGTGACTGAATGCATGGGCGGCATGCACCAAATCACCGCCGCCGATCTCGCCAGCCGCTATCACACCGCTTGCGATCCCCGGCTGAATGCCAGTCAGTCGCTCGAACTCGCCTTTCTGATCGCCGATGCGATCGAGAAATCCGGCGGGGCGGAGCGGATCGCCGCGTCGGCCTAAGCGGCGATGGGGGATGGGATGCCGGTCGGGCACGGACCGGTCGGTGGTGGCGAGCCCTTCGAGGTGCGGTATTCGTTGGACTGGATCGCGGGCTGCATGGCGGCCCGTTTTCAGACCGAGGACTATTCCACCCGCAACCTCATCCCGATGCGGTTCGAAGCCCTTGGCTGGATCTGGCCGGTTGGGATCGCGCTGGCCGGCTTTGCCTTTTACACCTATGGCGGGCGGCTGTTTCGGGTGCCGGACTATCACTGGCATATCGATGTGCTGCTGATCATGGTCGGTCTGGTCGCAGGGATGCTGATGACCGACACGCTGCAGAACATCCGGAAGGGTCGGGTGTTGCAGACCCGCTGGCAGAACGTTCTGATCCAGTTCGACCCCGATGGGATGACGGTGCTGGAGGAGGGGCGGTCGCAGCGGATCCTATGGCCGGCAACGGTGGGTCTGCGGTCCGCCTGGACCTCGGCCATGGGCGCGCGATTGGTGATGATTTGGGTGTCGCCCTGCGTCGGCATCCCAATCCCCGGCACCGCCTTTGGGGACCGTGTCGGCCAGCGCCGGGCCGTTGAGCAGATCGAGGCCTGGCGGGACGCTGCCATCGACAGGACCGTGACGGCGGATGCCGCGGAATGAGCGACGCGGTCCTGGTGTTGACGGGACCTGCCGAGGCTATCGTCCAGGAGGCGGCTCTGATCGCCGGCGGTCGAATCGGGGCGCAGCCGCGCCGCCTTTGGCCCCGGGCGTGGGAGATGCCGGCGGGCCAGGCCGATCTTGCCGTGTTGCGGAGTGCGCTCGACCGGTTCGCCGTCGATGCCAACCTTGTGCCCGGTGCAGGACGGCGCAAACGCCTGCTGATCGCCGACATGGACAGCACGATCATAGAGGCGGAGTGCCTCGATGAGCTGGCCGATCTCGCTGGCGTCGGGCCAGAAGTTGCTGCGATTACCGAGCGGGCAATGGCCGGTTCCCTGGATTTCGAGGGGGCCTTGCGGGAACGGGTCGCGTTGTTGGCGCGAGCCCCGGAGGCTCTGCTGGAGCGGGTTTGGGAGGAACGGATCCGCCTAACTGCCGGGGCGCGGGTGCTGGTGCGAAGCATGGGCGCCAAGGGAGCGGCGACCGCGCTGGTTTCGGGTGGGTTCACATTTTTCACGGGCCGGGTCGCGGCGGCCGTTGGATTTGCGGAGCACCGGGCCAACAGGCTGTTGGCGGAGGATGGATACCTGACCGGTCAAGTGGCCGAGCCGATCCTGGGTCGCGAAGCAAAGGTCCAGGCGCTGGAAGCGTTGATGGCGGGGCATGGCATTGCCGCGGCCGAGGTTCTTGCGGTGGGCGACGGGGCTAACGATCTCGGGATGATCAAGGCGGCCGGTCTGGGCGTTGGCTTTCGGCCCAAAGCCCTGTTGGCGGCGGAGGCGGATGCGGTGTTGGAGCATTCCGATCTGACGGCGCTTCTGGCGTTGCAGGGCTTTGCGGCGGAGGAAGTGCTCTGGGACTGACCGCCTGCGCTTTCGAGCCAAGCAGAATCGCGGGCCGCGGGCCCGCGATGGGTCTATGCTGTGGCGCGGTCCTCACCTTGCGGCTCGGACCCGCGCGGACGCCCGGCGCCGCGGCGCTGGGATCGGATGGAGGGCTTGGCGATGCCAGCTGAAAAGGCCACCAGGAGCAGCCTCCCTCGGGCGTTCTAAAGACCCGAGCCGCGTCAAGGGCGATCCGGGCTGGTGCCCGGCCGCAGCGCGGCTAGGCCCTCGACCCGGCCCCAACCTTCGGGCCGGGCGATCTGGGCGTCGGGGCGCGTCAAACGCGCGCGCGTGGGATAGCGCGCCTATCAGCGCCAGAGGCGGTCACCATGCTCCTCCTCCAGCCCCTCGTAGAGATAGGCGACCTCGGGCCCATAGCCGTTCCATTTGACCGTCGGCACCCGCTCATTGCTGCCGAGGACCCGTTCATCCGCTTGGCTCCAGCGCGGATGCGACACCGCCGGGTTCACATTGGCCCAGAAGCCGTATTCGCTGGACTGCAGCTCTTCCCAGAAGCTAACCGGTCGCTCGGCCGTGAAGCTGATCCGGACGATCGATTTGATCGATTTGAAGCCGTATTTCCAAGGCAGATGCAGCCGCATCGGCGCGCCGAAAGGCTCCGGCAGCATCTTGCCGTAGGCGCCGACCACCATCAGGGCCAGCTCGTTCGAGGCTTCGGCGACGGTGACGCCCTCGACATAGGGCCAGGGATACCAGAATTGGCGCTGTCCGCGGGCGATAGTCGGGTCGTTGAAAGTCTCGAAGCGGAGATACTGGGCCTCCGCCTTCGGTTGCGCAAACTCCACCAGCCGAGCCAGAGGGAACCCGATCCAGGGCGCCACCATCGACCATGCCTCAACACAGCGGTGGCGGTAGATCCGCTCCTCGATCGGCATCTTTTTCAGAAGATCCTCGACCCCGATTTCCAAGGGTTTGTCGACCAGACCGTCGATAGTGACTGTCCAGCCATCGGTCTTCAGCGCCTTCGACGCATCGGCAATCTGTTTGTGGGAACCGAACTCGTAAAAATTGTTGTAGGTGCTGTTGACCTCTTCCGGCGTCACTGGACGCCCGGCATCCGCATATGCGGGATTGAGCTCCGGCACCGGCTCAAAGGCCGATCCGGGTTTCGGCAGCGCCGCCGCCGGTCCGGCGCCGAGCACGCCTGCGCCAATGGCCGCGCCCCCCGCCATGAGCAACTTTCGACGGTTCCAAAAGTGCTCCTCCGGCGTCACCAAATTCTCAGACAGAGCCCATCGGGGCCGTCGCATCACATGCATCGCACACACCATTTCGCGTCCAGGATCCTGACAATGTACGAGGGGATCGGACGACAAAATGTCAATCCGGCCTCGGTAAAACCAGCGTCATATCGGTTGAAACACTTGGCTACGGCCACCGTCGATTGCCGGATTGCGCGCAAGCTCAGTCGGCGCTTGATTTTTTCGTGCCTCAAGCGGCACTCTGAAGCGATCATAAAAGCGACAGGGACCGATCATGACCCGTTATGGACTCACCGCGCTGGTGGCACTGGTTGCCTTTGCCGCCAGCCAGGCAGATGCGAAGACACTGCGCTGGGCACGCGCCGGCGACAGCCTGACCCTCGATCCCCATGCCCAGAACGAGGGGCCGACCTCGGCGCTGGCCCATCAGATCATGGAACCCTTGGTGATGCGCGACATGACCGGCAAGATCGTGCCGGCGCTCGCCACCGAATGGGCGCCGCTTGCCGACGACCCCAGCGTTTGGGAGTTCAAGCTGCGCGAGGGGGTGACGTTTCATGACGGTGCCACCTTTGATAGCGAGGATGCGGTTTTTTCCTTCAATCGCGCAATGACGCCCGACAGCGATTACAAGGAACTGCTCGCATCGGTGAAGGAAGTGCGCGCCGTCGGACCCTATACCTTCCACATCGTGACCAACGGGCCTAACCCGATCATGCCAGCCAATCTGACCAATCTCTTCGTTATGGACAAGGATTGGTCGGAAGCGAACGATGCCGTCAAAGTTCAGGATTTCGAGGGCGGCGAGGAGACATTCGCGGCGCGCAATGCCAATGGCACCGGCCCCTACAAACTCGTCAGCCGTGAGCCGGATGCGAAAACCGTGCTGACCATCAACGAGGATTATTGGGGCAAGGACGCGTTCCCGATGGAGGTGACGGAGATCGTCTACACCCCCATCCAGAACGCGGCGACGCGGGTGGCGGCCCTCCTCTCCGGCGAGGTGGACTTTATCCAGGATGTGCCCGTCCAGGATCTGCAACGGGTGGCCGCGGAGGCGGGGCTCGATGTCCGAACCGCACCGCAGAACCGCGTGATCTTTTTCGGCATGAATCAGGGTGATGCGGATCTCGCCAGCGACAGTGTCGACGGTGCAAACCCGTTTGCCGACAAGCGGGTGCGCGAGGCAATGCTGATGGCGATTAATCGCGAGGCGATAAAGAAGGTCGTCATGCGTGGGCAGTCGCAGCCGGCTGGTGTTGCGATGCCGCCTTTCGTAAACGGCTGGACGTCGGAGCTCGACCAAGTCCCGGCGCCCGATATGGCAAAGGCCAAGGCGCTCATGGCGGAGGCCGGATATGCCGACGGTTTCTCGGTCACGCTGAACTGCCCGAACGACCGGTACATCAATGACGAGGCGATCTGCCAGGCCGCCGTCGGCATGATGGCGCAGATTGGGATCACGGTGAACCTCGAGGCCTTGCCCAAGGCGCAGCACTTCCCGCTGATCAATAATCTAGAGACGGACTTCTACATGCTAGGCTGGGGCGTCCCGACCTATGACAGCGAGTACATCTTCAACTTCTTAGTCCACACAAAGGGGGAGAAGTACGGCTCCTGGAACGGGACACGTTATTCGAACCCGGATCTCGACGCGAAGATCGTGGCGTTGGCCTCCGAGACCGATCTCGACAAGCGCAATGACGAGATCGCGGCAATTTGGCGGTCCGTGCAGGAGGACGTGCTCTATCTGCCGATCCACCACCAAGTGCTGAATTGGGGCATGAAGTCGGAGATCGAGACAGTTGTCGCTCCCGACGATGCGGCGAAGTTCAAATACTTCTCCTATGCCAACTGAGCGTTGACGGTAGCTCCTGCCATTCCCTCCCCCTTTGTGGGGGAGGGTCAGGGTGGGGGTAGGCTGCGTCCGAACATGGGAACCGGGATGCCCCTCAACGCCGCCGCTTCGGAGTCGATGGCAGCGCTTCTTGCTTCGTTCCGGCACGGCGGCTCGACTGCTGCCGGTCTCCTCGGCAGGTTCCCCGACCCGGTTCCAAAGATCGGCGAGATCTGCACCGCCGGCGCTGCCGCCCGTGAGCATCTGACCGCCGAGGGGAGCGGAGCCTCGCCATGATCGCCTATATCCTCCGCCGTGTCGGACAATCGGTTCTGGTGCTGCTCTTCACGGGGCTGATCGCCTTCTCGATGTTTCGGTTCGTGGGCGACCCGATCGACAACCTGCTGGGTCAGGAGCGCACCGGTGCGGATATCGAACGCCTGCGGGGCGAGCTGGGCCTCGACCAACCTTTTCCAGTGCAATATTGGCGGTTCCTGCAGGGCGCAATACAGGGCGAGTTCGGGGTCAGCTATCGGCAGGGCCGCCCGGTCGGTGACATCATTGCCGAGCGTGCGCCCGCGACGCTGGAACTGGCCTTCGTCTCCGGGCTCTTCGCTCTCCTGGTGGGCATCGGGCTCGGTGTCTATACCGCGATCCGGCGGGATGGATGGCTGTCTAACGTGATCATGACCGTCAGCCTGATCGGCGTCTCCCTGCCCACCTTCCTGATCGGCATCCTGCTGATCTATATCTTCGCGGTCGAGCTGGGCTGGTTGCCCAGTTTCGGCCGGGGCGATGTGGTCGATCTCGGCTGGTGGACCACCGGCTTTCTCACCGTCAGCGGGCTGAAGGCACTGATCCTCCCCTCCATTACCCTAGGGCTCTATCAGATGACGCTGATCATGCGCCTGGTCCGCGCCGAGATGCTGGAGGTTCTGCGCCAAGACTATATTCGCTTCGCCCGCGCCCGTGGGTTGGCTGAGAGGGCGGTGAATTTCACCCACGCGCTGAAGAACACGCTGGTCCCGGTGATCACGGTCGCTGGGTTGCAGATCGGCTCGATCATCGCCTTTGCCATCATCACCGAGACGGTTTTTCAGTGGCCTGGCGTCGGGCTCCTCTTCGTGAACGCGATCCGTTTTGTCGATATTCCGGTGATGGCGGCCTATCTGATGCTGATCTCGGTGATGTTCGTGGGGATCAATCTAGTGGTCGATCTGCTCTATGTCTCCATAGACCCGCGGCTCCGCATCGATCAGGCGGGGGCCGGGCGATGACCGAGCTGCCGCAGGACCGACCGGCGACCCCATCGGCCCTTGCGCGCGCATGGGACAGCGACCTCGCTCACAGCTTCCGCCGGTCGCCGGTGACGATCGTGGCCGCCGCTGTGGTCACCGTCCTGGTGATGGGGGCCGTGCTGGCGCCCTGGGTCGCGCCCTACGATCCGTTCGACCCGGCGACGCTGAACCTGATGGACGGGTTCACCGGCCCGATGACGCCGAACGAATTTACCGGCAACACCTATTGGCTCGGCACCGACGATCAGGGGCGTGACGTCTTCTCCGCCATCCTCTACGGCATGCGCATCTCGCTCTTTGTCGGCGTGGCCGCGGTGCTCTTCGCCCTGGTGCTGGGCGTCGCGCTCGGGTTGCTCGCCGGGTATCTCGGCGGCTGGACCGAGACGATCATCATGCGCATCGCCGATATCCAGCTCACCTTCCCGTCGATCCTGGTGGCCATGCTGATCTTCGGCATTGCCAAAGGCCTCACCCCGCCGGAGGCCCGGGACACGATGGCGATCTGGGTGCTGATCGTCTCCATCGGGCTGTCCGATTGGGTGCAATTCGCCCGGGTCGTCCGCGGCGCCACCCTCGTCGAAGCGCGCAAGGAATACGTCCAAGCCGCCCGCCTGATCGGCCGGTCGCCCGGCGCGATCATGTTGCGCCATGTGCTACCGAATGTGCTGTCGCCGGTGCTCGTGATCGCGACCATCGGCTTGGCGCTGGCGATCATTGCCGAGGCGACCTTGTCTTTCCTCGGCGTGGGTGCGCCGCCGACACAGCCGTCGCTTGGGACGCTGATCCGGATCGGGCAGGGGTTCCTCTTCTCCGGCGAGTGGTGGATCCTGGCCTTCCCTGCCGCAACCCTGCTGGCCTTGGCGTTGAGCGTCAATCTGCTGGGCGATTGGCTCCGTGACGCCCTGAACCCGAGGCTGCGATGAGCCCAATTCTTGAACTCCGCGATCTGGTGGTCGAGATCCCGACCCGGCGGGGCGTGCTGCGCCCGGTCGATTCCGTGAGCTTCCAGATAGCTGCGGGCGAGACTTTGGGCGTGGTGGGCGAGAGCGGTGCGGGTAAATCGATGACCGGCACAGCAGTGATCGGTCTGCTTGAACGGCCGGCCCGCATTGCATCTGGCGAAGTGCGCCTGGCCGGAGACCGGATCGACAATCTCAGCCTCGCCGCGCTCCGGCGGATCCGCGGCAAGCGCATCGGCATGGTGTTCCAGGATCCGCTGACCTCACTGAACCCGTTGTTGAAGATCGGCGACCAGTTGGCCGAAACCATGCTTGCCCATCTGCCGATTTCGGCGGAGGAGGCGCGTGCTCGCGCCATCGCGGCACTCGAAGAGGTGGGCATCCCCGCCGCGCGCTCGCGCATCGACAGCTACCCGCACGAGTTCTCCGGCGGCATGCGGCAGAGGGTGGTCATCGCCCTGGCGCTGGCAGCCGAGCCCGATCTCGTGATCGCCGACGAGCCGACCACGGCGCTCGACGTCTCGGTGCAGGCGCAGATCATCGCGCTGCTACGGCGGCTCTGCCGGGAGCGCGGCACCGCTGTGATGCTGATCACCCATGACATGGGCGTGATTGCTGAAGCGGCGGACCGGGTCGCCGTGATGTATGCGGGCCGGCTGGCCGAGATCGGGCCGGTCCAATCGGTGCTTACCGATCCGGCGCACCCTTACACGCGCGGCTTGATGGCCTCGACCCCGATGGCGCAGCCGAGTGGCGAGCGCCTTCACCAGATCCCCGGCGCGATGCCACGTCTCGATGCGATCCCCGCTGGCTGTGCGTTCCACCCGCGCTGTCCCGTCGCGCAAGACCAGTGCCGCCTGGGCGAGACGCCGACGGTCGCGGGCTGCGGCGGGCGGGCAGGCTGCTGGCTCGCGGCCCAGGCCCAGGTCGCGGCGTGACCGGCGTCGCGCTCTTCACGGGCATTCTCGACGGGCGGCTCGACCGGCGCGGCTATCTCTGGAACTTTGCGCTGGCGGCACCGATGCTGGGGGCATTTCTGGCGATGGTACTCCTCGGCGCCAGCGATCTGGTGGGCGAGGCGGTCGGCCGGGCTTTGGAGTTTCTGGCTTTCTGCCTCGGCGGCGTCTGGGTCTTCGTCGCCATCAACCTGTTGCTGCAGCGGGGCCGGGATGCCGGGCTGCCGAGCCTTGCGACCCTGGCGATCCTCTATGGTGGGGTGAGCCTGGCGCCCTTCGACTTCGCGCTGTGGGTCGGGCTCGGGCTCTGCGCATTGGCCTTGGTGCCGCCCAGTGACTTTCTGCGGCGAGGGCGCGCATGAACCTGGTCTCGATCCGCGGCCTCAGCCGGCGCTTCGACGTGTCGAAACCCTGGCTGAACCGGGTGATCGAGGGGGCGCCCCGACGGGTTCTGACTGCGGTGTCTGAGGTCTCGTTGGAGATCCCAGAGCGCCAAGTCTACGCTCTGGTAGGCGAGTCTGGTTCGGGCAAATCGACGATCGGCAAGATCGCCGTGGGCCTGCTGCCGCCGTCGGGCGGCGTGGTCGAGATCGCTGGTGTGGACCTTCACCGCGAAACGGATGCGGACCGTCGCACAGAGACGCGCCAAGCGATCCAGATGATCTTTCAGGACCCCTACGCCTCGCTGAACCCGCGCTGGCGGGTGCGGGATATCATCGGCGAGCCTTTGGCGGCGCAGGGCACGGAGCCGGGCGAGGAGCCGCTTTTGTTATTGGAGCGTGTCGGCCTCTCCCGCCGGGACGGCGACAAATATCCCCACGAGTTTTCTGGCGGGCAGCGACAGCGGATTTGCGTCGCGCGTGCGCTCGCCTCGCGGCCGCGCTTCATCGTTTGCGACGAGCCCACCTCAGCGCTCGATGTCTCTGTGCAAGCGCAGGTGCTGAACCTGATGAAGGATTTGCAGGGAGCGCTCGGGCTTACCTATCTGTTCATCTCTCACGATCTCAGCGTTGTCCGCTACATGGCTGACCGCATTGGGGTGCTCTATTTGGGACGCCTGGTCGAGGAAGCGCCGCGGGACGCCCTCTTCAATGCGCCGCAGCACCCATATACGCGAATGCTCTTGGACGCTGCGCCCCGACTCGACGCGTTCGGGCGCGAGCAACCGCCGCCGGTAGGTGAGATCCCGGATCCGATCGACCCACCGTCGGGCTGCGCCTTTCATCCCCGCTGCCCTTTGGCGACAGACCGGTGCCGGCAGCAGCGTCCCGATCTTACGGAGCGAGAAGGCCGTAAGGCTGCCTGCCACGCGGTCGAGGAGGGGCGGGTCGCGCAGGCGGCCTAGCTGGCTGTTTTGGCGGCCCTCTGGGCCGCGTGCCCGCCTCCGGCCCTCCGCCACCCACCCACCGGGCCTGCGGCCGGCATGTGCTGCCTTCCGGCAAAGCGCTTGACCCGGCCGCCGGCCGCGTCACTTGGCACGCCGATGATCAAGATTGAAAGCTTCGAGGGCGAGATCGATGCGGCGGTGATCGGGGCGAGCGGTGGCATCGGCCGAGCGATGACGCAGCTGTTGCTGGGCGCGCCCGGTATCTGCACGGTTCACGCCCTGTCGCGGCGCGGCAGGGTCGCCGGTTTGTCAGGCGACGTATCTAAGCTCTCGACGCATGCGTTGGATCTTTCTGTGGAAGGCAGCATTGACGGAGCGATGGCAGCTTTGGCGGCGAAGCGGATGCCCCGGCTGATGGTTGTCGCCACTGGGCTGCTCCACGACGGCCAGCGTCTGCGACCGGAGAAGAACTGGCGCGATCTTGACCCCGCCGCTCTGGCGGAGAGCTATGCCATCAATACCATTGGGCCGGCTTTGGTTGCGAAACATGCCTTTCCGCGGTTTCCGCGGCGAGAAAGAGCGATATTCGGGGTTATCTCGGCGAGGGTTGGCTCCATCGCCGACAACCAGGCCGGCGGCTGGTATGGCTATCGGGCCTCGAAGGCAGCGTTGAACCAGATCTTGAAATGTCTGGCTATTGAAGCCACTCGAAGCCGCCCGCAATTGGTTGTCGCCGGCCTGCAGCCAGGCACTGTCGCGACGCCGCTTTCGGCTCCCTTTCGGTCCGGTGTCAGGGCGCAGGATCTGTTCGCGCCGGAGGAGGCTGCCGGCCATCTCCTGGGCGTTCTCGACCGTCTTCAGCCAGAACATTCGGGCCGGCTTTTCGACTGGCGTGGCGAAGAATTTCCACCCTGAATGCCGTCGCAATACCGTGTCGCGGGTCAAGCGTTGCCTTTCGAGCATGCATGATCCCGGTTTGCCTTTCCCGTGCGGCTGGCTCTCGCGGGCCGGCTGCGGTGTGACCGGATCAGCCGGTCCTCTCGGTACACGGCGCAAAGCGCCGATCCGCGCCGGCGGTCGGAGCGGTGCGCCCGCGGGGTCTGGGCTGTTCACAGCCCGGACCCCGCCAGGCATCGACCTATCGCGGGGCGTAGCCGCGCGATTCCGTATTGTTCAAGTCGGTTGCCAAGGAACTAGGCATGGATCAGCGTGCCAGCGCCATGGGATGTGAAGAGCTCCAAAAGAACGGCGTGGGGCGCGCGCCCATCGAGGATCACGGCCGCACCGACGCCGTCATCGATGGCTCTTAGCGCCGTGTCGACCTTCGGGATCATGCCGCCCGAAATGGTCCCATCGGCCTTCAACGGCAGGATATCGGCGCTCGCCAGGTCGGTCAGAACGTCGCCTGCCTTGTCCTTTACTCCCTGCACATCGGTCATCAGGATCAGCCGTTCCGCCTTCATCGCGGCGGCGATCGCGCCCGCCGCCGTATCACCGTTGACGTTGAAGGTCTCCTCGGGACTACGCCCGGCGCCGACCGGCGCCACGACCGGGATGAAGGCCGAGGCTATAAACGTTTGCAATACCCGCGGATTGACCTCCACCGGACGGCCGACAAAGCCCAGATCCAGCACCTGCTCAATGGCGCTGTCCGGGTCTTTCCGCGTCTTCAGCTCCTTCTCGCAAACCATGAGCCGGGCGTCCTTACCGCACAGGCCGACTGCCTGCCCGCCCTCCGCATTGATGGCCGAGACGATGCGCTTGTTGATCACCCCGGCGAGGACCATTTCGACGACCTCGACAGTTTCTGCTGTTGTGATCCGAAGCCCGTCGGCAAATTCGGTGGCGACGCCAAGGCGGCCGAGCATCTCGTTGATTTGCGGACCGCCACCATGGACGATCACGGGCTGAACGCCGCATTGCTTCATCAGCACCACGTCGCGGGCGAAACGCTGCATCTGCTCGGCATCGCCCATGGCGTGGCCGCCAACCTTGACCACCACCACTTTGCCGTCATAGCGCTGCAGATAGGGGAGCGCCTCGGACAAGGTCCGCGCCGTCGCCAGCCAGTCCCGCTTCATCGCCTTTTGGATCTCCATGGCCCTTCCCTCTCGCGCCCGCTTGTAGCCTCACCGGCGCGGATGGGCAAAGGCCCTAGGCGAGGCTTTCGATGGCCCTGCGGAGCGCCGGAAGCCCGCGGCCGTCCTGGGACGAGGTCACAATGACCTCAGGATAGGCGGCTGGATGCCGGGAGAGGTCTCGGGCCACCGCGGCCAGCACTGTCTCCAGTGCCGCCGCCTTCGGCTTGTCGGCCTTGGTGATCACCGCTTGAAACGAGACCGCCGCCCGGTCGAGCAGGTCCATGATGTCGTGGTCGGCTGCTTTGACCCCGTGGCGCCCGTCGATCAGCACATAAGCCCGCGCGAGACCAGCGCGCCCAGCAAGGTAGGAACGCAAGAGTTCCTGCCACCGGGCGACCTTCTCCTTCGGCGCCTCGGCAAAGCCATAGCCGGGCAAGTCGACCAGATAGAGCCGTTCGCCGAGGGCGAAATAGTTGATCTCTTGCGTTCGGCCCGGGGTGTTGGAGGCGCGGGCAAGGCTGTTGCGCCCGGTAAGCGCATTGATCAGGCTCGACTTCCCGGCATTCGAGCGCCCGGCGAAGCAGACCTCGGGCCGGTCGCCCGCAGGCAGGCCCGAGAGGGCGACAACCCCTTTGACGAAGTCGCAGGGTCCGGCGAAGAGACGCCGTCCGTCTTCGGCCTCCGCAGGCTCCGGGTTGGGAGCGACCGTAAAGGGGACCGCTGGGGGGGCTGCGCCCGGGGACCGGGTCATATCAATGATTCCAGGATATCGGGGTCTCCCGGTTCTTCGGACATGCCTCGGTCCTCCGATCTGCCCCCGTTTGCCGCGGTGCCGTTGTGCCACTGGGGTCACGGTACCAGTTCATCCCCAACCCACCCAGATTTGGGAGGCCGCAAGGTGGGCGATCGGACCTATCGGCCTCTGGGCTAGGCTCCTGACGCCAGTCCCGCACTATCGCCCACTGCGATCTTTCCGCCCTCGATCACTTCCGCATAGATGCCGAATTCCGGGCTGCCGCGAGTTGCGCGTAGGACCTGCAACGTCTCGATGTCCCGGGTTCCTTTGGCGGGGTTGGCCTCGGTCGCGCGGCAGCGCTCGATCCGCTCGATCACCCGGAGGCGCACAGGTCCGATGCTGAGGATTTCGCCAGGCCAGTCCTCTTCCTCCCAAGCTGCGCCGCCGTCGAGCCAGAGATTGCCCCGGAACCGCCGCGGATCAAGATGCTGCCCCGCATGTTGGGACAACGCGCGGAGCGAGGCCAGCGACAGCACCGAAACCCAAGGGTCGGGCATATCCGCGAGGGCGTGTCCCGGCACGTGCGCGATCACATAAGGGCCTGGGCGCTGCCCCTCGGCCAGGGGCGCGGCCCAGTCGGTGAGAGCGGCGCCGCCGGCTTCGGTCCCCGGCGACACGGTCAGGTCGGGGCGACGGGGATGGGTCAAGCGCAGCGCGCTCGCCGCCTCGTCGTACTGGGCGGCGATGCGCACCACCTCTGGCACATGGGCCTGGGCTATGAAGTTCTTTCGCGGCTGCCAGGCGGGTGCTGCCGGATCATAGGTGCTGGCCCCATGGGCGATCGCCCAAACCCGGTCCCAGGGCATGGGTTTGCCGGCCTCAAGCACCACCTGCTGCATCTGCTCCGCCCCAAGGCTCTTGACCGGGTGACGCCAGATTTCGGCGAGGTTCATGCTGTCGTAGCCTTCCGCATCAGAGACGAACCCCGCTCATTCGGCCTTTTGCCGTTTTCGTTTAAAGCTAGATTTTACATTGCCCAGGAAGTCGACCTCGACGCCTTGACTGCGCATGATCAGATACTGCTGGGCGAAGGTGATGACGTTGTTTGCGCACCAGTAGATGACCAGACCGCTCGCGAAGCTGCCGAGCATGAACATGAAGAGCCACGGCATCCATGCAAAGATCATTTGCTGGGTTGGGTCGGTCGGCGCCGGGTTCAGCTTTTGCTGCATCCACATGGTAACGCCCATCAGCACTGGGAAGACGCCAATGGAAATGATCTCCGGCGCCCAACTGACGTCATAAGGCAGGAGCCCGAAGACATTCATCCAGGAGGTTGGATCGGGGGCGGAGAGATCCTCGATCCAGCCGATAAACGGAGCATGGCGCATCTCGATGGTGACGAAGAAGACCTTGTAGAGTGCGAAGAAGATCGGAATCTGGAACAGGATCGGCAAACAGCCGGAGGCAGGATTGACCTTTTCCTTCTTGTAAAGCTCGATCATCTCGCTCTGCAGCTTTTGCTTGTCGTCGCCGGCACGCTCCTTGATCTTCTCCATTTCGGGTTGCAGCTTCTTCATCTTCGACATCGACACGAAGCTCTTATAGGCGAGCGGGGACAGGATGGTCTTGATGATCAGGGTCAGGACAATGATCGACCAGCCCATATTGCCGATGAAGCCTTGGACATAGGTGAGCAGCTGAAAAATCGGCCGGGTCAGGAAGTAGAACCAGCCCCAATCGATGAGATAGGTCAGGCGTTCCGCGCCCAGCTGTTCCTCATAGGCAGCGAGCGTCTCGAACTCCTTTGCGCCGGCGAACAGGTGGGTGGTAAATGCTGTGGTTTCGCCCGCCGCGACGCTGGCGACGGGCAGCCGCATTTCGGTGCGGAACTCCGGCACAGCGGCGGGCAACATCTTATAGACGGCGTCGAAGGGTTGGCCCGCCTCCGGAACCATCGCGGTCGCCCAGTATTTATCGGTGAAGCCAAGCCAGCCATTTTGCTCCACCCTGATCGCTTCAGCGAGACCGCCTTCGAGGACGCTGGAGGGCAGGGTGTCCATGCCCTCGGACATCCAGCCATCCTCGTAGGTGAACTCCTGGTTGATTCCGTCTGCCGCGCCGACCGCGCCCTCGTGGGAGATGAAGAACTGGATCCCCTCCGGAATGCCGCGGCGGGCCAGGTAACCATAGGCCGCGAGGGCGACGGCACTGTCCCGCGTGTTCTCGACCGATTGGGTGACGGTGAACATATAGCGGTCGTCGAGCCCGATCTGGCGCCGGAAGATCAGCCCCTCGCCATTGTCCCAGACGAGGGTGACCGGGCTGTCCGGCGTCAAGTCCGCGCCGTTCTCGATCTGCCAAGGGGTGTTTGCGCCCGGCAACGGTCCCGGATCGCCATCTTGGGTGCGCAGCCAGCCATAGACGGCGTAATAGGGGTTCGGTCCGCCAGTCGGGTTGAGCAGGATCACCGTGTCGGAAGTGGGATCGAGGGTTTCCCGATAATCTTCCAGATGCAGGTCGTCGATGCGCCCGCCTTTAAGCGAAAGCGAGCCCGAGACGGAGGCGGAGCGGATCTGTACCCGCTCTGTCCTTTCGAGCGCGCCGGCGCGGTTTTGCGCCACCGCCGGCGCACCGTCCGCGCCGACCGTCGGGGCGCTGGCCGTAGCGCTCGGCTCTTGGGCCGAGGTCGTGGTGGGGTCCGCTGGCGGCGGCGGCGGCGGGGCGAACAGCATCTGCCAGATGACCACCACCATCATCGACAGCGCCGCTGCCAAAATCAGGTTGCGGGTATCGTCCTTGCCGCCCATCGCGCGCTCCACTCCTCCGCCGGAGCTTCGGGTTCAACTATCCTCCGCCTTATGCGTCAAGGGGTTTGACGGGTTCTCGAGCTGGTTGGGGCGGCGCGCCGCGGGGCCGAGGCCCCGCCCACCCCGGCGAAGTCCGCGCCAGGCTGCACCGGCGAGGCTGCCCACAAGCCTCGGCCCCGCGGCGTGCAGGGCGGCCAACGTAGCTGCCCGAACCGGTCCCGCGGCCAGGACCCGCGGATAGGCGCAAAGATGTCGCCAGAGTTTCCACCAAGGGTCAGCAGGCGCATCGATCCGTGCCACAACCTCGAAAGACGGGTCGTCCCGGTTGTCATGGTCGTAGCCGGTGATTTCCGCCAACGGGAGGGAGGGCACCAGGAACACGTCACTGCAGCCAGAATAAGGATTTGCGCTCAATGCCTCCGACGCCTTTTCACCGACCCTATCCAAAGCCGGCGGCGGCGTGCAGTCGACAGCCAAATGGTCGAGATCTTGGTCCGAGCCGTGCAGGATCCTGCACGGGAAGACGCCCGCTTGCCTTGTTTGCCGCGTCCCACGTGCCGGTCGCGGTCAGGGCCATCAGCGGGAGGATGGTCTCCCGCCTTGTCTCCCTAAACGAGTACTGTGTTGTCCACGGTCTCGTCGGTGTCCGTTTGAATAATCAGACCCGCGAAGTCGAAAACACCCGCATCGGTGGGATCGGAGGAGCGCAGATTGGTCAGCGCTCGGAACATCACACCCTTGCGGTCGAGGGTGCGACGTTGCCACTCGTCGGGCATCGGCTCCCCGGGCGCCCGCTATGGCCAGTCCCGCTCGCTGCAGAGATCGCCGGCTATGATCGGGAACTCTGTCGCCTCGGCGCCGGGACCGCAGTCGACCTCCCCGACCAAGGCGAGCAGGCGCAGCACGAAGAGTTCGACGTCTCCGTTGACTGGTTTCGGCGGCGTCGCGGCCAGCGGCCCGCTATGGAAGAGGTTGAGGAGGAGGGTCTTCGGCGCCGCGTCCCGGTGATGGCCGAGCACCGCCGCCTCTCAACCCTCCTCCCGCGAAATGCGGTGGAGATGCCCGCCGCGCAGTTGGGAACAAAGGCGGTTGGAAGTCTTCGCCGAGGGTGCCTTGCCGGCCACCAACGAATAGGTCTTGCGGCCTTTGGTCCTGTCGGCGGATGTCGATACGGTCAACACTCCAGCGGAACGCCTGCGGAAACTCGGGGCGCCCCTGGCTTAGATGACAGGCGATCAGATCGACTGGGGTCAGTCTCCGCCGGAGTTCCGGATCGTCGTGTGGGTCTCCGGCAGGATCCGATTGCGCAGCGTAGGGAACTCCAGCGCCCTAGGTGCCTCGGCGCAAAGCCGCTGCGGAATCTGATCGTCTATCACCTCGGCGATGACGCTCTCTTGCCTGTGAAAGGACCGTAAGGCAAGCGGACGCAATCAGGGCCCGCCCGCGCGGCCCGAGGCATGGGGGCTAACGCATCGGTGCGACGGGACGCGGGTTTTGGGGGGGGGGGCGGGCCTCGGGCCGCGCGGGGCAGGCGGG
The DNA here is from genome assembly GCA_039513195.1 of Pseudomonadota bacterium. Classification (GTDB taxonomy): domain Bacteria; phylum Pseudomonadota; class Alphaproteobacteria; order Rhodobacterales; family Rhodobacteraceae; genus Thermohalobaculum. The sequence continues at coordinate 6,909 of JBCCRM010000019.1, read as the reverse complement.
ACCGGATCATGGCCCCAGGGTGCCAGCGGATGGCAGCGGGCCAGGCGCCGCAAGGTCAGCCAGCCGCCCTTAAGCGCGCCATGCTGCGCCAGCGCCTCCAGCGCATAGGCCGAACAGGTCGGCTGATAGCGGCAATGCATTCCCACCCACGGGCTGAAGACAAGGCGATAGGCGCGTACGGGAACCGAGATCACCCAGGCGAGCGGTGTCATCCCCGGGCACCTTTGTTGGAGCGTTTGCCCGGCTTGTGAACGAGATCGACCGCGCGACGCAGATCCTCGATCATGGCGGGGAACGCCCTCGCCGCCGTTTCACCGGGGCGCCCGACAAGAACATAGTCCCAGCCTGGCCGACCGAGTAGCGGGAGCACCGCCCGTGCCGCCTCACGCAGCCGCCTCTTCGCCCGGTTGCGCGCCACTGCGTTGCCTAGCTTTTTCGAGCATGTGTAGCCGACACGCAGACTGCCAGCAGGCTCTGCGCCATTTCGTTGGCGGGCTTGCAATGTAAAGGCAGGAAGATGCGCCTTCGTTCCCGCAGCGCAGGCCAAGAAATCCCGTCTCTTTACCAGCGTTAGAGGCGGCGAGCCCATGATCACTACGCTCTCGGTCCCGTCCCTTATGCGGACAGACGCTTCCGCCCCAGTTTTCGCCGGCGCGCTAGAACCTTTCGACCGTTCTTTGTTGCCATCCTGGCGCGAAAACCGTGGCGGCGTTTGCGGACCAGCCGGCTCGGCTGATAAGTGCGTTTCATGGCGTGTCTCGCTCTCGATCATCTTGATGGCGGCCCTGGGTCTGGGGCGAAGCGGCGCCCTCTCCACGTCCACAAGACAGCGGCGAATATCGCGAGGCTACGCCCCTGTCAACATTGCGAGAATGTTTCATGCAGCGCACCCTGGATCAACCCCGCGTGAGAAGGGTGGTTCCGCGGCGGCTCAATCGCGATATTGCGCCGCGACAGGCTTTGCCGATCGAGGAGGACGCCATGGACGGCGACGAGGAGACATCGACCACCGGCACCAAGCGCTCTGGTCCGGCCCGATTTCTGCCGATTGCAGTGATCGGTGCCGGGGCGCTCGCCGCGCTTTTCTTTGCCGGCGACTATCTGAGCTTTCAAACGCTTGCCGACAACCGCGAGGTGCTGGTCGGCTGGCGCGACCAGAATTGGGCCATGGCTGCACTGACTTACATGGCGTTTTACGTCCTGGCGGTCGCCTTCTCGGTGCCCGGCGCAGTGTGGCTAACCATCGGCGGCGGCTTTTTGTTTGGACTGGTGCCGAACACGTTGATGACCGTTGTGGCCGCAACCATCGGCGCAGTTCTGATCTTCCTCGCCGCCCGCACATCGCTCGGTAGCCTTCTGCGCGAGAAGGCTGGACCCTGGCTCACGAAGCTCGAGAGCGGATTTCGCGAGGGCGAGGTGAGCTACCTGCTGATGATGCGACTGGTGCCTGCTGTGCCCTTCTTCATCGCCAATCTTGCGCCCGCGTTTCTAGGTGTGAAGCTTGGCAATTTCACCTGGACGACCTTGGTCGGCATTATCCCGGGCACGGCGGTCTTCGCCTCCATCGGTGCAGGGCTGGGCGAGCTTCTGGACCAGGGCGAGACGCCGGATCTCTCGATCATCTTCTCGCCCGCTGTACTCGGCCCGCTGCTCGCCCTGGCGGCACTGGCGGCGCTGCCACTGTTGATCAAGAAAATCCGCGGCCGCGCGGCGTGAGGAGGCTTCCAATGGCCGGGACGATCACAACGGATCTCTGTATTCTGGGCGCGGGGTCGGGCGGCCTCTCGGTCGCCGCCGGCGCGGTGCAGATGGGCGCCACGGTCACGCTGATCGAGGGCGGCAAGATGGGGGGCGATTGCCTGAATTACGGCTGCGTGCCGTCTAAGGCCCTGATCGCAGCCGGCAAGAAAGCCCATGCGCACCGCCATTCCGGTCCGTTCGGCGTGGCCGAGCACGAGCCCGAGATCGACTATGCCGCGGCCATGGGTCATGTCCAGCACGCCATCGATGCCATCGCACCCCATGACAGTGTCGAGCGGTTCGAGGGCCTGGGCGTCCGCGTGATCCAGGCTTGGGGCAAATTCGTTGGGCCAACCGAGGTCGAGGCGGGTGAGCACCGGGTCAAGGCGCGCCGGGTGATCATCTCGACCGGCTCCTCGCCCTTCGTGCCTCCGATCCCGGGCCTGTCGGACACCCCCCACCTGACCAATGAAACGCTTTGGGAGAATCGGATCCGCCCCGACAAGCTCTTGGTCATTGGCGGCGGTCCGATCGGCCTCGAAATGGCGCAGGCGCATCGGCGCCTCGGCTCCGAGGTCGTGGTCCTGGAGGCGGCGCGGGCGCTCGCCAAAGACGATCCGGAGGTGGCGGAGGTGGCGCTTGCCCGGCTGCGCGGCGAGGGGATCGAGATCCGGGAAGGCACCAAGGTCGTTGAGGTCGGCGGCCAGACCGGCACCATCACCGCGACGCTCGAAGGCGGCGAGCAGGTGGCCGGCACCCATTTGCTGGTGGCGGTCGGGCGCAAGGCGAATGTCGACGGCCTGGATCTGGAGAAGGCGAGCATCGCCTATACGGCCAAGGGCGTCACGGTCGACAAGGGCCTCCGTTCGACAACCAACCGCAAGGTCTATGCCATCGGCGATGTTGCCGGCGGGTTGCAATTCACCCATGTCGCGGGCTGGCATGCGGGTCTTGTCGTCCGCAACGCCCTGTTTCGCCTGCCAGTCTCGGCCGCCAACACCAAGCATGTGCCCTGGGCGACTTACACCGATCCTGAAATCGCGCATGTTGGCTTAACCGAGGTGCAGGCTCGCCAGCAATTCGGTGACAAGATCGAGGTGCACCGGTTCAAATTCGCGGACAACGACCGCGGCCAGGCGGAACGAGAGACTGATGGCCTGATCAAGATGGTCGCCTGTTCCCGCGGGCAGATACACGGCGTTTCCATTGTCGGGCCCAGTGCCGGGGACCTGATCGGGCTTTGGGCGCTGGCCATCTCGAAGCGCCTGAAGGTCGCTGCCGTCGCCGGCTTCGTCGCACCCTATCCAACCTATGGCGAAGTCTCGAAACGGGTCGCTGGCGCCTATTTCGCGCCACGGCTTTTTCAGAGTTCGCTTGTCAAGAAAGTGATACGGTTTCTCGCGCGCCTGGGGTAATCTATTCTCCCGGGAAGAGAGATGATCGAGCGCCTGCATGCTTAAGCTGTTCAGCGGTCTGTCTGGGCGGCTGCTGATCTTGACTGTTCTGGTTGTCATGATCGTCGAGGTTGCGATCTTCGTGCCCTCGGTTTCTCGCTTCCGGCTTGATTATCTTCAGGAGCGCATCGTGCGCGCCCAGATCGCGGCGCTTACCGTGATGACCGCTCCACAAGATATGGTGCCCGAGTATCTCGAGGCGGAGATGCTGTCCCAGGCGGGGGTGCTCAACATCGTCGTGAAGCAAGATGGCGTCCGCGTGCCTGTGCTGAGTTCGGAGCGCCTCGACCAAGTGTTCGTGAGCTTCGATTTGCGCTACGGCACCCTGGTCAGCGAAATGCGCGATGCCATGCAATGCCTCTTCGCTTATCCCGACAAGGTTGTCATGCGCATCGTCGGCGCACCGAGTGGCGGGGATTTCGAACAGGTCGAGGTCACGCTCGACAGCGATCCGCTGCGCGAGGCGATGCTGAGCTATGGCTGGCGGATTTTCCGATTGAGCCTGATCATCTCGCTGATCACGGCGGCCTTTGTCTACATCCTGGTCCGGGCTATCGTGGTATCGCCAATCCTGCATGTAATAGAGAATGTTACCGAATTCCGGGAAAACCCCGAGGATCCGAGCCGGGTGATGGTCCCGTCCAGCCGGCTCGGCGAGGTGGCGGAGGCCGAGCGCGCCGTGGCCGCGATGCAGCGCGATGTGCTGACTGCGCTCCGGGAGCGGAGCCGTCTCGCGAGCCTCGGCGAAGCACTGGCGAAAATCAGCCACGATCTACGCAACATGCTTGCGACCGGCCAGATGATGGTCGACAGGTTGGAGATGTCCTCCGATCCGACGGTCGCGCGGGTGCTGCCCAAGCTGGTCGTTTCGCTCGACCGGGCGATCAGGCTTTGCCAAGGCACCCTCGACTTCGGGCGAGCGGAGGAACGGGCGCCGGAACTTCGGAAGATCCGCCTCGCGCCCCTCGCCCGCGATGTGGCCGAGGGAATGGGTCTGACCCATGACAGCGGACAAGTCCGATGCAAGGTGATGGTGCCGGAAAGCGTCGAGATCTCCGCCGATCCCGAGCAGCTCTATCGGGTCCTTGCGAACTTGATCCGGAATGCGGAGGAGGCCATCCGGTCGACCCGGGAACCGGGCGAAATCCGCATCGACCACGCCCGGGCGCGGGACCAGGAGGTGATCAGCGTTGTCGATGATGGTCCGGGCATGCCCCTGAAGGCGCGGGAACACCTGTTCGAGGCGTTTCGCGGCGGCGCGCGTCAGGGCGGGACTGGGCTCGGCCTGGCGATTGCGCAGGATCTCGTTCGCGGGCATGGCGGCCGTCTGGAGTTGGCGGACAGCACCACCGAGGGCACCGAGTTTCGGATCCTCCTCCCGGCCGTCGGATGAGGGTCTGTTGGCTCCGGTTAGGCCTTGGGCATACCGATATCGGCGACTAGATGCGGTGCTGCCGGTACGCTATCCAGACTGCAACGTCGCAGCTCCGATTTGCCGCTGCCACAGCGGTCATTGTTCTCTGACACCGCTTGGAACGGATCAAATCGCGGGTTGCATTTCGCCGGGGCGAGGGCTATCCCCTCGCGCGGCGCCTAAACGCATGACACTCTGCACCGGTAGCTCAGCTGGATAGAGCACCAGACTACGAATCTGGGGGTCGGGGGTTCGAATCCTCCCCGGTGCGCCATTTCACATTTTCTACTGCAAATTTCTTCTAATGCCCTGAAAGGTAATGATATTTCTGGTGCTCGAAAGCCCGAATCGCGGCAGTATGCCAACTGGTCTGCAAATGCCAGTTTCAGCACGGTTTGCCGATGCTCAATTGATCCATTTTCCCATAATTTCCATGGGTTTGCGAGAAACATCATCGAGTGTTCGAACGTCTCCTCGTAGGTCTTAAGTGGCGTGCCGCATTTCTCGATCCGCTCCTTGAGGATCATGCGTTCCGTTTCCAGATCGCCGATGCGCTTTTCGTAGCCGCTGATCACAGCCGTGCTGTCCTCATCGAGCAGGCGATCCATGAGTTGGGCGATCTTGCGTTCCACCTGCAAGACGTCGGCTTTCATGCTCCGGCTCTGCGCCTTCATGGACGCGGCTCGCTGATTCCAGAGATCGCGAAAGAGTGAGGCTGCGAGCAAGAACCGCTCTTGGGCGGGCCGAAGGGACTTCAACAGCTCTTCGAATTCATGCTCAACCACCTCACGTCGAACGGACTTGCCCGCCATCTCGCAGCCTCGCTGGCGGCAAAGGTAATAGGGGTAGTGGGCAGCCTTGCCCTTCGACCAGTTGGCAGTCAGCGGCTTGCCGCAGCAGCCGCACAGAACGAACCCACGAAGCGGAAAGTCTTCATTGATGTCCTTACGCGCCGGGACACGCGCGTTGCCGTTAAGCTTGTCTCGGATCGTCTTGAAGGTCTCGAATGAAATCAGGCCCTCATGCTTGGCCGGGCGCAACGAGATATCCCATCTCGGAAGTTCGAGGTGGCCCGCATAAAGCGGCTGGGTGAGGAAGTCGTTCACTTGTTGATTCGTGACTTCACCATCTCGCGTCGTCGGAAACTCCGCGTTCGTTTCGAGAAAGCGCTTCACTTCTGCTTGGGTTGCAAAGCGCTCACTGGCATAGCCCTCAAGGGCTTCTTTCAGAATGGAGGCGACCGGTTCATCGGGCATAAGAACTTTGCCCTGACCGCTGATACGCTCGAATCGGTATCCGACCGGAGCTTGAAACACCCAGTAGTCGTTCATCGCACGAGCACGCATGCGATTGCGGGGTTGCTCGCCGTTCTTCTGACGCTGGTGTTGGGACACGCTCGCAAGAAGATTTTCGATCAGTTGGCTGTCACTATCCTCGCTGAATTCCAAAGTCGGAGATTCGAGAAGACCACCCGCCTTGCTGATTGCAGCGCGAAGCTCAAGGTGTGGTTGGATACCGCGCGCTAGTCGGCTGATATCATCGATGATGACGACACGGGTATCGCGCCGGTTCTTGCGGAGGAAACCGAGAATCGCCTGCATGCCGGGGCGATTGATTGGCCCGCCGGAGGCGTCGTCCGTGAAGACCTTCGCAACCTCATAGCTACGCAAGGATGCATACTCGCGGCAGCGCGCCTCCCTAGAGCAAAGGCCAGTGTCTGAACCGCGCCGAGTTTGCCGGAGGCAGATGATCTTTAGCTACGCGGCCACGTCGCGAGCTTCCAGTACTGCGTAGTAGGCGGCCTCTGCTTCTGCGGGTGGGATGTTGCCGATCGGCGCGAGGAGGCGGCGATTGTTGGACCAGTCTACCCATTCGAGGGTGACGTCTTCGACGGCCTCGAAGCTGCGCCAGGGACCGCGGCGATGGATGGCTTCCGTCTTGACCGGGCCGTTGATCGTCTCCGCCAGCGCATTGTCGTAGCTGTCGCTGACGCTGCCGACGGAAGGCTCGATGCCGGCCTCCGCAAGGCGTTCTGCGTCCTTGATGGACAGGTATTGAGACCCGCGGTCCGAATGGTGCACCAGGCCGGCGCCCGGTCGCCGTTGGTGAACGGGCTGCTCGAGCGCGTCGAGAACGAAGCCGGCGTGGGCCGTGCGGCTCACGCGCCAGCCGACGATCCGCCGGGCATAAGCGTCGATGAAGAAGGCGACATGGACGAACCCGGCCAGGTGGCGACATAGGTGAAGTCACTGACCCAGAGCATATCCGGCGCGGGCACGCGGAACTGGCGGTTCACCCGGT
>JBCCRM010000018.1:0-93078 GCA_039513195.1 Pseudomonadota bacterium | reverse complement strand
CCATAGTCGCGGGTGGCCTCCAAAGCGGCCTGCGCCACCATCCGACCAAGGGTCTGCAACCGCTCCGCAGGAACACGCGCGGTCGGTCCGGAAACCGACACGGCCGCAACCGCATACCCGTATTCGTTGAAGATCGGTGCCGCGACACAGCGGAGGCCTAGGGCATGTTCCTCGTCGTCCACCGCATAGCCCAGATTGCGTACATCCTCGATCGACCGGTCCAAGGCCTGACGGTCCACGATGGTGCTCGCAGTCACACGGGTCAGCTGCATAGACGCAATCAGACGCCCGCGCCGCACCGGCTCGAGATGCGCGAGCAACGCCTTCCCCGCGGCGGAGGAGTGCAGCATTACCCGCCCGCCGACCCCAGTGATGGCACGCATCGCATGGCGGGAGTCGATTTGGCCGATACAGATCGCCTCGCCGTCGGATTCGACGAAGAGATTCGAGGTCTCGCCCGACATCTCCATCAATCGGCGTAGATAAGGCCGTGACAGCGTCAACTTATCGCGCGACCGGGCAAAGGCCGAACCGACCGAAAAGGCTGCGACGCCGACCCGCCATACGCCGCCCTGGGGATCGGGGCGAACGAAGCGTTCCGACTCGAGCGTGGTCAGCAGGCGATGGGTTGTCGAAGGGGGCAGGCCCGCGGCTTCCGACAACTCGGTCAGCGACATTCCGTGGCCGCTTGCTGCGAGGTGGCGGAGCAGAGACAGAGCCCGGGTGAGGGACCGGACCTGGCCGGCATTTTTTGTACGATCGTCTGACATGACCTGCTTTGAGATCGTTTCTAGATGACCCCTTCAAATAGGCCGCATTCCGCCTTCGGAAAGCGGCCGCAGTCTCCGCAATTAAGAAACCATCATCATCAGCCGGGACAGCGGGCGCAATCACCGGGTGCCGTGGTAACGCCCCGCGCCGTGCAAAAACGAAAGAAAGGTTAGTTTTTCGCTGCGATTAACCTTTCGTTTACTACGAACACGCTACCAACAGCTCACCTCAGGAGGCGCTGTGGCTGTGGATGCGGATCACCCCCCCGTTCTCACACCCATCCGGTTGCAGCGTGCTTCGGAGGAGCCCCAATACCCTACGGACGGGTATCGCCGCCTCAGCCCCCTGGCTGGGGCGGCATTTGTTTGGGGCGCACCATCGCGCGAAACAAACCCTAACGCACGCGATCCACGCCTTCGTGACGGGACACCGCTCGCACGAGCCCGATCACGCCGGCGGGGCACCCCGCCATCACGGCCTTCGCCGAGCAGCTTCTAGCGGCGGCGCCCCCGCGAGGAGCCCGGCCAAACACCGTGATCGCGTTGCGCGGCCCAAAACTCCTCTCGCCCATGCGCCGGAGGCCCCAGCGGCCCGGCGTTAAACCTTGGCCTGTTGCTCCGTCACGAAACGCAGGGTCGCCGCCAAAGCGGCCTCCGCCGCCGCGACCTGTCGGGCAATGGCAACGTCGTCTCCGGCATGCGCCGCCTCGTTCATCTCCCGCGCCAAGACTTCCATCCGCGTTGCCCCAATCGCACCCAAGACCGATATCAGGATATGCGTCGCCGACCGCAGTTCCGCATGATCTCCTGCCGCCATCGCCCCGCACATCCGCTGCCCGGCAGCCCGCACATCGATCTCAACCTTGCTGAGAAGCTCGCCAAGTGCGGCCGTGCCCACTGCATCGACCAAAACTCGGAAGGCGGTCTCGTCGATCACAGGGGCTTGGCCACCGCCCTCCTGATCCACTGCCGCCCCTGGCTCCGCTAGGCCCCCCGCGCGGTTCTTCGCCTGCCGTGCACGCATGCCGGCCAAAATTTCCTCGCCGAACCGCTCGATCGACAAGATCGGTTTCGAGATCACGCCGTCCGCCCCCGCCGCAGCGATCGCATCGCGATGTTCGCGCATCACAAAGGCGGTCAGCGCCAACATCGGCGTCCCGGCGACCGGCCCAGTCTCGCCGCGAACCTGTCGGATCATCTCGATGCCCGAGAGGCGCGGCATCTCGATATCCACCAACAGCACATCGAAGCTGTCCTGCCCGACCAGCGCAACGGCCTCGACCCCGTCGACAGCCAAGGTCACCGTGGCGCCCAGGCTCTCCAACATCTGCATCGCCACCATCTGATTGGTGGCGTTGTCCTCCGCCAGGAGGATTCTGAGGCCCGACAGCATCGTCACTTGGGCATCCATGGGGCGCGTCCATATTGACCGTCAACCGAAGCTCCGATCACTTGACCACAGAGTGGTAAAGAAACCCTCCGCCTCGGGTGGCCGCTCAGCCCTTCCCGTAGCCCAAGCCCTGCAAGGCAGTGCCGATCTCATCGAGGATGCCGGGGTCGTCGATGGTCGCGGGCATTTTGTAGCTCTCGCCATCGGCGATCTTCGCCATGGTCCCGCGCAGGATCTTGCCGGACCGCGTCTTTGGCAGCCGGTCCACCACGCAGGCGAGCTTGAAGGCTGCCACCGGCCCGATCTCCTGGCGCACCAGGCCGACGCATTCCTTCACGATCTCGGCGTGTTCGCGGTTGCACCCGGCGTTGAGGCAGAGAAAGCCCATCGGAAGCTGCCCCTTCAGCTCGTCGGCAACGCCGATCACGGCACACTCCGCCACATCCGGGTGGCCTGCCAGTACCTCCTCCATCGCGCCGGTCGACAGCCTGTGGCCCGCGACATTGATGACGTCATCGGTGCGCGCCATGATGTAGAGATAGCCGTCCTCGTCCACCATCCCCGCATCGCCGGTCTCGTAATAGCCCGGAAAGGCGTTGAGATAGCTCTTCTCGAACCGCGCATCGGCGTTCCAGAGCGTCGGCAAACAGCCTGGTGGCAGCGGCAGCTTCACGGCGATTGCGCCCAGCGTGTTGGCGCCCACCGGATGCCCCGCATCGTCGAGGATCTGCACATCATAGCCCGGCATGGCGACGGTGGGGGAGCCGAGCTTGATCGGCATCAGCTCCACCCCGACCGGATTACCGGCGATGGTCCATCCGGTCTCGGTCTGCCACCAATGGTCGATAACGGGCACCTGAAGCTGCTGCTCCGCCCATTTGATGGTGTCCGGATCCGCCCGTTCGCCAGCCAGGAACAGATATTTCAAGCAGCTCACGTCATATTTTTCGATGTAGCGGCCCTCCGGATCCTCGCGTTTGATAGCGCGGAACGCCGTCGGCGCCGTGAAGAGCACTTTGACCCCATGCTCCGAGATCACCCGCCAAAAAGTGCCCGCATCTGGGGTGCCCACCGGTTTACCCTCGAACACAATGGTGGTGCAGCCCATCAGGAGCGGCGCGTAGACGATGTAGGAATGGCCGACCACCCAGCCGACATCGGACGCCGCCCAATACACATCGCCGGCCTTGACGCCATAGATATTCGGCATGGTCCACAGCAGCGCCACCATATGCCCCGCGGTCGGGCGCACCACACCTTTCGGCTGGCCCGTGGTGCCGGATGTATAGAGGATATAGACTGGCTCGGTGCCTCTCACCGGTACGCATTCTGCAGGCGCAACTCCGGCCTGAAATCCGTACCAGTCGACATCGCGCCCCTCGGTCAGGGTGGCGACCTCATGCTCCCGCTGGAAGACGACGCAGAAGTCGGGCTTATGGGCCGCCTGCTCGATGGCGGCATCGACCATCGGTTTGTACTGCACCACCCGCCCCGGCTCGAGCCCGCAGGAGGCCGCAATGATCGCCTTGGGCGTCGCATCGTCGATCCGGACCGCAAGCTCGTGGGGGGCGAAGCCACCGAACACCACCGAATGGATCGCACCGAGCCTGGCGCAAGCGAGCATTGCCTCCACCGCCTCGGGGATCATCGGCATATACAGGATCACCCGGTCGCCTTTTTCGATCCCCTTCGCCCGCAGCGCTCCGGCGAGGGCGGCGACACGGTCACGCAGCTCGGCATAGGTGATCACATGCTTGGTGCCGGTGATCGGGCTGTCATGGATGATCGCCGGTTGGGTGCCGCGCCCGGCCTCGACATGGCGGTCGACGGCGTTCCAGCAGGTGTTGCAAGTCCCGTCGGCAAACCACTGGTAAAATGGAGGTTTGCTCGCATCCAGCGCCTTGGTCGGCGGGTTGACCCAGTCCACCGCCTCGGCCGCGCGCATCCAGAACCCCTCCGGATCCGCCTGCCAGGCAGCGTAAAGCTCCTTGTAGCCCATGGTCTCCCCCCTTTATGCGGCGCCTCTCAGGGCGCTCAGCCATAATGCGCAACCGGCGTCCCCGCCAGGGCCGCGATGTTCAACAGCCCTCGCGGCGTGATCGAGGGGCTGACGATATGCGCCTTGTTCCCCATGCCCATGAGGATCGGCCCGACCTCCAACCCGCCAACCAACTGTTTCAGGATGTTCCGCGAGCCCGAGGCCGCATCGACATTGCCGAAGATCAAGCAGTTGGCGGCACCTTTCAGCCGCGAGTTCGGGAAGATCCGGCTGCGCAGATCCTCGTCGAGGGCATGGTCGGCATGCATCTCGCCCTCATACTCGAAATCCACCTCGGAATTGTCGAGGATCTCCAGCGCGCCCCGCACCGTCTTGGCGGAGCCGGTGTCGAGATTGCCGAACACCGAATGACTCAATAGGGCGACCTTCGGCGTGATGCCGAACCGGCGGATATGGCGGGCGGCCCCGACCGCCGTCTCGGCGACCTGCTCCGGCGTTGGTTCCGGGTGCACCTGACTGTCGGCAATGAAGATCACGCCCTGGTCCAGGATCACCGGGCTCAGCGCGCCCACGGGGTGCAGCGCGTCCGGCCCACCCGCCAGGACCTGGCGCACATAGTTTAGGTGCCACAGATACTGTCCGAAGGTGCCGCAGATCATGCTGTCCGCCTCGTCGCGATGGACCATAACCGCGGCAATGGCGGTGTTGTTGGTGCGTAGGATCGCGCGGGCCAGATCCGGCGTTACCCCGCGCCGCTGCAGCAGCGCGTGATAGGTCTGCCAGTAGTCGCGATAGCGCGGGTCGTCCGTCGGGTCGCAGTACTCGACATCCTGGCCAAGGCGCAGGCTTAGACCCTCCCGCTCGATGCGGCTGCGGATTACATCGGGCCTGCCGATCAAAATCGGATGGTCGATCCCCTCCTGCAGCATCGACTGCGCCGCGCGCAGCACACGGATGTCCTCGCCCTCGGCAAAGACGATGCGCCGCCGCGCCGAGCGCGCCGCCTCGAAGACCCGCTTCATCAGCATGGCGGAGCGGAACACCGACCCGTCGAGCGCGGCGTGATAGGCCTCCAGGTCCTCTATCGGGCGCCGTGCGACCCCGGTCTCCGCCGCCGTTCGCGCCACCGCCGTCGCGATTTGGCCCAACAGGCGCGGGTCGAACGGCTTCGGGATCAGATAGTCCCGGCCGAACACCATCCGCTCGCCCCGATAGGCTGCGGCCGCCTCGGCCGAGGAGGTCTGCCGCGCCAGATCCGCCAGCGCATTGGCGCAGGCGACCTTCATCGCCTCGTTGATCTGTGTCGCCCCGGCATCCAGCGCGCCGCGAAAAATGAATGGGAAGCAGAGCACATTGTTGACCTGGTTGGGGTAGTCGGAACGACCGGTGGCCACAATCGCATCGCGCCGGACCGAAGTCGCATCGTCCGGCCAGATCTCCGGCACCGGGTTGGCGAGCGCGAAGATAATCGGGTCGGCCGCCATCTTCGCGACCATCTCAGGCTTCAAGAGCTGCGGGGCCGACAGGCCCAGGAACAGATCCGCCCCCTCGCAGGCCTCAGCAATGGTCTTGCTCGTTTCGGGCTGGGCATAAGACCGCTTGGTCTCGTCCAAATCGTCGCGCCCCTGATGCACCAACCCGTCCTTGTCGTAGAGCCACACGGCCTCTCGCCGAACGCCCAGGTCGATCAAAAGGTTGAGGCAGGCGATCCCCGCGGCACCACCACCGGTCGAGACGATGTTCAGATCCTCGAACTTCTTCCCCGCGATCCGCAGCGCATTGATCACTGCGGCAGCCACCACAATGGCGGTGCCATGCTGGTCGTCGTGGAAGACCGGGATCGACATCCGCTCCTTGCAGATGCGCTCGACCTCGAAACAGTCAGGCGCTTTGATATCTTCGAGGTTCACCGCGCCGAAGGTCGGCTCCAAGGCGATCACGATCTCGGCGAGCTTGGCGGGGTCGGTCTCGTTCACCTCGATATCGAACCCATCGATATTGGCGAATTTCTTGAACAGCGCGACCTTGCCCTCCATCACCGGCTTCGACGCCCCCGCGCCGATATCGCCCAGACCCAGCACCGCCGTCCCATTGGTGATGACCGCGACCCGGTTGCCGACGCCGGTATACCGCGCCGCCGCTGCCGGGTCGTGCTTGATCGCCAGGCAAGCCTCCGCCACGCCGGGGGAATAGGCGAGGCTCAGATCCCGCTGCGTCGCCATCGGCTTGGTGACCCGGATCGCCAGCTTCCCGGGCGTCGGATCCTCGTGATAGCGCAGCGCCGCCTCGCGCAGGGCCTCGTCGCTTGCCTTGATGTTCATGGCTTCGGGCCTCCCTCCCAGCACGAGGTTCGCCGCCCCGCCCTTCCGTTATCGGCGGGGCCTCTCTCGCCTGGCAAGACCTTCCGTGGCCATCGGGCCGATCACGTTGGCGTGCCATCCCGAAACGGCGCGAGCAGGGCGGCGACCGCGGCATTGGCGGGCGCGTGCAGGCCGTGGCGGGCGCCGAGGCGCGGGACCGCCCCGGATAGCCAATTAATCTCCAAGGGCTTACCGCTTGCGAGGTCATGGGCCATGGACGCCCTGACCCCCGGCGCCAGGCGCCCGGTGAAATCGGCCGCCTCCTCCGGTAGGCTGTCGGGCAGATCCACGCCTTCGGCGCGGGCGAGGTCGACCACCTCCCGCGCGATATCGACGTAAAGACGCCGCAGCGCCGGCGTCGCGGCCACGGTGACCCCGTCGCAGCGAGCCCCAGCAGTGGTAGCGGAAAACGCGGTCAGCATCGCGAATTTGCGCCAGAGATCGACGCGGACATCCGCGCTGTCTACTGTCTCGACACCGGCCCCGGACAGCAATGCGCGGAGAGCGCGGACCCTGTCGCTCCCCTGTGACCCGTCGGCCTCCCCCACCACATAGGCGGCATTGGGTGTGTTCTGCTGGATCACCCCGGGCTCGGCGATATGGACCGACATGCGGGCGATGCCGATCAGCACCTTCTCCGTGCCGAACCGCTCTGCCAGCACTGCGGTCGCCTCGACGCCGTTTTGGATCGGCCAGATCACCGTCTCCGCGGCCACCATCGGGGTCATCGCCGCCGCTGCGCTTTCGAGATCCTGGCTCTTGACCGCGACCACGACGATGTCTGGCTGCTCTAGATCGTCGGCACGGTCCGATGCCACGGCGGGGCGCACCACTGTCTCCGCACCATCGAAAGTACGCAGCGCGAGGCCCTTTTCGCGGATCGCGGCCAAATGCGCACCACGGGCGATCACTGAAACGCTGTTGCCGGCGGCACCGAGCCTGACGGCGAGATGCCCGCCGATGCCGCCGGCGCCGACAATCGCAGTCTTCATGCGCTCACGCCCCGTTCCCAGCACTGTCCCGAGCTTGACCCGAAACCGCGACCGAGGGCATCGCCCGCATCGGCGGTGTTGACCACGATTGCAGTCTCATCGTCTGCTGGAAGTTCGAATTGAGCTCTCAAGGCGTCGAACGAGGCAACGTTGCGCTCGGCTACCGCTCCCGATCGGCACGCCATCCGCGCGCGCAGAACCTCGTCGCGCGCCGTGACATAGACATGGACTAGACGCACCGACAACCTCGCCGCCCGCGCTCGCGCCTCGTCGCGCGACCGGCGGGTCCAAAAGCCATGATCGACGATGACGCTGTCGCCGACACCAAGCCGATCCTCCGCAATGCTCCAGATCCGCTCGACCGCAAGGGCGAAGCACCGGTCCCAATCCGCCCCTTGGCTTTCCGAGACCATCTGCGCGCAATAGGCATCGGCCTCGAGATGCAATGCGCCGCACGCTGTTGCCAGAGACCGCGCATAGGTCGACTTCCCTGCCGCAATGAAGCCCTGGACGATGATCAGCGTCGGGTGGTCGAACGCCGGATGCTCCATGGACTTCAAGCCGGGGCTCACTCCGCCGCCTCTGGGCGCCGGGCCTCGCGGATCAGCGAAAGGATGTTCTTCGCCGCATCCGGGATATGCGTGCCGGGGCCGAAGATCGCGCGGACCCCTTGTCCGTAAAGGAACTCGTAGTCCTGGGCGGGGATCACGCCGCCGCAGATCACAATGATCTCGCCCGCCCCCTGCGCCCGCAGCGCCTCGACCAGCTTCGGCGCAAGGGTCTTGTGCCCCGCCGCCTGAGAGGAGATGCCGATCACATGCACGTCGTTGTCAATGGCGTCCTGGGCAGCCTCCTGTGGTGTCTGGAACAGCGGGCCAACATCGACGTCGAAGCCGATATCGGCAAAGGCGGTCGCGATCACCTTGGCACCGCGGTCATGCCCGTCCTGGCCCATCTTGACGACCAGCATCCGGGGGCGCCGCCCCTCCGCCTCGGCAAACGCCTCGACATCGCGCTGGATCGCCTCGAAGCTCTCATCGCCCTCATAGGCGGCGCCATAAACACCGGCGAGGGTCTTCACCTCCGCCCGGTGGCGGTCGAACACTCGCTCCATCGCGTCGGAGATCTCGCCCACCGTCGCACGGGCCCGGGCCGCCTCGACCGCGAGCGCCAGTAAATTGCCACCGCCTCGCGCGCCTTCCTCCAGCACCGCCAGCGCCGCGTCGCAGGCCGCCTGGTCGCGGCTCGCCCGGATCTTTTCCAGCCTGGTGACCTGCGCCTCCCGCACGGCGACATTGTCGACGTCCAGAATGTCAATCTCACCCTCCTGCGCCAGGCGGTACTTATTGACGCCGACGATCACCTCGTCGCCCCGGTCGACGGCAGCCTGGCGACGGGCCGCTGCCTCCTCGATCCGCAGCTTCGGCATGCCGGAGGCGACGGCCTTCGTCATCCCGCCAAGACCGTCGATCTCCTCGATCAGGGCCCAAGCCTCCTGGCAGAGCTGATCGGTCAGCGCCTCAACGTAGTAGGACCCCGCCAGCGGATCGATCACCTTCGTCACTCCCGTCTCGTGGTTCAGGATCAGCTGCGTGTTGCGCGCGATCCGGGCAGCGAACTCGGTCGGAAGCGACACCGCCTCGTCGAAGGAGTTGGTGTGCAGGCTTTGTGTGCCGCCTAGCACGGCGGCCAGCGCCTCATAGGCGGTGCGGACGATATTGTTATACGGATCCTGTTCCTGCAGGCTGACACCAGATGTCTGACAATGGGTCCGGAGCATCAGACTCTGCGCCTTCTGTGGCTTAAAGTCTGACATTATGCGCGCCCAAAGCGTCCGCGCAGCCCGCAGCTTCGCCGCCTCCATGAAAAAATTCATGCCGATGGCGAAGAAGAACGACAAACGTCCGGCAAATGCGTCGACATCCATCCCGCGGTCGAGTGCCGCTTTCACATACTCCTTCCCATCGGCGAGGGTAAATGCCAGCTCCTGCACCAGGTTCGCGCCGGCCTCTTGCATGTGGTAGCCGGAGATCGAGATGGAGTTGAAGCGCGGCATCTCCTCGGCGGTGTATTGGATGATGTCGGCGACGATCCGCATGGAGGGTTCCGGCGGGTAGATATAGGTGTTGCGGACCATGAACTCCTTCAGGATGTCGTTCTGAATGGTCCCGGACAGTTGGGCTCGCGGGCAGCCTTGCTCCTCGCCGGCCACGATGAAGCTTGCCAGCACCGGGATCACCGCACCGTTCATAGTCATCGAGACGGACATGTCCTTCAGCGGGATGCCGTCGAACAGGATCTTCATGTCCTCGACGCTGTCGATGGCGACGCCGGCCTTGCCGACATCCCCCTCTACCCGCGGATGGTCGCTGTCATAGCCACGATGGGTAGCGAGGTCGAAAGCAACCGACAGCCCCTTTTGCCCCGCCGCAAGCGCCTTTCGGTAAAAGGCGTTGCTTTCCTCGGCTGTCGAGAACCCAGCGTATTGGCGGATGGTCCACGGGCGCCCGGCATACATCGTCGCCCGCGGGCCGCGGGTGAAGGGCGCAACCCCCGGCACGCTGCCGAGATGCCCGACCCCCTCGACATCCGCCTCGGTGTAGAGCGGCTTGACCGCAATCCCCTCCGGCGTTGCCCAAGTAAGGTCCTCCAGCGGCCGATCGCGCAGCTCCCGCGCGGCGAGCTTGCGCCACTCCTCGAGCTTGTCGGTCATCTCGCGCTCCTCCTTCGCAGCCGCCCAGCGTCCCCAAGACTAACAAATTTCCGTCATTCGCAACCCTTCCGAACGTCAAGAACGCTGCTTCGGCCTTGAAGCGTTCCAAACAGTTGCCATTTCGAATGACGTGACGGGAGGGTGTGATGAGTGCTGCACTGACGGCCGCTGTGGCGAGTTTCGTTGTAATGAGCGGGACCGAGGACGGGCTCGGCTTGCTCCGCTGGCAGGCCCGACCGGTATTGGTGTTCTCGGAACCGTTCGACCCGCAACTCGACAAGCAACTTGAGCTATTCAATGCCGACCGCGAGCGGATGATGGAACGGGACAACGTCATCATTGTCGACACGCATGCCGACTCTGCCCTGCGCCGAAAGTTCCGCCCAGACGGGTTCACCGTGATCCTGATCGGCCTCGATGGCGGTGAGAAGTTCCGCGCGGCCGAGTTGGTAGAGCCGGAAACGCTGAACGCCCTGATCGACACCATGCCGATGCGCCAGCGCGCGTTGGCGGGCGAGGACTGATCCGCATCACATTCGCGGCGATGCACCGACGCCCCTTCCGCTTCAGCGGCGCCGATGCTACCTATGCGAGGTGATGGAGAGAGCCATGTCAGACGACAAACCGACTGTGCCCCCGATCGAGGGGCGAACTGGGCCGAAGCCCGGCTACTGACGCGACCGGGCGGGCATGGTTGCGGCCATCTGGGTGATCTCGGCGGACAGAGCAGTATAGGCGTCCTCGGACATCCGCTTTGCCGTCCGCTTCATCTCGATAAAGCTCATATACATGTCGCCCATGCGCGCGGCGGAAACGGCAGCGAACCGCTCACCCCGCATGTCGTCGGCGAGGTTCGAGACCGCCTGCACCGTGGTGTAGTAGAGGACCACCGGCTCGATCACAGAGGTCGGCAAAAGCTGCAGTTCCGGCAACAGCGCGGCATAGACCGTGTCCCGG
Organism: Pseudomonadota bacterium; assembly: GCA_039513195.1. Lineage (GTDB taxonomy): Bacteria > Pseudomonadota > Alphaproteobacteria > Rhodobacterales > Rhodobacteraceae > Thermohalobaculum. The sequence continues at coordinate 81,897 of JBCCRM010000018.1, read as the reverse complement.
GTTTCCCGCGGGACGATGGGCACGAATTTCGCCTCGCCGTCCCCACCCCCGGCAATGCGTTCGGCCATATAGGCGAGATGGGCGTCCAAATCCTCCTCAGACAGCGTGTCCGAATAGGCGCGGATCTCGGCGCGCAAGGCGCGCATCAGGTCGGTGATCTTTTCGCGGCGCTCGGCATCCGCGGCGCGCCGTTCCCACCATTTGTTGCCGACCCAGACGAGGATGCTGATCAGAACCGTCAGCGCCGTCGCCAGGAACTCCCAGGGCATTTCACTCGAATTCCATAATCACATCGTCGACCGCCAGGCTCGCCCCCGCCGCGGCATTGACCTTGGTGACCTTGGCCTTGCGCTCGGCGCGCAGCACATTCTCCATCTTCATCGCCTCGACGGTGGCGAGGGCCTGGCCCTCCTGCACCTCGTCGCCCTCCGCGACCGCGATGGAGACCACAACGCCCGGCATCGGGCAGAGCAGCACCTTCGACATGTCTGCCGCGGCCTTTTCCGGCATCAGCGCGGCCAACGCCGCCGCCTGAGGGGTGCGCACTTTTACGTCGAGATCGGCCCCGCGATAGCGGATACGGAACCCCTCGGTCAGGATGTCGGTCTTCATCACCAGGCCCATGCCGGCGACCTCGGCCCGCGCGAGGCGCTCGCCCGGCAGCCAGTCGAGCGTCACGCCGAGGCGCTGGCCATCGAGCACCACCACCATGGCGCCGCCGATCTCGGTGGTCGCCTCGAACCGGTGCCCGGCGAGGCTCACCACCCACTCGCCGCCGACCCGACGTTCGTGGTTCGGCATGGCGCCGGAAATCTGCGCCGCGCGCTGCTCGACGACCAACTTCATCGCCACAGTCGCCGCCGCGATCCGGCGCAGCACTTCTTCTGGCAGCTCAGCGCCGGCGAACCCCTCCGGGTATTCCTCAGCGATGAAGGCGGTCGAGATCGCACCGTCAACGAATTTCGGGTGATCCATGACGGCGGAGAGGAAGGGCAGGTTGTGCCCGATCCCCTCCAACTGGAATCCGTCGAGCGCCACGCGCATCGCCTCGATCGCCGACCCGCGGTCCGACGCCCAAGTGCAGAGCTTCGCGATCATCGGGTCGTAGAAGCGGGAGATCTCGCCCCCTTCCTCGACGCCGGTGTCATTGCGCACCACCGGGCCGCCCAGGCTGGACGAGACCACACCCGGCGCGTAGCGCTCGGTCTCCGCTGGCGGGCGATAGCGCGTCAGCCGCCCGATGGAGGGTAGAAAGTTGCGGTATGGGTCTTCCGCATAAAGCCGGCTCTCCATCGCCCAACCGTCGAGGGTCACATCCGACTGGGTCAGGCCCAACCGCTCGCCGGCCGCGACCCGGATCATCTGCTCGACCAAATCGATGCCGGTGATCAGCTCGGTCACCGGATGCTCCACCTGCAGCCGGGTGTTCATTTCAAGGAAATAGAAGTTCCGCTCCGCGTCGACGATGAACTCCACCGTCCCGGCGGAGCAGTAGTCCACCGCCTGCGCCAGCGCGACCGCCTGCTCGCCCATCGCCTTGCGGGTCGCGGCATCCAGAAACGGCGACGGCGCCTCCTCGATCACCTTCTGGTTCCGCCGCTGGATCGAGCATTCCCGCTCGCCGAGATACAGGCAGGTACCGTGCTTGTCGCCCAAGACCTGGATCTCGATATGCCGTGGCGTGGTGACGAACTTTTCGATGAAGATCCGGTCGTCCCCAAAGCTCGCCGCCGCCTCGTTCTTCGACGACTGGAACCCCTCCCGCGTCTCCGCGTCGGACCAGGAGATGCGCATCCCCTTGCCCCCGCCGCCGGCCGAGGCCTTGATCATCACCGGATAGCCGATGTCGTTGGCGATCTTCACCGCCTCGTCGGCATCCTCGATCAGCCCCATGAAGCCAGGCACGGTCGAGACCCCAGCCTCCGACGCCAGCTTCTTCGAGGTAATCTTGTCCCCCATCGCCTCGATCGCGCCGACCGGCGGGCCGATGAACGCCACGCCCGCGGCATCCAATGCCTGGGCGAACTCGGCGCGTTCCGACAAGAAGCCATAGCCCGGATGCACCGCCTGGGCGCCGCAGGATTTGATCGCCGCCATCACCTTGTCGATCACAATATACGACTGGTTCGCCGGAGGCGGCCCGATATGCACCGCCTCGTCCGCCATGCGCACATGCAGCGCGTCGCGGTCCGCGTCCGAGTAAATCGCCACCGTCGCGATCCCCATCTTGCGCGCCGTCTTGATGACGCGGCAGGCGATCTCACCCCTATTGGCGATCAGGATTTTGTCGAACACGGTCTTCCCCCCGGTCTTGGACGGCCTGCAGAGCGCTCGTCTTAGCGTCCCACGGCCGGGGCTGACCAGGGCCAGATTGCAGCAGCGCGCGTCAGCCCCCAGCGCGGCGCAGCGCCCAGGCAGTCCATTGCGCCCGTTTCCGAAAAAGCACTTCCGAGTCGGGCAGCGTAGGCCCCTGCCGCACCCCCGCGGCGAGAAGGGTGACACCGGCCTGCCCAACGCCAATCTCGACCGCGATCGCGGGACGAAAGCCGCGGATCCGTTGCGCCGCCCGCCACAGGTCCTGCCGCGCGGCCTGCGCCAGCCAAAACGCCGCCGCGACCGGGCGCTCGGGCCAGGCGACTGGCCACTCGGCCGCGCCAATTTCGTGGATGTCCGTCGATGCCATGGCCGAGCGGGAGATCAGCGAGAGCCTTTGACCGTCCAACCGCCACACGAAGCGTGACAGCGTGCGCCCATCGGGGCCGCGGTCAAGCCATGGCGAAGGCGGCTCAGTCTTTCTCAGGCAGCACCACCATCACGCCATAACCGATACCGACCATCGAAAAGGTGATGCCAAAAAACACGACCAGCATCGCCATCGCGGTCCCCCCACTTTCGGAGGCGTAGATGTATGTGGACAGCCCACCGATATCGAGCCGCATCAGGATCAACAGCAGGGTCCAACCGGCGGCTACGCCGTCCGCGGCCCAAAGCGCCAGGAATTTAACCAAGCGGTAGGGATCATAGTCGGTTTTCTGGCTCACGCTGGCCTCCCACTACCCTTATTCCCGTTGTAGCTGACGCAGATCTGTGAAGGATCAATTCACGATCGGCAACCCACGGGCGGCTCACCGCTCGCTCTCCCGACTTGGGCGGTATGCGACGGCGTCGATCTCGACAAGCGCCCCGACGGCGAGCGCGGTGACCCCGATGGTCGTCCGAGCCGGCAGGGCATGCGGTGGGAAGAACGCCTCGTAAACCCGATTGAAGGCTGTGTAGTCGCGCTCGAAATCGGTCAGATAGCACCGGCATTGCAGGATGTTGCGGCGCGACAGCTTCAGGCCATAGAGCACCAATTCCAGGTTCTCCAACACCCGTTGTGTCTGCGCCTCAACGCCAACGGGCAGGGGCGCATCCGCGTCGGCGGGGTCGGTCGGCATCTGCCCGGTCAGCAGTACCCAACCGTCCTGCTCCACCGCGTGGCTGAACGGGGCGACCGGACGCGGTGCGCCGGTCACCATATGGAATGTCGGACTGCGCATGGCCCCACCTGACGGCGGGGCGCCGGCGAAGTCAATCCACGCCTAGCCTAGCTCGGTCCTCGGCACGACGGCGTGGCCCTCACCGATAACGCCAGCCTCGGTGACGCCGACGGTCGTCATCCGGCCCGCCGGAAACGGCACCGATTGCCGCCCCCGCAGCAGCACCCAACAGCGTGGTGGCGGTCGGATCCACGGTCCGGTCGAATTCGGAATAGCCATAGCCCAGAGCGGCCCCCGCCCCGGCCCCGATTGCCGCGCGCTGCCCGGTTGAGTACCCACCACAGGCCGAGACGGTCAGCAGCGCCGCCGCAGCGGCCACAGTCGCGAAACGTTTCATGGATTTGCTCCCCATGCGTCGGATGTGCCGGCCTCTCCGGCGACCGATGGGAAACGCGCGCTCGCGCATTTTATTCCCGGCCGTGGCTGTGGTCTTGAACCGCGAGCGGCGCCGCCACGGCGCGGGCCGAGGCAGAGACGATCTCTCAGGGTTTCGGTCCACATCGCTGTCGGCACACCCAATCCTCTCGGCTGATCCCGAGTACCGGGTTGAACGCACGCCCGCAAAACTCCGTCGTTATGTGCAAAGATCGGATGGGCTGGGCGCTCGCGCCAAGCCCGCTTTCAGCGAAGAAGGGGCCGAGATCGCCGAGGCCGTTCGCCCGGCCAAGCGGTCAAAATCGGTTCACCTCGCAATCCCGACCAAAACACTATGCATATGCTTTGTGCATAGAATGTGCATCGGCTGTGCCTGTTACCGACGGATCACAGCGGGATGTTGTCGTGCTTTTTCCAAGGGTTCTTTAGCTCTTTGTTACGCAGAGCCGCGAAGGCGCGGGTGACCCTGCGCCGGGTCGATTGCGGCACGATCACCTCGTCGATGAAGCCCTTTTCCGCCGCAACGAAGGGGTTCGCGAAGCGGTCCTCGTACTCCTTGGTGCGCGCTGCAATCTTTTCCGGCTCACCGAGTTCGGAGCGGTAGAGGATCTCCACCGCGCCCTTCGCACCCATCACTGCGATCTCCGCCGTCGGCCAGGCATAGTTGATATCGCCGCGTAAGTGCTTGGAACTCATAACATCATAGGCTCCGCCATAGGCTTTGCGGGTGATCACCGTGACCTTTGGCACCGTCGCCTCGCCATAGGCGAACAACAGCTTCGCGCCATGCTTGATGACCCCCCCATATTCCTGGCCAGTGCCCGGCAGGAAGCCCGGCACATCGACCAAGGTCAGGATCGGGATCGAAAAACAGTCGCAAAACCGCACGAAACGGGCAGCCTTTCGGGCACTGTCGATGTCAAGAACACCCGCCAACACCATCGGCTGGTTGGCCACGACACCCACGGTTTGCCCCTCCAAACGAATGAAGCCCGTTATGATGTTCTTTGCGTAATCAGCTTGGATCTCTAGGAAATCGCTCTCATCGGCGACCTTCAGAATCAGCTCTTTCATGTCGTAGGGCGCGTTTGGGTTTTCCGGCACCAGGGTGTCGAGCGACGGCTCCACCCGATCCGGGGCGTCGTGGAAGGGACGCAGCGGCGGCCGCTCGCGATTCGAAAGTGGCAGGAAATCGACCAATCGACGCACTTCTGCGAGGGTTTCCACATCGTTGTCGAAGGCCGCATCGGCCACAGAACTCTTCGTCGTGTGGGTTTTCGCCCCGCCCAACTCCTCCGCCGTCACGATTTCATTGGTCACAGTCTTCACCACATCGGGCCCGGTGACGAACATATAGGAACTGTCGCGGACCATGTAGATGAAGTCGGTCATCGCCGGCGAATAGACCGCGCCGCCCGCACAAGGCCCCATGATCACCGAGATCTGCGGGATGACACCCGACCCCATGATATTGCGTTGGAAGACTTCACCATAGGCGGCCAGCGAGCCGACGCCTTCCTGGATCCGCGCCCCTCCGGAGTCGTTCAGCCCGATGACCGGGGCGCCATTTGCCATGGCAATGTCCATAATCTTGCAGATCTTCTGCGCATGGGTCTCGCTGACGGATCCGCCGAAGACCGTAAAATCCTGACTGAACACATAGACTTGACGACCGTTTATGGTGCCCCAGCCTGTGACCACGCCATCGCCGGGCATCGAAGTGCCCGCCATGCCGAAATCCGTGCATCGGTGGGCGACGAACATGTCGTACTCTTCGAAGCTTCCCTCGTCGAGCAGCAGCGCGACCCGCTCTCGCGCAGTCAGCTTGCCCTTCGCGTGCTGCGCATCGATCCGGCGTTGCCCACCACCCAAACGGGCCTCGACGCGCCGCGTTTCCAGTTGCTCCAAGATCGTCTTCATGCCACCCAGTCCCTCCTGGCATTGACCGCGGCGTCATCAAGATCCAAGTTTTTGGATAAGAACAAGCCCTCACACCACCCAATCGCCGAGGCGGGAGCGTTTGATATCCCCTGCCATTGGCCGGAAGTCCTTCTATGCAACGGCGCGACAGTGCCCCATGGTATCGGTCTCAGAAAAAGGGTGACCAGTGCACAGATTGCTGTATGTGAGCCGGAGCGCGGTGCTCGCGAACTCGCCCGAGCTTGCAGATATCGCCAAAGTCTCTCTCAGCCGAAACTCGAGCTGTGGCGTAACAGGCTATCTCTACTTCGACAACGAAACCTTCGTGCAGGTGTTGGAAGGGATGCCTGAAGACGTCGCCGATATTTACCATTCTATCGAGCAAGACAACCGCCATGCCGATCTGCGCCTTCTTGGCATAGACGAGGTTACGAACCGCGTATTTGGGTCATGGGCGATGGGCTTTTACGACGGATCCGAGCGGGGCGGTCTTATCTCCGAAGCGTTTGGCGACAACATCGCCAAACATGCCACCGGCCGAGACATACCGGAGTTGACCCGCTTCTTGCGCGATCTCAGCGTAGGCCGGCAGGACGTCTACGTTCTGGCCCCAAGAGACGTTACCTCAGCATAACCGTTGCGCCGGCGCCAGGCAGGACCAGCCTGGCCAACCGCCGGAAAGTGTAGTTACCATCTCGGCAACGATTACCGGGAGGGCAAAGTATGGAAATGAAGGGTGAGCGGCTCATCGCCGCTGGACGAGACGCGGTTTGGGCCGCCTTGAACGACCCGGAGGTTCTGAAAGCCTGCATCCCCGGCTGCCAAGAAATGGATCGAACGTCGGATACCGGCTTCGCCGCGACGGTGAAGCAAAAGGTCGGCCCGGTCTCTGCGACGTTCAAAGGCGCCGTCGAGCTGACCGACATCGTCGAGGGAGAAAGCTACCGGATCACCGGCGAGGGCAAAGGCGGTGCCGCGGGTTTCGCCAAAGGGGGCGCCAAGGTCGCACTGTCTGACCAAGACGGCGGTACGAAACTCGTCTACGAGGCGGAGGCAAAGGTCGGCGGCAAGCTGGCTCAGCTCGGCTCCCGTCTGATCGACGGCTTCGCGAAGAAGATGGCCGACGAGTTCTTCAACCGCTTTCAAACCGCCGTCGAAGGCCCGGCATTGGGCGACACTGCGCCGGCCGATGAGGCCGTCGAGACTGCGACTGAGGATGGCGACGAGCACAAGAAAGGGTGGGTTTCGCGCCTCCTCGGCTGATCTCGGGCAGTTTCTCAGCCCGTGCGGGCAGCTACCGCGCGATGGCCTTTCCCCGAAAAGTAAATCGGTGCAAGCTTTCGGACGTACGGCGTCACCGGGCCTACCGCCCGGCGCGGCGCCATAGGAGGAGACCACATATGCCAACCGTCAACATGACCGTGAACGGTAAGCCTGTCTCTGGCGAGGTTGAGGGGCGCACGCTGCTCGTCCAATTCCTGCGCGAGACCATTGGCCTCACCGGAACCCATGTCGGCTGCGACACCTCGCAGTGCGGCGCGTGCGTCGTTCACATCGGCGATGACAGCGTGAAGTCCTGCACCGTGTTCGCGCAGGCCTGTCAGGACGCCGATGTCACCACCATCGAAGGCATGGCCAATGCCGATGGATCGCTCTGCGTCCTTCAGGCCGCATTTCAGGAGCATCACGGCCTGCAATGCGGGTTCTGCACGCCCGGCATGATCATGTCGGCCTCGGACCTTCTGGCCAAAAACGCGGACCCGACCGAGTCGGAGATCCGGTCTTGGCTGGAGGGTAATATCTGCCGCTGCACCGGGTACCACAACATCGTCAAGGCGATCCAAGCCGCGGCGGCCACCATGCGCGGACAGCAGATCGCCGCCCAGTGAGCTCGGCCCAAAGGCGCCAAAGCGCAATTCCCGGCCCAATAGCACCGCATCGCCCATCTCGGCGTCGCGTGAATAAACGTACCCAGATCAGGGAGTGAAGACATGCCCAAGGATCAAGGCATCGGCGCCAGCTCGAAGCGGCGCGAGGACATCCGTTTCCTCACCGGCAAAGGCCAATATACCGACGATATCAACCGACCGGGTCAGGCTTATGCCTATTTCCTGCGCTCCGACGTCGCGCATGGTCGGATCATCCGGCTCGACACCGACGTGGCGGCGGCAAGCGCCGGGGTCCTGTCGATCCTGACCGCAAAGGATCTAGAGGCGGTCGGCGGCGTCCCCTGCGGCTGGCAGGTCACCGACAAGAACGGCGAGCCGATGAAGGAGCCGAAGCACCCGATCCTGGCGGAGGGGAAGGTGCGCCATGTGGGCGACCCTATCGCGGTGGTGATCGCCGAGACGCTCGCGGCCGCCCGCGATGCAGCGGAAGCCATCGAATGCGAGATTGAGGAACTTCCCGCCGTCATCGGTATGGAGACCGCGATCCAAGGCGGCGCCACGGTCCATGACGATATCGCTGACAATCTGTGCTTCGACTGGGAGTTCGTGGCCGAGAACAAGACCGCGGTTGACGAGGCTCTGGCCAGTGCGCACCACGTCACCGCGCTGGAGCTGGTGAACAACCGCCTGGTCGCCAATCCGATGGAGCCGCGCGCGGCCATTGGCGAGTACGACGCGGCGCGGGACGAACACACGCTCTTCACCACCTCGCAGAACCCGCATGTCATTCGGCTTCTGATGGGGGCGTTCGTGCTCTCGATCCCCGAGCACAAGCTCCGGGTGGTGGCGCCCGATGTGGGCGGCGGGTTCGGCACGAAGATCTACCACTATGCCGAAGAGGCGCTGGTCACCTGGGCTGCGAAACATGTTGGCCGGCCGGTGAAATGGACCGCCGACCGGACGGAAGCGTTTCTCTCAGACGCCCAAGGCCGGGACCATGTGACGAAGATTGAGCTCGGCATGGACGCGGATGGGAACTTTCTTGCGCTCCGCTGCTCGACGCTGGCGAATATGGGTGCGTATCTCAGCACCTTCGCACCCTGTGTGCCAACCTGGCTGCATGGGACCCTGTTGGCCGGCAACTATAAAACACCGCTGATCTTCACGAATGTGAAGGCTGTCTTCACAAACACCGTGCCAGTGGACGCGTATCGCGGCGCCGGCCGACCGGAGGCAACCTATCAGCTCGAGCGGGTGATCGACAAAGCGGCGCGCGAGATGGGGATCGAGCCGGTAGAGTTGCGCCGACGGAACTTTATCCAGCCGACCCAGTTCCCGTACGCAACGCCCGTTGCGGTGGAATACGATACGGGGAATTACGACGCCACGATGGATAAGGCGCTGCAGATCTCGGACAGCGCGGGCTTCGCGGCGCGCAAAGAGGCGACGGAAGCGGCCGGCAAGCGCCGGGGCCTGGGCATCGCATCCTATATAGAGGCCTGCGGGATCGCCCCATCCTCACTGGTCGGTGCGCTCGGCGCCCGCGCAGGTCTCTACGAGGCTGCGACGGTGCGGGTAAACCCGACGGGCTCGATCGCGGTGATGACCGGCTCTCACAGCCATGGCCAAGGGCACGAGACGACCTTCGCCCAGGTCGTGGCCGAGATGCTGGGCTGCGACGAGGGCCAGGTCGACATCGTGCATGGCGACACCTCCAAGATCCCATTCGGGATGGGCACCTATGGCTCCCGCTCGCTGGCGGTCGGCGGCTCGGCCATCGTGAAATCGGTCGAGAAGATCGTGGCGAAGGCCAAGAAGATCGCCGCCCATCTGCTCGAGGCGGCGGAGGGCGATGTGACCTTTGAAAACGGTCAGTTTACCGTTGCGGGAACCGATCGGTCCGTCTCCTGGGGGGATGTGGCGTTGGCCGCCTATGTACCCCACAACTACCCGATCGAGGAGATCGAACCGGGGCTGGAGGAGACCTCCTTCTACGACCCCGCCAACTTCACCTATCCCGCCGGCGCCTATGTCTGCGAGGTTGAGGTCGATCCGGAAACTGGCGTCGTGTCTGTGGAGAACTTCACCGCAGCGGATGATTTCGGTAATGTCGTCAATCCGATGATCGTCGAGGGCCAGGTCCATGGCGGCCTCGCCCAGGGGATCGGCCAGGCGATGCTGGAGGCGGCGGTCTATGACGAAAGCGGTCAGCTCGCCTCGGCCAGCTATATGGACTATGCGATGCCGCGAGCGGGGGATCTGCCGATGTTCAAAGTGGACCATTCCTGCGTGACGCCCTGCACCCACAACCCGCTGGGCGTCAAAGGCTGCGGCGAGGCCGGGGCCATCGGCTCTCCGCCGGCGCTGGTCAATGCGGTGATCGATGCGCTGGCGCCGATAGGTGTCACACATATCGACATGCCGCTGACCCCGAGCCGGGTCTGGCGCGCCATCCAGAACGCCAAGGCCTGACGAGCCCCCCTCCTTAACCCTCCCCCAGACGGGGGGAGGGAACACCCGCGCCAGACGAGACGCGGATGAGATGACAGAGAGGCAGCAACGCCATGTATGCATTTGACTATGTAAAACCCGGCACCCTCGCCGAGGCGAAACAGGCCCTGGCAGCGGAGGACGCGCAGCCGATCTCCGGCGGGCAGACCCTGATCCCAACCCTGAAGCAGCGCCTCGCAAGCCCCACGGTGCTGGTGGATCTCACGGGGATCGCCGAAATGACCGGCATTGGAATTGCCGGCGACACGGTGCGGATCGGCGGGGCGACGACCCATGCGGCCGTGGCAGGCTCTGCCGAGGTCCAGTCCGCGATCCCGGGGCTCGCCGATCTGGCCGGCCATATCGGCGATCCTCAGGTGCGCAACCGGGGCACCATTGGCGGGTCGGTCGCGAACAACGACCCCTCCGCCTGCTACCCGGCCGCGGTCCTGGCGCTCGGCGCCACCGTCCACACATCGGAAGGCCGAGCCATCGAGGCGGACGACTTCTTCCACGGCATGTTCGCCACCGCGCTGGAGGAGGGAGAGCTGGTCACCGGCGTCGCCTTCCCGGTGCCGGAACGGGCCGCGTACATGAAATTCGTGCAGCCGGCCTCCCGCTTTGCACTGGTCGGTGTGATGGTCGCGAAGTTCGCCACCGGCGTGCGTGTCGCGGTCACCGGCGCGTCCGAGGACGGCGTCTTCCGCTGGCAAGCGGCGGAGGCGGCCCTGTCGGCCAGCTATATGCCTGATGCCATCGACAGGCTGTCCGTTCCGGCCGATGGCATGATCGGCGATTTGCACGGCACGCCGGAATACCGCGCCCATATCACCAAGGTGATGACCAAGCGCGCCGTCGCGGCGTCCTAAAGCGGCCTCTGGCAAGGTTTCGTTTCGGGACCTTGCCAAGCCGTTCCCTCCCGTCCTACACAATTCCGCATGAGCGGCATCGAGATCACCTGTGCCGGTCAGCACTTCACGGTGCGGCCGAGCGGCGCTCTGCATTGGCCAGCCGAGGGCGCGCTGGTGGTGGGCGACCTGCATCTCGGCCGGGCGGAGCGCCTGGCGCGCGAGGGTGCGAGCCTGCTGCCGCCCTACGAGACGCTCGACACCCTAAACCGGCTGGAGGAGGAGATCGCAGCCCTCGGGCCCCGAGTGGTGATCTGCCTCGGCGACAGTTTCGACGATCTCAAGGCCGCCGACGCGATGTCCCATGACTTGGTTCTGCGGATCGAGCGTCTCTCCGCCGGGCGGCGATGGATCTGGGTGGCGGGCAACCACGACCCAGGCCCTGTCGATCTGCCCGGCAGCCATCTGGCCGAGCACCGGATCGGCCCAATTGTTTTCCGCCACATTGCGGAAGAGACGCTGGGCGCCAATGCAGCACTTGGCGAGGTCTCCGCCCACTACCACCCAAAGGCGCTGTTGTTCCGACGTGGACACCGCATCTCGCGCCGCTGCTGTTTGGTCGATGCGCATCGGGTGATCCTATCCGCCTTCGGCACCTATACCGGCGGCTTGGACGCGCGCGACCCGGCTTTTGACGGGCTGATGAACGGCAGCTCGGTCGCGCTGTTGCTGGGACCTCGGGTCACGCCCGTGCGCCGGGACCGCCTCGGTTGATCGATGGTTGACTTCGCGCCCCAGGATCCCGATTTCCGTGCCCGCGTCGAAACCTCCTTCGCGCAGCAGGACTTTATGGCGCTGCTCGGCGCCGAGCTCCTCTTGGCCGAGCCCGGCCGGGTCGAGATCGCCCTACCGCTCCGCCCTTCGCTGGAACAGCAGCACGGCTTTGCCCATGCCGGCGCGATCTGGTCGATCGCCGACAGCGCGTCGGGCTACGCGGCGCAAAGCTTGATGGCCGCCGGCGATGGAGTGCTGACTGTGGAGCTGAAGATCAACCTCCTCGCGCCAGGGCGCGGTACGCGCCTGATCGCCCGCGGGCAGGTCGAACGCGCCGGACGCCGCCTTACGGTGGCCCGCAGCGACGTAGTTTCGCTCGATGCTGCGGGGGCAGAGACGGCAATCGCTACCACCCTCGGCACCTTCATGACCATGACGGGCCTTTCGGACAAACCATGATCGCCAAGATCCATCCCGTAACCGCCGCGCGCGCGGAGCATTCCCATTATCTGGAAGATGACCAGGCTTACCTGCGAGCCGATGCGCGCCCGATCATGCGCGTGGCCCCTTCCGCGCAGCAGCCCGAACGCGGAGATCATCGCGATGACTGAAACCTTCTCCGGCCGATGCCTTTGCGGCGCCGTTCGGTTCTCCATTGACGGGTTGTACCAGGGACCCGTCGCCTGCCATTGCCGCGAATGCCAGCGCCATAGCGGCAGCTTCTGGGTGGCGGTGACCGCGGAGCGCGAGTCGGTCACTATCACCAGCGACAGGCTCGCCTGGGTTTCGGTTAGCCCGACCGCCTGGCGTGAGTTCTGCCGGGACTGCGGCGGGTATCTGTTCTGGCAACCGGTGATGGGAGAGACAATCGACATCGCCCTCGGCGCGATGGATTTCGCGCCGGCCGAGGCACCGGCTCTCGCCGCCCATATCCATGTGGCCGAGGCGCTGCTGCCCGTGCCGGAGGACGGCGTCCCGCGTTTCGATGGGGCGCTGCCCGAGGAGTAAGGCGCCCCATCGCGCATCCCGATTGCCTTTGGCACCGCGCATTCAGCTCGACGCCTTAGGAGGCAGTATCGCCTCCGCCCTCAGATTGGCGCGCGCCGCATCGAGGATCCCGCATAGCGCCTCGGCCGCGATGAACTAACCAATACCGAGCGCGATTGAAACCACGCCCACCGGCATGAAGAGGCGCTGCGGATTGCCCTCGAGCAAGAGAGGCAGCCAAGCACCGGTCAGCGCAATCGCACCGATCCCAAGCGTTACGAATGCGCTTGTCAACACCCAGGTGCCGAGATAGGCGGCGTGCGCAATCTCTGGGCAGTTGGCGGCTGGTCGGCCGATGTTGGCCAGGATCATGGATAGGACGCCCAATCCTCCGAGTGCAATGACGAGATCGAGCAAATACAGCATTGTCAGTCTCAATTGCTTGGGAAGGGCGCGTTTCGCAGGGTGCGGGCTGCGTAGAGCAAGCCGACGATGCCGCCCAACACCGCGGCGACCGGAGCCGGTGCCGAGCGAAGCGAAGCGAAGCGAAGCGAAGACGAAGGTGCGCAAAGCTGCAGGCTCGTAGCGAGCATCCGTCGCCTGCAGAGAGAAGTCGATTGAGAGCGGCGCCGAGCCCAAGTTCGCGATCAAGCCGCCAAAGAAGGGGAGCAAATTGACGGGCGTGCCGCCCTCCACTCTGTCGCTTCTTTCCATAATTTCTGTCGTTACTGAAACTTTCAGGCAAAAAATTAGCTCTGCGAGGGGATCAAGCTGGCGAGCTTCGCGCCTGAGCGGAGGATCGCGAGCTGCGCGGGCCTCGGCAGGCGGGCGATCTGTTGGTAGAACTCGTCGAACATCTCCATAACCGCACAGGTCTCGGTGATCCGTGCCGTGACATCGTCCGGGGTTTCCGTATCTCCCCTGGCGGTTGCCGCGAGCGCGCGCACAGCCTCCAAGGTTGGGGCGTATTCGCGGGCATGGCGCCCCTCGATCACCAAGCGCACCAGCTCAATCGTGTCCTCGACCGAGGTGAAATGATCCCGCCCATCCCCCCAACTCCCGGCTGACCTTGATGATCTTCCAGCCCTGCAGCTCTTTGATGGCGGTCGACACATTCGACCGCGCAAGCGACAGCGTTTCTGCGATCTCCTCCGCCGGGAGCGGCCGGGGCGATAGGTGCAAGAGCGCATGGACCTGCGCGACCGAGCGGTTCACCCCCCATCGAGCACCCATCTCGCCCCAGTGAAGAATGAAGCCGCGCATCGACCCTGTCAGTTGCATCGGTTACTTTCATGATTTCTGTCCTGACAGAAAATACTGTCCTGCTCGTAGAATCTTACATATTTCCACCCGGAACCGCACCGGCTCCGGTCACCTGTGATAAATCCGCCGGATGCCGAGGTCGCTAGGCAGTCAGGCCATCAGGCTCCGACAAGCCATTGGCTCGACAACAGGCCGTGACCGTATTGGCAAGCAGGCAGCCGATTGTCATCGGGCCGACGCCGCCGGGTACCGGCGTGATCGCGCCCGCGACCGCGGCGCAGCTATCGAAGGCGCAGTCGCCCACGATCTTGGTCTTGCCCTCGCCCTTTTCCGGCGCCGGCACCCGATTGATGCCCACATCGATTACCGTAGCCCCTGGCTTGATCCAATCGCCGGGCACCATCTCGGCCCGCCCGACCGCTGCGACCAGAATATCGGCCTTCCGGCAGAGCATCGGCAGGTCCTTTGTCCGGCTATGGGCGACGGTCACCGTGCAACTGTCGCGCAGGAGCAGGTTGAACATCGGTTTGCCAACGATGTTCGAGCGGCCCAACACAACCGCGTCGGCGCCGGATAGGCTGCCGAGATGGTCGCGCAACAGCATAAGCGAGCCGAGCGGCGTGCAGGGCACCATGGATTTCTGCCCGGTACCGAGCAGACCGACATTCGAGATATGGAAACCATCGACATCCTTTGCGGGGTCGATGCTGTTGATCACTAGGTCGGAGTTCAGATGCGCAGGCAGCGGAAGCTGCACCAGGATGCCGTGCACCGTCGGGTCGGCGTTTAGCTGCTGCACCAGGGCCAGCAGATCCGCTTCCGACGTGTCGGCGGAAAGGCGATGCTCGAAGGAAGCCATGCCGACCTCCACAGTCTGCTTGCCCTTGTTGCGCACATAAACCTGGCTCGCAGGGTCCTCGCCGACCAGCACCACGGCCAGCCCTGGCGTGATCCCATGATCGGCTTTTAATGCCGTCACATGCTCGGCGATACGCCCCCGTAGCCCGGCCGCAAAGGCCTTTCCATCGATGATCGTGGCGGCCATTGGCTCCCCCCTGATTCCCGTTCTGCGCCCGCCCCCCGCGGGCACACCTGTTATCGAAGCAAAACAGATCTATCGCCCGGTGCACCAGGCTCGGATCACTGCCGACCGGTCAGGTGCAATCCGACCTGCCCTGCGCGCAAAAGCTGCCACGACCGCCAATCTTCCTACCGGAACCTCACCCGGTGCGACCAGGTCTCGCCATCGCTGATCACCAAATCCTCGAACCCCAACAGCTTTGCCAGATCGAACCAGGTCGCGGTCTCGGCGATATTGTTGCGCTGAAAGAACTCCGTCGACCGCGCATTAGAGGTGAGCTGCGCCAGCACCGCCCGGGCCCGAAACAACGTCTTAAAGACCCCGTCATCCAGGGCCACGATGATCATATGCTCGGCATCGCTGCCCTTGGCGAAGACCGCAAAGCGCGGTGCCTCAGGCGCCGCCATCTGCGCCTTGGTGAGCTGAGTGATGAAGCTCACCCGCACCTGGCGGGCCGTGGGCGGCACGCCGGCAAGCTCGCGCTCGAAGCTCTCCTCGCTGCCGACGGGCGGGTAATAATAGCCCTCGCGGCTGTCCTCTGCGGCGGCGGTCTGGCCCAGGGCAAAAACTAGGGCGATGGCCAACAAGGCTCGCAGCATCACGCTCTCCTGTCCTTCTGATGCGGTCCGGCGAAACCGCCCGCGCGCGTCTTCTAATGCAAGCCAAAATCCATCACAAATGCGGGTAGAGCCGTTGCGGCGGCGCATGCAACCGGCACGCATCGCCAAGGGCGAGAGTGCCAGGCCGCTCGACCCAGCCGGTGGTGCCGCGCCGGGTCGCCGCTACTTTGGGGAAGGCCTTGCCATGGCCCGGATGGTGTCCCTCGATCACCTCGGCGGGGAAGCGGCAGGGCCCATTCTCCACATCTACGGTGATCACCACGCCACTGCCGAAGACCAGGCGCGAGGCGGGCGGGATCAGGGTCAGATCGGGAATCCCCTCCAAGACCAGATTGGCACCGACCCATTCCGGGCGCAGATATGGAATGCCGAGCCCGTCGGCGATCACCGCCAGCTCCTCCAGCGAGAGAATCGAGATCTGGCGCGTATTGCGGATCTCGGTGCCCTTCACCGGGTGCTGCGCCCTGACCCGGGTGCAGGACGGCCGGGTCAGCCCACCATGGCATTCGCCCGCAAACCCCTCGAAGGTCAGCCCGACCTCCTCCAGCGGCGCGGAGCAGAGTGTCTCGCGGCGGTCGCGCACCACGCCCAGATAGGCGATGCGGCCCGCGATCCCCGTAGGACTGACAATCGGCATCAGGACAGACTCCCCTCCCGCACACGCCAGGCAATGTCACGGCGCACGAAACCGCCAGGCCAGTCGATCAAATCCACGGCCCGGTAGGCACGGGCGCAGGCGGCCTCGACCGTTTCGCCGGTGGCACAGATGTTCAAGACCCGCCCTCCGGCGGAGAGGATCTGGCCATTCGCAGCGCTCGCAGTCCCGGCCTGGAAGACTGTGACGCCCGGGACGGTCTGGGCCGCAGCAATGCCGGTGATCGCCTCGCCATTGCCGTAGCCACCGGGATAGCCCCGCGCCGCCATCACCACGCAAACCGCGGGGTTCCAGCGCCAGTCGAGCTGATGGCCGGCCAGACCGCCGGAAGCTGCGGCAGCGAGCACCGGCAGCAGATCGGTCTTCAGCCGCAGCATCAGCACCTGGCATTCTGGATCGCCGAAGCGGACATTGAACTCGACAAGGCGCGGGACCCCGTCCTCGATCATCAGCCCGGCGTAGAGAACGCCCCGGAACGGCGTGCCGCGGCGTGCCATCTCAGCGATCACCGGACGTATGATCCGGTCCATCGCCGCCGCCTCGACGGCCGGGGTCAGCACCGGCGCGGGGGAATAGGCACCCATACCGCCGGTGTTGGGGCCAAGATCCCCTTCCTCGGCCCGTTTGTGGTCCTGCGCGCCAACGAGGGGCAAGACGGTCTGGCCGTCGGAGAGGACGAAGAGGCTCGCCTCTTCCCCCGCCATGAAGTCTTCGATGACGATGGCGGTCCCCGCCATACCGTGACGACCACCGAGGATCGCGCGCACCGCAACCTCCGCCTCGACCGCCGTTTCGGCCACAGTTACGCCTTTCCCGGCCGCCAGACCGTCGGCTTTGATGACGATTGGCGCCCCCCTCGCCTCCAGATAGGCGAGGGCCGGACCGATCTCGGTGAACCGAGCCCAGGCTGCCGTCGGCGCATCGCACGCGTCGCAGATCTCTTTGGTGAATGTCTTCGATGCCTCCAGCTGCGCCGCCGCAGCGGTGGGGCCGAAACAGGCAATGCCCGCGGTTGCGAGCCGATCTGCCACGCCCGCCGCCAGGGGTGCCTCCGGCCCAACAACGACCAGGTCGATCCGCTCTGCCCGGCACCAGGCGGCCACCGCATCGCTATCCATAGGATCTATGGCGATGCAAATTGCCATCTCAGCAATGCCTGGGTTCCCCGGCGCAGCATAGAGCGCGGTCAGCATCGGGCTCTCGGCCATTGCCCAAGCCAGCGCATGTTCCCGCCCACCGCTGCCGAGAATAAGAACCCGCATCGCCCCTCCTGACTCCCTTATGCGCGGCACCATAGCCCGCTCTCCGGTCAGGGCCAGAGGATTTGCGCGGCACCGGGGCGCTGCATTTCGGGCTTGCGGCGATCTCGGCTGTGCGCCAGCTTCGCAGCAGGAACGGGGAGACTTCTGTGAGCCTCATCGAGGACGAACCCGCCAGCGGCGCCAATACGCCAGAATTCACGGTCTCGGAAATCTCCGGCGCCATCAAGCGCACGGTCGAGAGCGCCTTCGGCCATGTCCGTATAAGGGGCGAGCTCGGCCGCGTCTCCCGCCACCGTTCGGGCCATGTGTATCTGGACCTGAAGGACGACCGCGCGGTGCTTTCGGGCGTGATCTGGAAGGGCACCGCCGCCCGTTTGAGCGTCAACCCGCAGGAAGGCGACGAGGTGATCGCCACGGGGCGGCTGACAACCTTCCCAGGCCAGTCGCGCTATCAGATCGTGATCGAGGATCTGGCCTATGCCGGTCAGGGCGCGTTGCTCGCAAAGCTCGAGCGACTGAAGAAGGCCCTGGCGGCCGAGGGTCTGTTCGCGGAGGAGCGGAAGCGGCCCCTGCCCTATCTGCCGCGGGTGATCGGGGTGGTCACCTCACCCACTGGGGCGGTGATCCGCGATATTCTACATCGGCTCGCCGATCGCTTTCCGGTCCATGTTTTGGTCTGGCCGGTGGCGGTACAGGGTCCAGCCTGCGCCGGAGAGGTTGCGCGCGCCGTGCGGGGCTTCGACCGGCTCGGCAGCGATCTGGGAGAGCCCGTGCCCCGTCCGGATCTCTTGATCGTGGCCCGCGGTGGCGGCTCGGTCGAGGATCTGTGGGGCTTCAACGAAGAGGTCGTGGTCAGGGCGGTCGCCGACTGCCGGATCCCGGTGATCTCGGCGGTCGGTCACGAGACAGACACGACCCTGATCGACTACGCCGCCGACCGCCGGGCGCCAACACCGACGGGGGCGGCCGAGATGGCGGTGCCCGTTCGAGCGGAACTGGTGGCGACGCTGGCGAGCCTCGAGGCGCGGCGCATGACAGGCGTCGCCCGGTCTTTGGAGGAACGGCGCCGCCGGATCGGCGACCTCGCCCGCGGGCTGCCGCGGCCGCAGGCGCTGTTGGAGCTGCCACGCCAGCGCCTGGATCTCGCGGTCGCCCGGCTACCGACCCCCGCCCGGCTGATCGGCGATGCGGCAACGGTCCTGGAGCGGCTCGCCACCCGCCTGCCCGCTGGCCTGCGGGAGAGGATAAAGCTTGCGGAACGGGCGGTCGCCGCCCGCACCGGCGGGTTCGGGCCGTGGTTATTGCGCGGGCGCACGCAACGCTCCGGCGAACGGCTCGGGGACACCGCCCGGCGCCTTGCCCCGGCGATGGAGCGCACCTGGCGTGCCCGCGCCGATCGCCTCGCCGCCCTTGCCCGGCTCCTCTCCTCGCTCGGCTACCGGCAGACCCTCGCCCGGGGTTATGCGGTCATCCGTACTGCCGAGGGCACCGTCCAAACCCGCGCCGCCGGCATTGCCGTGGGAACGGCGCTGGAGATCGAACTGCAGGACGGCCGCCTGCCGGCCCAGGCTGCGAGCACCGACGCGCCCCGCACGGAGCAAAAGCCGAAGTCCCGCAAACAAGCGCCCCGCACCACCAAAACCGACAAGACCGGGCAGGGTTCGCTCTTTTAGACAATCAGCCAACGAGAGGAGGGAAAGCAATGGCCAAAGGCTACTGGATCGCGCATGTCGAGGTCACCGACCCGGAGCCCTACAGCCGCTATGCTGCGGGCACCCCCGACGTTTTCGGCGAGTTCGGCGGGACATTCCTTGTCCGCGCCGGAACACATGAAGAGGTCGAGGGACCCCTATCCCGCCCGCGCAATGTCGTGATCGAATTCCCGAGCTACCAGGCCGCACTCGATTGCTACCGGTCCGAGGCGTACCAAACCCTGCGGGAGCACCGGGTCGGCGCCGGTATCGCCTCAATCACCATCGTCGAGGGCGTCGAGAGCTGATCACCAGCGGTAAGGCGCATTGGGGGCGGAGGTTGGCAGCGCCTCCTCCCCACACAACAGCGGCCGCTGATCGCGACCGGTGATGCGCAGCTCCATCCCGCTTTGCGGACCGTCGCCGAGCAGTCGGGCCAGCATGCCCCGGTCGTCCTGGAACATCCGCCAGCACAGCACGTCCGAGCCTTCGCCATAGTAGAAGCAAATCTGCGCGCCATGGGCTTTCCAGGCGCCATCGGCGCAGGTGCCATCCGGGAACCGCCAGACGGTCGCGCCGCCCTCCTCGAAGCTTTCTGCGCCCCAAGGCTCGCCGTCACGCTCGAAGTAAAGCGTGTACCCCTCCGCATAATCGCGGAAAGCCTGCGGCGTCACGACATCGCCGGGAATGTCCGAAAGCTCCGCCGCCGAGGCATGGCCAAAGGCGAGGAACACAAGCAAAATAGCGGAAAACCCCTGTTTCATTCCAGACATGTGGCGCCAATCCTCGCGCCGCGCAAGGGAAACGAACTGGGACCCGGCGGCCGTTAAGATCTGGCACCGAATTGCCGCGCGGGGAAGATCCGCACTTCTCCCCTGCGATGTCTGTCCCCTGGCCATTTCGAAGCCAGCTGATAAGGTTGGGATTATGTCAAAGTGAGACGGGGTGGTCTAATGAATGAGCTTATCAAACGGTTGATTGGCGTCGCTGGCGTCGCATCGCTGGTCCTGGCAGCCAGCGCAGTCCTGCCCGGCGCATCGGCAAAGGCGGCACCGCTGATCTCCGCCAGCCAGTTCGTGGCGTCGCTGGAACGCCAGCGCGCGGTGCGGCTCGGCATCCAGCCTGTGGGCTCGCAGCGGCGGCCCTATGGTGCCGCCATTCGCGGTGGCCGGGTCGACCGGTCAGGGCGCACGGTGCAACGGGCACGGCGCGTCGCCCGGCAACGGGCTTTCGCGGTGCGCCCGACCGGATTGCAGGAACCCGGCTATCGGCGCGGTCTCAGGCCGTTCATCTTCGCCGAACGGATCGATCGTCGGCCGCCTCCGGTCGTCGTGGTGATCGAGCAGACCGCCCCGGTGCAACCGGCCGAGGTCGACGTTCAGCCGCCTCTCGACCCGCGCGGCGCGTTCGAGCGTCAGAGCATCTTCCAGTCCGACACCCGCTACGGCGTCGGCGATCGCGTGGCACGCCGCCAACCGCGGGTACGACTCGATTGGCGCCAATACGATCTTCCGCGTCCCGGCGCGGGCGAGAGCTATGTGCGGATTCAGGGCACGGTGCTGCGCATCGACAGCGCCACCCGCGAGGTCCTTGCCGTGTTGGATCCCTCGGCGAGCCAAGGCTGAAATCTATGCCGATGGGGCCGCACCCTCGCGGCCCTATCGTGACGCTTCCGGTCAATGCGGTCGGCACCGATGGCCGTTTCCCATGACAGGCGCCTTGGGTCGTCTTCCGCGGCAAAGCAAGAGGGACGGCCAATGGCGTCCAGCGGCGATATGGGCCGGTGACAAGGGCGCTCAGTCGAGGCGCCCGACGGTTCCGCCTCGCCTATCGCACGCTGCAATTAGCCCGCCGTAAACGGGCGCTCGACCTCGGCGGCGGCGGCAGTCATCTGACCGTCGAAATCGCTCGCGTCGTGGCGCAGGACGGCCATGCGGTCGGTATCGATCTCGGCGCCGACCAGATCGCAGTCGCGTTGCGGCCTCGCGCGGGCATGGCGACCCTCGACTTTATCGAGGCCGACGCGGTCGCCCGTCCATTCGATACCGCCCGTTTGACCGAGTGGCGTCGCCGGAGGTGCTCGATTACGTTCCCGACACCGAAGCGGGTCTGGCTGAGGTCCGGCGGGTCATGAAACCGGGTGGATGGTTCGCAATCCTCTCAGTTCTCTGGGATCATTTCAGAGTTCGTGGACCACAGCCCGCCCTGACCCAGCGCAGAGTCGATGCCTGGCGCGCCCATTTTCCCCGCCAGATGTTCCCTTTGACCCTGCCGCGGATGCTCCAGAAAGCCAGTGTCGACGGCATCGCGCGGGAGCCCTTTACCGTCTTCGCCCGCGCATACAGTCGGACAACTAGGCCTATTGCTCGGCGCTTGTCATGGCAGCCTTTGCCGAAAGCGAGGGCCTTGATGGCGGCCAGGCAAAGGCCTTGCTGAAGCCGCTCGATGATGCTGATCGGGACGGCCGCTTCGGCTTTGTAATGCTCTCGGCAGTGACCACCGCGACCGCCCTTTAAACCCGCCGAGACGCGCGTGTCGGGCGACCGCACATCCACGGCACGGACCCGCCAGCTCCCATGGGTGGGTGGGCGGGGGAGGTGGCGGGTCCGTCTCAGCGGACCACCCGGCAGAAACATCGGGCCTGCCGCGCAGCGGAAGCCGCTCTAGACAGGCGGAAGCCAGGCACATACCTCCCAGCCATGGACTTCATCGGCGAAATCGCAGGCATCCAGCAGCGGCTGGCGCAATGCAGGGATATGGCCGCCCGGCGCAATGCCGTGATGCAAGAACTTGCGCCCCGGCGCGGCGAGCGGGTGGTCGAAATCGGCTGCGGCGCAGGCTACCTACTGCGCGAAATCGGTCTCGCCATCGGCCCCCATGGCCTCGCCGCGGGGATAGACATATCGCCCGACCAGATCGAGGCCGCGAAAGCTGCCTGCGATGGTGTGCCCGCGG
Organism: Pseudomonadota bacterium; assembly: GCA_039513195.1. Classification (GTDB taxonomy): domain Bacteria; phylum Pseudomonadota; class Alphaproteobacteria; order Rhodobacterales; family Rhodobacteraceae; genus Thermohalobaculum. Next base: position 59,548 of record JBCCRM010000018.1, on the reverse strand, counting down.
TCAGCCCGCAGATCGGCGATGTGCGGCACCTCGATTACCCCGACGCGGTGTTCGATGCCGCCGTCGCCGTGCAAGTCATCGAATACATCCCCGACATCACCGCGACGCTGACCGAGATCCGGCGGGTCCTCAAGCCAGGCGGGCGGCTGCTCTGTCTGGCCACCAATTGGGACAGCGCCTTTTGGCACGGGCCGGAGGACGCACTGACCGAGACGTTGATCGACGCCTGGGACGGCCACGCCCCCTGGCCCAACCTGCCGGCCAAGCTCGCGCCGATGCTCGCCCGCAGCGGATTCGCCGGGGTCCGCCAGATCCCTGTGCCGGTGGTCAATCCCAGCTTCGACCAATCCACCTTTGCCTGGTGGGCCGCCCGGATGATCGCCGCCCATGCGGTCGATCAGGGCGTCCCACGCGCACGGGCCACAGCCTGGATCGACGCGCTCGACCGGGCGGAGGAGGAGGGCGAATTCTTCTTCTCGGCCGTTCCCATCCTCACCAGTGCCGTGGCAGCTTGACCCCATGCATCCGAACCCAGCTTTTCGCAAGGAAACCGACGCTCGCGCCATGGCCTTCGCCCGGGATCGCGGTTTCGGGGTGCTGGTGGTGGACGGCGAGGCGTCGCACATTCCGTTTTGGCTCGACGACAATCGGCTCGAAGCCCACCTGACCCGGGCTAATCCGATCCTGCGCGCGCTCAAGGCTGGGCCACGGCCAGCCCTGCTGATCGTTTCAGGCCCGGACGGCTATGTCTCGCCGGATTGGTATGGGGGCGAGGCGGATATGGTTCCGACCTGGAACTATGTCGCCGCGCATCTGCGTGGCGAGCTCAAGCTCGCGGACTGGGATCTGCACGCCCATCTCGACCGGCTCTCCGACCGGTTCGAAGCGTCGCTGGCCCCAAAACCCGTCTGGAAAACAGCAAAGATGTCCCCTGACGCGATGAAACGCATGATGCGGATGATCCTCCCGGTCGAGATGACGGTCGACAGTGTCGCCTCGACCTTCAAGCTCAACCAAAACCGCAGCGCGATGGCGAGAGCGGGCGCCGCAGCCGAGCTTGCCAAGGGAACTTCCGCCGGGCTTGAAACGGCGCAACTGGCAGCCCTGATGCGCGCCCTGCCCGCGGACGACTGACGCCCGGCCTCTTCAAACAGGACCGGGTTGCCGAACGCCCTACTGGGTTACCGGCTGCGCCGTCCAACCGACAAAGCGTCCCCTATGCCGCGCGACCAGGCGTTGCAACGCGTCGGATGTCTTGCTGACGCTCGCCAAGTCGGTGCTGTCGATCTTGTGGAAATAGGCCCGCGCCGGCAGTGGCGTCTTCCCTGCCGCCTTGCCGGTGACGATGTAACCCTGTTCCGCCACCCTTTGGCAAAACCGCTCCCGCGCACGGTCATCCATGAAATCCGCGACATAGTCGATCCGGCGCGGCCGCTCCGGCACATCGCCTTGCGCCGCCAAGGTCTCCAGCGCGCGCAAATCCCGGATCGTGCGCAGCTCGTCCGGACCCGGCATCAGCGTGCGCTCGAAGTGCTCGTGCTGCGCATCGTCGATTGCCACATGGGCAAGCGCCACCCGCTGCGACGCCTCCAGATCGCTCAGCATCTCCTCGGGCCGCATCGTCTGCGGGCCATAGAAGTACCAGCTCTGCTGCCCCTCGTAGTTCACCTTGCCCACATGCAGCCCGCCGAGGGCAGCCATCGCCCGAACCAGTGCAGCCTCGAACGCGCCGAGCGCCCGCATCGGGATCAGGCCCTGCCGGGTCTTCGTGTCCCGCGGTTGCGCGACCCCCGCCCGAACCACCGAAAGCCGCGTCAGCCCCTGCGCCGCCAGCCTCGCCTTTGCCGACTGGTCGCAGGTGATAAAGGCGGGCCGACCCTCCAGCTCGCAGGCATACAGACACCATTGCTCCATCGATCAGCGCTCCTCCTGGAGGGAGTAAGACTTCCGCAAACGCTCATACCCGCCATGGGCCCCGAACTCCGACTGCAGCCGCAGAAGTTCCGCATCGCGGCGGCGAAACTCTGCGATGGTTTCCGATGCCGCATCGCCCTCGCCCAATCTGACCAGGGCGCGGCGCGACAGCTCGATCGCGCTTTCCGCCATCTCGCGTATCACCCCATCGGCCCCCGACTTCGTCAGCTCGATCTCCGCAAACCGGTCCGCAGCCCGGGCGAACAACAGTTTACCGGGAAACCGGCGGCGCAGGGCCTCCACCGACAACAGGGTCGTCTTCGGGTCATCCACACACACAAAGATCGCCCGCGCCTCCTCCGCCCCGGCAGCACGCAGAATATGACCCCGGCGGAGATCGCCGAAGAACACCTTGTTCCCAAAGGTTTCGGCGATGCGGATCCGGTTGGGATCGTTGTCGATCAGCGTCACGTCATAGCCGCGCAACTTCAAAACCCGGGCGATGATTTGCCCGAACCGGCCAAAGCCCGCAACGATGATGGGCGCGCTCCCCGCCCGCTCGACATCGTCGATGCCGTCCATGTCCTGCCTGGTGAACCGTTGCGCAAAGGTATCGGCATACTTCACGACCAGCGGCGTCATCAGCATGGTCACAGCAACGATTGCCGCCAGAATGCTCTCAACCCGGTCGGGCCAGATCTGCAAGGCGGCGCCCGCACCGAAGACGACAAAGCCGAATTCGCCCCCCTGCCCTAGAATACTTGCGACGCGGATCCCGTCCGGGACAGTCGAGCCCATACTGCGGCACAGCAGGAAGATGATCGCCGCCTTTCCGAGATAGAGCGCCAGGGCCGCGCCGAGGATGAGCCAAACCGCCTCCAAAACCACCGGCAGATTGATGCCCATACCGACCGCCATGAAGAAGAGGCCCAACAACAGGCCGCGGAACGGCTCGATATCCGTCTCAAGCTGATGGCGAAACTCCGACTCCGCCAGCAGGACGCCGGCGAGGAACGCACCGAGCGCCATGGAAAGCCCGGCCATCTGCATCAGGAGGGCCGAGCCCACCACGATCATCAGCGCAGCCGCGGTGAAGGTCTCGTCGGCCCCGGTCCTGGCGAGCAGCCGGAAGATGGGGTTGAGCCCAAACCGGCCGATCAGCAGCACGGCCGCCAGCGCCGCAACCCCACGCAAAAGCGCCCAGTGGTCGAAGCTCTCCCCTTCCGAGCCGGGGGCGATCAGGGCCACAAAGGCCAGCAGCGGTACGATAGCCAAGTCTTGGAAGAGCAGGATGGACAGCGCCCGCTGACCATGTTCCCGCGCAAGTTCGCCCCGGTCGCGCATCAACTGCACCGCAAAAGCAGTCGACGAAAGCGCCAAGGCCAGGCCGAGCGCCAAGGCCGCCAGCAGGTTGGCGACCCCACCGAGCCAGAGCGCCGCAGATATGACCGCGCCGGTAGCCCCGACCTGCAAAGCCCCGAGCCCGAAGATATCCGCCCGCAGGCGCCATAACCGGCTCGGATGCAGCTCCAGCCCGATGACGAACAACAGGATGACGACGCCAAACTCAGCGAAATGGAGCACGTCCTTGGCGCCAGAGATCAAGCCGAGGCCGAAGGGCCCAATGATCACCCCTGCGGCGAGATAGCCCAGCACCGAGCCGAGGCCGAGCCGTTTCGCGATCGGCACCGCAACCACCGCAGCGCCGAGCAGAGTTGCCGCCTCGACCAAAAAAGGATCGACCGGGGTGCCTGCCATCTCCACCTCCGCTGACCGTGCCTGGAACGGCGTTGGCCGCCCACTCGGTAAGGGGAGTTCAAGACCAACTGGCCACCGCAATCAACCGTTCGATGCCTCGTCCACCAAATGCGCACTGCCGCGCTCGGCCACATAGCCGAGGGCGGCACCCGCCAGCGCTCCCTCCAGCACGAACCAGTAGGCCGACGCAAAGGCGCTGTCGGGGCCGAAAAGCTGTTGCAGGAAGGCGCCCATGGATTGATGGGCAAACAACGTCAGGACGAGCGTCATCCAGGCCCCGATCGCCGATCCAACAAGCCACCAGGGCGCCAGCAGGCCCTCTTCCGACCGGCAGAGGCTCTCCCCCAACAGCGCGATGATTGCAGCGAGGGTCGGGTACCAAAGCAGGATGCCCCAGCGCATCATCGGGTCGCCCTCCGGCATGACGGCAGGCACGAGCACAAAGGCGCAAATGCCAATCAGAAGACCTGCGGTCTGTGCCACTGCAAAACGCGTCAGTAATGTCGGCTGAAAGCGCATGGCTCGATCCTCGGGGTCACTTCAGCTTCTAGATTCGACAACTTAACTGACAGCCAGGGGCGCCGAGAATGCAGCAGATCATCGCGGCACCGATCCGCCCGGCTGGCCCGCGTTGACCGCTGTAAGCGGGAGCAGGTAGAACCCGCCGCAGTCCCCCGGAGAAAGCAACATGGCGCGTATCCTCATCACCTCGGCGCTGCCGTATATTAATGGCGTGAAGCATCTCGGCAATCTGGTTGGCAGCATGCTGCCATCCGATGCCTATGCCCGCTATATGCGCGCCCGGGGGCACGAGGTAATGCTGATCTGTGCGACCGACGAGCACGGCACGCCGGCGGAGCTTGCCGCCGCTGCGGCGGACGAGCCCGTCGACGCCTACTGCGCGCGGTTGTGGCAGGTGCAAAAGCACCTGTCAGACGGCTTTCGCCTCAGCTTCGACCATTTCGGCCGCTCTTCTTCCGACCGCAACCGCGCGCTGACCCAGCACTTTGCCGGTCGCCTCGCCGATGCCGGGCTGATCGCCGAGGTGATGGAGCGCCAAGTCTATTCAAACGCCGATGGCCGCTATCTGCCTGACCGGTACATCGAGGGCACCTGCCCCAATTGCGGCTATGAACGCGCCCGCGGGGACCAATGCGAAAACTGCACCAAGCAGCTCGAGCCCACGGATCTGATCAATCCGCGCTCGGCCATCTCCGGCTCGAGCGACTTGGAGGTTCGGGAGACCAAGCATCTTTATCTGCGCCAATCGGCGATGCGCGAGAAGCTCGACACCTGGATCGAAAGCAAAACCGATTGGCCGGTGCTGTCGACCTCCATCGCGAAGAAATGGCTCCATGACGGCGACGGACTGCAGGACCGCGGTATCACCCGCGATCTCGACTGGGGCGTCCCGGTCAAGCGCGGCGGCGCATCCTGGCCGGGGATGGAGGGGAAGGTCTTCTATGTCTGGTTCGATGCGCCCATCGAATACATCGCCGCCACGGCGGAATGGGCGGATGCCTCCGGGCATGACGACGGGGCGTGGCAGCGGTGGTGGCGCACCGACAAGGGCGCCGAGGACGTCCGCTATGTGCAGTTCATGGGCAAGGACAATGTGCCCTTCCACACGCTTAGCTTCCCGGCGACGATCCTCGGCTCGGGCGAGCCGTGGAAGCTGGTCGACTTCATCAAGAGCTTTAACTGGCTCAATTACGAAGGCGGTAAATTCTCGACCAGTCAGGGCCGCGGCGTGTTCATGGACCAGGCATTGGAGATACTGCCGGCGGACTATTGGCGCTGGTGGCTGCTGTCGAATGCGCCGGAAGGCTCGGACGCCGACTTTACCTGGGAGAGCTTTCAGTCCGGCGTGAATAAGGACCTCGCCGATGTGCTCGGCAATTTTGTCAGCCGGGTCACGAAGTTCTGCCGCTCCAAATTCGGGGAACAGGTGCCGGAGGGGGGCGAGACAGGCCCGGCAGAGGCCGCGGTAACCGCAGAGATCGCACGCCGCCTGGCCGCCTATGAAGCGCAGTGGGAGGCGATCGAGATCCGCAAGGCCGCCAGCGAGCTTCGCGCGATCTGGGTGGCGGGGAACGAGTATCTCCAGGCAGCGGAACCTTGGGCCGTGGTGAAGACCGATCCGGCGCGAGCAGCCGCGATCATCCGCTACGCGCTGAACCTGATCCGGCTCTATGCGATCCTGTCGCGGCCCTTCATCCCCGACGCCTCCGACACGACGCTGAAGGCGCTCGGCTGCCCCGATGACGCGAATGCCTGGCCTGACGACACAGCGGCAGCGTTGAATGCCCTGCCCCCCGGCCATGCCTTCCAGGTGCCCGACAATCTGTTCGCGAAGATCACCGACGATGCGCGGAAGGAGATGTCGGCCCGCTTCGCCGGGCAAGGCTGACAGAGTGGCGCATTGGCACGGAGACGATGCATCCCGCGTTACGCCCCAAGCACGCGCAGCGTTCCAAAGGTTCGAGCTAGAGGCAAAAGCGGCCGAGGCCCGTTTCAACTTGTGGGTTGCTCTGCTGCTCAATGCGGTGGTTGTCGCAGCGGCGGGCGGCCTGATCCTGGCTTGGACACAAGGTTGGTTCCGGCTACTAAATCTTGCGGCCGATGACAGTGAGTTTCTTGCCCCCGCAGCTTTGGTGGTGGCCTTCGTCGTGATCTACGCCGGCGCCCATCTCTATCGATGCTGGGAGGCATACCAAGTCAGCAGCCTCACTATGCGCGGCTTTGAACGCCTCTATCAGGAGCTCGGTGCCGATCACTTCGACCCTGAGCGGAATGACGCATCCGACAGCCCATCCGCTCGCGGGCTTGCGAACAAGGATCTGAGCGACGAAGTCTTCATCGTCCACGGGCACGACGAGGCGGCGAAGCATGCGATAGCCAACCACCTCTACTCGTTGGGGCTCAAGCCGATCATCCTTCACGAACAACCCAATCAGGGCCGAGCGATCATCGAGAAGTTCGAGGATCATGCCGATGTCGGGTTCGCCGTGATCCTGATGACGCCAGACGATGTTGGGGGCCCATCGGGGGGCGAAATGCAGCCGCGGGCGCGGCAAAACGTGATCCTAGAGCTCGGCTATTTCGCCGGACGGTTGGGGCGGGATCGGGTGTGCTTGCTGGTGTCGGGAGAGACCGAGCGCCCGTCCGATATCCTTGGCGTGGGTTATGTCGAAGTGGATGCAATTGGCGCCTGGAAGCAGCAGCTGGGCACGGAGCTGAAGGCGGCGGGATACCGGCTCTCTTAGACCGCTGGCGAGGGTGTCCGCACCATGCTGCGCCAGGGCGCCGAGACGCTTGCGGGCCACGGGATTGCCTTGCACTCTGCTCAGAAAATCTCTGAGGGAAGACGCCTGAATGCCATTGGAAATCGACCTGTCTGGCAGCGCTCTCTTCGTGCATGCAGCGGCAATGGCGAATGTGATCGGCTATCTCATCCGCGATCAGCTCGTGCTCCGCGGTTGGTTGCTGTTAGGCACCCTTCTCTACATGGCCTATTACTGGGCCCACCCGGCAACCCTGCTCTGGGAAGCGATCCTCTGGGGGGTGGTCATGGCCGCCGCCAATCTGACGATGATCCTGATCATTCTGCGCGACCGCACGGCGTTTTGGATGTCCGAGCAGGAGGCCGCGCTCTACCGGGAGTTTCAGCCGATCACCCCCGGCGCTTTTCGCAGCCTGATGGGCATCGCCGAATTCCGCACCGCCGCCGAGGGCGATGTGCTCACCCGGGACGGCGAGGTGCCGCTCACCAAAATGGCGCTCGACGCGCTCCTCAACCGGGACATGATCGAGAAAATCCGCAGCGCTTGACCGGGTTTTTCACGCCATGCTGCATTGCAAGCGGCGACGCTCGGCGTTACCTCCCGCATATGCGACACACGGTTTTCATATCGGAGCTGGAAGCCTGGCTGGTCGAGGAAGCGATGAGCGACCCCGACATCCGCACTTTGTTTGGCGAGGTCTGCGACCGGCTCCACGGCATCGGCGTAGCGGTCAAGCGCGCGGCGCTGAGCTGGCCGACACTGCACCCGTTGTTCCGGGCCGAGCAGGTCTCCTGGAAGCTCGGCAAAGGGGCGGAGCACACGCAATTCCGGCACGAAAGCGGGAGCAACGCCGCCTGGCTCGCGAGCCCGTTCTACTATGTCGCCAGCCGCAATGTGCCCCGCCTGCGCCGCCGTCTGATCGGCACCAATGCGCTGATCGATTTCCCGGTGCTGGAGGATTTGAAGGGCCAGGGCTATACGGATTATCTGGTCACCATGAGCCATTTCAAAATCGCGGAGTTCCAGAGCTACGCGGATGGCGAGACGGGTATCATCTCCACCTGGGCGACCATGCGGCAGGAAGGGTTTTCCGACGACGATCTGGAAGCGCTGAGCCGGATCCAGCGGATGCTGGCCCTGGCCTGCCACTCGGCGATCCAAAAACAGGTGATGACCAATCTTGCCAACACGTATTTGGGTCCGACCGCGAGCTGGCGCGTGCTCTCCGGCTCGATTCAGCGGGGCTCCGGCAAATACATCAACGCCGTCGTCTGGTACTCGGATCTGCGCGACAGCACGCATCTGTCGGAGACGATGGAGTCCGAAGATTATCTCGGTCTGCTGAATGACTATTATGAATGCACGGCGGGCCCCGTGACCGACCATGGTGGAGAGATCCTGAACTTCATCGGTGACGGCGTGCTGGCGATCTTCCCGGTGAAAGGAAATGCCGGGCTGGGCAAGGCGGCCGCGGCGGCAAGTGCGGCGGTGTCGGAAACGCTGGACCTCAAAGCAAAGAAGAAATCCTGTGCCAGCCGTGGGCATCTGCCGCTGGAATTCGGGGTGGCGCTGGCGGTTGGCGACGTCATGTTCGGCAATATCGGCATCCCGCAGCGGCTCGCTTTTTCCGGCATCGGGCCCATCGTCAACCGCGTGAACCGGGTCGAGCAGGCGACGAAGAAGCTGAACTCCTCGGTTCTGGCGACGGGCGAGTTCGCCGCCGCCGCGCCCGGCGACTGGCGGTCGGTCGGTCCTGTGCCCCTACGCGGGGTGGACGAAGAGATCGAGCTCTTCGCCCCGGTCTAAGGCGGCGCGCCGGGCGGGAAGGCGCCCGGCTCCGACCGATCAGATCCGCTCGACTGCGAGGGCGATGCCCTGACCGCCGCCGATGCACATGGTGATCAGTCCTTTCTGTCCCTCGATACGCTCCAGCTCCGCCAAGCATTTCAGAACCAGAACGGCCCCCGTCGCCCCGATCGGATGGCCGAGCGCAATGGCCCCGCCGTTGGGGTTGACCTTACCGGTGTCGAGGCCGAGCCCCTTGTTCACTGCGCAGGCCTGGGCGGCGAAGGCCTCGTTCGATTCGATGACGTCGAAATCGCCGGCGGAGAGCCCAGTCCGCTCCAGCAGCTTCGTGACCGCCGGGATCGGGCCGAGCCCCATCACCTCGGGCCGCACACCGGCATGGGCATAGCCCAGGATCCGGGCCCGCGGCGCCAGCCCGCGCGCCGCCGCCGTCTCGGCATCGGCCAGGACCACCGCCGCAGCCCCATCGTTGATGCCGGACGCATTGCCCGCCGTGACGCTGCCGTCCTTTTTGAACACCGGCCGCAGCTTCGCGAGATCCTCCGCCGTGGTCTGCGCCTTCACATGCTCGTCGGTGTCGAAGACGATGTCGCCCTTGCGCGTCTTGATGGTCAAGGGCGCGATCTGACCCGTAAAGCGTCCCTCCGCCTGGGCGACACCGGCTCGGCGCTGACTTTCGAGCGCAAAGGCGTCCTGCTCGTCCCGCCCGATCTGATGTTCGGCGGCGACATTCTCGGCTGTGACTCCCATATGTCCAGTGCCGAAGGGGCAGTTTAGCGCACCGATCATCATGTCGACGATCTTGGTGTCTCCCATCTTCTGACCGGTGCGAGCGGTCTGCATGGCGTGCGGCGAGCGCGACATCGCCTCCGCCCCGCCTGCCAGGGCGAAATCCGCGTCCCCGAGCGCCACCGCTTGCATGGCGGAGACCACCGCCTGTGCGCCGGAGCCGCAGAGCCGGTTGACGTTCATCGCCGGCGTCGTGTCCGGGATCCCCGCCTCGATCGCCGCAACGCGGGAAAGATACATGTCCCGCGGCTCGGTGTTGATCACATGGCCGTAGACGACATGGCCGATCTGGCTGCCCTCGACCCCAGACCGCTGCAGCGCCGCCTTCGCGACATGGCCCGCCGTTTGCGTGGGCGTAACGCTGGCTAGCGCCCCGCCAAAGGTCCCGATGGCAGTGCGGGCACCGTCCAGGATGACAACATCGCGGGGCATTGTTTTCTCCTCCCTGAAATGGCTTCGGGCGCCGAGGATACCCCGACGCCCGTGAGTGTTAGCAGGGTCCTCCCCCAACGGGGAAGACGGTGTCGTCGCGGTTAGCCGCCGACCGGAATGTCGCGCAGCCAAACCTCGACGCGGCGATTGGCGAGACGGCCCTGGAAACTGGAGTTGCAGCCGACTGGGGTCAACTCGCCATATCCCAGCACCCGGACCGGCACATCGTCGAGAGCTCCCGGGGCCACCGAGCCGACCATCAGGTCGAACACGCCCTGGGCACGCCGTCGGGCAAGGCCTCGGTTCAACGTAAACTCGCCGATTGAGTCGGTGAAGCCAACGAGCAGCACCTCTTTACCCTCGAACTGACCGTTGATCAGACCTTCCGCAAGCGCAAGCGCCTCCCGCTCCGACCGTGTCTCCAAGGCGCTCGAGCCCGGAGTGAAGCGGAACGTGACGCTGAGGCGCTCCGCATCGCGCAGCTCATTCAGCATTTCCCGCATCAGCGAGAGTGAGAACTCATCCTCACCGGTCAAACCGTAGATGAGGCGCGCGCCCTGCTCTTCCAGGCTCTGAGTCTCGATCGAGTCGCTGATGAACCCGGCGTCCTCGATAATGCCTTGAGCGGCGCCCGAAGACGCATAACGCACCAACTGCCGAGCATGGGCCGGCGAACCCTCAGCAAGGTCATAGAGGTAAAGGCGCCGCGCCAGCGGATACTCTTCGGTCTTCATCGCGAACGGCGTCGGGCGCGACGTAATCCCGCATTCCTGCCGGATCGCCAGCACCTTGGCCGCACGGGCGAAGGCGAGCCCGGTAAACCCGATCCCGTCCGGATCGCTGGCAACCTGGTCGGACAGATCGCTGTTACTCGCAACCTGCTGAGCACGTGCCGTCAACTGTGCCCCGAAGGGTCTCAGGACCAAGCTGTCGAAGCTGTCGAAGGTGCCGGATTGCCGCTCGCGCGCATAGACGTTGATCGGCCTGTTCGGGCCGCCCAGCTCAGACCAATTCGTCACCTCACCAGCGAAGATTAGGGCAAGCTCCTCCACCGAAATCGACCGCATGTCATTGGCTTGATGGACGATGGCGATCAAACCATCGAGTGCCACGACATGTTCGTTTGCGCTGTCGCGCGGATCGCCGAAGCCCGCTGAAAGCAGCCCATCGACTTCCTGGTCGCGGATCCGACGCGAGGACATTGCGATGGCCGCGTCGCGCGATGCGAGGCGGGGGAAGGAGTTGCCGGCGCCGCCGGAGTCGACCGTCACTGCCGCCAATTCCCGCCCGTTCGGGTGGATCAGACGCAGGACCGATTCATTCGCTTGGGTGCTGATTTCGCGCACCAAGCGCGCATCGAGCGAGTCCGCATAGCCCTGGATCAGGGCCGGCATAAGCTCGACACCGATCGTGTTCGACCCGCTGATCGCGAATTCCGCGCCGAACAGCAGGTCTTCCGGACATGGGGGCCCCTCGCAGTCGACGAGGAGTGCATCTACCTCGATCATGCCGACCGGGGTGGCTATTCGGTAACTGGACCCGTCGAAATCGACGAGCTCGCCGCGGAGCTGTGTGAAACCGTCAAAAGATTTCAACGTGACGGTCCGGTCCTCGCTTTGTGCCTGTGCGGACCCTGCCCAGCAGACCAATGCCGCAGTTGCCGCGGCGATCCACGTTTTCTTCACAGTCATCCTTCTCCCCTGTTCGTCGTGTCAGGCCGCGGACTGCTCCACCGCTGCGCCCGGACGGGCGCTTTCATCGGCGCGACACGATCACATCATCCACTGCCCCAGAAATCAGATGGTCGGATACATTTGCAATGTCTTCACACGCCATCGCGCCCAAGCGGCTGATCAAGGGGCGGGTTGTCTGCCCGCGATCCGAGCGCAAAATGGTAAACAAAGGTTGTGCCAACCGGCCGGTCCCGCATGTTCCTGGCTTTTGCTCGCGGTGGCGGCTGGCGAACTCGATAGCTAGCTTCACGACACCGGTCGGCCCTCCGCGCCGGTGCCAGTGGGTATAGACAGAGGCATGCTGGCCAATACCGTCGACCGGCGCATAGGTGGTCAGATAACCGCCGCCGCTCGACCGCACCGCCTCGAAGCCCCGGGCATTAGCCGGCGAGATATGACCAGCCTCGCCTTCGCGCGCTCCGAATTCCAACGCATGCAGGTGCAGCAGCACGTCCGCGTCCCAAACCATCGCGACGCGCGTCACCTTGCGGACATCGGCGAAGCTGAGGGTAAAGCGGGTTTCCTCGCCATCCTCGAACACGAGCGCCGCCGGCGTGCTTGACTGGAAGCCGAGCAGATCGATCTCCCCCTCGCCGCTGCGGTCGAGCCGCAGGCCGAGGGCCATGCCCGCATAGCGCAACTCGGCCACCGTACCGGCGTGGCAGGGCGACCCGACGCGCAGGCGCGTCTGCGCGCCAGAGAATACGTCCATCTCCATCGATGCAGGCACCACACAAGGCAGTTCCGCCGAGGGCAGCCCCGCGACGCTGCCTGGCGATGCCGGGGCCTGCGGGCCGCCGCCGCCGAGCAACGACGGCGTTGCCGAGCGCCGTGGAGAGACCGGCGCGTCGAGCGCGTTCAGCCGGGCGAGAAGCCGGTTCAAACCGTCCATCTCATTCCGCTCGCTATCGTCGCTGGCAGCCGGGCTGGTCTGCAAGCTGGGCGCGGCCGACGGCGCAGAAGGCAGCGGCGCAACAGAACGCGGCACGATTAGATCGTTGGTCGGCGGGCTGTCAGGCTCGATCCGGGCAAGCGCAAGGACGGCGCCGCTCTCGATACCGCCGACAGACGGCGCGCGCGGCGGCTCGGGCCGGGTCGCCCGGTCCGCCAAAGCTGCGGCGCCACCGAAATTGTCATTCCCGAGGGACGGCGCGGCGGCGAGATCGGTCGGCACGGTCTGTGGCAAAGCCGGCTCGCTCACTTCGGCATCGACAATCTGCTGTTCGGCCAACGTCAACAGCGGGCGCTGCGCTGGCAGCGGGGTCGATGGATCTTCCTGCGAGGGTGTCGCCAGAGCCAAGCCGAGACGCGGTGCCGGACGCGGTGCCGGGCCAGGCTCTGCCGAGCGCAGCCCACCGATCGCCGGGTCGAGCCCGCGACCGACATCGGTCACCACCGGTGCCTCGGACGAGAGCGCCGAGGGACGGGTATCAATCGCAGCCGGGGCGGCCGGGCGGGATGTCGTACGATCGACCGCCTGGATCTCGGGCGCGGTCGCCACCAAATCCGCAGGGGCTGTCGCCGCACTCGCCAATGGCCGCGGAACGGCTGAATCGCCTTCCGACCCCGCTGGCCCTTCGAGCCCCGAAGCGACGCTGCCGCGTGCTGTATCATCGGTGGCAGGCATTGCATCGGCGAGCGCCGGCGCCGGCGGCTGCTCGACAGCCGTAACTTCGGCTATGACCTGCCCAACCGAGCCGCCAATCCCATATTTGATAATCTGTGGGCCTGAGCAGTCGATGGATGCGAGATATTGCAACGAGCCCTGCTGGACGAAGCCGCGTCCGCAGGTCGGTTGCGCGACGATGGTCAAGATTTCCCCATCGTTTTCCGCCAATCCCTCATCATTCGCCAAGACATCGATCCGCACTAACTGTCCCGCGCGGACCTGTGCCACGTCCTCGACCAGCTCTCGCTCCTGCACGGCGCCCAGAGCCTCGTTTCCAGCCAGATCACCGTCGGAAAAGCCCAGTAAATCGGTCAGCGCGTCACCCCGCTGAACCAGCACACCAATCGCGAACATGACGACGATCCCGCTTAAGATCGAAATCATTCGGTCGTCTTTGAACACGCCGAAACACTCCTGATTCGGGACCTCGGGTGCAACCCCGCAAATTCACCAATCTTCCCGGGGCTTTGCAACAGCCTCTCGAAACCGACCATGAGCGACCAGCCCGATCCGCATGCAGCCGCCCCGCTTGACGCAGCTACCCCGAGGCGTACCCTGCCACAACGCTGGAGCGGAGGACACCCATGAAATTCGGACTAGGCCAGCCGTTAACCCGGGTGGAAGACGTGCGTTTGCTCACCGGGGCAGGGGCTTACGTCGACGATATCCCGCTCGACGGACAGCTCCATGCGGCGGTGTTGCGCAGCCCGATTGCCCATGGGCGGATCACTGAACTCGATGTCAGCGCGGCCAGGGCAGCGTCTGGCGTCCGCCTTATTTGGACATTTGAGGAGATTGCTGGGCGACTGCGCCCCCTCTCGAACGATTTTCCCCTGGAACCCGCGCCGGTCGCCATATCGATGCCACATTTGGCCGACGAGCGCGTCCGCTTCGTCGGGCAGCCCGTCGCCTTTGTGGTGGCCGAGACCCGGGCCCAGGCCGAGGACGCGGCCGAACTGATCGTGTTGGACTTCGAGGAGGCGCAACCGCTGGTAGAGCCGGCACACGCGCTGCAGGAAGGCGCGCCGCAGCTCCATGACGACGCCCCTGGGAACCTTGCATATTCCTGGGAGTGTGGCGATCGGGCAACGACAGAAGCGCTGTTTCGCGACGCAACGCATGTTGTTCAGACACATGTCGTGAATCAAAGGATCGTCGTAAGCTCGATGGAGCCCCGGGCGATCAACATCCGCTACCTCTCCGATACGGAACGGTGGGAGGCATGGGTGAGCTCCCAGGGGGCCCATGGTATCCGAGCGAAGATCTCCCGCGCCATCGGGGTTGAGCCGGAGCGCGTCCGCGTTCATGTCCCCGATGTCGGCGGCGGTTTCGGCATGAAGCTGATGGACCACCCGGAATACGGGCTCTGTGCTCTGGCGGCACGGGAGCTCGGCCGGCCGGTAAAGTGGATCGGCACGCGTTCGGAGAGCTTTTTGTCCGACGCACAGGGCCGCGACATGCGCGCCACCGTCGAGGGTGCATTCGACGCCGATGGCCGTTGCCGAGCCATGCGAATGGAAAGCATCTCCGGCCTCGGTGCCTATTACTCGACGTTCGGCGCAGGAGTGCACACTGTCTTCTCGGCGCCCCTTCTCGGCGGGATGTATGGGCTGGAGGCGATCCATTGCAGCGTCCGTGGCGCGTTTACCAACACGCCCTCGACCGATGCCTATCGCGGCGCCGGTCGACCCGAGACAATCCACGCGACCGAGCGGCTGATGGACGCGGCAGCGCGGCAGCTCGGCATCGACCGGGCCGAGATCCGGCGGCGCAATCTGGTCACCCCGCCGATGCTGCCCCATGCAACGCCAGGCGGGTTCACCTTCGACAGCCTCGACACCCATCTGGTGCTCGACCGGGCGTTGGCGGCGGCCGATTATGCCGGCTTCGAAGCCCGTGCCGATGACGCAGCGGCCCGCGGCGCCTATGCGGGGATCGGCATCGCCTATTACATGGAGCGCACCGGCGGTAGCCCGGTCGAAAACGCACGCCTGACCATCGACGCGGATGGCGGGCTGTCGATCTGGGTCGGGACCCAGTCGTCTGGCCAGGGGCACGAAACCGCCTGGGCGCAGATCGCCCATGAGGCGCTGGGCCTGCCCTTCGACCGCATCAGGCTGATGCCGGGCGACAGCGACATGCTCGAAGCCGGCGGCGGCACCGGCGGTTCGCGGTCGCTGATCATGGCGAGCCGGGTGCTGCTACTCAGCGCGGACGACATCATCGCCCAAGGCCGGGTGCTCGCCGCCAACAAGCTCGAAGCAGCGGAGGACGATATCGAATACGACGCCGCGGCCGGGGCGCTCTTCCGCATCGCCGGCACCGACCGCACCGTCGGCCTCGCCACCCTCGCGGCCGAGGCCGGCGGCATCACCGGCACCGGCAATGTCGGCGACCGGGAGAGCACCTTCCCCAATGGCTGCCACATCGCCGAGGTCGAGATCGATGGCGACACCGGCTGGCTGACCCTCAAGCGCTATACGGTGATCGACGATTTCGGACGTATGGTGAACCCGAGCCTGGTGCTGGGCCAGGTGCATGGCGGCGTCGTCCAGGGCCTGGGCCAGGTGATGGGCGAGGCGGCGATTTGGGACGCGGACACCGGGCAGCCGCTTACGGGTAGCTATATGGACTACCGCATGCCGCGGGCCGACGATCTGCCTTTCTTCGAAGTCGCGTTCGAAGAGGTGCCCTGCAAGACCAACCCGCTCGGCGTGAAAGGCTGCGGCGAGGCGGGCTCGGTCGGCGGCATCCCCTCCGGCGCCCTCGCGGTGCTTGATGCGCTTGCCCGGGCGGGCGCAGAAGGGGTCGAAACGCCCCACACGCCCTTGCGCCTCTGGCAGTCGCTCGCGGCCCGGGAGGCGGCCTTCGAAGACCGCCCTGCCGCGGCCGCTGCCACCGGCTGACGGCAGCCCCGGCGGTATCGGCCCTAAAGCATTTTGCAGTCGGTCTCAGTCAGATTGTGGTCGTGAAACTGCGCCCGAACGATACCTTCGAGCGCGAGAACCGGTGCAATCGGGTCGGACGGCATTCTAGTGAAACGGTTCGCCGAGCGCGAGGCGGATCCGCACGACCCCTTCCATCGCGTCGCGAGCCACGACGCCTAGTCCCAACGAACTTGCCCGCTTTTCCAATTCGGCGCCGTGGCCGTTGCGGCACTGGCACTCGGCCACCGCCTCCACAGAAAGCGATCCCGGCTCGCCGGCAATCATCAGCATCAACATCTGCTGTTCGCGCCCTTCCGGGTAAAGGACAGCGGCGAGATCGCGCCAGCATTGAGACAGGTGAGCTGCCTGATCGGTCGCAGCCTGACGGGCCTCTCCGGCTTCCACCAGCCGCTGCGCCAACCACGAGGCGGCGCGCAACCCATCGGTCGGTGACGTGGAAAAGATCTGAGCGTCTCGCATACATATTCCCCCGAAAAACTCGCTCGGACACTTAAGCGACGCGTTCTGCACACACCGTCGCAGCATGCCTGCAATTCGCAGCCAACACGGGCGAAGCCTACGGTCCTGATGCAAGTTCGCCGAAGACTGTGGCGGGAAATACACTTAAGCGAGGCTTATGTGGTTTTTGTTTGGACCATTCGGCCATCGTGTTGGAAAGTGAGGAACAGTGAGCTTGGCGTATCGGGCCCGTCGTTCCAGATCGGCCTGGAGTGGGAGAGTAAAGGCATGGGCTGTGAGACTGCCGCGCGGCATGACAAGCCGCGCAATCTGATCTTCATCTCAGATGGCACTTTGTCGTCCTGTGCCCCGGGCGAGGAGACCAATGCCGGCCTGATCTTCCGCCTGATGGCCGAACAAGGCCAGCGACGCGAGCAAATGTTCCTCTATGACCCAGGCGTCCAGGGCAGCGGTTGGTCGCGCTGGTGGAATGCGGCGACCGGCATCACCATCAACCGCTCAATCAAGCATGGCTACGCCTTCCTCGCCAGCCGCTACCGCCCCGGCGACCGCATTTTCCTGTTCGGCTATTCCCGCGGCGCCTATGCGGTGCGCTCGCTGGCCGGGATGATCGGCCAGGTCGGTCTGCTCCGGCAGAACCATGCGACGGCCCGCAATCTCCGCATCGCCTTCCGGCTCTACGAGGACGAGGGTCGCGCCCGGGCCGCCGCTCTCTTCAAGCGCCGCCGCTGCCATGGCGCGGTGCCGATCCGGATGCTCGGCGTCTTCGACACGGTCAAATCTCTCGGCCTGCCCTATCCCATCCTGTCGCGCCTTGCGGCCATGGCGACGGAGTTCCACGACCATCGCCTCGGCCATCATATCGAACATGGCTATCACGCGCTGGCACTCGACGAGGACCGCACAGCCTATCGCCCACTCCTGTGGGAGAAGTCGGAGGATTGGGAAGGCCGCCTCGAGCAGGCCTGGTTCCCCGGAAGCCATGCCGATATCGGCGGCGAGACGCGCTCCCGCCCTGGCGCGCGCGGGCTCTCGAATATCGTGCTGAACTGGATGCTGCGGCGGGCGCATCGCCACGGGCTCGACCTGCCTCCCGGCTGGGAGCGGCGCTTTCCGGAGGACCCGGCCGCCCCCTCCGTCGGCGCCCGGACCGGGATCGCGCGGGCCTTTCTGCTGCGCACGCCGCGCAAGACCGGCGGCGGCGATGGCGAAGTGCTGCATCTCTCGATCCGCGACCGGCAACAGCGGCTGCCCCACTACCGCCCGCGCGGAATTCTGACGCTCCCCAGCAGCGCGAAGCCGGAACAGGACCGGGCCTCCTCGGTGCCCGACGGCGCCGAACCGGCCTAGAGCAGTTTCCAGCCGATCTTAGTCGGATTGACGTGGCGAAAATGCACCCGAGCAATACCGTCGAGCGTGGGAACCGATGCAACCGGATCGGAAACCACTCCAGGATGGCAGCGAAGCGACAGGCCGTCGATGAAACCCTACCGTTCTGCCCGCTGAAGCATCGCAGCGCCCAAAACTACACTCAACGAGGCCGCTGGTTGCCGTGCAGCCAAGGGCGTGTGAGATGGACGCGAAGAATGACGAACCGAGCGCTCGCGCGTCCCGCGCAATGCCCTTCTTAAGACGACCCGCAGCCCTGCCAGGCCATGCGTACGAGCGTCCGACCGCGGACCGGCCAGTCAAGGGTCGCGGTACGCGGCCCTGCGGTACGCAGGGCGCGCCCTTGACGGGCCGGGAGCAGTCGGCAGGGTGAGGATCGGCCAGCCACCGACTGGCCTTCCCCAGCCCCTGCCAAATGCAACGTCCGACGAAACCGTTCCGACGCGGCGCGCCCGTTCCAACGATCCTCCACCCAATCTTTCCTCACCACGCTCGGGCCGCTCGGGCAGCAGGCTGTTGATTTCGAGTTGTTGAGCAAGGTCGCGGTTATTGGCGCCGGCGGCCGTGCCACAAGCGCCAATCTCGAAACCCGCCGCGCGCGCCCAAAGGGCCACAATCCGGAAGGCTAACGCGGCGCCACCGGCCGCAGTCATGCGGCCCCGTCGCTGGGCCTCCCACTGAGACCGGCAAGTGGCTTGTGTCGCCGCGAGGCCACCGATGATCGAGGCTACGCCGCTACAGGCATCGCAAAAGGTCGACGCTGCCAGCGTTCCTGACCGAAACACTCTGCATATGCTTTGTGCATAGAATGTGCATGCCTTGCAGAAACGCAGAACCGCCCGAAACCAGCGCTTTAGCGGTCGCTGCTCAGGCTCAGGTCAATCGGCCGTGGCAATGCTTAAACTTCTTGCCCGATCCGCAGGGGCAGGGCTCGTTGCGCCCAACCTTGCCCCAGCTCGTCGGATCGCTCGGATCCCGCGCGGCGGCAACCGGCCGCTCCGGCGTGGTCAGCGCCACGCCGCCGGCGACCGCCGCCATCTGTGCCATCGCTTCGGTCTCCGGCGACAGGGGGCCCTGCCCGCCCGCCGCCACGGCCGGGTCCGCGGCCGCGGCCCGCGCCGCCTGCTCCTGCATCTTGGCCATCATCTCGGCCATGGCACGAGCCTGGGCCTCCCGCTCCTCCGGCGTCAGAACCTGGGTCACCGCCAGGTGGTGGGTCACATCCCGGCGCAACTGGCTCAGCAGGTTTTCGAACATCGCAAAGGCTTCGGATTTGTATTCGTTCAGCGGATCCCGCTGGCCATAGCCGCGCAACCCGATCACGGCCCGCAGATGATCGAGCGTCACCAGATGCTCCCGCCAATGGTGGTCGAGCACCTGCAGCAACACGTCTTTCTCCAACCGCCGCATCAGATCAGGGCCCATCTTCTCGGTCCGCTCTGCCATCAATCGGTCGGTCTCGGCGATCAACTCTTCGCGCAGCGCCTCATCGTCCACACCCTCGCGGTCGGCCCACTCCTTCACCGGATAGGGCTGGCCGAAGATCTTTTGGATCTCCTCCTCCAGCGCCTCGGTTTCCCATTGGTCGGCGTAGGCGCGCTTCGGGACATGCCGGTCGACGAGATCGTCGATCAGGCTCAGCCGCATGTCCTGCACCGTCTCGCTCAGGTCCTCCGACTCCATGATCTCGCGGCGCTGCTCGAAAATCGCCTTGCGCTGATCGTTCATCACGTCGTCGTATTTCAGCAGGTTCTTGCGGATGTCGAAATTCCGCGCCTCGACCTTACCCTGCGCCTTCTCGATGGCCTTGTTGACCCAGGGGTGGACGATCGCCTCGCCCTCCTCCAAACCCAAGCGCTGCAGCATTCCGTCGATCCGTTCGGACCCGAAGATGCGCATAAGATCGTCTTGCAGGCTCAGGTAAAAGGTCGACCGGCCGGGGTCGCCCTGGCGGCCCGAGCGGCCGCGGAGCTGGTTGTCGATCCGCCGGCTCTCATGGCGCTCGGTGCCGATCACCCAAAGACCGCCAGCCGCCAAGGCCTTGTTTTTCTTGGCTTCGACATCGTCCTCGATCTCGGCGGCAATCTGCGCAATCCGGTCGGGATCGTTGACGCCCTCGGTCTCCTCAGTGATCCGCAGCTCGGCATTGCCACCGAGCTTGATGTCGGTGCCGCGCCCGGCCATGTTGGTCGCGATCGTCACCGCGCCCGGAACGCCGGCCTGGGCGATGATCTGTGCTTCCTGCTCATGATAGCGCGCGTTCAGGACTTGGTGTTCGATCCCGCCCTTGGACTTCGCGAGATCGCGCAGATAGGCCGCCGTCTCCCTCAAGGACACGGCACGTTCCGGCTCCTTGTCCGCGTTGACCAGGCCCTGTTGACGGTCGACGAAATCGGCGACCACCTGCAACCCTTTGGTGGTCTTCAACAAGGCCGCCAGCTTCTCCGACTTTTCGATAGACGTCGTGCCGACCAGCACCGGCTGCCCCCGGCGCTTTGCGTCGGCGATGGACTGAACGATGGCTTGGTACTTCTCGTCGCCCGTGCGGAACACCTGGTCGTCGTCATCGACGCGGGCGATCGGCATGTTGGTCGGCACCTCGAGAACATCGAGGCCATAGATCGACATGAATTCCTCGGCCTCGGTCAACGCGGTGCCGGTCATGCCGGCCAGCTTGTCGAACAGGCGGAAGTAATTCTGGAACGTGACACTTGCCAGCGTCACGTTTTCCGGTTGGATCTCGGCCCCCTCCTTCGCCTCCAACGCCTGGTGGAGCCCGTCCGAGTAGCGCCGTCCCTCCATCATCCGGCCGGTGAACTCGTCGATGATGATAACCTTGCGGT
Organism: Pseudomonadota bacterium; assembly: GCA_039513195.1. Classification (GTDB taxonomy): domain Bacteria; phylum Pseudomonadota; class Alphaproteobacteria; order Rhodobacterales; family Rhodobacteraceae; genus Thermohalobaculum. The sequence goes on along the minus strand of JBCCRM010000018.1, from coordinate 38,524 downwards.
TTTTGACGATGTAGTCGCGGTCTCTCAGAAACAGCTTGTGGGCACGGAGCGCCTGGTTGACGTGATGGACATGACTGACTGAGGTGGGGTCGTAGAGACTCTGCCCCTCCTCCAACAGCCCGACACGCAGCAGAGCAGCCTCGATCCGCTCATTCCCCTCATCGGTCAAGCTGACCGAACGCTGCTTCTCGTCCAGCTCGAAATCGTCCCCGCCAAGCTCTGGGATGATCTTGTCGATGGCGACATACATGTCGGTTTGGTCCTGCACAGGACCGGAGATGATTAGCGGTGTCCTCGCCTCGTCGACCAGTATGCTGTCAACCTCGTCGACAATGGCGAAATGATGCCCGCGCTGGACCATATCCTCCAGCCGGAACTTCATGTTGTCGCGCAGATAATCAAAGCCGAATTCGTTGTTGGTACCGTAGGTTACGTCGCAGGCGTAAGCCTCTCGCCTGCCCGCATCATCGACGCCAGGCACCACGACGCCGACCGACAGACCGAGGGCGTTGTAGACCTTGCCCATCCAGTCCGCATCGCGCCGCGCCAGATAGTCGTTCACGGTGACGACGTGGACGCCGCGGCCGGTCAACGCGTTCAGATAGACGGGCATGGTGGCAACAAGGGTCTTGCCCTCGCCGGTCTTCATCTCGGCGATGCTGCCCTGGTGAAGCACCATGCCGCCGATCAACTGCACATCGAAGGGCCGCATACCGAGCGTGCGCCGCGACGCCTCCCGAACCACTGCGAACGCCTCCGGCAGCAAATCCTCCAGGCTCTCGCCCGCGGTCAGGCGGGCGCGGAACTCTTCCGTCTTGCCGCGGAGGTCGTCGTCGCTGAGGGCCTGCATGCTCGGCTCGAGCGTATTGATCACCTCGACCGTCCGTCCGGACGCCTTGATCTTGCGATCATTGGCCGAGCCGAAGATCTTTTTGCCGATGGTCTGCAGTCCAAACATCGCGTCACTCTCTCGCTTCCGCTCAGTGGCGCGCGGAGAGGCGATCCCGTAGGCCGGACGGCCGCGCGCCCCTAAAGAAATCTGGCGCCCCGTGCCTTGCCGCCCAGGGCTTCGCGGCGTAAGTCATGCCGCACCGGGCGCCCGAGCATGGGCTCGCCGAGATGTATTGAGGGGGAGAGAGGCTGTCAACGCCCGCCCCCCGCAGGCCACTGTGAGGAGAGCCTTCGTGACATTCCATCCATTGCGCCACGCCATCGGCCTTGCCGCCCTCGTGGCCCTGGGCCTCGCATCCGTGCCCGCGCGCGCGCAGACGGAAACCACGACAGAGACGGACACAGGGTCCGAAGCCACCCCGGAAACAGCGGCAGAGCCTGCGGCCGAACCGGCACCGGAAACGGTCGAGGTGACGCCGCAGCAAGTGCTCGCCACAGTGAATGGCGAAGATTTGACGCTGGGCGACCTAATCTCGCTGCGCAGTGATTTACCCCAAGAATATCAGCAGCTTCCCGATGAGATACTGACCCAGGGTCTACTCGACCAAATGATCGACCAGACGCTTCTGGCTCAAGCGGCCAAGCAAGAAAACTTTGATGAGCGCTTGGCGATCGCGCTCTCGATCCGCAACCAGATCCGGGCCGTCCTCGCCAACGCTTGGCTCCGCAACAAGCTCGGCGAGCGGGTCAGCGAGGAAGCCATGCGCGGCGTCTATGATGAGCGCATCGCCGAGATGGCACCGGAACAAGAGATCCGGGCCGCGCACATCCTGGTCGAAAGCGAGGAGCGCGCGACCGAGATCAAGGCGGAACTGGACGGCGGTGGCGACTTCGCCGAGTTGGCGCGGGAGCACGGCACCGATGGCACCGCGAGCCGCGGCGGCGACCTAGGCTGGTTTGTCAAGACCGACATGGTCCCGCAATTCGCCGATGCGGCCTTCGCGCTGGAGCCAGGGACGGTCAGCGATCCGGTCCAATCGCCGTTCGGCTGGCATCTGATCCGCGTCGACGGAAGCCGGGACCGCGCTGTGCCGAGCTTTGAGGAAATGTTGCCTGGCCTTGCAGAGGAAATGGGCCAGCGGGCGCAGGTTGAAATTCTCGAGGAGTTGCGATCCGCCGCAACGATCGAGCGCAGTGAGGACCCGCTGCCGCCGGCAGCGATCCGCGCAGACGAGCTGATCCAGGAGGAGTGATCCATAAACGCGCTAGGGGGATGAGCGCCGATGGGGGACAAGAAGGTCAAGAAAAAGGGTAAGGCCGACGCAGAGGCTGACCTCAAGAAGCCGAACGAGATGGGCGAGCGGAGTGCAGGCAAACTCGCGGCCAAGCTCGCCAAAGCGCGGGAAAAGCTGTCGGCGATCGAGGGAGAGATCTCCCGCGTCCTCGGCGAGGCGCCATCGATGCAGAAGCCTGGACTCTCCCGGGGCGCCTTGCGGATCAGCGGAGAGGACGCGACGGCGCCTGTCTCCCCCTTTGCGCCGCACAACTTCCCCGAGATGCCGGCAGTGCCAGGCGTCGCCCTAGCCTCGGCCGAGGCCGGCGTCAGGTATCAAGGTCGCCCCGATGTGATGCTCGCCGTCTTGGAGGCGGGGACCGTCATGGCGGGGACCTTCACGCGGTCGGCGACCCGGTCGGCTCCGGTAATCTGGTGCGAGGAGCGGCTAAAGTCGCAGACCGGCCCTTCGCCGACACCGCTCGCCTTGGTCGTCAATGCCGGCAACGCCAATGCCTTCACCGGTAAGAACGGTCTCGGCGCCGTAAAGCGCGTGGCCGATGCCACGGCGGCGGCGCTTTCGATCCCGGCGGAGGCTGTTTATCTCGCCTCGACCGGTGTGATCGGCGAGCCGCTGCCGGCTGGCAAGATCGCCGACAAACTTGTGGAACTCGGTAACGCGCGCACGGGCCAGGCGTGGGAGGGGGCCGCCCGCGCGATCATGACCACCGACACCTACCCAAAGGCTGCCGCCGCTGTGGTCGATATCGCGGGCGTTCCAGTGACCATTGCAGGGATCGCCAAGGGATCCGGGATGATCGCGCCGGATATGGCGACGATGCTAGCCTTCGTCTTTACCGATTGCGCCATCACGCCGGGCGCCTTGCAGCCGGCGGTATCCTCCATCGCCGATATCACCTTCAACGCGATCACCGTCGATGGTGACACGTCAACCTCTGACACCCTGCTGGTCGCCGCCACGGGCAAGGCTCCGATGGCGCCGATTGCCTCGCGCCGGGAACCGCGTTGGCGGGCCTTCGCCGCAGGACTGGAGACGGTGATGCGGGACCTCGCCATCCAGGTCGTCAAAGACGGCGAGGGAGCGTCGAAGTTCGTCTCGATCACCGTTAGCGGCGCGAAGTCGTCGCAGTCGGCCCGCAAGATCGGCTTGGCTGTCGCCAACTCGCCTCTGGTGAAGACCGCCTTGGCGGGGGAGGACCCGAATTGGGGCCGCATCGTCATGGCGGTCGGCAAATCCGGCGAGGCGGCGGATCGAGACCGCTTGCGCATCAGTTTCGGCGATATCTTGGTGGCGGAGCATGGCTGGGTCGCCCCAGCCTATCGTGAAGCGGATGGTGCCGCCTATATGCGGCGCAGCGAGATCGAGATCGCCATCGATGTCGGGATCGGGCGCGGCCGCGCCACGGTTTGGACCTGCGATCTGACCAAACGCTATGTCGAGATCAACGCGGACTATCGTTCGTGACAATTGTACTCGTGGCGGCGGTGGCGCTGATAGACCCCGATGGCCGCGTGCTGCTGGCTCAAAGACCGCCCGGCAAATCGATGGCCGGGCTTTGGGAGTTCCCGGGCGGAAAGCTAGAGGATGGCGAAACGCCGGAGGCCTGCCTGATACGCGAGCTGCAAGAGGAGCTCGGCATCAGCACTTGGGACAGCTGCCTCGCACCCCTGACCTTTGCGAGCCACGGATATCAGAACTTCCACCTCCTAATGCCCCTCTTTGTCTGCAGGAAATGGCAAGGGATCCCCCAATCGCGGGAGGGGCAGGCGCTCCGTTGGGTGAAGGCAGCCGATCTGCGTCAATACCCAATGCCGCCGGCCGATGTTCCAATCGTTGCGGCATTGCGAGACCTTCTCGGTCCTTAGGCTGCGACAGCGTTGACTGTCTGTAGTGGATAATGAATCTTGCATACAGTTTCGCGGAGTCGCCGTCTTGGCGCCGCCCGGTGAGAGAGTGTGAGTTCTGTCAGCCTCCATGTCTTCAGGTGATCAGTCGGTCGCAGTTCTCGACCTCGTAAGAAGGATTGTGCGCTCCCATTCAACGCCAGCCTTTGCGCGAGGTGTCGAAATGGGGATGCATGTCGACAATCGCCTGCCGCGAAACTTGCAGACCGACGCAGTGGCCCTTGAGGAGCTTTTCCAGGCGCTTCTGACATGGCTGGACAGCGTCTCGGACGGCGGCAGCGCCGAGGCCGGCGTTTGGTTCGGATCCAGGCTCGCCGACCCAGAACCGGGCACTGTCGTGATCGATGCAGTGCGCCAAGAGCCGCCAGGAATCGCGGCTTTCCCGTCCAGGGGCTACGATCTTTCGCGGTTGCGCCTGACCGCGGCCGCCCTCGACGGCACCGTAGAGGTTTTTCCCCCGGCGCATGGCAGAACACAGCTGCAAATCGCCCTGCCGATCGAGGGCGTGCCTGGGTCCCCTCCGATCGGACGCGTCTGGGGAGAGGCCTTCGCGGCACGCCGCGCTCTCGCCTTACGCGACCTTTTGCTTGACCACAGCCTCTGCGTCGCTTCTTTGCGGCAAACCGGTCTGTCAGTAGAGATCGCCAAGAACGCACACAGCTATCGACGGCGCCTCCGCGATTTTGTGGACAAGGGGGAGACGATCGATTTCGCACTGATTTGCCGTCGCACTGCGGGCGATGAGACGACAGTGCTGGTCGAGGAGACCCGCGCGCTTTGCGCCGGCCCCCAACCGCAGATCTTGATCTCCGGCATCACCGAGATCACGCCAGACCTGCAGCGCGCCGGGGCGGACGGGGTGGTGCGGGGCGGTGCCATGTGCCGGCGCACGCTAACTGCAATGTTCGATCTCGCCCGAGACTTGGCGTGGCAACGTAGCGGGCAGGAGATCCCCTCGTTCATCGGACGCCGCATCATGATCGTTGAGGACGTAGCCGCCAACCAAACGATCCTGAAGGGTATGTTGGCGCCCACCGGCGCGGATTTGGTGATTGTCGACAATGGTCTTGACGCGGTGGCTGCCCAGAAGGCCGAGCCGGCGGATCTCGTGCTCATGGATATTAGGCTGCCGGAAATGGATGGAGTGGAGGCCTCGCGGCAAATCCGCGCCCTGTGTCCCGATTGCCGGATCATTGCTTTGACCGCCAACGCGCTTTGCAGCGACCGAGAGAGATATCTGAAAGCGGGTATGAACGGTTATCTGGCCAAACCCGTTATGGTCGACGCCCTCTACGGCGAGGCGGTCAAGCAATTACAGGATGCCTGACTACCGGCGGTCCAGACTGTCAACCTGGCTTCACATATCGGCGAGGATGGCGCGAAATCACCTGAAGGGCTCATCAAATATTAATCGTGCTGTTGCAAACCCAACTGGACTCTTCATAGTAGCAACTAGGGAGGACACAACATGTTTCAAACAATCCAGATCAGTCCCTACATTTCGGTGCAGGGAATGGTTACGTCGCTGCGTACAGGAGGGCGTGTTACCATTTCGGTCGACGGTAAAGAATATGTCGGGATGCCCGTCGGAACTGAGATTGGGGAAGCGGCGCCGATCCAAGCCGAACAGCGGGGCCTACGAAGCCGCGACTGAAGACGACCGTTGCCGCAGCGAATGGGCACCAGAAGCAGACAAGACCGGCAACAGAGACCACTGCAAGGCGCCATGCCGGCGCCCTACCAATCAACCGAAGATTGATCGTCTTGGCGGGGCACGTGCCGTTATCCGGCTCCGGGATCTTGCCAAAATCCGGCTGACTGCGATCGCTGGAGCATTCGGAGCGACCGCCGCCCTGGACCGCGGTTGAAAGACGCCTTTCGCAATCCCACAGTTAGCGCTAAACGCTGTGACACGCGGAAACACGCTTTAGCAAAGTTGACCGATATGACCGTTGCTCCCTCTGCCGGGACAAAGCCGGCTGCGGCTCTCCCCGATGCGCAAACCGTGACCCATGTCCAACATTACACGGACCGCCTGTTTGCGTTTCGGGTCACCCGGCCGCGCAGCTTGCGCTTTCGATCCGGCGAGTTCGTGATGATCGGCCTGATGGGCGAGCCCGATGCCAAGGGTAAGCAAAAGCCTTTGCTGCGCGCCTATTCCATCGCGTCGCCCTCCTGGGCCGAGGAGCTGGAATTCTACTCGATTAAGGTCCAGGACGGCCCCCTGACGTCGAGACTGCAGCATATCCAGCCGGGCGACGAGGTTATCCTGCGGCCGAAGCCCGTGGGCACTTTGGTCCATGACGCACTGCTGCCCGGCAAGAGGCTGTGGTTCTTCGCCACTGGGACCGGATTTGCTCCGTTCGCGTCGCTCCTACGCGATCCGGAGACCTATGAACGGTTCGAGCGGGTCATCGTCACGCATACCTGCCGCGATGTCGCCGAACTGACCTACGGGCGGGAGCTGGTGGAAAGCCTGGCCGACGATCCTCTTGTCGGGGAGGAGGTGACCGCGAAACTGACCTACTACCCCACCACCACCCGAGAGGAGAGCGCCAAAATGGGCCGGATCACCACCCTGCTCAGGGATGGCACAGTGTTTCGCGACCTCGGCGTCGAGGGGATGTCGCCAGAGACGGACCGAGCCATGATCTGCGGCTCGATCGGGCTCAACAACGACATGAAGGCGATCCTGGAGGGGTTTGGGCTGGAGGAAGGCGCCAATAGCGACCCCAAACACTATGTGGTGGAGCGGGCCTTCGTGGGCTGACCCGCGCTCCAGCGCTTAAGCTGCCGCTGCTCGACGGGATTGCGCGGCCCGTGCGGCCTCGCCAAACGCGCCAAAGAGCGCGCGGCTGACGGGATCTTCGGCGGCCTCGTACTCTGCATGCCACTGCACGCCGAGCGCGAAGCTCTCCGCCCCTTCGATGGCAATCGCCTCGACGGTCCCGTCCTCGGCCTCTCCCTCCAGGACCACGCGCGGACCTGCGGTCCAAACCGCCTGGCCGTGGAGGGAATTGGTTTCCGTCTCGGTCACGCCCAACAGCCGATGGAACGCGCCACCCTCCCGGAACCGCACCCAGTGTCGCTTTCGGAAAATGATCGCCGGGTCAGTGTCTTCGGGGTTCATCCGGTGGTTCATGCGGCCGGGTTCGTCGCGGACCTCGGGATGCAGCGTGCCACCATAGGCGACATTCATCTCCTGAATGCCGAGGCAGATGCCGAAGACCGGCTTGCCCGCCGCGATCATAGCCGGGATCAGCGGCAGGATCACCTCGCAGCGGCCGAGATCGAAGGCGCCATGACGTGCCGTCGCCTCCTCGCCATAGAACTTTGGGTGCACATTTGGCCGCCCTCCGGTCAGGACAAGGCCGTCCAGCAGCTCGACCAAATGCCCGGTTTCCAGTGCGTCGGGCCGCCCTGGCAGGATGATCGGCGCGCAGCCCGACACCTCGGCAATCGCACCCGGCGTCCTGAGCCCGCAGACCTCCGCCTTAAAGCGGTCCTCCACCTGGTGGAGGAAGGCGGTGACACCGATCAGAGGCCGGCGAGGCGCGGTCATTGCGTCTCTCCACAGGCAAGATGGCGGGGCAGATCCTGCAGGTCCAATCCGTCGGTGATCCGCTCTGCCGTGATCTCGGCGCCGACGAGCCGGGCTGCCATCAGACGGGTCCAGCCGAAATTCGGCAGCACTAACTCCGGCGCGCTGCCGCAGTCACGCACACCGCCGGTGATGAAGGGCTCACCGATGCGATGGTTGGAAAAGCCGGTGGCAGAGGCGAGCTCGATCAGCTCGCCGCGCGACAAAGTCCAGATGCGGAGCGTCCCGCCCAGATGCGGCGTCTCGACATAGGCGACGTCGAGACGCCCGTCCCCGTCGAAATCCGCGATCCCCGCTGGGGCAAGCCAGCGGAACGGACGCCCAATCGGCGGCGTGGCAGCGCGCTTCACCAGAGCGCCGGCTTCCAGACCGCCATAGACCACCAACTCGGCACCGGCCGCCCGGCTCGCTTCGACCGTCACAATCTCCGGCACGCCGTCACCGGTCAGATCCGCTAGGCGGAGTGCCACATCCTCGATCACCCGATCATCGGGCAGCGAAACCTCGAAGCGCCGCTCGACCCCGTCTTCGGGCGCAAAGGCAACCGAGATGCCCGCGTATTCGTTGCCGCCGAGCACATTGTGGCCGTAGCGGTCGGTCCTCTCGCCGAACTGGGCGCGCAACCCGATGCCATCCGCTGCGGCGGGGCCTGCCGCCAAGGCGCAGCATACCGGGACCGCGGCCCAGCGCATCAGATCTGCCGCTCCGGCATCTTCACCACCAGCCCGTCCAAATTGGCCGTCACCTTGATTTGGCAGGTCAGCCGAGAATGCACTTCGTCCGGCTCGAAGGCAAAGTCGAGCATGTCGGTCTCCATGTCCTCCTTTTCAGGGAGCTTTTCGACCCAGGCTGGGTCGACATAGACATGGCAGGTCGAGCAGGCGCAGGCGCCCCCGCAATCGGCGTCGATGCCCGGGACATTGTTCGAGACTGCGCCCTCCATCACCGTAAGACCTTCTGCCACCTCCACGACATGCTCGGTGCCATTGTGCTCGATAAAGGTGATCTTGGGCATGCCTGTCCTCGTGCCGGGCGGTCAAATCAGTGATCCCCGGCGTACTTAGCCTCTCTCCGGCGGCTCTGCCAGTGTCGGTTTCGGCGCCGCAGGATAGTCGCCGACGGGCAGAGTCGCACGGCCAGAGGCGAAGGCCGGATGCTCGGCCGCGGGGGGTGCAGGCGCCGCCGCGGCAGCCGAAAGGTCGAGGCTGCTGAGAAAGCGCCACACCGCAACAGCAGCGGCGCTGCCGACCAAAACCGCTGCCATCGCCTGCACTGCGACGACCCCTGTCGTTCCGAGAGAACCCGCGATCACTGCCGCGATCAGCGGGATCACAAGGCCGTCGCGCGACCAGTTGAAGCCCGTTGACCAGGTAGGGTGGCCCAGATTGTTGAAGACAGCGTTCGACACAAAAAGCCACCCGGTGAAGAGGAACGCGCCGGCGCCGAAACCGGTAAAGGCAGAAACGACCTCGATACCCGCGCCGGTTACCCCAAACGCCTGAACGATCGCATCCGTCGCGAGCCATAGCAGCGCCCAGATCAGCAGCACGTAGACCGCCACGAAGATCAGCGCATCGCGATAGGTCGTGCGAATACGCTCGGCCAGGCCGGCGCCATAATTCTGGCCCAGGATCGGCCCGACCGCGCCGGAAAGGGCGAAAACCGCCCCGAACGCCACCGCCGATAGTCGACCAACAACCGCCCATCCGGCCACGGCGTCGGAGCCGTGCTCGGCAACCAGACGGGTCAGATATGCATTGCCAAACGGGGTCGATAGCTGGGTCGCCACCGCCGGTAGGGCGATGGCCATCAGCCCCCTGGCATCCGCAACCATGCGGTCTGCGCGGAGCGGGCCGAGGAGATCATGCACCCCGACGGCCAGGCGCAACCCGATCCCCGCCATGATGATCCGCGCCAGCACGCTGACCACTGCCGCACCGTCGACACCCAGGCCGAAGCCGAAGATGAACAGCGGATCGAGCGCTGCGGCAATCAGCCCACCGCTGAGCGTCACCCACATCGCGCGCCGACCATCGCCAACGGCGCGCAGCAGACCCCCGGCGACCATTGTTACGCCCAACAGCGGCATCGAGGGCACGACGATGGCCATGAAGCGGGAAGCGACGGCCAGCGTCTCCCCCTCCGCGCCCAAAAGCGCCAACGCCTCCTCTCGCATTACCCAGACGCCGATGGAAACAACGGTGAGGAGGCTCACCAGCGTCAGCAGCGCCGAGCTGGCGATGCAGCGCCCGTCCTCCCGCTGCCCGGCACCGACCGCCCTGCTGACCATGGCCGTCGCCGCGATCGACAGCCCGATGGACACGGAGATCATGAAGAATTGCAGCGTGCCAGCAAAGCCGATGGCAGCCGCCAACTCGACTTGGCCGAGCAGCGAGATGTAGAATAGGTTCAGGGCATCGACCATGAAGATCGCGAGCAGCCCGACACCGCCGGTTGCGGTCATCACCACCACGTGGCGCATGGTGGATCCGGTGGTGAACTGCGCCTTCTGCGGCGATGGCATCGCCATCCTATTCCCCCGGCGCTGGGGCAGGTCGTGGCCCCAAAGTCGTCTCATAGCCCATCATCGGATGCCGCGGCACGAAGAAAGCCAGCATTAGCGACACCAAAGCCAGGGCTGCGGCCAGGCCGAAGACAGACCCCGGAGCTGCAAGCCAAAGCAGGCCAAGGGGCGCCGGCAGGGTCACGGCAGCAATGTGGTTGATGGTAAACGCCACCGCTGCCGTGGGCGCCTGGTCGGCCGGATCGGCGATCTTCTGGAAATAGGTCTTATGGGCGATCGCCAGGGCAAAGAGCATGTGGTCCAACACATAAAGCGCCATGGCGAGCCAGACGCCCCAGTGGAAGAAGTAGATCCCCGCATAGAGCATGAACACCGCGAAGAGGCCGACATACTCCACCACCAGGGCCGCCCGCTCGCCGAACCGGGCGATCATCCGCCCGGCAAAGGGCGCGAACAGCATGGTCGCGATGTAGTTGAACAGCATCAGGGCGGTTACCTCATGCACCTCGAGACCAAAGCGTTCCACCATCATGAAGGGCGCGAAGACGATGAAGATCTGGCGCCGCGCGCCGCCGATGAAGATCAGGGCATAATAGAGCCAATAGCGAGGTCGCAGGATCATCTTGCGGTGCTGGGCGACCGGCGCCTCGAACCGCGGGAAGACAATCCAGCAATAGACAGCGATGGCCGCGCAGGCCCCGCCCGCAAACCAGTAGACGGTGCCGTAGGACAGGCCCAATCCCTGCCACGCCGCGATGATCAGGCCGAAGACGATCAACGAGCCAAAGGACCCCGCAGCGACGATCTTGCCGATCACCTTCGGCGCCCGGTCCTTCGGCAACCATTGCAGCTGCAGCGATTGATTGACCGTCTCAAAATAGTGAAACCCGACCGAGGAGATCACCGTCGTGAGCACCAATCCCCAGAAGAACGGGAACTCGGCCGTCACTGCCGTGCCGAGGCCGAGCACGATCAGTGAGACCACGGCCAATGCCTGCTCTCGGATCACAAACAGCAGATAGATTACCAGGAAGGACAGGAAGCCCGGGATCTCGCGCACCACATGCAGAACGCCGATATCGAACCCGTCGAAGGCTGCCTTCTCGATGACGAAGTTGTTCAGCAGCGCCATCCACGTCGCGAAGGCCAATGGCGAGGCCACCGCCATCAGCATCAACAGCCGCTCGGGCCGCTGCCACGAAGGCAGATGATGGGCTTCTCCGACAGGGACGGGGCGGGACATTCTGGAAACCTCCACGCCCCTGCTAGCCTCTGCGACGGCCAACGACCAGCACTATTCCCTGATGGGCCCCGTCACCACTCGGAAAGGATGGCACCAAAATGATTAAGGGCGCCGCCAGGCGCCCCCTCTTCACCCGGCGTCCCAGATCGGTCAGTTCTTGGCGTAATACTCAACGATCAGGTTTGGCTCCATAATCACCGGATAGGGCACATCGCCGAGCGACGGTACCCGGGTCAGCGACGCGGTACCCTTGGAATGGTCCACGTCGACATAGTCGGGCACGTCCCGCTCCGGCGACTGGACCGCATCCATCACCAGCGCCATCTGCTTGGCCTTGCCGGAGATCTCAATAAGGTCCCCCTCCTTGAGGCGATAGGACGGGATATTGGTCCGCACCCCGTTTACCTTGATGTGGCCATGGTTCACGAATTGCCGCGCGGCAAAGACGGTCGGCACGAACTTCGCGCGGTAGACGACTGCGTCGAGGCGGCGCTCCAGAAGGCCGATTAAGTTCTCGCCGGTGTCGCCGCGGCGCCTCTCCGCTTCCGCATAGATGCGGCGGAACTGCTTTTCGGTAAGATCGCCATAATAGCCCTTGAGCTTCTGCTTCGCGCGGAGCTGGGTGCCGAAATCCGACATCTTGCCCTTGCGGCGCTGCCCATGCTGGCCGGGGCCATATTCGCGGTTGTTTACAGGGCTTTTCGGGCGGCCCCAGATGTTCTCGCCCATGCGGCGGTCGATCTTATGCTTCGCGGCGGTGCGCTTGGTCACGTGCCGGTCCTCTCTCGCAAATGTTGCGGCTGCCCTCCTCTCCCCCAGCCATCCGGTGCGGGGGCGACAGGATCCCGCTTGCGCGGGCCGCGGACGCCAGATCTACCCGCCCAATGACGGGACGCCGCCATATCTCAAAGCGCGCCGATTTTGTCAACCGACCGAGCCCACAGGGGCAACCATCGCCCTGTTTCGGAGCGAAGTGCCTGCGGTAGCCGGGCTGTCCACAGACCGGATCCCGCCTATCCATAGACCTATCGCGGGCGGCACGCCCGCGATTCCGCTTCGCAATGGGCGCCGACGCTAGCCGCGAAGCACCCAAGGCCGGGCGAAGGAGCCAAGGGCAGCCCCGATTGCCGCCTCATCGGCATCGGGCGAGGCCGGACGCACCTCGGCGGTCAGGCCCTTCACCTTGTCCTCGATCACGGCAACCTCCGCATCGATCCCCGCGTCGCCCAATGCCTGTGTATAGATGCGCGAGATTGCCCGTTTCCGCAATTCCGGCTTGAAGATCTTGCCGACAGCCGTTTTCGGCAACTCTTCGAGGATCTCGACATGCTTGGGCACGGCCGCCCTTTCGGTCACGGTTTCGCGGGCAAAAGACAGTAGATCCGCCTCGCTCGCCTGGCCGTTCTCGGTCAGTTCCACATAGGCGCAGGGCATCTCGCCGGAATGCGCATCCGGCTGGCCAATGGCGCCGACAAAGGCCACCGCCGGGTGGCCGGCCAACGCTTCTTCAATCAACGCCGGGTCGATATTGTGCCCACCGCGGATGATCAGGTCTTTGGCCCGGCCGGTGATCCAGACATAGCCATCCGCATCGATCCGACCCAGATCGCCGGTGCGCAGATACCCTCCCGGCTCAGCGAAGATCCCGTGATTGCGGGCGATCTCGAGATAGCCCGGGAACACACCGGGATTCTTCACGCAGATCTCGCCGATCTCGTCCGTGGCGCACTCCTTCTGCACCGCGCCATTTTCGTCGCAGACCAGGATCTTGACTTCCGTGTAGGGGAAAGGCAGCCCGACCGAGCCGATCTTCTGCTCTCCTTCCGGTGGGTTGATCGAGACCAGGCAGGTCGCCTCGGTCATGCCATATCCCTCCAGGATACGGACACCTGTGGCGGCCTCGAAACGCTTGAAGAGCTCGACCGGCAGTGGCGCGGAGCCACAAAGCGCATATTTGAGCGAAGAGACATCCGACGTCACCGGCCGCTGCATCAGGGCCGAGGCCGCGGTCGGCACCATCACCATGAAGGACACGCCCCAGCGCTCGATCAGCGCCCAGAAATTGTCCATCACACCCTCGCCCCGAAAGCCCGCTGGGGTCGGCATGACCATATGCGCCCCGGTGGTAGCGCAGGTCATCAGCACGGGATAGGCCGCAAGCACGTGGAACAACGGCAGCGGGCAGATCAGCACGTCATCCTCGCTGAGGATCGACATCGACGGGACCAACCCGTTGTAGACGACGCCCCGCTGAAGGTGCTGGGCGACCTTCGGCAGTCCGGTCGTGCCGCCCGTGTGGAAATAGGCGGCGATCCGGTCGGGATCCTGCTCCTCGGCAAAGCTCAACGTTGTCGCTTCCTGCGCGATTTCGGCCCGAAGGGTCATTGTCTTGACCCCCTCCGCCCGGTTCAGCTTGGGGCGCAGAAGCGGCACCAACCAAGACAACGGCGGCGTCAGGTAGCGGTTGAGATCGACCTCCAGGACCGTCGTGACGGTTGGCGCCTCGGCCGCTGCAGCATGGGCCTTCTGAGCGATATCGGTCTTCGGGAAGGGCGCTAGGGTCACAAGGACCTTCGCCTCGGTCTCGCGCAGAATTCCGGCGATCTGGCGCGGCTCCAAAAGCGGGTTGATCGGGCTTACGATGCCGGCGGTCATGCCGCCCAACAGGGTCAGCACCGTCTCGTTGCAATTCGGCAGCAGATACGCCACGACGTCGTTCGGCCCCACCCCCAACCGGCGCAGCATGTTGGCGGTCTGGGTGACCTGGTCCAGCAGCGTGCCCCAGTCCAGCGTCTCCGCCTTGTCGCGCGGACCGGATTTGATCTGAAAGCTGATTGCCGGGCGTTTGGCGCATCTCGCTGCGGTCTTGCATAAAACACCGTAGGCGGTCGGTGCGGCGACGCGGTCGGCATAAGGAACCGCCTCCAAGACATGCTTGTCCGACAGGGTGGCCCAACCCGTGCTGGTATCCGCCATATCTCCTCCCGTTCTCTCGCCCCCAACCGGCGAGGTGGGCGCATTTATCCCGGCATCAAGCCATAGGCACAACGGCGCTGGCAAGTCACAGAGCCGGGGGCGAAAGGGTGACGTTGCGCCCGGTGTCTAGCTTGGGAGCTTTGCCGCGGCATGCCGGAGGTTACTCCGCCGCCAGTCCCTCGGTGAATTGCAGCCGGGCGAGCCGAGCATAAAGGCCACCCTGGGCGACCAGCCCGTCATGGGTTCCGATCGCCGCAACCCTGCCCTGGTCGAGTACCAGGATCCGGTCGGCCCGCTTCACCGTCGCGAGGCGATGCGCGATCACCAGGGTCGTGCGCCCCTCCGACAAATGCTCCACGGCGTGTTGCACCGCCCGCTCGCTCTCGGCGTCAAGGGCAGAAGTTGCTTCGTCCAGGAGAAGAACGGGCGCATCCCGCAAGATCGCCCTGGCAATGGCGATCCGCTGCTTTTGCCCGCCAGAGAGCAGGACCCCGCGCTCGCCGAGCCAACTCTCATAGCCGTCGGGCAGCTCTTCGATAAACCCATGCGCTGCGGCAGCCTTCGCAGCGTCCTCGACCTCGGCCATCGTCGCGTCCGGGCGGCCAAAGCGGATGTTGCTCGCGACGGTATCCGCAAAGATCACCGGCTCCTGCGGCACCAGGGCCATGCGCGCGCGAAGATTCCGGGTCAGCAAGCGGTCGACCGGAACACCGTCGACGCGGATCTCTCCGGACTGGGGTTCGTAGAACCGCGACAGCAGCTGTAAGATGGTCGTTTTACCTGCTCCCGACGGACCGACAACGGCGACGGTCTCGCCTGGCTCGACCCGGAAGCTGACAGCATCGAGCGCCCAAGTCTCGGGACGCGACGGATAGGCAAAAGACACCGCATCAAACTCGATCGCCCCAAGCGCCGGTTCCACCGGCGACAAAGGGTCCGCTGGCTCCGGGATTGGGTTGGCCTCGGTCAACAGCTCCACCAGCCGCTCGGTTGCACCTGCCGCGCGCTGCAGTTCTCCCCAGACTTCGCTGAGCGCACCCACCGCGCCTGCGGTAAAGACGGCGAGCAGCAGGAACTGCACCATCTCGCCCTGCGTCATTCGGCCTTCCATCACGTCCCGCGCCCCGGCCCACACGATGGCAACGATGCCGGAGAAAACCAGGAAGATGACGATGGCCGTCAGATAGGACCGCGCCCGGATCCGTGAGCGCGCCGCGAGATAAGCGGCCTCGACCCGGTCAGAGAATCCGGCCTGTGCGCTCGGCTCATAGGTCATTGCTTGCACGGTTGGGGCGGCCTGCAGCATCTCGCCCGCATGGGTGGCGCTGTCGGCCAACAGATCTTGCGAGGCGCGGCTGAGCCGTCGGACCCGCCGCCCCAGGACGAGGATCGGAACGATGACCACCGGCACGACCAAGAGCGTCATCGCCGTCAGCTTCGGCGAGGTCACAAAGAGCAGGATAACCCCACCAATCAAAAGCAGGATGTTGCGCAGCGCGATCGAGGAGGTGGAGCCCACCACGCCCTGGATAACGCTGGTATCGGTGGTCAGCCGCGTCAGCACCTCCGCCGTCATCACCCGCTCGTAGAAGCCCGGGCCCATGCCCATCACGTGATCGAAGACGGCCTTGCGCAGATCTGCAATCACCCTCTCCCCCAGCCAGGTGACCAGATAGAAGCGCAACGCCGTCGATATGGAGAGCGCTGCAGCAACGCCTATGAAAGCCATGAAGTAGTTGTCGATGAACGTAAAATCGCCCTTGGCGAAGGCATCGACGATCCGCTGTATCGCAATCGGCACCGAGAGTGTCAGGCCAGCAGCAAGTGTCAACACCGCTGCCACTGCCAGCGCCGTGTTCCGATAGGGCCACAAGAAGGGCAGCAGCCCCACCAAGGGGCCGATCTTTTTCGACTTCGCCCGTTCCTCCTCGGGGGGCGGTTTTCCGCCTCCGCGCGTTGCGGTCGCCACAAAGCTCTCCGACGCCATTCACACAGTGCAGGGATACCAACGGCCCCCGGGGGCGACAAGTCGAGCCAATCGCCGCAGCAGCCACACCGCGAACGAATGCATCAAATGCGACAGCCCATGACGGAAGGGTGAGTGCATCCCCGCCCCGACCGGACTATCATGGCGTTCGATAGGCATGCCATGAGTATCCTCATCTCCTTCGCAGCACTCTTCGTCTCCATCTTCCTGGTGCAGGTGGGGTCGGGGTCGCTCGGCCCTTTGGACGCGCTTTCCGGCGCTACATTGGGATTTTCCAACGAGGAGATTGGCCTCCTCGGCTCGGCACACTTCCTGGGTTTCTTCGCCGGCTGCTACCTGACGCCTCGCTATATCGGCACCGTCGGCCATTCGCGCGCCTTCGCTGCCGCAGCGGCAGTCGGTGCGACAGGTGCGCTTTTGCACCCGGTCTTCGAGGGACCGATCGCCTGGGCCATCTTGCGCACATTGACCGGCCTCGCCATCGCCGCCGCCTATACCGTGATCGAGAGCTGGCTGCAGGCGAAGATGGAAAACCACAATCGCGGCCGGATCTATGGCACCTTTCGCGTCGTCGACTTAGTCGGCCAAATCGCGGCTCAGGGTCTGATCGCGGTGCTCGAGCCCGGAACCTACGCCGCCTACAACATTGTCGCGGTGTTCTGCTGCATTTGCCTGTTGCCGCTGACGCTAAGCCGGCGGGCCGCTCCGAAAACGCCGGAGGCCCCACGATTGCGCCCAATGGTGGCGCTTCGTTTGTCCCCAACCGCCTGCGCCGGGATCGTGGTGGCGGGCCTTTCCGGCTCGGCACTGCGTATGGTCGGCCCGATCTTCGCGGTCGAAAACGGGCTGGACCAGACAGATATCGCACTGTTCCTAGCGGCGGCGGTCATCGGGGGTGCAATCGGGCAGGTGCCGATCGGCTGGATTGCCGACAAGCTGGACCGCCGCCTGGTGCTCGTCGGGCTATCGGTGGCGGCCATGGGGGCCTGCGCGGCAATGGCGATGATGGCCGGACCCGGCGCGCGCGGGATGCTGTTCTTGGGCTCGTTCCTGTTCGGGCTGACCACCTTTCCGCTCTATTCGGTTTCGGCCGCCTATGCGAACGACTTCGCGACCGAGGACTTCGTCGTAGAGCTGAATGCAGCGCTGATCCTTTTCTTCTCGATCGGCGCAATCGTCAGCCCGGTGATCTCCGCGAGCCTGATCTCCTCCTACGGTCCAGGAGCACTATTTCTCTTCATCGCGCTGGCCCATCTGGCGCTGGTTGTCTTTGCGCTCTACCGTATGACGCGCCGGCGAGCTGCCTGGCCGCGCACCCCTTATCGCTACCTGCCCCGCACCTCGATGGTGCTGGGGCGCACCTCTGCTACCGACACCCCTTCCGACCCTCCGCTTGAGAGGAGAGAGCCATGAAACTCTATCATTCCGGGACCTCGCCCTATGTCCGCAAGGTCATGGTCACGCTGCATCTCACAGGGCAGACGGGCGCGGTGGACCTGATCCCCGGCTCCGGCACACCACTCGAGCCCAATGCCGCGACAGCAGCGGCCAACCCGCTCGGAAAGATCCCCTGCCTGGTGACCGAGGAGGGGCTCAGCCTCTACGATAGCCGGGTGGTTTGCCGTTACCTCGATTGGCGCGGAAGCGCGGGGCTGTACCCCGAAGGCGCGGCCCTGTTCCCCGTGCTGGCGCAGGAGGCGTTAGCCGACGGCATCATCGATGCCGCCTTGCTAGCCGTATATGAGGGTCGCTTGCGTCCCGTCGACAAACAATTTCCCGACTGGGTAGCGAGCCAGCTTGCAAAATGCGCGAAGGCCACCGCGGCGTTGGAAGCGCAAGCCGCATCCCTCAACGGACCGGTTACGGCCGGCCATATCGCGGTCGGCTGCGCGCTCGGCTACCTCGATCTGCGGCATGGCGATCTCGGCTGGCGGGCGGCGGCGCCCGCCCTCGCAGCCTGGTTCGAGGCCTTTGCGGCAACGCCAGCAATGGTAGACACAGCGCCACCGGCCTGACTGACCGACTTGGTGAGATAACGCAGAAATCGCCACGGCCCGCTATTCTGCATCCCGCCTATCCGCCGCGCTGGCAGGCGCCGGCAATGGCCCAACGTGCCGGATTGCGCCCGATCCAATGCAGTGGACCCTAGTAGCATCGGCCTCACTGCCTCTACCACAGAGGCGGACCGCATAGCGGCCGAGAGACCCACCGGACCCATCTGAGCAATAAACCGCGTTTGTTCTAAGACTGTTTACGGCGCCGTGATAGCCGAACCCTCTCATCAGGCCTGGACCAAGACCGGTCCGCGGCCTGCGACCCAGCAGCGGTTGGAGCGGGGAAGGCGCGTGACGGCGATCGAGTTGATCACCCTCTTGGGGACCGCTGCCGGGACCGGGGGCGTCTTCGTCGCATACCGCGCGTTATCGGCCCATGGTCTGCCGGAATGGCTTCCGGAACCGCTGCGGGTGACAACCAGGGCTCTCCGATCCGCAGCCCCGGATGCCCGAGACAAACCAGCCGCTGCCGCGGCGCCTGTCGTCGGCGACATGCTCGATCCACGCCTGACCCATTCGGCGCAAGGGGCGGACCAGCGTGGACCGCTGCTCGCGCGGATACGGCGGGAATTCGATGGGGTGGGACGAAAGCTCGGCGTCGCCTTGGCAGGGTCACCTGGCGCCGGACAGTTCGAGGTCGCCTTGGCCTTTGCCCAGGCCGAGGTTGCGAGCGGTCGGTACCATGGCGCCTGGTTGATCGATAGCAGCAGCATGCTAACCGCGGCGGCGGATCTCCAGCGGTTGGCCAATCGGCTGGAGATCACCACGCAAGGCCCGGCTGCAGACGTCGTAAAGTCCGTCCAAAAGGCCATTTTGACGACCCGGGAACGCTGGCTTCTGGTCCACGAATGCGTCGACAGCGAGCATGCATCGGTCGAGTTGCCGAAACGGCTGTTCCATGCAGGAAGGATCGACCATCTGGTCTGCGGCTATGCCGCATCCCGCCAACCGCGCCTCGCCCGGATCGAGGTCCCTCCGCCAAGCGCCGATATCGCGGCATCGCTGCTGCAAGGCGACGGAGACAAAACGGCAAAGGACGCGGCGGCAGCCTTGGCGGTCCTGCTCGCGCCGGGCGGGGCGCCGTCGCTTGCCGTCGGACGCGCGGCGCTCTCGGCACCGGGGAATGCCGGCGCTGGCTTATCGGCACAGGATTACGTGGCAAGGCTGAGAAGACACCACCAGGGGGGCGAAGACACCGGCCCAGCGCAGCTATTGACCGCCGCCGTGGCCGAGGCGGCGGGACGACTGCCGGCCGATGGCCAGACCCTGACCGCCCTTCTGGCGGCGCTTCCCTACCAGTGGATAGAGCTTCCGGTCACATCCGGCGGCGCCGCGTCGGACAAAGCCGCCGGCCAGACCCTGACCGCGCTGATGCGCGACGCCGAACGTGTCGCAAAGGCCCAGACGGCCTGCCGCGCCGTCGGCCTGCTGTCAGCGCCTACGCAGGCGTCAGCGGCACAATCCGCGATCCCCGACCGGGCAGATCCGTTTCTGATTGCTGCGCTGCGCTATCAATTGACGCCCGATAGGCTGGAGGCCGGCGCACGCCACGCATTGTCCGAGATCCGCGCCCTTCTGTCCCGAAGCGAAGAACCACTCTCCTTCGCAAGGGCAAGCGATGCCGCCCGCCGCGCGATCGCTCTGGCCGAGCTCGGCCCCTCACTGGACCCCACCCTCGCCCGGACCGTCGCGGCGGTCCTCGGCGAGGTTGGCAAGGCAGCGATGCCGAGCGGCGACAGCCTGCTGGTCAACCTTCTGCAACGGCACAGAATGGCGCTGGTCGAGGCGGTCGACGGCGCCGACAGCACCGAGTATGCGGCGGTTCTCCTCGACCTCGCGACGAGCGCATCGGCGATCGGTCGATGGGAGGAGGCGGAGACATGCTTTGCCCGCGCCCTAGCGACGCAAAAGGAGGCGGATCCCCGAGAGACCGCAACCCTGGCGGAGTTCTATCGCCATCTCGGCTTCTTTTACTGGCACCGGCGCCGGTATGAGGAAGCGGACAACCACTTGCAAGAAGCGCTGCGGATCCTGCGCCGGACGGCAAAGGGGAAATCGCCGGTGATCGGTGCGTGCTATGGCGATCTTGCCGCTCTCTATTCCGATTGGTCACGATCGGGTCTGGATGGCGCGCCGACCTACAAGGCGCTCGCCTATCACCGCAAGAGCCTCGATTTGGTGATCGAGGGCCACGGCCCCTGTCACAGGGAGGTCGCCCTGAGGCTCCACAACCTCGCACAGGAAACCGCAGCGGCGGGCGAGCCGGAACGGGCGCTCGACCACCAACTCCGGGCCGCTGCCATCGCGCGCCTCCTGCTGAGCACCGGTAAGATTGCCCTCGATGACCCCGACATAGCCCGCTTCAGCGGCCCGCTACCACGTATGCTCGACGCCGCCGGACGGCCGAACGAGATCCCTAAACTGCCCGGCCTGGTGGCGGAGCAGGTTGCTCAGATCCAACAGGAGCACGCCGCCTGGCGCTCCGGCACGTCGCGCTGATCTGGCCCGCGGACACACTACTCGGCCACGATGGGGCACCAGTCGGCCGCTTGGCGGCGACAATCCCTGGTCGGATCGGCACGCCCCAGTGCCAGGCCGGTCCCATAGCTTCCTTGGAGCAGTGCAGAGCACCAAATCCACGAAACCGTGTCGGGTCAAGGATGCGCGCCCGCGCACCGGGCGCCAGCCCGGCTCGTCCTTGACGCGACAACGGGCTTCGGGGGGACGCTGTACCATGACCGCCCATGGCGGTCTTCTCAGCAGCTTCTTGCACCCTTTCAAGCCAAGGCCACAACCGCCACCCTCGCGAGCTGTCGTAGCGGGACCGCGCCACGGACCCGAATCGGGGCCGCCTTGTGCCACCCGCAGCGCGAGATCCGTGCCCACGGCACGGTCGAGCGCACAAGCGTGATTCCATCGCAGGGCGCGTCAGCGACCCTGCGATTCCGTTTGGCACGAATCGGAACCGTCGCATCTGGTAATCTGTTCGAAATTGATGCGCCCAACTGTCCCAATTGGGCAATTCCGGCACGAGCTTGCCACGGTTTGGCCACGCCCGAGATGCGTCATAGGCGGAAGGGAGGCGCCGAGATCTCCCACAGTCCCGTCGCGTAGCATGACAGGTTAGCACCGTGAGATCGAAACTCTTTGTTGAGACTGGTATATTGGTTGCCCTAGCGATGGCCGTGGCACTGCCGGGCGCGAAATCGGCGGCAGCCCACGATCTGACCAAAGACGGGTCGCACTCTTTGCAATGGGTCGCTAATCAGCAAGCCAGCCTCTCAGCCGAAGCAGAGCCCTTCGGCCTTTCGGTCTTTCTTGCCACCCCCGGTCCCGCCGAAACATCTCGGGCCGCACTCCGGGTCGGAATGATCACGGATGCGGTCGACTTCTCCGCCTCCGGCCTCCCGGGAAACACCCCGGCCATCGCGGCACAGTTCAGCCAACCTCTCGACCATGGGCTCTCCGCCTATGCCGGCGGTAGCGCCATTCGCAGCGCCACTGACGAGCGCCGCTCGCTCGGCGCCGGGTTGAAGCGCGAAACCCCAAGCGGCAGCGCCTCGATCGGTCTTGCCTTCGACCGCGGCGACGATGTCGACTGGGTCGGCCTTCAGGCCCGTAAGGAATTCCGCGCCCTGAATCGCCTCACGCTGGGCGCGCGCACCGGAATCGAGATGCAGCAGGAGGGTGTCTTGGCGGATGGCGATGTCGGGCTGACGGTCGGCATCTCGGCGACACTGCCGTTCTAAGGGCACCGATCAGGCCTTTCGCAAATAGGCATCGTATTCCGCGTCGGGTATCCGGGCCATCAGCGTCGCCCGTTCCTGGCGCTTTACGGCGGCAAAGACCCGTTGAAACTCGGCGCCCAGCCACGATGCGACGAAGTCGGACGCCGCGAATTCCTGCTCGGCGATCGCCCAGCTCATCGGCAAGGGCGTCCCGTCCGTAGACCCCGCTTCGGCGGCAAGAGGCTCCGGCCCCGCAGCCTCCGCACACAGCCCCGCGACGGCCGCAGCGAGCACCGCAGCAGCGATCAGATACGGATTGGCATCGGCACCAGCCACCCGGTGCTCGATCCGCGCGCCCGCGCCATCCACCTCCGGCACCCGCACCGCCACACTGCGATTATCATAGCCCCAAGCGGCGGTCGTCGGCGCATAACTGCCGGGCGTGAGTCGGCGATAGCTGTTGTGATGGGGCGCGAAGATCAGCATCGCCTCCGGCATCGTCGCCAGGACCCCAGCCACGGCCCGACGCAAAGCCGACCCTTCGGCAGCGTTGCCTGCGAACACATTCGCACCGTCGCCATCCCAAAGGCTTAGATGGAGATGCTGCCCGCTGCCCGCCATGGCACCGAAGGGCTTTGCCATAAAGCTCGCATCCATCCGATGGCGGCGCGCCACGCCGCGGATCGCGCGCTTCAGCGCCACCATATGATCGCAGGCCGCCAAGGCGTCGTCGACATGGCGCAGATTGATCTCGAATTGCCCGGCGCCGAACTCGCAGATTGCCGTCTCCGCCGGCGCGCCGAGGGCCTTGGCCGCCTGCGCGATCTCTGCCATCACCGGCTCAAAGGCGCGCATCACATCCATATCGTAGATCTGCGCCCGGTTCAGGCGCCCGCCGGCGACTGGGTTGATCGGCGGCAACGGCTCGACCGGATCGATCAGGTAAAACTCCAGCTCCAGCGCCATCACCGCGCTCAACCCCCCGGCCGTCGCTCGGTCCAAGACGCGGGATAAGACGCCGCGCGGATCGAACGGGCAAACCCGGCCGCCGGAGGCGTCGGACATCATGCACTGTAGCTGCGCCGTCGGCCGCCCGGCCCATAGCATCGGCGCCAAGGTCTCCGCCACCGGTAGCAGCACGCCATCCGGGTCGCCGATCTCGATTGCGATCCCGCTCTCCGGCACGTCCGAGCCGAAGATGTCGAGCCCAAGGGTAGAGACGGGGAGCTTCATCCCACCCGTCGTCAGCTTCTCCAGCATGTCGATCGGCACAAGCTTGCCGCGGGCCTGGGTGTTGAGGTCGGAGACATAGACCTCTGCGACCTCGATCTCCGGATGCTCTGCGCGAAAGGCCGCCAGATGCTCGGCGAAGCTCATCCGCGGCACCGGTCGTGAAGGCAGATCAACTCCAGCGCCAAGGTGGCGCCGGCGAGCGCCGTGATCTCGGCATGGTCATAGGCGGGCGAGACCTCGACCAGATCCATGCCGACCAGCCGCAGACCCGACAGACGGCGCAAGCACTCCTTCGCCTGCCAGGTGCTCAGCCCGCCACAGACCGGCGTGCCCGTGCCGGGCGCAAAGGCTGGATCAAGGCAGTCGATGTCGAAGGTCAGATAGCAAGGGCGGTCACCGACCACCTGCCGGACATCCCGGACGACGGCGTCGATGCCATGGATCTGCACCCAATTGCCGTCGCGGATCTCGAACCCCATCGGCGTGTCATTGGTGGTGCGCAGCCCGATCTGAATCGAGCGCGCCGGGTCGATCAGCCCCTCCTCCGCCGCGCGGCGGAACATGGTGCCGTGGTCGATGCGATGGCTCTCGTCCGAGCCCCAGGTGTCAGAGTGCGCGTCGAACTGGATCAGCGAGAGCGGCGCGCCATGGGCTGACGCATGGGCCTTCAGTGATGGGTAGCTGCAAAAGTGATCGCCTCCCAGCATCAGAACCGCACAGCCCTGCGCCAGTATACCGGTCAGCGCTGCCTCGATCACGGCGGGTGCACCGCCTTGTCTGCCCGGATCGAAATCAACATCTCCCCAATCGACCACCGCCATCCGCTTGAATGGGTCGGTGGGCGAGGGCCAGGCCCTGGACCAGGCGAGCTGGCTGGACGCCGCGCGGATTGCCCGCGGCCCAAACCTGCAACCCGGGCGGTTCGTTACGGCCGTGTCGAAGGGCACCCCCACCACCGCCAGATCGGCCCCAGCTAAATCGCGCGCATATCGCCTGCGGCAAAAGCTCAGCGCGCCGGCGTACATCTGCTCGTCATGGGTCACCGCGTGGGGGCCATCGGCGGTAAAGGCATAGTCTTTGCGGCGGTCGCTCACGTTGCTGCTCCGTCGCGGCTCGCCAGGACCTCCGCATAGTCGTAGGTGCTCAGCTCGAAGCGGTTGCCGTAAGGGTCGCAGAAATAGACCGACCAGGCTTTGCCGTGGTCGACAACGGCATCGGCGGTCACGGAACGGCCATCGCGGTCGCGTAAGCCCAGTTCTGGCAGCGCTGCTACGAATTTCGAGAAAGCCGCAGCTTTCACCCGAAACGCTATTGTGCTGTCGCCGTCGCGGCCCGTCGGGCCCTGGAACAGCGCCAGAGCCGAGCGTCCGTCATGGGTTTCGAGAAACAAAGGTCCCCGCGGATCCTCGGCCCAATCGCGAAACCTTTCCGCCACCCGCAGGCCGAGGACCCGGCCCAGCCACGCAGCCACAGCCTCGCGGTCAGCGACGCGCAGATGCACATGGTCCAGTCCCTCGGTGTCGATCATCGCGCCCCCTAGCCCTGCGATCACTGCACCCTATCCCTGCGGCGCGCAACCCGCTTGACGGCGTGCCCCGGACCCCCGCAGGCTGGTGGTAGTCGACGCGAGAGGCTCTATGACCCATCCCGTGAACCGCCGCTCCACCGCCGAGTATCAGGCGATGGACGCCGCCCATCACTGGCACCCCTTCACCGACACCGGCGATCTGGCGGCGAAGGGTGCTCGGGTCTTCACCGGGGCGGATGGTGTCTGGCTGACCGACAGTGATGGCAACCGGATCCTAGACGGGATGGCCGGCCTTTGGTGCGTCGCGGTCGGATATGGGCGGGAAGAGATCGTCGATGCCGTCGCCCGCCAGATGCGCGCCCTGCCCTACTACAATACTTTCTTCCAGTGCACACACCCGGCGGCGGCCGAGTTTGCCGAGGCGCTGTGCGAGGTCGCCCCCCCGCAGATGAACCGCGTCTTTTTCACGAACTCCGGTTCGGAGTCGAACGACACAGTGTTTCGCATGGCGCGGCTCTACTGGGACTGCCTGGGCAAGCCATCGAAGAAGACCTTCATCTCCCGCCGGAACGCCTATCACGGATCCTCGGTGGTGGGTGCGAGCCTCGGCGGTATGGGCGCAATGCACGCGCAATCAGGCCTGCCTATCGACGGTGTCCACCACATCCCGCAGCCCTACTGGTTCGGCGAGGGCCAGGGCAAGGACCCTACCAGTTTCGGCCTCTCCCGTGCCCGCGAACTCGAGGCTGCCATCGACCGCATCGGCGAGCACAATGTCGCCGCCTTCATCGCCGAGCCGATCCAAGGCGCCGGCGGCGTCATCGTCCCGCCAGAGAGCTATTGGCCCGAGATCACCCGCATCTGCGCGGAACGCGAGATCCTGTTGGTTGCGGATGAGGTGATCTGCGGCTTCGGCCGCACGGGCGAATGGTGGGGCTCCGAGACCTACGGGCTGACGCCGGATTTCATGTCCATCGCGAAGGGCATGACCTCCGGCTATGTGCCGATGGGGGGTGTCTTCATCGCAGACCGCGTGGCCGAGGTGCTGATCGACAAGGCGGGCGAGTTCTTCCACGGCTATACCTATTCCGGCCATCCAGCGGCCTGTGCAGCGGGCCTCGTCAACCTCCGCATCCTGCGGGAGGAGAAACTGGTGGATCGCGTGGCGGCGGATATCGGCCCCTATCTGCAGGCGGCTTGGGCCGGCCTGTCCGACCACCCGCTGATCGGCGAGACGCGGATGAAGGGCCTGATCGGCGCCGCTGAACTTGTCCGGGGAAAGGATCCGATGACCCGCTTCGAGCCCTCGGCTCAGGCTGGCACCCGTTGCCGCGACCTCTCCGTCGCCAATGGTCTGGTGATGCGTGCCGTGGGCGACACTATGATCATCGCGCCGCCCCTGGTGATCAGCCGGGAGGAATGCGACGACCTGATCGCCCGCGCCCGCCTGGCCCTCGACGCGCTCGCTGATCAGTTGACCCGCGACGGGCATCTTTAGGGCCGCATGGCCTATCGTGCGAACCCACCCGGCGTATGGGGTCCGAGGGGCCGCGGCTTCAGCATGGGTGTCGCTCATCCGCCTGGCTATGTGGTGCATCTGACCGGGCAGGTGGCCTGGAATGCGGAGGAGCGGATCGTCGGAACCGGCGATGTGACTGAGCAGACGCGGCAATGCTTTCGCAACATCGCGGCGGTGCTTGCCGATTTTGGGGGCGGGCTCGGCGATGTGGCGGCGATAACGACCTACTATCTGGCTCAGACTGATCTTCCCCTTATCCAAGCCGTGCGGTCCGAATTCCTCGATCCGGCGACGGCTCCAGCCAGCACCTCCGTGATGGTCGCGGGTCTTGGCCATCCCGATTTCCTGGTCGAGCTAGCGCCTGTCGCCGTAATCCCGCCTGACCGGTTCCATGCACCGCCGACGACATGACGGGCTATCTGACGCTCAACGATCGGCCTGGGCGGCACGCGCCCTCCTGGTACGCCGCGACCGCCGGAGAAATCCCGGCAAGGCCGCGGCTCCAGGGCACCGTGAAGGCCGATATCTGCGTGGTGGGCGGCGGCTATGCCGGTCTTGCGGCGGCGCTGCACCTGGCCGAGGCGGGGGCCGCGGTTGTGCTGCTCGAAGCGAACCGGGTCGGCTGGGGCGCGTCGGGGCGTAATGGCGGGTTGTTGGGTGTCGAGCCACGGGCCGATATCCGTGCCTATGAGCGCGCGATCGGCCGCGAAGACGCCCGCAAGGTCTGGGAAATCTCGCTCGCCGCCAACCGCTTGGTGCGACGTCTCATCGCGCGCCATGGCATCGATTGCCATCTGACTGACGGCTATCTGTTGGCCGCGCATCGCCAGGGCGCTGCCCGCGAGGTCGCCGAGTGGGTCGAACATGTGCATCGTCACTACGACCACACATCGGCCCGCTGGCTGGATGCGAACGCGATCCAAGATCATATTGCCACAAGCGTCTATTTCGGCGGCTATGCGGACAGTCTTGGCGCCCATCTCCACCCGCTGCGGCTGTCCCTCGGTCTCGCTCGCGCGGCAGAACGAGCCGGCGCACGGCTCTTAGAAGACAGCCGGGCGATCGAGATCGCGCGAGGACTGGTGAGAACAACGGACGGCGCGGTCAGAGCCGACCGCATACTGGTCGCTGCCAACGGTTATATCGACGGGCTGATCCCGCCCATCGCACAGCGCTCCATCCCGATCAACAATTTCGTCATCGCAACCGAGCCCATGGATCCCGACCGCGCCCGGCGTCTGATGCCGAACTCTCCCGGCGTCGCGGATACGCGTTTCGTGGTCAATTACTTTCACTTCAGCCCCGACTGCCGGATGATTTGGGGCGGCGGCGAAACCTATGGAAAACGTTTTCCAAACGACATCGCCGCTCTGGTGCGCCCCCGCATGCTCGCAGTTTTCCCTGAGTTGGCCGATCTTCCGGTCGGGCACGCATGGGGTGGGACGCTCGCGATCACACCAACGCGCATGCCCGTGTTCCACAACGCGGGCGGCGGTACTTACGCGATCCATGGCTGGTCCGGATCCGGGATCCATATGGCGACCATGGGCGGAAAGATTGCAGCGGAGGCGCTGCTTGGCCCATCGGCGGATTGGGACCTCATGGCCCGGCTGCCCGCCCCCGCCTTTCCCGGCGGCGATTGGTTCCGGATGCCGCTCCTGGCACTGGCGATGTCCTGGTATGCATTAAGAGACCGACTCTGACCCAGGGCCCCGCCGAAATTACGCTCGTCCTGCCGCCCGCGGTGGCGACCTGTGCCTTCATGGACCACCACAAACGGCCCCCACCGTTGATCGGCCTTTCGCAGCCCTCTCCGATGGCGTCTTCCGAGCGCTGGCGCTCTTGTTCCTCGCCAGCTTCGCCATCATCGCGGTCGCGGTCAAAGCCCTGCGCAATGCGCTCGCATCAAGCCTTCGGCCATCACTGGGCGCAAACGGCGGGGCCTCGGCAACCCGCGCCGCGGGGACTGGGGAAGATCGCACGCCGATCTGCTCGGTGAGGTCTTAGCCTGCGCTTTGAGACCAGGCGCACGCCGGCGGGCCGAGCTTGGGGGCGACCTCGGCATTGCGACCGGGCACCGGTCTGGGTGGGGAGGGCGGGGCTCGGCCCGCCGGCAGTGGACCCATGGCGCTCCAGGCTCCCCTTACTCTGCCGCCTGAGCCGGCCGCGCATCGGACAACCATTGCCAGACCCGCTGCGGCGTCGCTGGCATATCCACATGGCGCACGCCCTGATCCCAGAGGGCATCGAGCACTGCGTTGGTCACAGCCGCCAAGGCGCCAACGGTCCCGGCCTCGCCGCAACCCTTCATGCCGATATCGTTGGCAGTCGAGGGCACGCCCTGATGGTGGAACGGCACCATCGGGACATCGTCGGCCCGTGGCATCGCGTAATCCATAAAGCTCGCGGACAGGAGCTGCCCGTCGCCGTCATAGACCGTGTGCTCGGTAATCGCCTGACCGATCCCCTGGGCAACCCCACCATGCACCTGGCCCTCCGCCAGCATCGGGTTCATCAACCGGCCGAAATCATCGACCACTGTGTATTTCGTCACCTTGACCGCCCCGGTCTCGGCATCCACCTCGACCTCGGCCACATGGCAGCCATTCGGGAAGGACCGACCAGGCACCACCGTCTGGGTCTTCTGGCTCAGAAACTCCGGCCGGCCAGAGGCCCGCGCCTTTCCCGCCAGAGCCATCAGATCGACTGAGCGGTCGGTGCCCGCCACACGCCACGCCCCTTGCGACCATTCGAGGTCGGCGCCGGAGACCTCCAACTCCTCTTCGGCCAGGGGCTTCATCTTCTGGATCAGATCGTCGGCGGCGCCGTTCACCGCCGTGCCCTGCATGGTCACAGAACGGGAACCACCGGTGCCACCCCCCTTGGCGATCCGATCGCTGTCCCCTTGGACCAGCCGGATCTTCTCGAACGGGATCCCGGATCGCTCATGCAGGAACTGCGGAAAGACCGTCTCGTGGCCCTGGCCATTCGACTGTGTCCCCACCAACAGTTCGACCGAGCCATCCTCGGCAAAGATGATCTCCGCGATCTCGCTCTGATCGCCAAGGATCGACTCGATGTAATAGCAGAGGCCCCGCCCACGGAACTTCCCCGCGGCCGCAGAGGCCGCCTTGCGCGCCCCGAACCCGCCCCAATCTGATTCCGCCAAGCCGCGGGTCAGCACCTGGTCGAAATCGCCGACATCGTAATTTTCGCCGGTCAGCGACATGTACGGAAACTGCTCCGGCTTGATGAAATTGATCCGCCGCAGGGCCTCCTGGCTCAGCCCCAACTCCCGCGCCGATTGATCCATCAAACGCTCCAGCAAATACTGCGCCTCCGGCCGGCCCGCGCCCCGATACGCATCGACCGGCGTGGTGTTGGTGAAGACGCCCTTAACCCCAAAGAACGCCGTCTGCAGATCGTAGACCCCGGTCAGCACCCGCGCCGCGAGGTCCGAGGCGATGATCGGTCCGAAGGGAGAGAGATACCCGCCGAGGTTCGAGATGCACTCGACCTTCATCGCCACCAATCGGTTCTGGGTATCGAAGCCCGCCTGCGCGTGGCTGACATGGTCGCGCCCCATCGCGTCGGAGAGGATGCCCTCGCTCCGCTCCGCGATCCATTTGATCGAGCGCTTCAGCACGCGCGTCGCGTGGGCGATGACGAAATGCTCCGGGTAGTTGAAAGCCTTCATCCCGAACCCACCGCCCACATCGGGTGTGGTGACCAGGATATCCTCGGCCGGCAGTTTTAGGCGGCGGGACAGCTCGTCCTTCATCCCCCAGACGCCCTGGCCGTTGTAGTGCACCACCAGCCGACCATCGCGCCATTCGGTCAGCGCGCCGCGGGTCTCCATCGGATTGGCCACCACGCGGTTGTTGACCAGATCCAGATGTACGACCCGCGCGGCCGAGGCGAGGGCCGCGTCCGTCGCCACCTCGTCGCCAATCCCCCAATCATAGCAGAGATTGTTCGCCGCCCCCTCATGGAGCTGTGGCTGCCCCGGCTCCATCGCCTTTGCCGTGTCCGTCACCGCGTCGAGGGGATCGTAGTCGACCTCTATCAGCTCCACCGCGTCCTTTGCCTCGGCCAAGCTCTCGGCGATTACGCAGGCGATCGGTTCGCCGACATGGCGCACCTTGTCCAAGGCGAGGATCGGACGGCGTGGCCGCACCGACATCGTCCCGTCGCGGTTCGGGATCTGCAGGGCGTCCATGTCGTTGTCGAGCACGTCGTCCAGGTCGGTCCCGGTCAGCACCATCAAGACACCCGGCGCCATCGCCGCCGCGCTTGTTTCAATTGATACGATCTTCGCATGCCCGATGGGCGAGCGCAGGAAGGCCGCCCGTAGCTGCCCAGGTACCGACATATCCTCGATATACCGACCTTCGCCCCGCAAAAAGCGCACGTCTTCGACGCGCTTCACTGGCTGGCTGGTTCCAAAACCCCGCATGGGTCCTCCATCACTCGGCTGGCCTATTGGGACGAAGTAACCACGGCGGCGCGGAAGGAAAGTGCAATCGGCGGCAGGGGGGAGGACTTCTGCGATCCGGCACGCCTGATCAGTGGCCGGGGCGACGACCCGGCGCTTTGGACACGCCGGGTCGTCCGGTGCTGGAGGGAAACAGCTATGGCGACTGTTTCAAGGCACCGACCGATGCGGCAGGGCGCCGCTTGGCGGCACAATCCGCATTAACGTTGCGAATCGCAAGCAACTCGAAGGTCGCATCGCAGTGGCCCTCGTGCGGAACCCAGGACGGGCAGGTGGTCTTTACGGCGGCGTCGTAGCCACAACCCCAACATCAAGCCGCAGAGAGAGAGAGCAATTGGATCCAAAGTCTTCCCTGTCGAGCGGCACCCCAACGGCGCCGGTCATCTCTCCAGCATTCGGGAACGCGCGGCCGACGGTCTCACCGCAGTAAGATAGGCGGCGAACATCGGCCCGACCGGCAGAACAGCCAGCAGCGCGGCGGCGCGCAGAACCCACCGCCGCGCCAGGCGCATTAATGCACGGTTGCGAGCCGCGCCGCCTGTTGGGCCCGCTCTCCCAGGATCAGACCGTCCTGATCCGCCGACACGGGTAGCGCCTCGCCATCCTTTAAGGCACCCGAGAGGAGCAGCTCAGCCAGCGGATCCTGCAATGCCTTTTGGATAACGCGCTTCAGCGGACGCGCGCCATACACCGGGTCATAGCCCTTGTCGGCCAGCCAGTTGCGGGCCGCATCGTCCATCTCCAAAACGATCTTCCGCGGCTCCAACCGCTTGGCGAGCTGGCCGAGCTGGATGTCCACGATCCCGCCCATGTGCCCGCGGGAAAGACGGTCGAATAGGATGATCTCGTCCAACCGGTTCAGAAATTCCGGCCGGAAATGCCCGCGGACGACCGCCATAACCTGGTCCTCCGCCGCCTCGGCCTGTGCGCCGTCCGGCAGCGCCGACAGGAACTCCGCCCCGAGGTTGGAGGTGAGGATGATCAACGTGTTGCGGAAATCGACTGTGCGTCCTTGCCCGTCGGTCAGCCGCCCCTCGTCCAGCACCTGGAGGAGCACGTTGAAGACATCCGGATGGGCCTTTTCGACCTCGTCGAACAGCACCACCTGATAGGGCCGGCGGCGCACCGCTTCGGTCAGCACGCCGCCCTCGTCGTAACCGACATAACCCGGCGGCGCCCCGATCATCCTGGCGACCGAGTGCTTCTCCATGAACTCCGACATGTCGATGCGAACCATGGCCTGGTCGTCGTCGAACAGGAAAGCGGCCAGCGCCTTGGTCAGCTCGGTCTTGCCAACGCCTGTGGGGCCGAGGAACAGGAAGGAGCCCATAGGCCGGTTTGGATCTGACAGCCCTGCGCGCGCCCGGCGCACGGCGTTCGAGACCGCCTCGACCGCCTTCTCCTGGCCAATCACGCGACCGGCGATCACCTCCTCCATCCGGAGCAGCTTCTCCCGCTCACCCTCCAGCATCTTGTCGACGGGAATGCCAGTCCAGCGGCCGACCACCTGGGCAACATGTTCCGGGGCCACGGCCTCCTCGACCATCACATCGCCGACTTCACCTGCAGCCTCGGCCTCTCCGAGCCGCCGCTCCAGGTCTGGGATCACGCCATAGGACAGCTCGCCCGCCTTTGCCAAATCGCCCTCACGCTTGGCGATCTCCAGCCGGTTGCGCGCCTCGTCGAGCTTCTCCTTGATCTCGCGGGCGCCGGCCAACTTGTCCTTTTCGGCTTGCCAGCGCGCGGTCAGCGCGTCGCTCTCCTCCTGCAAGGAAGCCAGCTCAGCTTCAAGCTTCTCAAGCCGGTCTTTCGAGGCGTCGTCGCTTTCCTTCTTCAGCGCCTCCGCCTCGATCTGCTTTTGCAGGATCTCCCGATCCAGCGCGTCCAGCTCCTCCGGCTTCGAATCGACCTCCATCCGCAACCGGCTCGCCGCCTCGTCCATAAGGTCGATCGCCTTATCCGGCAGGAATCGGTCGGTGATGTAGCGGTTCGAGAGGGTCGCCGCAGACACGAGCGCGGAGTCGGTGATCCGGACCCCGTGATGGACCTCGTACTTCTCCTTGATCCCGCGGAGGATCGAAATCGCGTCCTCAACCGTCGGTTCACTGACGAAGACGGGCTGGAACCTGCGCGCGAGTGCCGCATCTTTCTCGACATGTTTGCGGTATTCGTCGAGTGTCGTCGCGCCCACGCAGTGGAGTTCGCCCCGGGCCAGGGCCGGTTTCAGGAGGTTGGAGGCATCCATCGCCCCATCAGCCTTGCCGGCACCCACCAGGGTGTGCATTTCGTCGATGAAGAGAACGATCCCGCCCGCAGCGGCCTGCACCTCCGACAAAACGCCCTTCAAGCGCTCCTCGAACTCGCCGCGATACTTGGCGCCGGCGATCAACGCGCCCATATCCAACGCCATCAGTCGCTTGTTCCGCAAGCTCTCCGGGACATCACCATTGACGATGCGGATGGCCAGCCCCTCAGCGATGGCGGTTTTGCCGACGCCAGGCTCGCCGATAAGCACCGGGTTGTTCTTCGTACGTCGCGACAGGACCTGGACCGCGCGCCGGATCTCCTCGTCCCGGCCGATGACCGGGTCGATCTTTCCCTCGCGCGCCGCCTCAGTCAGATCGCGGGCATATTTCTTCAGCGCATCATAGGCGTTCTCGGCCGAAGCACTGTCCGCCGTCCGGCCCTTCCGCAGATCGGCAATGGCCTGGTCAAGCGGTTGCGGCCGAACCCCGGCGCTCGACAGCACCTGCGCCGCCTCCGTCCCCTGGGCCTGGGCAAGCGCGACCAGCAGCCGCTCGGCAGAGACGAAACTGTCGCCCGACCGGTCGGCGACCCTCTCCGCCTCGCCCAGGAGACGCGCAAGCCCGGTGTCCATGTAGATTTGGCCATCTCCGCCGGAAACTTTCGGCAAACGGGCAACAGCCGCATCCGCCCCAGTACGCGCAAGTTTGGCGTCCCCACCGGCAGCCGAGATCAGATTTGCGGCGAGCCCCTTCTCGTCGTCCAACAGTGCTTTCAAGAGGTGCTCGGCGGTCAGGCGCTGATGCCCCTCTCGCAAGGCAATCGTCTGAGCGGATTGGACAAATCCCTTTGCTCGATCCGTAAACTTCTCTATATTCATGACTGTCTCCTCGCGGCACGATCCGTCCGGCGCCCACGCAAGGCACGCCAAACCTCGCCTCTGGTATCGGTGCGCCGCCACTGCGCGCGCCCACAGCAGATGTGGTCTTTCCGCAACGCGTTTGCAAGGCGGTCCGGCATTAACCGGATGCTCAACCAAAAGCTCTTTTGTCGCAACCGGGGTGGTAATGGAGGACGACCGATGATCGCGAGACGCTTGGGGGCGGCGCTGCTGGCGCTGGGGGTGATGCAGGGCGCGATGGCGGTCTCGGCCAACGCCGACGGGCACGGTCTCGACGCCCGCACCATCGCGGAGCGCGCCTGCGCGGCGGAGATCTTCGCCCATGGCCGCGCAGCCTGCATCGGGCAACTGGCCGACGGCAGGCTCATGGCTATGGAAACGCGCCTCGGCAGTCTGACGGCCGGGATCGAAGGCGCCCGAGCCGAGACCCTGCTGGCCGTCTCTGAAGGTGTGCGCGACGCGCAACATTCCTGGCAGATCGCCATGGAGATGTTTTGCCAGATGGCGGGCGCCCGGCTTTCGCCGGAACGGCAGATCTGCAGGCTCGACAAAACGCTCGAGCGCGAGACGCAGCTTGGAGCGGCCCTGGAGACCGCATTCGCGCCGCTGGGCGGGATACCGGGCAGTCCCAGCATCTTGGGGGCAGAGGTCGAGGTTTTCGTGCCGATCGACCAACCGCCAGGGGGGCCGGCAGACGCGGTCAGCGGCGCCTTCGTAGATCTGCCGATCTGGTTCCGCTGATCCCGAGCCTTGCCCCGGCACGCCTGCGCTGCCATCACCCCTGGGGACACGCGGATTGGGGGCGGGCATGGACGCAGAGTCTAAGGGCATCGGGGTGGATGACAGGCTGATCGTTGCACTCGACCTACCGCATGCTGCGGCGGGCGAGGAGATGGCAGACCGGCTCGGTCCGGCCGTTTCATTTTACAAAATCGGCCTCGGTATGCTGACCGGTGGCGGGCTTGCGCTGGCGATAGAGCTGAAGGATCGCGGAAAACGGGTCTTCCTCGACATGAAGCTGTTCGATATCGGCGCGACGGTCGAGGCGGCGGTGCGCGGCATCGCGCAGTTCGATCTCGATTTTCTCACCGTCCATGGCGACCCGCATGTGGTGCAAGCAGCGGTCGAGGGGCGTGGCGACATGGGGCCGAAGATCCTCGCGGTCACCGTTCTGACATCGCTCGACCGCGAGGACCTGGACAAGATGATGATCTTGGGCGGCACCGTGCCGGACATTGCCCTTGAAAGGGCGCGCCGGGCGCTGGCCGCCGGGGCCGATGGCGTGATCGCGAGCCCGCAGGAAGCCGCTGCGATCCGGGCGCTGCCGGAGGCCGCCGGCCGCCTGATCGTTACCCCCGGCGTGCGTCCGGCGGGCGGCGCGCTTGGCGATCAAAAGCGCGTTGCGACGCCACTCGAAGCCACCGCAGCCGGTGCAGATCACATTGTGGTCGGCCGCCCGATCCTATCGGCGCCAGATCCGCGGCGTGCAGCAGAGGAGATCCTGGCGAGCCTGACCTGAGGCCGAAGCCCCCCCTTGGTGACACTTTCGCATCGCTGCATACTGCGGCGGTGTGGTGGGGTTGGCGCATGCCCGCCACCGCCCTCCACCAACCGCCCACGGGCGATGGCGGGCATGCGGGACCTGGCCGCGCCGAGGAAAGGTCGAGAGATGCCGTCGCTTTGCCGCGATTGCTTTGCCTGGCACGAGACACCGGTGCACCGGAGATGTCCGAATTGCGGGCGGCCCCGGCTTCTATCGCATCCGGAACTCGGCACGCTGACGGTCGCACATCTGGACTGCGACGCGTTCTATGCCTCTGTGGAGAAGCGCGATAACCCTGATCTGAGCCAGTTCCCAGTCATCGTCGGCGGCGGGCGGCGCGGTGTCGTTTCGACCTGCTGCTACGTGGCCCGCATCGCCGGCGTGCGTTCTGCCATGCCGATGTTCAAGGCGCTCGCCCTCTGTCCAGATGCGGTGATCATCCGCCCTCGGATGGACCACTACGCCGCGGTCAGCCGCGAGATCCGTGCTCGGATGACGGCATTGACCCCGCTGGTCGAGCCGCTGTCGCTGGACGAGGCGTTCATGGATCTCGGAGGAACCGAGCGCCTGTTGGGCGCACCACCGGCGCTGTCCATGGCGCGGCTCGCCGCAGAGATCGAGGCAGAGATCGGGGTCAGCGTCTCGGTCGGGCTAAGCCACAACAAATACCTCGCCAAGATCGCCTCGGATCTCGACAAGCCCCGGGGTTTCTCGGTGATCGGTCGGGCCGAGACCGTCGATTTCCTGGCCCCGCGGCCCGTGCGCTCGATTTGGGGGGTAGGCGCCGCCTTCGCCGCGCGGCTCGAGGCGGATGGCTACCGCACCAATGCCGATCTGTCGGCGGCCGATCCAGTGCGCCTCACCGCAATCCATGGCAGTATGGGCCGCAGGCTTTGGGAACTTGCGCAGGGGATCGATACTCGCGCGGTGAGCCCCGATCACGAAACCAAGAGCATCTCGTCCGAGACGACCTTCGACGACGATCTAAACGACACGGATGCGCTCTGCGGCCATCTCTGGCGGTTGTCGGTGAGGACTTCCGACCGCGCCAAAGCGAAAGGCCTGGTCGGTGCAACTGTGACTTTGAAGCTCAAGACCGCGGGGTTCAAGACACTGAGCCGCCAGACCCGCACCGAGCCCGCCACCAACCATGCGCAGACGCTGTATTCTGCCGCTGAGCCGTTGCTTCGGCGCATGCTCGAATCCGGCCCCTATCGTCTGATCGGAATCGGTCTCAGCACCTTGTCGCAGCACGTGCACCATACCGAGACAGAGGCGTTGTTCGAGGATCGAAGCGATGCGCTACGACGCGCAGAAGACGTCACAGACGGCATCCGGGCTCGCTTTGGCACTGGCGCAATTCTGCGCGGGCGAGCCCTCAAATAACCCAAACTGCAAAAATACTGGGCAAACGCTGCGGCATTGTGCCCAATTGGCACCGCAACTTTATCCACTGCCTGCGAGTTAGGCGCCCAATAGTCTTTTTCGCACACGCACTATTGCTTTTGTTGCGGCGCACACTTAATCTCCTTCTCAGCGGTGCTTCGGCATCGCCGCCCTTCCTGGGCGTTTCCTCCCTTAGACTTAGGCCGGGGCAACCCGGCCTTTTTTTTGGATGTGTAGGAGCCCGAAGGCGACGATGCGGCGGGCGATTTATTCCGCCGCAAGCGCCGATAGATCGGGTGTCGCCGCCACAAGCTCGGCAATAACCCCGCCAATTCTCGCACGAACATCGGCAAAAGCGGTCGAGGCTTCCAAGCTTTTTTGATCGAGGTAGAGGCCGCGGTCGATTTCTATCTGCACGGCGTTTAAGCCATGCGCCGGCCTGCCGTAACGCTGGGTAATGTAGCCCCCCGCGAACGGAGCGTTGCGCGCCACGACAAAGCCGGCGCGTTCGAATGCTGCTTGTGTGACCGAGACGATCGCGCGGCCCGCGGCAACCCCAAACCGGTCCCCCAGCACAATCTCCGGGCAGCGGCCGCGCACCCGCGGCGCGGCGCGCAAAGCCTCCGACGGCATCGAATGGCAATCGAACAGCAGCGCCGAACCGTAGCGCCGCCGCGCCCGCGTCAACAGCGCTTCCAACTTTCGATGGTAAGGCGCGTGGATCCGGTCGATCCTCTCTCGCGCTTGGGCGAGGCTAAGCCGGCCTTCGTAAATCTCAGCTCCCTCGGAAACCACCCGTGGGACCACCCCGAGCCCAGCGGCAACGCGCTGATTGATTCCCTGTTCGCGGACCCCGTCAATCAGCAGCGGATCCAGCTCGGTCGGAGCACGGTTCAGATCCAGCCAGGCCCGCGGCGCCGTCGCGCAGAGCAAAGGCGCACCATGCCCAGGGGCGGCTTCGAAAAGCGTGTCGACGAGCACATCTTCTGACGCGCGGAGCGCATGAGCATCGAGCTTGGAACCCCTTATCAGTTCGTCCGGATAGTCTCTGCCCGAATGGGGTGAGCTGAACACCGCATTCGTCCGCAGCTCTGCAGGATCAACCAGGCGAAAAGGAGATGGGTCTATCATAGGGCGGAAAGTAGCGCCTTCGATGCGGCGACGCACCCCTTTTTCCGCACGGCGAGAGGGCTTGCGCCGCCATTGGACCGCGCGTATACGGCACAGATTGGGGCGCGTAGCTCAGTGGGAGAGCACTACGTTGACATCGTAGGGGTCGCTGGTTCAATCCCAGCCGCGCCCACCACACTTGAATTTCTGCTGGAAATTTTGGCTAAGACCTTGAAGGGTAACGCCATATTTGCGGTTCGATAGCCCTCGTTCGGGCAGTAGGGCAAAGGCCCTGTGAAGGCGAGTTTTGCGACCAGTCTCTTGTGCTCGAAACCCCCATAGGCCCAGAGTTTCCAAGGCTT
>JBCCRM010000017.1:0-105420 GCA_039513195.1 Pseudomonadota bacterium | reverse complement strand
GCGGCCGTGGCGGTTCTTCGAGAACGACGAATGGTCGGGCACGGGATCGGTCAGATCCAAACGGCAGAACCAGCGGAAGGCGAGATTGACGTGGACCTCCTCGCAAAGCCGCCGCTCAGAACGGATACCGAAGCAGTAGCCGACAAGCAGCATGCGGATCATCAGCTCAGGATCGATCGAGGGCCGGCCGATCGCGCTGTAGTACGGAGCGAGGAAACCCCGGATCTTAGACAGGTCGAGGAACCGATCCAGCCGCCGAACGAGATGACCCTGCGGGACATGATCCTCGATCGACAACTCGTAGAACAGCGACCCCTGCGCCACCTGCCGCGGTCCCATCATCGCCAGATCCTCCCTCTTCTTCAGACAAGTGAATCAGGCCGCCGCGGCGACTTCAAAGCTAGCTTTTTCAACACTATTCGCCCGACCTGTGCCCCGCTTTTCTAGTTGCCTGGAGTGATATGGAGATGCACTTCCAGTCCACGGACGCGTGATGCGTCGCTTCGAAGCTGGGATTGGGACGAGATCGGACGGTCGAAGAGCCCCTTGAAGTCAGAACCTTTAGCCGCTGACAGGCGGATCGCATGCCGCGAACTGGTGCGCGTCGCCGAAATAATTTGTTCTGCCGCAGTTTCGGGCGAAGAACCCTGGCAGCGTGCGCGGCCTGGATATACGGGCTCTTCTCGTCTCGGTTGCAACGAAAAACGGCGCCCCGTCGGGGGCGCCGCAGAGCCGTCGGCCGCTCTGGGATCAGCTGAAGGACCAACGCTCGGCGATCCGGCAGCCATCCATCTGCCAGGCGTTCGAGACCACATCCGGCTTGGCAAGCTTGGTCGAGGCCGCATCGATGTAGTTCGCATACATCGGCACCACGGTCCCGGCTTCGTCGCGGACGATCACCTGCATTTCGCGATAGATCTCGCCCCGCTTTGCCTGGTCGAGCTCAACCCGCGCCTCGAACAACAGCTTGTTGAACCGCTCGTGGTCCCAGAACGTGTCGTTCCAGGGCACGCCGCGCTCATAGGCCGTGTTGAACATCCAATCCTCGGTCGGGCGGCCGGACCAGTAGCAGGCGCAGAACGGTTTCTTGGT
Organism: Pseudomonadota bacterium; assembly: GCA_039513195.1. Lineage (GTDB taxonomy): Bacteria > Pseudomonadota > Alphaproteobacteria > Rhodobacterales > Rhodobacteraceae > Thermohalobaculum. The sequence continues at coordinate 104,328 of JBCCRM010000017.1, read as the reverse complement.
CCAAACATTCGACCAATAACCGTCATTGGGCTCGCGGATAACATTGATATCGATATTGGACTCTTTCGCGGTTTGCTGGAACAGCTGGGCTGCATCGACAGCCCCCGGGAAAGCTGCGTCAGCCGCCGAGAGATCGATGCTGAGGGAGTCGAGTCCTGCCTGCTTCAGGTGGAACTTTGCCCGGTCTGGATCGAATTCGCGCTGCTCTAGATCGGAATAGAAGAACTGGTTCGCTGGCCCGATGGGGTGATCGTTGCCAACCGCGCCATGTCCCGACAGAATTTTCTGCACCATTTCGGCGCGGTTAATACCGAACTTAATCGCCATCCGCACGTCGTTGTTGTCGAAGGGCGCAACATTCGTGTGCATCGGGAACGTATAGTGCTGGTTCCCAGTCACCTCCGAGATAAAGATGTTGTTGTTGCGCGCCAGCAGACGCACCGCCTTCGGCTCGATCTTGTTGATGACATCGACCTCGCCGGTGACCAGAGCGTTGATCCGCGAGGCGCTGTCATTGATCCCGATCACTTCGAGACTGTCGAACATCACCCGGTCGCTGCGGTAGTCGTTGGGGTTCTTCTTCGCAAGCCCACGCACCCCGGGGTCAAAGTCTTCGAGGACGTAGCCGCCCGTGCCGATGCCCTTGGCGATCGCTTCGTCCTTCATGCCCGCCGGATACATCAAGAGGTGGTAGTCGGACATGAGATAGGGGAAGTCGGCATTGCCCTGCGCGAGCGTGATCCGCACGGTCCGGTCGTCCAGCTTCTTCATCTCGCTGATCGGGCTCACCAATGGCTTGGCCGCCGACTTCGAATCCTCGCCGGAATGGTGCACTAGACTTTCGATTACGTCGTCCGCGCCGAAGCTCTTGCCGTTGTGGAACTCGGCCTCGCGCAGGCGGAACGTCCAGGTCGCCGCATCGGCCGACGCCTCCCAGCTCTCCGCCAGCTCTCCGCGCAGGCTGCCGTCGGGAGCTACCTCGGTCAAACAATCGAAGATGACACCCATCCCCATGAGCTGCATGAAGAAATCGGCATGGGTCGCGCCGTCGAAATTGTCGACGGTGTTGCCGCCGGACGCACCGATGCGCAGCGTTCCGCCGGTCGTGGCTGCTTTGGCCTTGTCCGCCATCATGGTGGCGGTGGCCATCGTAGCGCCGGATGCGAGGGCAAAAGCGATGAAGTTACGGCGCGAGAGCGTGCCTTGCGCCAGCTCTGTTTGGAGCCGTTTTAGGTCTGCCATTCGTCTCTCCCTGTCAGATTTTCGCTTCTATCTTTATTCTTCCTGAGATCGGATGGCAGCGATAGGTCCAGCTCATCACAATGCCCAGACCTGAAACCGTCGGATCCAGGCGATCCGGCCGATTTCGCGCGCTCTGCCCTTGCTTTCGCGATCTTCCGGTGTCATTGACCCCGTTCCGCGCCGCTTACACCCCTGGAGGATCGGCGCGGATGGATGAAGCGACAAGCTGTGGAGGCCGATGATGGCGGAACTGCCAGTGATCGAGGCTCTGTCGCGGCCTGGCGTGGGCAAAGGGGCTGCCCGCCAAACGCGACGCGAGGGCATGGTGCCCGGGGTGGTCTATGGCGGGGGCAAGGACCCCGTGTCCATAAAGATCAGGCAAAACGAGCTCCTGAAGGCGCTGAAGGCGGGCAAGTTCCTGACGTCGCTCATCAATCTGCGGATTGATGGGGAGGATAACCGCGTCATCTGCCGGGCGGTACAGCGCGACATCGTCCGCGATTTGCCGACCCATGCGGACTTTCTCCGGCTGTCGGAGCGTTCGCGGATCAATCTGATGATCCCGGTGGAGTTCGAGAACCATGGCGCCTCCCCCGGCATCAAAAAGGGCGGCGTCTTGACCGTTGTCCGCAACGAGGTGGAGCTGAAGGTCCGTGCCAATGCGATCCCGGAGAAGGTGACCGTGGATCTCAGCGGCCTGCAGATCAACGACACGGTGAAGATCTCGAACGTCACCCTGCCCGACGGTGTGGTCCCGACCATTACCGACCGGGATTTCATGATCGCGAATATTTCGGCCCCGTCGGGCCTCGCCGTCTCCGGGGAGGACGAAGAAGAAGACGCCGCTGAAGAGTAACGGGTGACTGCGGGGCTCCCTGGGTATTGGTGAGAGCTCTCCCGGGCTTGTCCCGCGGACCTCACCGATCGGGCGCTAGGTCAGACTTCCCGTCCGATCACACGATCGACGGAGTAGCGCCCGCCGCCTTTCGCTGCGAAATAGGCTGCGATCACCGCCCAAAGTGCAGCATATTCCCAACCGCCATTGCTCCAGAAAAAGCCAGCCGGAATGTGGACCGAGGCGGCGACCAGCAACATCACCGCGATAGCCGCAGCAACCGGGCGGGTGGCGAGGCCGAGGGCCAGCAGGAGTCCGCCGAACACCTCGATCGAGCCGGCGGCGAGCGCTGCGAGATAGCCGTTAGCGAATCCGAGCTGGGTTTCGAAGAATTGCCCGGTGGCGTCGAGGCCATGGCCGCCGAAAGCCCCGAACAGTTTCTGGGCGCCGTGGGGCACCAGGAAGAGGCCGGCGGCGACACGAAGGCCCGCCTCGGCGGCATCGCTACTTCTGGCATAGACTGCGCTGAGGGCGGGGATCACGAGCTTCGTCTCGGGCTCTCGGGAAATGGCAGTGTCCGTCATTGGAACCTCCTTCGATCTGTGCTGCGACTGGCGAAGAGGTATAATGATTTTCAATGAGTATAATGGGGCCAAAAGAAAAGAGATTGTTCTCAATGAGAGAATGGTTGTACGCAGATCGCTGACACGGGTGGACCAAGGGCTCAGTAGATCGTTCGCTTCAGGCGATCCGGGTAGGCTGCATCATAGGCGGCAGCGTCTAAACTCTCATCGGTGGCTTTCAGCATATCGCCCGCGCTCGGCAAGGCGCTGATGTCCGGCCAGGCCGACGGATCCCAAAGCCGGGACCGGTGGAGCGCTTTCACGCATTGGAAATAGACGCTCTCGACCCGAACGATGATCACGGATCGCGGGGCTTTTCCCTGCATCTTAAAGCGCTCGAGCAAGGAGGGTTCGATCGAAATCGCCGCCCGGCCATTGACGCGGAGGGTGTTCCCGACACCGGGTATCAGGAAGAGCAACGCGATCCGATCGTCCCGTACCAGATTGCGGAGGGTGTCGATCCTGTTGTTGCCGCGCCGGTCCGGCAACAAGAGGGTGCGGTCATCCTCGAAATGAACCACTGGTGCGGGATCTCCCCGCGGCGTGCAGTCCAACCCCCCGGGCCCTGCCGAGGCGACGGCGACGAAGGGCGCGCTCTCGATCATCCGCCGGTAGGGGGCGTTGAGGCGGGCGATCTCCTTGATCAGCGCCGCCTCGACCGGTTCGCCATAGACTGCCTCAAGGTCTTCTTCGGTGGTGATCAGATGGGCGGTATCGGGCAGAATTTCGGTCATCGCACCCCTCCTTTCCGCGAGCGGCTAGCACAGACCGGCGTGGGAAACCACCTTTCGGGCCGCCGCGACCGCCTCCCGGCCTGTGACAAGACCAGCGCCCGCGGCGGAGAATCGAGACCGTCGCCTGTGGGACGGCCGCGGGCGCCAGCAGCATCGCCACGTGCGTCCAACTCAAAGCCCGCCGCGGGTGAGGCAGCGCCACGCAGGGCGGCGGTGGACGCGGCGCCCCCGCTGCCCGCAAGGGCAGCAATCCTGCCATCCGGGCGAGGCGTGCGAGCGTTGCCGGATTGCAGCCGCCTCAGGCGTCGTTCAGCGCCCAGTCGTAGCGGTCGTCGGCAATGCGGGTCGCATCCTCGACGATGCCCTTTGTGGCGCCGGCAGCGTATTGGTTGAGATGGCGGATCACGCCGGCATCGCTGTCCTCGAAGTCCTCCTGGAACCAGATGTAGATCGAAGACACCACCAGCCCCCCGGATGTCTCGGATACCCCGCGGGCGTGGTTCACATAATCACGCGCGCCGGCCTCCAACATCGCCTCCAGCTTCGGCGCGCTATACGGCTCGGCTGCCAGGTTCGGGCAGCCGATAGAGGCGCAATTCACCCCGTAATGGATGCGCGGGTCCCGCCAGACCGGGCGAAGGATGCCATGCTCGATATCGTCGAGGCTCAGATCCTGCCCCTCGACCCGCACCACCTCGTCGCCCCAGGGGCCGGTGTTGAAGAGCCCGCCGCGAACCTCTTTGATGCTGTCGACCGGATAATCGTCGAGCACCAGATCGACCGTCACGGCGTTGTAGAGATTGAGCCAATAGGCCATCGCGGCGTCCCGCGAGAGGGCCGTCGCCTCCACCGCTTGCATCGCGTCCAAATACCGCTTCAGGCCGTCCCGGTCCTTGGCCGCCGCGCCATATCGCAGGAGGTTCACGCCGCCCGGGGTCCCGGTCACCAGATACTTGTCGAGCAAAGCCGCCCAGCCCCCATGCTCCGGATCGGCGCCGCTGCCGTGCCGGGTCCAGCGCTCGTCGATCAACCGCGATTTCGGCGCCGCTGCAGCCGGCACCGAGGCCACCGCCATCAGGCCCGCAGCCGCACCTATCAGCGTTCTTCGGGTCATGGTCATCGCTCACTCTCCCCTAACCGCCCGGCCATGCCTCGCCTCTGCGGGCATATGGGGCCGCGCGCCACCCTGGTAACCCCTGCTTTCAGACCTGTGATCGGCTCGCTTTACCCTGCGCGGACCAGAGGCTATAGACTTCCTTGTGACCCGGATCGGCACCAGTCTGCGAATTACCGGCCCGGCCCGCTAAGTGCGGCGCCGGGATATTGGGTATGCCTGATCGCGCACCCACCGATCGACCCGACCCTCCCAGACTGACGAGAGGCGCGCCATGACCGCCGAGACCACGCTGCCTGACTACAAAGATACGCTGTTCCTGCCCGACACAGATTTTCCCATGCGCGCGGGCCTGCCGAAGCGCGAGCCGGACTGGCTGTCGCGCTGGGAACGGCTGCGTATCTATGACCGCCTGCGCGCGCAGACGGGGCGGCCACCGTTCGAGCTGCATGACGGGCCGCCCTACGCGAACGGGCATCTCCACATCGGGCACGCACTCAACAAGGTGCTGAAGGACTTCGTTGTCCGCTCCGCCCAGATGCGCGGGTTCGACAGCCGTTACGTGCCGGGCTGGGACTGTCATGGCTTGCCGATCGAGTGGAAGATCGAGGAGCAGTACCGCAAGAAGGGCAAGAACAAGGACGAGGTGCCAATCAACGATCTGCGCGGCGAGTGCCGCCGTTTCGCCGAGGGTTGGATCGATGTGCAGCGTGAGGAGTTCAAACGGCTCGGCGTGATCGGCGACTGGGAGGACCCCTATCTCACCATGGCCTACGAGGCCGAGGCGGTGATCGCCGAGGAGTTCATGACCTTCGTCATGAACGGCGCGCTCTATCAGGGCTCGAAGCCCGTGATGTGGTCGCCGATCGAGAAGACCGCGCTCGCCGAGGCGGAGGTCGAGTACCACGACCATCAGAGCCACACGATCTGGGTAAAGTTTCCCGTGGTCGCCTATTCGGGCGACCCTGCCACCGATGTATTCACCAAGGCGAAGACGGATGTCGTGATCTGGACCACGACACCTTGGACGATCCCCCAGAACCGAGCGATCTGTTTCGGTCCATCGATCTCCTACGGCCTTTACGAAGTGATTGGGCGACCGGAAGAGTGCTGGGCCAGCATCGGCGATCGCTACATCGTGGCCGACGCACTGGCCGAGGACATCTTCGCCAAAGCACGGTTGCGAAAAGAGGGGGTGACCGGTCTCGACCCTGATATGGTGCGGCGGCTCTGCGATGTTTCGCCCGAGGAGCTGGCGGCGATGACCTGCGCACACCCACTGCGAGGTCACTCCGACGCTGCGGAGGCCCAGAACCGCTGGGACTTCGACGTGCCCATGCTGTCAGGGGACCACGTTACCGATGATGCGGGCACGGGGTTCGTGCACACGGCGCCCTCCCACGGGGCCGACGATTTCGAAATCGGGGTCAAGCACGGCCTGCCGATGACCCATAATGTCGGCGAGGCGGGAGAATTCCGTGCCGATCTGCCGTTTTTTGGCGGGCTCCATATCCTCGACCGCAAGGGGAAGGAGGGGAAGGCCAACGCCGCTGTCATCGACAAGCTGGTGGAGGTCGGCGCGCTACTCGCCCGCGGGCGGCTGACCCATTCCTATCCGCATTCCTGGCGGTCGAAGGCGCCTCTGATCTTCCGCAACACGCCGCAATGGTTCGTGGCCATCGACAAGACGCTCGATGACGGGATGGACGAATTCGGCACCACGATAAGGGAACGGGCGCTCGCCTCCATCGACAAGCTGGTCGACTGGTACCCGCAGACCGGGCGCAACCGGCTCTATTCGATGATCGAGAACCGGCCGGACTGGGTGCTTTCGCGCCAGCGCGCCTGGGGTGTGCCGCTGACCTGTTTCATGCGCCGCGAGCCCGACGGCTCGGTCGAGGTGTTGCGCGACGCGGCGGTCAATCAGCGCATCGTCGATGCCTTCCGCGTCGAGGGGGCCGATGCCTGGTTCGCCGAGGGCGCGAAGGCGCGGTTCCTGGAGGGCCGCAACGATGCCGATCAGTGGGAGATGGTGACCGACATCCTGGATGTTTGGTTCGACAGTGGCTCGACCCATGCCTTCACCCTCCGCGACCGGGAGGGTGGGTGCTGGCCCGCCGATCTCTATCTGGAGGGGACGGACCAGCATCGCGGCTGGTTCCACTCCTCGATGCTGCAGGCCTGCGGGACCCGCGGGCGGGCGCCCTATAAGGCGGTGCTGACCCACGGCTTCACGCTGGACGAGAAGGGCATGAAGATGTCCAAGTCGCTCGGCAACAGCGTCGCGCCGCAGGAGGTGATCAAGCAATACGGCGCGGATATCCTGCGGCTGTGGGTGGCACAGTCGGACTATTCCGCCGATCAGCGCATCGGGCCAGAGATCCTGAAGGGTACCGCCGACAGCTATCGGAGGCTGCGCAACGGGCTGCGCTATATGCTGGGCGCCCTCGGTGGTTGGACTGAAAGCGAACGCGTGGCCCCCGCCGAGATGCCGGGGCTGGAGCGATGGGTGCTGCACCGGTTGGCCGAGTTGGATACCGAGGTGCGTGACGGCTATGCCCGATATGACTTCCAGGGTGTCTACCAGCGGCTCTTCGGCTTCGTGACCTCGGATCTGTCGGCCTTCTATTTCGATGTGCGGAAGGACACGCTCTATTGCGACGGGCCGGAAAGTCTGCGCCGACGGGCGTGCCGCACGGTCATGGATGCGCTCTTCCACCGACTGACCACCTGGCTCGCCCCGATCCTATGCTTCACGATGGAGGAGGTGTGGCTCTGTCGCTTCCCGGGCGATGAAAGCTCGGTCCATCTACAGGACTTTCCGGAGACGCCGGCAGACTGGCGCGACGACGCGCTGGCGGCAACCTGGGGGCAGATCCGCGCCGCGCGGCGGGTGGTGAACGGCGCGTTGGAGATCGCCCGGAGGGACAAGGTGATCGGCGCCCCGCTGGAGGCGGCGCCGGTGCTCTATATCGCGGATGCTGCAGTGGCAGAGGCCGCCAGCCGCGTCGATATGGCCGAGCTTTGCATCACCTCTGACCTGACCTTGGTGCGCGAGAGGCCCCCGGAGGTCGCCTTCAAGCTCGACGATCCCCGCATCGGCGTGGTCTTCGCCAGGGCCCAGGGCCAGAAATGCGCCCGTTGCTGGCGCATCCTGCCGGAGGTGGGGCGACAAACCCACGAGGCGGTCTGTGGCAGATGCGACGCGGTTTTGGCGGCATCACCATGATGCCTGGGTCGGCGCCCTAGTTCCGCCAATGAGGTGCGATATCTGCCCAAATCGAGCGAAATTGGGCACGGTTTCTTAACTGTTGCCTCACTTTCGCCGCGTTCGGTCTCCACGGTATTGTTACCAGCGATCGGACAATCGGTCGCGTGTGGCAGGGAAGTGTGTGTGATGATGCGGTGTTTCAGGGCGAATCCAAGCTATGCGGTGCTGATCTTGCTGATGGGCTCCTCGGCGGCTGCCGCAGCGCAAGAGCGCCATGACACCCTGATCGCGCTGAACGGCGTCGCGGTCCCCACGCCGGTCATCAAGTCTCTCGATTGCGCCGAGATGGCATCGCTCCTCGACCAGATCGATCTCTCCGGCTATCGCAGCAGCGAGACGGTCGCCGAAAGCCATCCGGATCGGCCGATCTTCGAATACGAGAACCAGCTGACCCAAGCGCATTACTATGAGTGCACGCTGGGCGACAATCAGCTCGCCGATCCGGCCGAGGCCTTCAGCCACGGGTTTGACTGACCCCAATTTCCGGGTACACGCGTCCTATGGCGCGTGACCGACTTCTCCGAACCATCGCCGTAACCGCCTTCGCGGTTTTCTTGATCGATCGGGTCACCAAATGGTGGGTCGTCGAGGCGCTCGACCTCGCTTCTCGCCTGCGGATCGATGTTGCACCGCCCTATCTCAACCTCGTGATGGCCTGGAACACCGGCATCAATTTTGGGTTAGGCTCCGGTGCTCCGGACATGTTCCGCTGGGTCCTCGTGGCGGTCGCCTTCGCAATTTGCGCGGCCTTGCTGTTCTGGGTCCTGCGCTGGAAAAAGGCGCATATCGCGACGGCGGTCGGTGTCGTCATCGGCGGGGCCGTGGGCAATGCCTGGGACCGTGTGCAATACGGCGCCGTCGCCGATTTTCTGAACATGAGCTGCTGCGGCATCGTCAACCCATATGCCTTTAACGTCGCCGATATCGCGATTTTCCTGGGGGCCGTCGTGATTGCCCTTCGCGCGTGACAAATCTTTGAAAGGTTGCTTTAACCCCGGCCAACGGGGCCGCGCAGTGGCGACAGGCCCCCGCGTCGGCCGTACGGGAAGGAGGAGCGACGCCATGACAGGGTTTTTTGAGCACTCAAAGACCAGGGTCGGTGCCGCGCTACTGGGCGCTGCCGTCCTCGTCGCCGGATGCGAGACAGTCGGCGATCCGTTGGAAGCCATGGGCGCACGCGTGCCCGCGCCGGACGAATTCCGGGTGATTGCCCGGAAACCACTGCAACTGCCCGTTTCCGCCTCGCTACCCGAACCTCAGCCCGGGGTCCCCTCGCCGCTTGAGCCGAACCCGAGCCAAGATGCCATCGCGGCCCTTATCGGCACCGATGGAACTCTGCCGGTCGCCGTACCTGGGGGCCAGCAACCGAGCCAGAGCGAGGAGCTGCTGCTGCAGGCCGCGAATGCCGCCGCATCGGACCGGGAGATCCGCGTTCAGTTGGAGGAAGACCAGATCGCCGCCGAGGAGGCGAAGGCCGAGGGGCCCTATGAACCTCCGACGCTGCTGGAGCTGCTGACTTTCAGCGACGAGGAACAGGCCGATCCAGAAACGCTGCTGGAACCGGTGGCGGAGAGCCAGCGCCTGCAGCGGGAGGGGATTGCAGCGCCCAACGACCCGTCTGCTGCCCCGCCCGAGGAGGACGGCGAGACCGCGCCCGAGGGGGCACAGCAGTTCCCCGTCGCCGGGACCAGTGACCGGCCGTCGCAGGATCCGTTCGCTTATATCGACCGTGAGCCCGAGGCGGCGGCTGAATAATCGCGTTCCGCGCACTATGTCCGCCAGAGGCAAACGCCAGTCGGCGAAGGAGATCTTCATGCGCATTGCTGCCCCGGCGAAGCTTGGGCTCGTCCTTTCCTTTTTTGGGTTGAGCCCGGCGGTCGCTGAGCCGCCCGTCACGACCTTCGAGCTTGAAAACGGTATGCAGGCAGTGGTGATCGAGGATCACCGCGTGCCCGTGGTCACCCATATGGTGTGGTACCCGGTGGGCTCGGCAGATGAACCTTGGGGAACCTCCGGTATCGCCCATTTCCTCGAACATTTGATGTTCAAAGGGACGGACGAGATCCCCGAAGGCACGTTCTCGAAAATCATTGCGGAGAATGGCGGCCAGGACAACGCCTTCACCTCTTACGACTACACCGGCTACTTCCAACGCATCGCCTCGGATAGGTTGGAGCTGGTGATGCGCATGGAAGCCGACCGGATGCGCGATTTGGTCCTGAGCGAAGAAGCGGTGCGAACTGAACGCGACGTGATCTTGGAGGAGCGCAGCCAGCGCACCGACAACAACCCGCAATCGCTGTTTTCCGAGCAGTTGCGCGCGGCGCTGTACCAGAACCACCCTTATGGCGTCCCGATCATCGGCTGGCGCCACGAGATGGAAACCCTAAGCCGCGAAGACGCGTTTGCGTTCTATGAGCGGTTCTACGCCCCCGACAACGCCTTCCTGGTCGTTGCCGGTGCCGTCGACCCCGCGGAGGTGGAGCGCCTGGCCAAGATCCATTACGGGCCGCTTCAGCCGTCCGGCAACCCGCCGGATGCCCGGCCGCAAGAGCCGCCCCAGCTCGCCGAGCGACGACTGGAAATGCGCGATGCCCGAGTGCGCCAGCCCTATGTGCTGCGCCAGTATCTCGTACCGTCCTATGACGGCGACAACCCGGTCGAGTCCGCCGCCCTGAACCTGTTCGCCGATGTGCTGGGCTCCGGAATTACCTCGCGCCTCGGCCAGGTGCTGGAGGTCGAGCAGGCGAATGCGGTTGCGAGCGGCGCCTGGTACTCACCGTCCAGCCGCGACGCGACCGAGCTCGGGATCTATGCCGTGCCGGCGCAGGGCGTTGCGCTGGACGAAATCGAGGCGGCGATGGATGCGGTCCTCGCCGAGCTGGTCGAAACGGGCCCGTCCGAAGAAGAGTTGGAGCGCGCCAAGTCGAAGCAACTGGCGAGCTACATTTTCGCCCAAGACAACCAGTCCTCGTTGGCGCGGCTCTATGGCCAGGCACTGGCTGTCGGCCATACCGTGCAGGATGTGCAACGCTGGCCCGATGTCGTCCGCTCGGTCACCGTCGCGGATGTGAAGTCGGCGGCGCTGAAATGGCTAGACCGGGAACGTTCGGTCACCGGTTGGTTGATGGGCACGCAGGAGGCAGGCTGATGGGCATTTTCACACGCGTCATCGCGGCCGCCACGGTGGCCATGGCCGCTTGGCCGGCTGCGGCTGTCGACATCCAGGAACGGACGAGCCCGGGCGGCATCCCGTTTTGGTTGGTCGAGGAGCCGTCGATCCCCATCGTCGCGCTAGAAATCAGCTTTCCCGGTGGCAGCCGATTGGATGCTGAAGGCCAGCAAGGCGTCACAAATCTGATGACCGGGCTGCTCGAGGAAGGCGCGGGGGATCTCGACGCCACTGCCTTCGCCATCGCGCGGGACGATGTCTCGGCACGGTTCGGTTTCTCCTCTGGCCGCGACAGCGTTGAGGTGAGCGCGCGGATGCTGGCCGATCAGCTAGAGCCATCGAGCGCCTTGCTGGCCCTGGCGCTGAGCGAGCCGCGGTTCGACGAAAACGCCATCGCCCGGGTCCGCGGCCAAGTCCTGTCCCAAATCGCCGAGAAAGAGACCAACCCGTCCACACAGGCGCGAGAGACCTGGTTCGCCCGGGCTTTTCCGGACCATCCTTACGGCCGCCCGCGCGAAGGCTCGGCGGAAACCGTCACGGCAATCACCCGTGACGATCTGGCGGCGGCACATGGCCGCGTGCTCCGCCGGACCGGTGTCCATGTGGCCGTCGTCGGCGCCATTGACGCCGAGGGTGCAGGGGCTTTGGTCGACCGGGTCCTGGGCGCGTTGCCGGAGGGAGCGACCCCCGATGCGGAGTTCGAGCAGATCGCCCCGCCGCCGGGCGTGTTTGTGCAAGAGCTCGACGTGCCCCAATCGGTGGCGATCTTCGGCCAGCAGGGGCTGAAACGTGACGATCCCGACTTCATCCCTGCCTTCGTGATGAACCATATCCTCGGCGGCGGCGGCTTCAGTTCCCGCCTCATCACCGAGGTGCGGGAGAAGCGGGGCCTCGCCTACTCTACTTACGCGTATCTATCGCCACTGGACGAGGCGGCAGTCTATCTCGGCGGCGTGTCGACGGCCAATGCCCGGATCAGCGAGAGCTTGGAGGTGATCCAGGGCGAATGGCGGCGGATGGCCGAGGACGGTGTGAGCGAGGAGGAGTTGGGCAAGGCCAAGCGCTACCTGACCGGCGCTTTCCCGCTGCGCTTCGATTCCAACGCCAAGATCGCCCGCTACTTGGTGTTCATGCAGGAGGAAGGGCTCGGCTCGAACTATCTCGAGATCCGCAATGGGCTGATCGAGGCGGTGACCGTCGAGGACATCGAGCGGGTCGCAGGACGGCTGATGGACCCAGATGCGCTGTCCATCGTGGTGGTCGGGAAGCCCGCGGGCCTGTGATCAGAGGGCGGGGCTGCGGTCCCGCCCATCCCCTGCCCAAGAAGACGGGTTGGCAGACAGGCCAGGCATGCTATCAATGGTGGCATGAATGATCTGAACCCCAAGATAGAGGGTCGGCGAGCCGAGATCCGCCGCCTACCGGAGGCGACCGCGAACCAGATCGCGGCGGGCGAGGTGATCGAACGCCCCGCCTCTGTGGTAAAGGAGCTCGTCGAGAACGCCATCGATGCCGGTGCCAGCGACATCGAGATCACGATCGGGGATGGCGGCAAGACGCTGATCCGCGTGGCCGACAACGGTCTCGGCATCCCGGTCGAAGAGCTGCCGCTGGCCGTGGAGCGGCACGCGACCTCGAAGATCGACGGCGCCGATCTGGTGAACATCCGAAGTTTCGGGTTTCGGGGGGAGGCGCTGCCTTCGATCGGCTCTATCGCGGATCTGACGGTCACCTCCTGCGCCGTTGGCACCGCGGAGGCATGGCAGGTCTCGGTTCGTGGTGGGACTTTCGGGGCACCGCGGCCAGCGCCGCGGGGACCCGGCACAACCGTCGAGGTGCGGGAGCTGTTCTTCGCAACGCCTGCGCGGTTGAAATTCCTCCGCTCCTCCGCGTCCGAAAGCCGGGCTGTCAGCGACGTGATCCGCCGCTTGGCAATGGCGGAGCCGGGGATCCGCCTGACCCTCCGCGAGGCGGATGGCGGGCAGCCGCTCTTCCGGGCCGAGGCGCAGGACCCGGCGTTGTTGGATGCGCGGAACGCCCGGATCGGCACGGTGCTGGGCCCCAGGTTTCTCGACAACGCCATCGGCATCGATGCGGAGCGGGAAGGCTATCGTCTGCACGGCCTCGCTGGGCTGCCGGCGGCGAGCAAGGGTGCCGCTGTGGCGCAATATTTCTTCGTCAACGGCCGGCCCGTGCGGGACAAACAGCTCACCGGCGCGCTGCGCGCCGCTTATGCGGATGTGCTGAGCCGGGACCGTCACCCAGCCGCGGTGCTGTTCATCGACTGCGACCGAACGCTGGTCGACGTCAATGTCCACCCGGCAAAGGCCGAGGTCCGGTTCCGGGCGCCGGGCTCGGTCCGCGGATTGATCGTTGCGGGCCTGCGCCACGCGCTAGCCGAGACCGGGTGCAGCGGCGCGCGCCTGGTATCCGAAGCAGCGCTCGGCACCCTCGCACCCGCACCCGCGGCACCGATCTATCAGGCCCGCTACCGGCGGAGCGATCCCACGCCCGCGAGCCCCGGCTTTCGCGAAGCGGAAGCCTGGGCCTGGGGTCATGTCGACGCACCAAACGCCGAGCCGCAAGCCTTAGTGGAACCGGAACCCACCGCCCCGGAACAGCCGGACGGTGCGCTCTCGGCATTGCCGCTGGGCGTCGCGCGAGCGCAGGTTCATGGCAACTACATCATCGCGCAGACGGCAGAGGGGATTGTCCTCATCGACCAGCATGCCGCCCATGAGCGCCTGGTATACGAAGCGCTCAAGACGCAGATTGGCGCCGCAGGGATCGCGCGCCAAGCGCTGTTGATCCCAGAAATCGTGGAGATCGGCGCCGATGCCGACCGTCTGTTGGAGGCCACCGAAGATCTGGCCGGTCTCGGTCTGATTGTCGAACCCTTCGGTCCCGGTGCTGTGGCGGTTCGGGAGATCCCAGCGATACTCGGCCAGCCGGATGTCACAGGGCTCGTGCGCGACATCGCGGACGAATTGGCTGATCTGGGTACCGCCGACGGGCTGAAATCGCGGATCGACGCCGTCCTCTCCCGCATTGCCTGCCACGGCTCGGTGCGCTCGGGGCGCCGCCTGGGGGCTGAGGAGATGAACGCCCTTCTCCGCGAGATGGAGGCGACGCCGAACAGCGCCACCTGCAACCACGGCCGCCCGACGCATATCCATCTGAGCCTCGCGGATCTCGAACGGTTGTTCGAGCGGCGCTGATGGAGGCGCTGCTGGAGCGGATCTCGGCCGCCGATGGGTCAGACCCGGTCCTGTGGCTCGCTGTGCTGTGCGTGGGACTGCTGTTGGCGGTCGTTGCGCTGGCCCGCCGGCCAAGATATCGGGATGTCGAAGAGATCGCCCGCGGGCAAGAGCGGCTGTTCGGTGCGCTGACCCAGATCACCGAGGCGCAGGTGGCGGCGCAATCCCGCCTGATCGGCACCTTCGACCAGCGCCTTAGCGATGTCGCCGGGCGGATGGATCGGCGGCTAGCGGGCGATGCCACGCGCACGGCAGAGACCATCGGCGCCGTGGCACAGCGCCTGGACAGTATCGACCGGGCGCAGGAGAAGATCGAGCGGCTGTCGACGGACGTCCTCGGCCTGCAGGACATCCTGTCGAACAAGCAGGCCCGCGGCGCGTTCGGCGAGGTGCAACTGCGCGATATCGTAACCTTGGCCTTGCCGCCTGCCAGCGCCGACTTCCAAGTCACGCTGTCGAACGGGCGCCGGATCGATTGCCTGGTGCGCCTGCCCGACCCGCCGGGTTCGATCGCCATCGACGCAAAGTTCCCGCTGGAGGCCTATCACGCGCTGGTCGAGGCGCAGACCGAGCGCGAAAAAGCCGATGCCACCCGCGCCCTGCGCACCGCGCTGCGCGCCCATATCGACGCGATCGCGGAACGGTATCTGCTGCCCCAGGAAACCGCCGATCAGGCGTTGCTGTTCCTGCCGTCGGAGGCGGTCTACGCTGAACTACATGCGAACCACGCCGAGACGGTGCGTTACGGGTTCGAACGGCAGGTCTGGGTCGTCTCCCCCTCCACTGCCATGGCGGTTCTGACCACGCTGCGCGGGGTCCTGAAAGATGTCCGCTTGCGGGAGGAGGCATCGCGGATCCGCCGGGAGCTCGGCCTGTTGACTAAGGACCTGGCGCGGATGGGCGAACGGGTGGGTCAGCTCGACAGGCACTTTGCACAAGCGCAGCAGGATCTCGAAGGACTGCGCCTGTCGGCGGAAAAGGCGGGCCGCCGGGGCGCACGCCTGGAAACCCTAGATTTCGGCGAAGACGAGCGGGAAGAGGCGCCAGTCTCAGATCCCGGCTACCAGGAGCGTCTCGCTGGGCTATGATTGCATTCAAAGACCTTGAGGCTTGCCAAATAGGTCAGAACGGCTAACCTATACTGAGCCAGTACGAAGCCAGGCCATGGGAGACCGCGATGGATTTGCGCGATGTTCGCCTCTCTGACCGCTACGATCTGACCAAGAGCCCCATCCTGCTCTCCGGCACGCAAGCCCTGGTGCGCGCGATGCTGATGCAACGGGCACGGGACGCAGCCGCCGGCCTCGATACAGCGGGATATGTGACCGGCTACCGGGGCTCGCCGCTCGGCGCAGTGGACGGCACTTTCGCACAGGCGAAGAAGTATCTGGCCGAGGCGCCGGTCGTCTTTCAGCCCGGGTTGAATGAGGACCTTGCGGCGACCGCGCTCTGGGGCAGCCAGCAGGCCGAGTTGCGCGGCGAGGGCATGCATCAAGGCGTCTTTGGCCTTTGGTATGGCAAGGGACCGGGAGTCGACCGCTGCGGCGACGTGTTCCGGCACGCCAATTTCGCGGGCACCTCGAAGTATGGCGGCGTGCTGGCGGCGATGGGGGACGACCACACCTGCGAAAGCTCCACGACCGCGCATCAGTCCGACATGGCGATGATGGATGCGATGATGCCGATCCTCTCGCCAGCAGGGGTCGGAGAGCTCATCGACGTCATGCTCCATGGCTGGGCGCTCAGCCGCTACTCCGGCCTTTGGGTTGGGATCAAGTGCCTGAAGGACACGGTGGAATCGACCGCTGTGGTCGATGGCGACCCCCACCGGCTGCAGATCGTGCTGCCCCAGGATTTCGACATGCCGCCGGACGGGCTGAACATCCGGCTGGAGGATAAGCTGCTGGGTCCCCGCAACCAGGAAGCGCGGATGGTCGATTTCAAGCGCTTCGCGGCCCAGGCCTATGCAAGGGCCAACCGGCTGGATCGGAGGGTCCATGGCGCGCCCCGTGCGCGGATCGGGATCGCGGCCGCAGGCAAGAGCTGGTTCGACCTCGCCTATGCGCTGGAGATGCTGGGCCTCGACGACGCGGCCTGCCGCAGCTTGGGGCTCACCACCTATAAAATCGGCATGGTCTGGCCACTGGAATCAGAGGCGCTGTCCAACTGGGCGGCGGGCCTCGACCTCCTGATTGTGGTGGAGGAGAAGCGCGCGATCCTCGAGACCCAGGTCAAGGAGGTGCTCTACAACCGCCCTGACCGGCCCCGCGTTGTCGGCTGGAAGGATCAGGCGGGCGAGCTGCTTTTCTCCGTGAAGATGGACCTCAACCCTACCGTGATCGCCCGCGGTCTCGCCCGTGTCATGGGCCGCGAGGGGATCGAGGATGGACGGATCGCCGGCGCGCTCGCGCGGCTCGACCGGCTGCAGGAGGACAGCAACCAGCCGCAACTGGCGCAACGCAAGCCCTGGTTCTGCGCGGGCTGCCCCCATAACAGCTCGACCAAAGTGCCGGAGGGGAGCCGCGCCTATGCCGGCATCGGCTGCCACTACATGGCCCAATGGATGGATCGGGAGACCGAGGGCTTTACCCATATGGGCGGCGAGGGTGCGAACTGGGTCGGTGAAAGCCTGTTCTCCCAGCGCCCGCATGTGTTCCAGAATTTGGGCGACGGCACCTACAACCACTCCGGCCTGATGGCGATCCGGGCGGCGATCGCGGCGGGGACGAACATCACCTTTAAGATCCTCTACAATGACGCGGTCGCGATGACAGGCGGGCAAAGCCATGACGGCGGCCTACCGCCGGTGCAAATCGCGAACGAGGTGATTGCAGCCGGCGCGAAGCGCGTGGTTGCGGTGATCGATGAAAAGGAGGAGCGACCGGACCTGCCGGACACCGTGCCAGTGCAGCCCCGTGAGAACTTGATGGCGGTGCAGCGGGAGCTCGCCGGGATCGGGGGGGTGACGGTCATCCTTTACATCCAGACCTGTGCGGCGGAGAAACGGCGCCGGCGCAAACGCGGCACATTCCCGGACCCGAACACGCGTGTCTTCATCAATCCCAGCGTCTGCGAGGGCTGCGGCGATTGCGGCGCACAGTCGAACTGCGTGGCGATCTTGCCGCTTGAGACGCCCCTGGGCCGCAAGCGCCAGATCGACCAGTCCGCCTGCAACAAGGATTTCTCCTGCCTCAAAGGCTTCTGTCCCAGCTTTGTGACAGTGGAGGGGGCAGTGCCCAAGCGGAAGGCCGCGGCAGCGGTCGATCTGCCGGAGATGGCGGAGCCGGTGCTGCCCGCGCTCGACCGGCCCTACAACATCCTGATCACCGGGGTCGGTGGCACCGGCGTTGTCACGGTCGGCGCGCTATTGTCCATGGCGGCGCATCTGGAGGGCAAGGGCGCGTCCGAAATGCAGATGGCCGGCCTTGCGCAAAAGGGCGGTGCGGTGGCCATTCACTGCCGGATCGCGCCTTCGCCCGCCGACATCAAAGCGGTCAGGATCGCGGTCGGCGAGGCCGATGCGGTGATCGGCGGCGACCTTGTGGTTACCGCAGGGCCGAAAGCGATGGAAGCGATGGAGCGCGGGCGGACCGGGGTCCTCTGCAACACGGCCGAAATCGTAACGGGCGAGTTCACCCACAATACCGGCTTTTCGCTGCCAATGGCGGCGATGCGTCTGGCGGTAGAGCGTCGGGTCGGGGCGGATGCGGTCACAATGATCGACGCGACCCGGCTGGCCGAGCGGCTGATGGGCGATGCGATTTTCGCCAATGTGCTGATGCTCGGCGCGGCTTGGCAGGCGGGCCGGGTACCGCTCTCGGGCGCCGCGATCAGGCGGGCGATCGCGCTCAATGGTGCGGGGGTCGAGGGCAATCTGCGCGCTTTCGAGGTCGGCCGCTGGGCTGTGGCACATGCCGCGCAAGCACAGGCGGCGCTCGGCGAAGCCGAAATCGTCGAGGAGAGCCTGGACGACAAAATCGAGCGGCGGGCCGACTTCCTGGTCGGATACCAAAACCGGCGCCGCGCCGACCGGTACCGCGCCCTTGTCTCTCAGGCTAAGGCAGCCGAGGACGCCAGCGGCGCCGACGGTTTTGCCGAAGCCGTGGCCGAGGGATACTTCAAGCTCCTTTCCTACAAGGACGAGTACGAGGTCGCGCGCCTGCATGCAGAGACGCTGCAACAGGCCCTTGCCGAGAATTTCGACGGAGTGGGGAAGGTGACCTTTCACCTCGCGCCGCCCCTGCTCGGGCGGCGGGATGCGGAGGGCAAGCCGGTGAAAACCGAATTCGGGCCTTGGATGATGCGGGCGTTTAAACTGCTTGCCAAAGGCAAGATTCTGCGCGGCACGCCCCTCGATCCGTTCGGCTACACAGCGGAACGGCGTATGGAGAGGCGCCTGATCACGACCTACGAGCGCGACATGCAGACCGCGATGGAGGCGACCGCTACCCATCCGGAGGCCGCGATTGCACTCGCCCGTCTGCCGCTGGAGATCCGAGGCTTCGGCCATGTGAAGGAGCGTAATGCCCAGGCGGCGGCAGAAACGCGGGAAGTGCTGCTGGCAGAGCTGAAATCTGCGCCCACGCCCCTGCGTCAAGCGGCGGAGTGAGCGGTCGCAAGCCATCCTTCCAGGGCCGTCGCGACCACCGCCCGGCGCGTGGCGATGCTGGCGCCCGCGACGGCGGGTCATCACCGGCGCCGATGGGACGGCCCCGCGCCCGCGGCCTCTCCACAAGCACGTAACCCGAAGCGCGCCGCGGGAGCTGGTGGCGCCACGAGCCGGGCGGCAGACGCGGCGCCCCAGCCATAGGGCATGCGGCCCAGAGCGCTCTCCGGCATGATTGCATCGGTTTTCGCGCTCGAAGACATTGTTCGGGCACATGTTCGCGACGCCGATCTGATAGAGATTGACCGGAAGGTGCCTTAGCTCAGCCCCCCTGCGCCGAGCACCGAGAGCCAGAAAGCGATGGTCAGCACGCTCAGTGCGGTCGACAGGATCACGACGGAGGCCGCCGTTCCGACCGCGCGCCCATACATGCTCGCAAACACATAGCCGTTGATGCCGGTCGGCATGGCGGCGATGACCACGGCGGATTGCAGGAAGCCCACAGGCATCTCGGAGAGTTCCGCCGCATAGCCCCAGGCCAGCAGCGGGTGCAGCAAAAGGCTCACGGCCGAGACCATCGCCGCCTCCCCGATCTCTGCGCGCATCGAGTAGCGGGTCAGCACGCCGCCGAGCCCGAAGAGCGCGACCGGCAGCGCCGCCTGGGAGAGCAGGCTCACGGCCGCCATCAACGGCTCCGGGAGCGTGATACCGCTCAGATTGAGAGCCACCCCGGCCGCTATCCCCAGCGTGAGGGCATTCTGAAACATCGCTCTGGCAGTACGCGCCACAGCGACACCGACCGACGCACCATCGCGACGCAGCATCTCCATGGTGAGAATACCGAGGAGATAGCAATAGGGCGCGTTCAGCGCGACAAGCGCGAAGACCGACTCCAGCGATCCCTCGCCGTAGGCGCGACCCATGATCGGCAGGCCGAGCAGCACGCTGTTCGAAAACAATGCGCAAAACCCGACCGCGACGGCCTCGCCCGGTCGGCGGCGCCAAAAACGGCGCGAGAGAAAGATCGTCAAAAAGAAGACGAGGGTCGCGGTGCCATAGAAGCTCACCAAATGGTCGAGCCGCAGCGCCGCGCCGAGATCGAGCGTGTACATCGCCCGGAAAAGCAGGACCGGCACGGCGATGTTCGTGGCGAAGCGGACCAGATGGTCGAGGCCGGCATCGGGGAACACCTTGGTTCGGACCGCCGCATAGCCCGCCCCGACCACCAAGAAGACCGGCAGCACGATGATGACCAACGGCGCAAGGGCGTTCACCGAAGGGCTCCGCCCAGTGCCGGCACCTCGATCACCAGCCCATCATGGGCAGGGCTCACATGCTGCGGCGTCTCTGCCTCGAGCCGATCGTGGTCGAGATCCACATGCAGATTGGTCAGATAGGCCCGGGCCGGCTCGGCCCGTTGGATCCAGGCGAGTGCGGTTTCCACATTGGCATGGCTGACATGCGGCCGGTACCGCAGCGCATCGAGGATCCAACAGTCGAGCTCGGCCACAGCTTCCCAGGCCGCATCGGTCATCTCGGAGATATCCGGCGTGTAGGCGACCGGCCCGATCCTGATCCCAAGCGCCGTCGTGTCGCCATGGGGCACAGCGAAGCTTTCGACGGTGAGCGGCCCACCGCTGCCCTCTACCGTCACGGCGCCCTCGATGCGCCGGAGTTCCAGGATCGGCGGGTAATGCGAGCCCTCGGGACTTTCGAAGACATAGCCGAAACGGCTCCGGATCGCGGCCTCGGTCTCGGCGGTCATCCAGGTCGGTAACCGGCTGCGACGGTTGAAGAAAACCATTCGAAGATCGTCGATCCCATGGCAGTGATCGGCATGGTCATGGGTCAGCAAAACGGCGTCGAGCAGGCCCGCCCCCGCATCGATCAATTGTTCGCGGAGATCGGGCCCTGCGTCGATCAGCAGGGTCGTGGCTCCGTCCACCCCGATCCTTTGGGCGAGCAGCGCACAGCGGCGGCGCCGATTGCGGGGATTTGCCGGGTCGCACGCACCCCAATTCGGCCCCGCAGGCCCGATGCGCGGCACCCCGCCGGACGATCCGCAGCCCAATACGGTGAACCGAAGGCGGTCGCGCATCAGGCGGCGGCCTCTTCGCCATGGGCTGCGGCCTTGGCGAAGAGCCGGTCGAAATTCGCTGAGGTCTGCGCCGCAAAGGTCGCTTCGTCGAGACCGTAAAGCGCTGCGCCGACCTGCGCGGTGAAGGCAACATATCCCGGCTCGCAACGCTTGCCGCGATGGGGCGGCGGTGAGAGATAGGGGCTGTCGGTCTCCACCAAGATCCTGTCCGGCGGCGCCGCCGCAAAAATCTCGCGCAGCGCGTCGGATTTCTTGAAGGTCACGATACCCGACATCGAAAGATAGAAACCCAGGCTCAGCGCCGTCTCGGCCAAAGCCGCGCCGCTCGAAAAACAGTGCATCACGCAACCGAAAGGCGCCGCCCGGTGCTCGTCGGTCAAAATGCGCGCCATATCCTCGTCGGCATCGCGGGCATGGATGATCAGCGGCAGGCCGGTGCCGCGGGCAGCCTCGATATGGATAGTCAGGCTTTCCGCCTGGGCACGCGCAGTTTCCCGAGTGTAGTGATAATCCAGACCCGTTTCGCCGATACCGACGAATTTCGGGTGCCGTGCCAGCGCGGCCAGCGCCTCGAGCGATATGGCAGGCTCCTCCGCGACTCGCATCGGATGGACACCGGCCGCATAGAAAACTCCGGCATAACGCTCGGCAATCGCCCGGACCGCGGGTTCGGCGCCGAGGCGCGTGCAAATGGTGACCATCCGGGTGACGCCCGCCCTGGCGGCACGATCGATCACCGCGTCGCGATCATGGTCGAAATCTGGGAAGTCGAGATGGCAATGGCTATCGACCAGGCGCCGCTCGGTCATTCTCGTCTCCTGACTGGCTGCCCAGGCCAGACAGCGATATGTCCGCGCCGCGCACGCCTATGCCGCGCGCCGAGCCCGCGCCAAAGTCGCCTCAAGGTCGAGGAAGGTATCCATGATGGTCTGCCACGGGTCAAGATTGACGGCCCTGGCGTGGCGGGTTTGCTCGGCGGTGCGAAGGGCGGCTTCGGCCCAGAGAACGGCTTGACGGTGATTGCTCGCAGACCTCCGGAACAGACCAGCCTCGACCTCTAGCGGCGATGGACCATAAGTGGTCAACGACCCATGCCGTGCCATCCGTGCCAGCAGTGTCGAAATCAAGGTTATGGCGAGCGCGTAAGACTGCTCCGCGCCGCGGGCAGCGACGCGGTTGGCGAGCGCGATTTGCGTCCTACGCGCGGCGTCCGGAGAAGCCGTCAGAGCCCCGATCACATCACCGTAGAGCGCCAGCCCCCCGCCAGCGGCAAGGACAAGGGCGTTCCCCACCGACCCAGCAGCGAGAGCAGCCATCGGATCTGTATCCGCAGCCGCAATCTCTTGGCCCACGCCGGCAAGCGCCTTGGCCAGTTCCGGCGCGGCCAGTGGGGCGAGGTCGAGCGTCAGGCAGCGGGACCGGATCGTCGGCAAGAGCGCGGCGGCCATATGGCTGATCAAGAGCCAGACCGTACGCAGTGGTGGCTCCTCAAGGATCTTGAGAAGCGCATTTGCGGCGGCGGGATTGAGCTCGTCGGCGGCATCGACGAGGACGACGCGCCAGCCACCATCGGGCGCGGATAGAGAAAGGGTGGCTTTGAGCCGACGGACGTCCTCGACCGAAATCTGGGTGCGCAGGCGTCCTGTGCTCGGGTTCACTTGCCGGCGGAGCACAAAGAGGTTCGGCTCTGAACCCGCTTGGATCCGGCGGAGCACCAGGCAATTGGGAGGCTGCTCGAGGAGCGAAGCGTTGCCAGGTTGGCCTTCGCCCGGTGCGTCCATCGCAATCAAGCGACGCGCGATGCGATAGGCGAGCGTCGCCTTGCCGACACCCCGCGGCCCCCGAAAAAGCCACGCGTGATGCAGGCGACCGGAAAGAAAGGCTGCCTCGAAACGCGAGACTGCCTGCCCTTGCCCGAAGAGACCCAGCGTCTCGCGGGGATGCGGTGCGCCGGGCACGCGGTCCGGTTCAGGGGCCTCCGTCTCGCTCATCCCGACTGGCTAACACCGGTGCTGCCGCCGCCCAAACCCTTTCCGCCACAGTCGCCTGTGATCCCAGCGCATCGACGACGCGGCACCGTTCCGGCGCGGCCTTCGCGATGTCCAGGAAACGCTGCCGCAGCGCCGATTGGAACGCCAGACCCTTCTTTTCGAAGCGGTCTTCTGGGCTCTGTCGGGTGCCAGTCCGCGAGAGCGCGATCTCTGCGGAAAGATCGAGGATCAGTGTCAGATCGGGCTCAAGACCGATGGAGAGCCGATGCAGACCGTCTACGAGCTCTGCCTCGACGGTGTCGTGCACACCCTGATAGGCCCGGGTCGAATCGATAAACCGATCGCAGATGACGATCTCGCCCCGGCCGAGGGCCGGCTGAATGATCCGTTCGACATGGTCGCGGCGGGCGGCGGTGAACAGCAGCGCCTCGGTGATTGGGGACCATCGTCCGGGCTCACCGGTGACCAGTAGTTGGCGAATTGCCTCTGCCCCCGCCGATCCACCGGGTTCACGGGTCAGCACGACGGGCCTCTTGTCGGTTTCTAGGAGGCGGGTTGCAAGCCGCTCTGCCTGAGTTGACTTGCCGGTCCCGTCGATCCCGTCGAGTGTGATGAAGAGGCCGTGCGGCACGGCGCCTCAGCCGTCGACCAGGGAGAGAACCCGATTTTGGAGGAGCTGCGCCGCAGCTTTCAGCCGCGAGAGCAGCCCGCCGCGATCCACCGCCTCTGCCGCGACCAGCGGCACGGTCTGCATCGGCATCTCAGGCACGCTGATTTCAACCTGCCCGATCTCATCGCCCTGGGCAATCGGCGCCTCGATCGGTCCGCGATACTTGATCTCGACTGACGCCTGCTCGATCATTCCATAGGGCGCCGTCAAGATCACATCGCGCTCAGGCACCAGAACGACGCTCTCCTCAGAACCGATCCAGACGTCTGCATCGGCGACCCGTTCGCCGGCCTCGAACAAGGTGCGGGTATCGAACGCCCGGAAGGCCCAATTGATCAACCGCTCGGCCTCCTGGCGCCGCGCGCGGCTGCTCTCGAGGCCCGAGACGACCAGCACGACCCGACGATCGCCGCGTTTTGCCGACGCCGTCAGGCTGTAGCCCGCTTCCTCCGTGTGACCCGTCTTCAGACCATCCGCACCCATGCCGAGATAGAGGAGCGGGTTGCGGTTCTTCTGCGTGATGTCCGACCAGGTGAACTCGGTCTGTGAAAAGCGCTTATAGTTCTCCGGAAACCGGGTCACGATCGCTTCCGCCAAGCGCGCGAGGTCACGCATCGACATAAATTGCTCGGGGTCCGGCCAGCCCGTCGCGTTGGCAAAATGCGAATTCGTGAGCCCAAGATCTGCCGCCCGCTGGTTCATCAGGTCGGCGAAGGCCTCCTCGGTGCCCGAAAGCGCCTCGGCAAGGGCGACCGCCGCGTCGTTGCCCGATTGTATCACGACGCCGCGCAGCAGGTTCTCGACCGAGATGACCTCGCCGATCCGAATGAACATGCGAGAGCCGCCCATCCGGGAGGCCCGCTCCGAGATCCGGAACTCATCGGTGAGCGAGATGCGGCCCGCCTCCAGCGCCTCGAACACCATGAAGAGCGTCATCAGCTTCGACATGGAGGCAGGCGGACGGGGCTGGTCGGCATTCTTTTCCAGCAGCACCGCACCGCTGCTGAGATCAACCAGAATTGCTGCGCGCGCCGGCGTCGATTGGGTCTCGGCGGCGATGGGTGCTGCCAGGAGAATCCCGACACCGCAGATCAGGATTCGGGCCAAGGCATGCATTGGCTGTGTCTCTCCCAAAGCGGCGCCACTCGCGCCCGGTGCCGGATCAGAGCCTGGTTATGATGGCGTCGGTAAGACCCATTCTGTGCAGTCTGCTCAAGGCCCGATTGCGAAGGAGATAGGTGTCGAAAGGCCCGGCCACCACCCTTGTGAGACGCCGTCCGTCATTCGTGAACATGGAAAGCCCCTCGGCCGGCAGCCCCGACGCGCGTAGGCTTTCTACCTGCCTGGTCGCATTGTTGATGTCGCGGAACACGCCCGTTTGGATGTATCGCTGGCCGTCTATGATCGGCCCGGTGCGTGCAGCCAAGCGCTGCGCCTCGGGCGTCACCCCGACGAGTGTCCTGCGCGGCTCGGCCCGCGCAACGCGGCTGTCCTGGCGCTTTGTCGGCCGCCCCTCGCGGACGGTGGCGTAGGTTGCAGAACCGAACGCTGCAGCGACGGCGCCTGGACCAATCGTCGCCGGTGCCTGGTCATTCGCCTCGGTCTCTTGCGGGGCCACGGCGAGATCACTCGGCTCGACCGGGTCGCGTGGCTCCGGTGCGCTGTCGCCGATCTGATCCTGCGCAAACTGCTCCGGCCGCCCTGCCTGGATCTGCGGCGCGGCCTCGGCGAGTTGCGTCTTGGCTGCTGTGCCGCCCTCCGGCGGCGCGAGCGCTGCAGTCTCCGCCACCTGCACAGCATTTTCACCGGGTCGCAGGGGGATACCCGCAGGGCTTGCGTCGGCGAGTACCTCGGCCGGCTTCAGACCAACGATCACGACTTCTGCCGCTTCCCCTTCGGCGAAACCGATCGCCTCGGCAGCCTCGGACGAAATCAGGACGTCAGGTCCGTCCACGCGTTGGTCGCGTCTAAACAGCGCCCCATCGGCAGCCCGCCCCGTCGACGGGTTGATGATCCGCACCCGCTGCGCGTTGCCGGCCTGCGGATGGGCAACCCAGATCCCCCGCAAGGTCCCGCGCCCGTCCCAGCGGGCAACGCCGCTCGCCTTGAACCGTTCCGGCGCTTCCGCCATAGCCGGGTCTATCGGTCCGCTAAGACCCCTGGCCTGAGCGACCTGACTGGCCGATACAGCATTGCGCTGTACGGATTTGATCGCCTCCGCCCCTAGTTCGATTTCTGCACAGGCACCCAAGCAAATCGCTAACGCAATGCTCGCGGCGCAGGAGAGCCGGCCAACCAAGCCAGCATGTATTGAAGACGTCATGCCCGTATCCCTCCGAGCCCAATTGAGCTCAGCCTTGTTATGAATTGTTTGTTAACGACATCCTACCGAATCACGCCGGAATTGAAAAGCTGGCGAATCTTTGACGGTGTTGCGTTTTCGTTTTTTTGGCTCAAGTGCCACGCTATTCCGGCGTTATAGTCCGCGATTCAACACCTTACGGGCAGCTTCCCCAGTGGATACTGCTGCGCCAGAGACCGACGCGAAGCGGCCCTCCAGACCAGTACCTCCTGAGAAACGGCGACCAAGAACGCTTCAAATCGCAGGCCGAAACTGCCTCCGATCCCTCATCGATCTGCCTGTTTCCTCTGCGGTTGGTCAACTCTCGACGCCGCAAGCACTGATACCCCGATTGTTGAGCCCCGAGACGGAGAGTCTTGTCTTTGCCAACTGGGGGGTCATCGCTCAACTTTAGAAAGCGCTGCCTTGGAAATCGAAGGCGCCGGTGTCGCGCTCGCCGGTGGTGCAGGGGTCGCTTCGGCTTCCGGATCGTGGGCACTGCCGAACATAGGCACGGCACCGGTGATCAGCCGGGCGCCTTTGCCATAGGTGAGGTAGCTCCAGAACCACTGCAGTGCGACCAGCATCGGGGCGCGCACGCCGATCAGGAAATAGATATGCGCCACGCCCCAGAGCCACCAAGCAAGGCCGCCCTTCAGCTTCACGCGGCCGAAATCAACCACCGCCGAATGCCGACCGATGGTCGCCAGATTGCCCGCATGGCTGTAGCGGAATGGCGCCGGAGCAGGACCGCCTGCAGCGCGGGCCGCGATCACCTCGGCCGCATAGCGCCCCATTTGCTTGGCCGCGGGCGCAATGCCCGGGACCTCGCCCCCGTCCCATGGCACCTTGGCCGCGTCCCCAGCGATGAACACATTGGGATCGTCGGCCAGGGTCAGGTCCGGTCCGACCGGGACTTGGCCGGAGCGCGAGGCCTCTACCCCGAACCATTTGGCCACGCGGGGAATATGGACGCCGGCGGCCCAGATCATGGTGGCGCATGGTAGCGGTTCTGACCCCAAAGTGGCGCCGCGGGTGCCGTCGATGGAAACCCGCTCGCCGAGGACAACCTCGACGCCCAAGCTCTCCAAAGCCCGTTGCGCGTAGTCGGAGAGCGAGGTCGGGAAGGCGCGAAGCAGTCGGTCCCCTGCCTCGGCCAGAACAATACGGGCGGAGGCAGCGTCAATGGCCCGAAAGTCGCGAGCGAGCGCGTGTGAGGCGAGCTCGGCGATCGAGCCGGCCATTTCGACCCCGGTCGGCCCGCCGCCGACGACGAGGAAGGTGAGCTGGCGGCGTCGCTCCTCGGGATCTACCGCCGTCTCGGCCCTCTCGAAGGCCAGGAGGACGCGTTTGCGGATCTCAACCGCATCGATGATCCGTTTCAGGCCGGGGGCATAGGGCTCCCACGCATCCTGGCCGAAATAGCTGTGACGCGAGCCGGTGGCGACGATCAAGCGGTCGTAGCGGTAGCGGGCCGAGCCGGTGACCACCGCGCGGGCCTGCCTGTCGACCGCTTGGACATCGCCGAGGACGACCCTGACATTGCGCTGCCGGGCGAAGATGTTCCGGATCGGCCAGGCGATGTCGGAGGGGTTCAGTCCAGCGGTCGCAACCTGGTAGAGAAGCGGTTGGAACAGGTGGTGATTGCGCTTGTCGATCAGCGTGATGTCCACTGGCACGCGCCGCAGCCGCTTTGCCGCGGTGATCCCCGCGAAACCGGCGCCGATGATCACCACACGGGGCCTGTCGGTCTGGGGGTTCGCGTTGGTGGTCATCGATCCGTCCCGCTGCCTTTACGTCGCGAAGATCTCCTTTTCGCTGCACTGCGGCAAGACGCGGTCACGGATCGGTGAGAACCGGCGCAATTGGACGGAGATCGGTGCTTGCCGCGGCCCGGTCTTCGCGCCATGTTCCCGGTATGACCTATACGCGAGAGGATGTCGCGGCGGCGCTGGCCCTTCCGCCGGGGGCCGCGCGGTCGGACGATGATTTGAACCCGTCCCATCGGATCGTGCCGGACAGGCCGCGGCGCCTGGCTGCGGTGCTGTGCGCGCTGCGCGAGGGGCCGGCCGGCCTCTCGGTGGTGTTGACCCGGCGAGCGGCGCATTTGCGCGACCACGCGGGACAGATCAGCTTTCCCGGCGGCAAGGTCGCGGCGGAGGATCCTTCCCCACTGGCCGCTGCCCTGCGGGAGGCGGAGGAGGAGGTCGGCCTCGCGCCCAGGCAGGTGGAGATTTTGGGCGCCCTCGATAGCTATCGGACGTCGACCGGCTATGAGATCCGGCCGTTCGTGGGCGTGGTCCGCGGGGCATGGCAGCCGGTTCCCGATCCCGGCGAAGTGGCGGAGGTGTTCGAGCCGCCGCTGGCTTTTCTGATGGACCCAGCGAACCGGGTCCGCGCTTCGCGGGAGTGGAAGGGCGCAAGCCGACAGTTCTACGCGATGCCTTGGGGCGGCTACTATATTTGGGGCGCAACCGCGGGAATGCTAAAGGGGCTGTCAGACCGGCTCCGCAGCGCCCGGACACTCGGCATCGCGAGACCGGCCCAGCCGGTGGAGACCCCTGGCGCAGCATGACCCGGATCGAGGCGGAGTGGTTGGCGGCGCCGGCCAATCGCGCGGTCATGGCGGCGCTTGGCGACGCCTGGTATGTGGGCGGTTGTGTCCGGAATGCGCTGATGGGACTCTCGCCCGGGGATATCGACCTTGCCACACCCTTGCGGCCGGAGGAGACCACTCGCCGCCTGCAGCAGGCGGGGCTGAAGGTCGTTCCAACCGGCATCGACCATGGCACGGTTACTGCGGTTTGCGAGGGCCAGGGCTTCGAGGTAACCACCTTCCGCGCCGATTTGGAAACCGACGGCCGCCATGCAGTGGTCCGCTTTTCGACGGAGATGGCAGAGGACGCGGCCCGGCGCGACTTCACTATCAACGCGCTCTACGCCGATGGCGCGGGCGCAGTTTGCGACCCTCTGGGCGGGCTGCCGGATCTAGCTACCAGGCGGGTGCGATTTATCGGCGATGCCGAGCGGCGGATCGCCGAGGACTACCTGCGCATCCTGCGGTTTTTCCGATTCTACGCCTGGTATGGAGAGGGGGCTATTGACCCAGCGGGCCTGGCCGCCTGCACCGCGATGGTCGATGGCCTGACCCGCCTGGCCCGGGAGCGTGTGGGGGTGGAGATACGAAAGCTCCTCTCGGCCCCCGACCCCGGTCCTTCCATTGCCGCGATGGCGGACAGCGGCGTTTTGGCCGCGGCATTGCCGGGGGCCGATACGGTGCGCCTAACCGGCTATTTGGCGGCAGAATATGCGGCTGGCACCGACCCCGATTGGATCGGCAGGCTCGCCGCGATGCGTCCGAAGGCAGCGGGCGATGCACTTCGCCTCTCCCGCTTGGATCACCGCGCGCTCGACACGCTGCTCGCCCTCGGCGCCATGGATGCACCGGTCGAGGAGGCGGCCTATCACCACGGTCTGCGCATCGCGCGGGCCCATGCCCTGACCCAGGGTCCCCATGCGGAGTGGGACGAGGTCGCCCTGCGGATCGAGCGGGCAGCGGCAGCGCGCCTGCCACTCACCGCCCGCGATCTCTCCTCTGCGGGGATCGAGCCGGGGCCTGAAATGGGCGCGGCCCTCGGCCGGGCGGAGGAGGCCTGGATCGCCAGCGGGTTCTCGCTGGACAAAGCGGCGCTCTTGCAAAAGGCCAAAAGAAAAGGTCATATCCACTGACATAACTGCTTACGACAAAAAGACTGGGGAGGAGGCAGCGGATGGATCTCTCGACATTGGCAGCTCTGGCCGCTTTCGCCTTCGCCGCAACTTGGACGCCAGGGCCGAACAATGCGATGCTCGCGGCCTCCGGGGCGACCTTCGGCTGGCGGGCGACTTTGCCCCATGCCTTCGGCGTGGCGCTCGGCTTTCCCGTCATGGCGTTTCTGATCGCACTCGGCCTCGGCGAGGTGTTCCAGACCTATCCGGCCTTTCGTACCGGTCTCGCATGGCTGGGCTTCGCGGTCATGCTGTGGCTCGCCTGGCGGATCGCCTCGGCGGACCCCGCGCGGGTCGAGGGTCGGTCCCGCCCGTTGAGCTTTCTAGAGGCGTCCGCCTTCCAATGGGTCAACCCGAAGGCCTGGGTGATGGCGATCGGCCTGGCCGCCACCTTTGTGTCGGGCGAGACGCCGATGCTCGAGGCCGGCCTCGCCGCGGCGGTGTTCACGGTGGCGGGGATCACCTCCTCACAGGCCTGGTCTGGCTTCGGTGCGATGATGAGCGCGCTGCTCGGCACCGGCTGGCGGCTGCGCGCCTTTAACATCGCCATGGCGCTACTGCTCGCGGTGTCGGCCATATGGCTGGTGATCGAGACCTAACTTACGCTAACGCGGGCGCGCCAGAGCCAGCCCCTGCCACCAGGGATCGGCGCCCAAACGGGTGCGCAGCGGCGTCGCCGTCTCGAGCGGCGCTTCCTCGATATAGCGTACCGCCTCGGCCAGGCCGTCGCCGCGAAGCGTGCGCAGATAGGCAACCGCCCGATCGAGGGTGAAGGGCGCGCCGGTCTCGGCCGCGAAATTCTCGGGGAGATCGGTCCAGACGGCTCCGGCCCAGCCGGTATCGCGGCACCAGGCGGCAACGCTGTCGATCACCGCCGGACGGCTACCGTGGCGGTGGCCCGAAGCGAGGCAGACCGCACCGATCCACTCCTCCGGGCTGCGTTCGCGCGCCGCGAGATCGGCGGCGGCATCGCCAATCCCATCCCGGCGCGAGGCGATCACATGGGTCGCGCAGGGCGCGCCGATCCGTTCCTCCAGACACAATGCCAGGGCGCCGCGGCGCTTCCGGCTTACGCGCGCGAACTCGACCGGCAGGCGTGGCCCTGCCGCCATGCGCCAGGGGCCGGCGACGTTGGGTGCCAAATCGTCGAGATCCCAAATCAGCGACCCCCAGCCGATCACCGCATACTGTGCCATCCCCCGACAATCGCTGACCGCAATCCGATATCAAGGCCCGCACACGCGGACCCAATTCTGCGTTACTGCGACGCGATACGGCTGGTGCTGGGCGCCCGGCTTGCCCACTCTCTGTTGGTCTAGCGATAACCGGAGCACACCATGCCTGCCAGCTTCACCCGCCGTGCCGCACTCTCCATGACCGGCCTCGGCCTCCTCGCCGCTTGCGCGCCCGCCGCTTCGACCCCTGCAAGTGCCCCTGCAGCTGCTGCGCCGGCCCTGGCCAAGGATGCAAGGATCACCGCGGTCGGGCAGTTCACCGGTGCCTCGAACCATGAAACCCGCGGCACTGCCCGGGTCGCGCGGTCCGAAGGTCAGTGGCTAATCGAGCTCGGTGAAGACTTCTTCCATGACGGCGCGCCGGACCCGAAAGTGGCCCTGGGAGCCGACGGCTTCCGCGAGGAGGCGATCCTGGCCCCGCTCGCCAGCCTAACCGGGCAGCAGGTCTATGCGCTGAAATCCGGCCTCAATATCGGGAATTACAATGAGGTCTGGATCTGGTGCCAGCAATTCTCCGTTCCGCTCGGGGTAGCAAAGCTCGAGCTTGTCTGACGCATGCGCAGATTCCTCCCTGTCAAGGCTTGTTCAAGGCAGGGCTGCCGGGTCATGCTAGGTGCCTTGCCGTCAGCGACTGGGCCCTATCATGACCGAAGCCGCCGCCGTCCTCGCCTGCAACGATGCCTTCTATCGCGCGATGCGCGACGGGGATCTGGCGGCGATGGATTTGCTCTGGTCGCATGAGCGGCCGGTAAGCTGCACCCATCCGAACGGCCCGTCTCTGAATGGTAGGGCCGAGGTGATGGAAAGCTGGCGCGTCGTCCTGACCGTGCATCAGCCGCCGATGATCACGCCGGTTGAGCCGCAGGCGATCGTGACCGGCGCCTCGGCACTGGTGCTGTGCCGCGAAGATCTCGGGCATGTGGAGTTGATGGCCTCCAACGCCTTCGTCCGGGAGGACGGGCGCTGGCGCATCGTGAACCACCAGGCCGCCTATATCCCCGGCAGCGAGCGGGTCTGATCCCAAAGACCGCCCCTAAGAGATCGACTGAGACATCCGAATCCCTCGGTGAGGTTGGTCGAGACCCTGGCGACGCATATACGTTCCGAGATAAGTTGATCCACCGCAATCCTGACCACTAGGCTCGGACCAAAAGTCGCTGCACGCGACCGGGCGAATGCCCGGCTTGCCATCGACGCAAGCCGGGCATTCGACCCGGGGCGGCCTTCTCAGTCAGTATCGCGCTGCACCTCTCCCGACCGCTTGCGCCTCGGAGCGGAGCGCCCGCACGGGCCGGGCTGTTCACAGGCCGGCCCGTGCCCAGGCATTGACCTATCGCGGGCGGCACGCCCGCGATTCCGTAAAATTCGACTCCTGAGCAATGGCGTCAGAGCACTTCAAGGCTGTCGTCCGGCGCCTCGACACGGTCCTCCAGGCCGTAGTCCCGGATCACCCCGGCGACCCGCAGGCGATAGCCGGCAAAGATTCCCTCCCGCCCGGCGCGCTGGCTGCAGCGATGCCCGGCATGGGTCCGCCACCGCTCCACTGCCGCCTCGTCGCGCCAAAAGCTGAGCGAGACGAGCTTGCCCGGCGTGGTCAGGCTTTCGAAACGTTCCACCGAGATAAAGCCGTCGATCTTCGACAGTTCCGGCTTCAGCCGCGCGGCATGGGCCATATAGGTCTCCATCGCACCCTCCGCCGGTTCCACCTCGAAGATGATTGCGATCATCCAATCCTCCCTCCATGGGGCGCCGACGCGAGCGTCAGAAAGATACGCTCCTCCTCCAGGATAAACCTTTCGCGCGCGGCGAAGTCAAAGTTAGCCCGCCCGTCAGGGTCGCCGAGCAAGCGGGTGCGATAGGCCTCGTAGGCCGCCAAGCTCTCGACAGTATAGACGCCGTAGGCGGTGCTCGCCGAGCCCTCATGCGGCGCGAAGTAGCCGATCAGATCGGCGCCGCAGCGGGGGATCACTTGGCCCCAGATCTGGGCATATTCGGCGAAGGCATCGGCGCGATGCATGTCGATGCGATAACGGATGAAGCAAGTCACGGCCATGGCGGCTCTCTCTCTTTGTCAGGCTGCGAGGGCGCCAGGGATAGCGCCTTGACGCCCCGAAATACTTCGCTCAGCATCGAACTATGAGAGACGGTCCCGATATTGCCCGCGCCGCCGCCCTGATCGGCGACCCGGCACGCGCCAACATGCTCAGCGCGCTGATGGACGGCCGGGCGCTGACGGCGAGCGAGCTGGCGGCGGAGGCCGGGGTCGGCCTGCCGACGGCCAGCGCGCATCTGACCCGCATGGCGGAGGGCGGGTTGGTCCTGCCCTCAAAGCAGGGGCGGCACCGCTACTTCGGCCTCGCGGGGCCGGAGGTCGCGGCGGCCTTGGAGGCTTTGATGGGCCTCGCCGCCGCGCACAGACCGACCCGCACCCGGCCTGGGCCCAAGGACCCTGCGCTGCGCCGTGCCCGCATCTGCTACGACCATTTGGCAGGCGAGCTGGGGGTCGCGCTCTGCGACGGTCTGCTTGCCCGCGATTGGTTGAGCGGCGGTGGGGAAGATCTGAAAATTACCGCCACCGGCCGCGCTGCTCTCTCCGATTTCGGTCTCGATATCGACCGCATCCAAAACGCACGGCGGCCGACCTGCCGCACTTGCCTCGATTGGAGCGCGCGGCGCAGCCATCTCGCCGGCGGCCTCGGCGCGGCTCTGCTGGCCCGGATGTTCGGCCTCGGTTGGGCAAGGCGGGAGAGCGGCAGCAGGGTCATTCGATTTTCGCCACGCGGCGAGATGGCCTTGAAGGAAGCTTTCTGCACCGTGTGAGTTTTGGCTTGACCAGGCGCCGTTGTTGCTGGGGCTGCGAGGTAGCGCCCGCCGACTGGGCCGGTGGGGCGCCGCCCGGGCCAACACCCGGACGGGAGCAGGACCGAAGCGTTCCTCTGGCCCACCCTCCGACCAACGCTCTCTACTCCTCCCAAACGAGAGGGTCGAAGAACGCGCCGCCATAGGTCTGCTCGACCGGTTGGATCTCGATGGTCGAGATGTTGACATGCCGCGGCGCCGTGAGCGCATAGAGGATCGCATCCGCCACCTCCGCCGCCGTCAGCTCCGAGATACCGGTGGTCTTCAGTTTCTCGCGCATTGCCGCATCCTTGACCGAGGCATCGTAGAATTCCGTGCTAACCCGGCCCGGGCAAATCTCGGTCACGCGCACCCCTGTACCGCGCAGCTCGATCCTCAAGTTCTGGCTGATCCGTCGCACCGCGCCTTTCGAGCCGCCATAGACCGCCGAATTGATCGGGTAGAGCCCGGCGACGGAGCCGAGATTGACGATATGCCCGCGCGCCGCGGTCAGATGCGGCCAGGCAAGCCGCGTGATCTGCAGCAGAGCTGCGACATTGGTGGCGATGGTCTCTTCGATCTCCGCAGCTGAGGCCGTGGCGAGCCCCGCGATCCCGGCGCCGAGACCAGCATTATTGACCAGGATGGCGGGTCGGGAGGCGGCGACGACGCGCTCGAGCGCCGACAAGTCCCGCATATCGGTCGCATGCGGTACCGCCCCGGTTGCCGCCGCCAGGGCGTTCAGCCGATCCGCCCGCCGGGCGAGTGCGTGGACCTCCGCACCCTCTGCCGCCAAGGCGCGCACGACCGCAGCCCCGATCCCTGCCGACGCCCCGGTAACCAGGGCCCGCTGCCCAGAAATTGTGCCCATTGCGCTCTCCCTCGGTGTCGCCGCCGTCGGCGGTGCCCGGTCCAGAAACCGGGCATTGCGCTGGTCGAGCAACCGTCCATCGACCGCGCTTTACAGTCGGTCTGATTTCACTACATCAGACAACGCCTGAAGCCACCGTTGTTCGGCGACCATCCCAACCCCGATCTGACCGGACAGATACATTGCAATCCGACTGACCCCGCATTCCGGGGCAACGTTAGGGTAGTAGCTTTCGCCACAGTGCCCTGCGGCAGCGAGAGCGATTGCTTCGCGGCTATGGGCCCGGAGGTCATTCTGCGCCCCCGCAATCTCCCGGAGGATCCGAGTGCGGAAGTCTCGGGTCGGATAGACGCCCCTAGCGAAGTCTTCGCAAGGGTCAGCCATAAGCAGTCGCAGCAGGCCTTGGGATGACAGCATCGGAAAGTCCGAGGGCGTCACGGCGAAGGCGGCTGCGCGGGCTTCGATTCAGCCCGTTACCGGGCTATCGATGACCGCGTAGGCCGCCCGGCCCGGTCGCGACCGCCACGCATAGGCTCCCTGCTGCACCGTTTCCCAGTGCCTGCGCGACGGCACGCGTCTACCGATTTCCACGGCTACGGCGTTCGCGCTTGCGATCGCCCCGCGCAGCCCGCCGATGCCGTTGGCAATTTCGTCCGCCGCGGACAGCAAATCCTCATTTGCGACAATCGCCCGCGTTGCGACATGGATATCGGCATCCTTCACCGTGCAGTCGGCCTGGGTCGCCAAGCTCTGGGCCGATGCCATCAGCGGCAGCCCTAGGCATGCCTAGACTGCCAAAGCTGCAGACCAGAGGCACCGCGGCTTCACGGCCAGGTTGCGACCGGTGGCAGGCTCATCAGCACCGCCTCGGGGTTGTGGCCGGTTTCCAGGCCGAATTTTGTGCCGCGGTCATAAACCAGGTTGAACTCCGCATACCGGCCGCGCTTGATCAGCTGCCAGGCGCGGTCGTCCTCGGTCCAGGGTTCGCGCATGCGTTTCTCTGTAAGCGGCACGAAGGCGTCGAGGAAGGCTCGGCCAACATCCTGGGTGAAGGCGAAATCGGTCGTCCAATCGCCGGTGCAGAGATCATCGTAGAAGATGCCGCCGACGCCCCGCGCTTCACCCCAATGGCGGATCATGAAGTAATCGTCCGCCCAGGCCTTGAATCTTGGGTAGTAGGCTGGGTCATGCGCGTCGCAGGCGGCCTGCAGCGCGCTGTGGAAATGGGCGGTGTCCTCGGCGATCTCGACCATCGGATTGAGATCGGACCCGCCGCCGAACCACCAGGCGCCGGAGGTCCAGAACATCCGGGTGTTCATATGGACGGCCGGCGTCTTCGGCGAGCGCATATGGGCGACGAGCGAGATGCCGGAGGCCCAAAAGCGCGGATCGTCGGCGAGGCCCGGGATCTCGTGGCGCGCGGTGAGAGAGCGCTGCGCCCGCTCCTCCAAAAGGCCATAGACCGTCGAGACGTTGACGCCCACCTTCTCGAACACCCGGCCGCCGCGCATCACCGACATCACCCCGCCCCCGCCATCCTCGCCGCCGGTGCCGCGCCTGGTCTCCTTGCGCTCGAAGTGGCCGGCGGGGAGGTCGGCATAGGGGCCCCAATCCTGGGCGTCCTCGATCCCTTCGAACGCCGCGCAGATTCGGTCGCGCAGGACTACAAACCAGGCCGAGGCCTCGGCTTTCTCGGCCGTCATTTCGCCGGCGGTCGTGTCGTTGCCATCCATGGTCCGCCCCCTGTTGCCGCATTCGCGTCTGGGAGCGTGATAGCGAGATAGCGGCCGCGCGCAAGGACGGCCATGCCGCAGCCTTGGCGCCCGGCCGCTCAGCCGGCCGCGCGGCCGGTGTTCTGGCCGTCGTCCTCGAAGCCACCATTCAGCTCAAGCCATTCCGCAAAGCTCTCGGACGGCATCGGCCGAGCGACGGCAAACCCCTGCAGACCATCGCAATCGATAGCCTGCAGTGCGCGCAGCTGCTCCCTCCCCTCGACGCCCGCGGCGATCACCTTGAGGTTCATGGATCGGGCGAGCGCCACCAGCCCGGACAAAAGCGCGGCGCTTTCCGCATTCTGGCCGAGCTGGCTCACGATGTTCTGATCGATCTTAACCGCCGCGGCCTTCATTTGAGTGAGATTGCTCAGCGAGGCCTGGTCGCGGCCGAAATCGTCGACCGTTACTTCAACCCCCAGCGCGCGGAGATCATGCAGCGATTTGATCGCGAGCTCCGCGCCGCGCTCGTTGCACACATTCTCGGCCACCTCTACCCCGATCATGTTGGGATGCAGATCCAGGGCGTCCAAATGCAATTTCAGTCGGTCGACGAAGCCGTGCGCCTTCACCTCCGGTCCGGTCAGATTGAGGGTGATGCGCGGCACCGGGACACCCTTTTTGCGCCACTCCGCCATGGTCTTCAGGGTCGTCGCGATCATGACCTCGTTGACGCGGTCGAGTAGATTGTTCTTTTCTGCCACGACAATAAGATTTTCGGGGTCGACATAGCTGCCATCGACCTCAGGGCAGCGCAGAAGCGCCTCGGCCGAGAGGATCCGGCTGCCGTCGGTATCCATCACCGGTTGGAACCAAGGCTGCATCTGTTCGGCGTCGAGGGCCGCGCGGAGGCGGTCCAGAACCCTTATCTCGGCCTCCATCTCGGTGCGCAATCCACCGTCGAAGAAGGTGAAGCGACCGCGGCCGCCAGCTTTGGAAACGAAGACAGCCAAATCGGCATTGGTCAGCAGTTGATTCGGCTCCGAGGTGTTTGCCGGCCCGCCGCCATAGGCGATGCCGATCGAGGTTCCGATCTGGCAGGGCTTACCCTCGAACTCGATGGTCTGCCGGCAGTCTTGGACGATTTCGCCGGCAATCTCGGCCGTTAGGGCAATGTCGGTGAGACCCGGCATCGCAACGCAGAACTCGTCGCCGCCGACCCGGCAGACACGGCCGCGGTCGCGGATCACTTTGGTCATGCGTTCGGCGGTAATCTTGAGAACGTGGTCGCCGGCGTCATGGCCAAGGGTGTCGTTCACGCTCTTGAAATGGTCCAAATCGATATGCATCACGGCCACCTCGCCGGGATAGCCGGAGGCGGTCGGCGCCAAGGCCTCGGTGAGGTAGTGTTGCAGGCCGCGGCGATTGTAGAGTTCGGTGAGCGCATCGCAAAGCGCCATCCGCTCCATCTCGTCGCGCGCGTCGCGCAAACGCTGCAAGGTCGGCTTTGCGATCGCCCGGACCACCAGGACCATGAGGCAGAGCTCTGCCAACAGGGCGAGGAGAAGCCAAAGCCCGTCGCCCGACTGCGGCGAGCCATCCGCATGGCCATCGGCGATCATGAGAGTGGTCCCGAAGACCCCAAGCGCCGAGACGATGATGATGCCCGAGCAGACCCGCAGGACGAGATCCGCATTGGGATCAACCAGTTGAGCCCTGACCCGGTCACGGACGGCGGAGACCCGGTCGAGATAGGACTGGGGCCGCTCCTCCGGCATCGGCGCTTGCAGGCGCGGATCTACCTCCTCCGGCTCGACCGAGCGGTCTTCTGCCATCGCGTCAACCTCGCCCGGCACCGGCTGGAAGGCCGAGGCGTGCAGCCTGCGCTCATCCTCCATCGTGTAGAGTTTCTCGAGCCAGGTCAGGTCGACGGCCGCCAGTTCAACCTTGCTGATCGCAGGGTCGATTAGGCTGCGCAGCGAGGTGGAGATGGTTTGCAGCGACCCGGCCAACCGCCGAATGGCATCGCAGGTGACTTCCCCGATCGATTCAACCTTCTCCTGCGCTTTGACGCAGCCGACAGGGTCGACTTCCCCAAGGATCGGGACGCTGGCGACTATGCAGTGCAGTCTGACAGCGCTGTAGACGCTGCTGCCTTGCTCGCGGTCCGCATCGCTCAGCCCGTCCGCCGAGCCGGGATCCAACGCGTCTAGGCCAAGCGCCGCAGCCGGCGCATCGCCCGCAGCCGCCATCGCCTGGACCTTGTCCAAGTCCTCCTTCAAATCGGCAAGGGCGAAATCAATCTCGGACACCGCCTCGCTGAGATCGCTGGCTAAGCCCGCCACGAGCCGGGCGGCCACCGTGTCGGTTGCAGCATGGGCGATGCCGGTTTCGTTGCCGGCGCGCGTTATCGCGCTGAGCGCATGGTCGATTCTCTGCGATGCGGCGTCGCCGAACTGAACCGGGCCTTGTAGCCGACGCCGCGCAGCCTTGAGCCTTCCGGCGATTTCCTGCGCCTCGTCTACGGCCGGTGTCTTATCCGGCGTCGGCTCAGGCGCTGCCAACGCAGTGAGTGCCGCGCGGGCATCGTCCCGCCACGGCGTGGGCCGCAGGCTATCCAGCCAATCGGAGTAGTCTTGAACGGCGGCGTCCCAGGCTATGGCGGGCGGCTTGGCGAGCTGCCGGCGCAAGATTCCCAGTTGACCGGGAATGGTATCGAATAGCGCGACCAGCTCCGCGGAGACGGCTTGGAGCTCCTGCAACAGCCCCTCGCGTAGATTGGGTTGGCCATTGGCCTGCTGGCCAGACTTGTCGGACATCGGGGTTCCTCGCGGTCTCTCGGCTCGTGCACCAAAAGAACCGGGAGCGGTTTCGAAGTGTTTACCGGCCGGCGCGAATTTCCATACCGAGGCCAATCGAGAGCATTTCCCGCCGCGATTAAGCCTTTTGTCAGAGCTGACTTCGATAAGGGGGCGCCGGTAACGATGAACCGCGGACCAGGGAGCACTCGATGACATCCGAAAATCCGCAGAGCGCTGCAAAGGGTGCAAGTGACTGCCCCAAAGCCGCGATCCCGGCAGATCTGGCGCTTAGCGATGCGGCCGCCGTGCTGGGCGATCTGCGCACTGCGCTGTCCACCGCCAAGGCCGACGGCCAGCCCGTATTGATCGAACTCGGCGAGGGAGAGCCCTCGCTTTTGTCCCTGCAACTGCTCGCCTCGGCCCGCCGCAGCGCGGCGGAGAGTGGGACCGATCTGACATTTAACGACCATGCGGCCGCGGCGGCCGCCAGTTTCGACGAACCGCGCGGATTTGGAGATGTGAGCGTATGAGCAAGACGGTCCTGACAGTCGATGACAGTGCCAGCATGCGCGCCGCCGTGCGCGAGCTGCTGGAAGATCTCGGTCACGAAGTGGTCGAGGCGGAGGACGGGCAGGACGGTCTCGATGTGTTGAGCAAGAACCAGGTCGATCTGGTTATCACCGATCTCAACATGCCGCGAATGGATGGCATCGGCTTCATCAGGGCCGTGCGTGAGCGCGACGAATTCGCCGGCTTGCCGATCGTGATGCTCACCACCGAGGGCCATGCCGAGAAGATGAAGGAGGGCAAGAGCGCCGGCGCCTCCGGCTGGATCGTGAAGCCCTTCAATGAGCTGCAGCTCGAGATGACGATTAAGAAGTTTCTGGGATAAGAATGGTCTCGCATCTGGACGTTTTCCGCCAGGAGGCGGCAGAACTGCTCGATGGGCTCGAAGGGGAGCTCATGGCGCTGGAGGTGGATCCGGCGGATGCCGAGCGTGTTGACGCGGTGTTCCGCACGATGCACACGCTGAAAGGCTCCGGCGGCATGTTCGGGTTTTCCGCTCTGGTGCGCTTCGTGCACGGGCTCGAAAATGCATATGACATGGTGCGCGACGGCCGCGCCAAGGTCACGCCTGCGCTCATCGAAACATCGCTCGCCGCCCGCGATCACATCCAGCAATTGCTGGAAGTGAGCGGCGATTCCGCGGCGGAGGAAGCGCTAGAGCAGTCCGACACAGCGCAAAAGCTCGCCGCACAGATCACAGCCTTCACTGGCGGGGAAAACGAGGCGCCCGAGACGGCGCAGGCAGCAGCCTCGCCCGGGCCGAAGAACGAAACCTTCCACATTCGATTCACGCCCGATCCGGGCTCTCTCCGCAACGGAATGCGGCCCGATCTGCTGGTCGATGAGCTGATCGAATGCGGATCTGGCACAGTAGCGCTCGTTACGGATGCTGTCCCGGATCTCGACACTCTGGCGCCGACAGCCTGTCATCTGGGTTGGGAGCTGGTGCTGACGACAGATCGCGGGCGGGAAGCCCTCGACGCGATTTTCGTCTTTTCCGAGCCCGAAGAGGTGCAGATCGAGCGGGTCGACACCGAACAGACGGACGCGCCTACCACATGGGAGGTGTTTGAAACTGCGCCGGAGGCCGTTGCAGCGCAGCCCAGTGCAGCCCCACCGCAGTCCCAGAGTAAGGACGCCCCGGCTCCGCCGGCTAAACCGGCACAAAAGGCCGGGTCCCTAAGGGTTCAAGCGCGCCGGCTCGACGATTTGATGGATCAACTCGGCGAATTGGTGATTGCGCAGTCGCGCCTCAACCGCTTGTCCGAGCAGATTGCCGACCTCTCGCTGTCCAGCGCGGCCGAGGAGATCGAACGCCTGGTCACCGGTCTGCGCGACACGACGCTGTCGATCCGAATGCTGCCGATCGAACTGGTTTTCGGAAAGTTCCGCCGCGTCGTGCGGGATCTCTCCGGCGAGCTCGGGAAGTCGGTCGCGTTGGAAACCACGGGTGGTGAGACGGAGGTCGACAAGAACGTCATCGACAGCCTGACGGAGCCGTTGGTCCATATTATCCGCAACTCCATCGACCATGGTATAGAGGCACCGGAGGACCGGGAAGCCGCCGGCAAACCCGCAACCGCGCAGCTGCGGCTGTCGGCCCATCAAGCGGCGGGCGAGGTTCTGATCAGCATCCGCGACGATGGCGCCGGCCTGAACCTGCCTGCGATCCGCAACCGGGCGGTCGAGCGGGGCCTCCTCTCGCCCGACGATCAGCCGTCGGACGCGGAGCTGAGCCAGATGATCTTTCGCCCCGGCTTTTCGACCGCGAAGACCGTGTCGACGGTCTCGGGCCGCGGGGTCGGCATGGATGCGGTGCGCCGTGTGATCGAGGATCTGCGCGGGTCAGTGGATGTGGTGACGGAGGCGGGCCAGGGGACCACGGTGACCCTGCGCCTGCCGCTGACCTTGGCGATCATCGATGGGCTGATGGTCCGGGTCGCGGGCAGCGTTTTCGTGATCCCGCTGTCGAGCGTGGTCGAATGCGTCGAACTGGATGCCGCAGCAGCACGGCGCGAGAGCGGCCGCACGGTTCTGAACATCCGCGAGGAATTGGTTCCCTATGTCGATCTGTCGGAACGTTTTGGGCTGCAAGGTCACGAGGCGGTGGCCCATCCCCGCGTGGTGATCGTCGGAACGGAATCGCGCCGGATCGGTTTGGTCGTGGACGATATTCTGGGACAACACCAGACTGTGATCAAATCACTCAGCGTCTATCACCGCGCGATCAAGGGCTTCTCGGGCGCCACCATCCTCGGCGACGGAACCGTAGCGTTGATCCTGGACATTGCGGCCTTTGTGAAACTGCTGAGCGGCGATGTCCGCGCGGCCGCCTGAGCGGGAGGGAACGGCGTGAGCGCATCGACACTCGAGGCAGAGATGGATGACGCGGGCGAGGCAACCGCGCCCGCCGCGCGGCAGAGCGCGACCTTCCTGACCTTCAAGTTGGCAGGCGAGCTGTTTGCCATCGCGGTGACGTCGGTCAATGAGATCATCGATGTGATCGCCACCACGCCCGTACCGGGCGCCGATCCCTTCGCCCCGGCGTTGATCAATGTTCGCGGAGCCGTCGCGCCATTGGTCGATGTCCGAGAAAGGTTGCGCATGCCGTCGGGCGACATGGACGGCGAGGCGCGGATCATTGTGCTGGAATTGCCGATCGCCGGCGAAAGCACCCGTCTGGGACTGCTGGCCGAGGGAGTGGAGAGTGTGCGCGACGTGGCCTTGGATCTCGTCGACACCATGCCCGAGCTCGGCGCCCGTTGGCCGGCCGAATTCATCGACGGCGTCGCCAAGCTCGGCGACGATCTCGTCATTCTCTTAAACGTCGAAACGCTGTTCAGCCCAACCGTCTGAACCGAGACACCGCCCCCTGGAGATCCCGATGGCTATGACAATCCGAATGAAACTGATCGCTGGCTTTACGGCGGTGCTGATGCTGGCCGGTGGCATGGCGATCTACGCCATCAATGCTTTGAGTGCTGTGAAAGATCAGGTCAACGAACTGGTGGATGTCTCGTCGGAGCGGGTGCGGCTGGGCGACCGGCTTCTGGAGCTCGGGACCTCCATCTCGCGCACGCAGAAAAATGTTATCCTGCTGAAAGACCAGGATCTTATGCGGGCCGAGGTCGTGAAGGTCGATCGCCTAGTCGAGGAAATGAATGCCACGATCAGGGCGCTCGACGCCATCGCGACGCCCGAGGGGAAGGCGCGGCTCGCGGAATTCGAGGAGCGGATCGAAGCCTATCTCACGATGAATGCCGAGGTGCTGCGGCTGACCCAGCTCAACACCGACAGCCGGGCGCAGGAGATGCTGTTCACCGATGGCCGGACGTTCTATGCCGAAGTGGACGCAGCGCTGAGAGGCCTCATCGAACGGTCGGAGCGGGCCGATAGCGCACCGCGGCCGGCGGGGTCGCTATCGGGCAGTCCGCGCCCGGATCAGGGAGACCTCGCCAACGCGATCACGAAGCTCGAATACGATGCGGCGATCCTGCGGATCCTCGTGAACGCAACGCTCCTCGAGAAGGACTCCGAGGAGAAGGCCGCCTATATCTCCCGCTTCGACGATGGGGCCGCCGATTTTGTGAATAAACTGCGCAGCGTCGGAGGGCGGTTGGGCGCCGGCTACCAAGACGATATGCGCGCGTTGCTCGCGGCCTTCGACCGCTACACGGTGGTGATGAAGGACACGATGGCCATCAGCCTGGAAAATGGCGATGTCCGCGCCTTCGCGCTGTCCTTCGGGGATGCCGCACGGTCCTACAGCAGCGCGGCAGATGAATTGAGCGCGATGTTGACGCGCGACCGGGAGGGGCTTCTCGCAGACAAGGCCAAGGCCGAAGAATTCTATCAGGAGACACGATTTACACTGATCGTTATCGGGCTTGCCGCCTTGGCACTCGGGATCGCGGCCGCCACCTTCCTAGCGATCAGCGTTAGCCGAGGTCTCGGTCGCGCTGTGTCGGTCGCGCAGCGCGTCGCCCAGGGCGATCTAAGCACCGATGCCCGTCCCGACAATGACGACGAGATCGGCAAGCTGATGGCGGCTTTGCAGGAGATGACCCGCAATCTAAGAGAGATGGCGGAGGCCGCCGAGCATATCGCCCGCGGTGATCTCGCCGTTAGCGTGCATCGCCGGTCCGAGAAAGACGCACTCGGCATTGCTCTCGAATCGATGCTGGCCAAACTGCGGGAGGTGATCGCGAATTCGAACACCAGCGCGAACGCGGTGGCTTCTGGAAGCGCCGAGATGAGCCACACCGCCGACAGTCTCAGCCAAGGCGCAAGCCAGCAGGCCGCGGCGGCCCAGGAAGCCTCAGCGGCAATGGAAGAGATGACCTCGACCATCCGGCAGAGCGCGGACAACGCCTCGCAGACCGAGAAGATCGCCACCCAATCGGCAGCCGAGGCAAAGCAAAGCGGCGAGGCGGTCGAACGCGCAGTGCGCGCCATGAAGACGATTGCCGAGAAGATCAACATAATCCAGGAAATTGCCCGACAGACCGATCTGCTCGCGCTCAATGCAGCGGTGGAGGCCGCGCGTGCCGGCAGTCACGGAAAGGGCTTCGCCGTGGTCGCGTCCGAAGTCCGCAAACTGGCCGAGCGCAGCCAGC
The DNA here is from genome assembly GCA_039513195.1 of Pseudomonadota bacterium. Taxonomy (GTDB): domain Bacteria; phylum Pseudomonadota; class Alphaproteobacteria; order Rhodobacterales; family Rhodobacteraceae; genus Thermohalobaculum. The sequence continues at coordinate 59,966 of JBCCRM010000017.1, read as the reverse complement.
AGGCCGCAGGCGAGATCAGCCAGCTTTCCGCCGAAACAGTCGATATCTCCGGCGAGGCTGGTCGGATGCTAGAGGCGCTGGTCCCGAATATTCAGCGCACCGCGGATCTGGTGCAGGAGATCTCGGCCGCAACGCGGGAACAGAACATCGGCGCCCAGCAAATCAACGAGTCGATCCGCGAGCTCGACCGTGTCATTCAGCAGAATGCCAGTGCTGCCGACGAAGCCTCGGCCACGTCCGAGGGGTTGTCGAGCCAAGCTGACGATCTGCGCGGCATCATCCGCTATTTCGACCTCGGCGATGGCACCGACCGCGAAGCGCCGGAGGTCGAGGATGATCGGCTGCGCCCGCGTAAATCCGCCGGCGCCCCAGCACTTCGGATCCCGAAGCCTACCCATGGGATGCCCGAAAGGGCGGCGGGTGCACCAGCGGCGCGCAATGGCGCTGCGGCCAATGGCAATGGCTTCGCCCTAGATATGACCGATGGCGAGGTCTCCGACGCTGACTTCGAAAGGTACTGAGCGCATGTTGCAGCACACTGCCGAGGTTGAGCCGCCCTCTGCCGCCGAGGTTGGGCCGGCCGGGCGCGGGGCGACGGGCACCTTTGTGACCTTCGCCCTCGGCAATCAGAACTTTGCCGTCGATGTGGCCAATGTCCGCGAGATTCTGGCGATGCAGCCGCTGACGCATTTGCCGAACGCGGCTCAGGGGGTCGAGGGGCTGATCGACCTGCGTGGCCGCGCCGTGCCGGTTATGGACCTGGCGGGTCGCCTCGGCATGCCACGGGCCCCAGAGACCCATGCGACCCGGTTGATTGTTTGCGAGGTCCCGGCCGGCACTGGGCAAACCGATGTGCTCGGCGTGGTGGTCGACAGGGTCAGCGAGGTGACTTCCCTCGGCGCCGAAGCGATCGAGACCCCGCCGACACTCGGAAGCGCGGCCGACGGCTCGATGATCCAGGGTCTGAGCCGACTCGGGCCAACCCCCTCCGAACGCATGACCCTGCTGCTGGATCTGGCGCAGGTGTTCGGCAACGCCGCCCCTGGCCCGTTCGATTTCTGAGCGAGGCGCACAGCAAAGATGCTCCAGCAACCCGGGAAGATCTCCGCCGAATCCGGCTTGTCGGAGGAGACGGCCAACGAATTGCGCAGTCTTTTGCGTTCCAGCGCCGGCATCACGCTGTCGCCCGAAAAGGACGGCCTGCTGCGCATGCGCCTACAGCGGCGATGCCGCGAGCTGGGTCTGCCATCCATCGAGAGCTATCACCGGCACCTGGTCCGCGACACGAGTGGCGAGGAGCTGCGCCAATTCGTCGAGGCGATGACGATCCACACGACGTCGTTCTTTCGGGAGCGTGGCCACTACACCTGGCTGGTCGAGCACGGACTCGACAAGCTTAGCACGGAGGGGGCTGGAACCAAGCGCCCCCTGGTGGTCTGGAGCGCCGCCTGCTCCAGCGGCCAGGAGGCGTATTCCGCGGCGATTGCGCTTGCCCTGGCCGCGGACCGACGCCGCGATCTGACCTTCCGCATCATCGGCACCGACATTTCCCGCAAGGTGCTCGGCAAAGCGCAGGCGGCGATCTACAGCCGCGAGGAGATCTCTGGCCTATCGCCGGAAATCTGCCGTCGCTTCTTACTACGGGCCAAGCCGGGCCGGGAGGAGTGCTACCGCATCGTCCCCGAACTGCGTGAGATGACAACCTGGCGCCAGGGCAACCTGACCGATCCGCGCCGCGGCATGGACTTTACCGCCGATGTCGCCTTCATCCGCAACGTATTGATCTATTTCGACGAGCCGACGGTTGCGCGCGCCATTGACACTGTGATCGATCGTGTTCGGCTCGGCGGTGTGATCTTCGCCGGCCATTCCGAGGTGCTGCGCGATCCGAAGGGGCGACTGACCTTGCTGGCCCCCTCGATCTATCTGAAGGAGCGCAACCAATGACCCAGTCGAAACTGCGGGTCCTTGTTGTCGACGACAGTGCTCTGGTGCGCCAGGCCCTGATCGAGCTGATCGAGAACGCCCCGGATCTGGAGGTGATGGCCAGCGCTGCCGATCCGTTCGCAGCGGCGGAGCGGATCCGCCAAGAAGTGCCCGACGTCATCATCTTGGACGTCGAGATGCCGCGAATGGACGGGATCACCTTTCTGCGCAAGCTGATGGCGCAGCGTCCTATTCCGGTGATCGTCTGCTCGACCCTGGTCTCGGACCAAAGCGAAACGATGCTCGCGGCGCTAGAGGCCGGGGCGGTCGACGTGATCTGCAAACCGCAAATCGGCACCCGGGACTTTTTCGAGGAATCGAGCCGCCAGATAGGCGAGGTGATCCGCGCCGCGGGACGCTCGCGACCCCGCGCCGGAAAGCGTGTCCCGGCGCCTCAGCCTGCGACCGCTCCGCCCTGCGCGGCACCCAGATCCGCTGGGCGGCGGCAGCCGATCGTCGCCATAGGGGCCTCGACCGGCGGGACCGAGGCGCTGAAGACGGTCCTGGAAGCGATGCCTTCGGACGCGCCGCCGATCTTGATCGTCCAGCACATGCCACATGCATTCACCGCAGCTTTTGCTGCGAGACTGAATACGCTTTGCCGGATCTCGGTCGGCGAGGCACGGGACGGGGACAACCTCAACCCCGGATCGGCCCTGATCGCGCCCGGCGGCAGCCATATGCTGCTGGCGCCCGGGGGCGGCGGCGGTTTTCGAGTGCAATTGCGCGACGGGCCGCTCGTCTCTCGGCACAAACCCTCGGTCGACGTGCTGTTTCGCTCGGTCGCGCAGCTCGCCGGACCCAAATCGGTTGGCGTGATTATGACCGGTATGGGTGGGGACGGCGCGCGCGGTATGAAGGAGATGCGCGACGCTGGTGCCCGCACGTTCGGCCAAAACGAGGCGACCTGCGTGGTCTATGGCATGCCGCAGGAAGCGAAGAAGCTGGGCGCGGTCGAGATGGAGTTGCCGCTCGACAAACTGCCGACGGCGATCCTCTCCTGTACCTCGGAAACCGCGAAGGCACGCGCCTAGAGCGCTTTCCGACCCGTCTCCGTCGATCCTCGCGCTGCGAGGTCTTGTCCGGGCGCATTTTCAGGACGCCAATCTTCTTCAGATCGGCTGGAAAATGCTCTAACCGTCGCGCCTGGTCTGCCCGCGGGCATGGGCAAAGAGCGCGTCCATCTCCACCTGCATCGGTTTCTCGCCGGTGAACCCCTCAAGATACCCAGGCACGAGGGCGAGTCGGTCTTCCAGCGGTTCGTGCAACTCAAGCGCGTAGTAGCCGACCTGCATATAGTAGAGTATACGGGCGCGGATCTTCGCATTTTGGGGTGGGTAGCCATGGCGTTCAAACATTGCGCGGATCGCCTCGACCCGTTGGCTGTCGGACCGGTCCAGCATCTGGCGGACCGGGCCGGACCGGCGCGACCATTCCCGCACGGCAAAATCGAGCTGCGGGTCGAACAGCCCCGGGTCGATAAAGCAGCGGAACAGATGGCAGACAGAGCCGGTGATCGTCTCCGCCGGAGCCGCGCAGGCGGCGAGGATCACCTTGGTGTTGGTCTCCTCCCACCGCTCTAAGAGTTGGTCGAGCAGCTCCTGACGGCTAGTGAAGTACCAGTAGAAACTGGAGCGGGAGACGCCGAGCCGCTCGCCGAGTGCGAGGACCTTGACCTGCTCCTCTCCCTCCGCGATCAGGACTTCACGCGCGAGATTCAGCCAATCCTCGCGCGTCACCTTCGCATGGGCGGCGGGCAGTCGTTCGGTTGCGTCTGCCACGGGATCAGTCGGCCGCCGGCGCGCCACCCTCGGCGGTCCGGCGCGCGATGAAAGCATCCAGCGCCTCGACCCGGCCAGGGTCGATCACCGGCGGCTCAGCGGTCTCCAGCAAGCCCTGCCAAATGCCGCTCGCCCGTTCGCTGGCATCCTTACCGCCATTGTCTGACCAGGTGCCAAAATTGGACCAATCGGCGACTAGCGGTTCGTAAAAGGCGGTCTGATAGCGAGCCATCGTGTGCTGGGCGGCAAAGAAATGCCCCCCCGGCGCGACCTCAGCCAGCGCGTCGAGGCCGATTTCATCCTCGCCCGCGGGCGTCTCGGCGCAAAGCTCGGCGATGATCTGCAGCATCTCCAGATCGGTGATCAGCTTCTCATAGCTCACCGTCAGCCCGCCCTCGATCCAGCCGGCGCCGTGGATCAGCACCGTGCACCCGGCGAGGACCGCACCCCAGGCGGACATCTGCGTCTCATGCGCTGCCTGAGCATCGTTGGTGTTGGCAGCACAGCCCGCGGCGCAGCGCCAGGGTAGGCCGATATGGCGCGCTAGCTGGCCGGCGCCTAGGCTCGCCTTCACCTGCTCGGGCGTGCCGAAGGCCGGAGCGCCGGAGCGCATATCGACATTCGACGCGAACGCGCCGTAGCAGACCGGTGCGCCGGGCCGCGTTATCTGGGTGAGCGCGATGGCCGATAGCGCCTCCGCATGGCTGAGCGTAAGGGCGCCCGCCACGGTCACTGGCGCCATGGCGCCCATCAGGCAAAACGGCGTGACGATCGAAACCTGCCCGGCGGCGGCGAAATCGATCAGCCCCTGCGCCATGGGCACATCGATCTGTCGCGGCGAGTTGGTGTTGATGATCGTATAGCAATGCGGCGCGGCGGAAAAATCGTCGGCCTCGAGGCCCCGGAAATCCCGGATCATCGCGAAGGCGTCCTGCACCTGCGCCGCCCCGCGCGCGAAGATGAAGGGCACCTTGTCCGACAACGTCATCTGCGCTCTGGTAACCGCGTAGTGGCGGATAGGCACGGGCACGTCCTGCGGCTCGACCAGCGGATTGAGCATGTGAAGGACGTCAAAGGCCTGGGTCAGCCGCGTTAGCTCGTGATAGTCGCGGAGATTGGCTGGCCGTCGCCCGCGGAGCCGGTCGGAGGCATGGGGCGCGCCCGCGCCAGACTGGAAAGTCAGGGCACCAAGCTCCAGCACCAGGTCGCGGCCCGGTGCGCCACCCTTCAGCTCGATCCGGCGGGGGGCGGTGGCAAGGGCCTGCCCGACGATGTCGCGCCCGATGCGCACCATCTGGGTGTCTTCGTCGACCAGAGCACCGGCCACCCGAAGCCGTGCCCGCGCCTCGGGCAGCAGGATCTTGACGCCCAACTCCTCCAGCACCTGCAAGGCCGCGTCGTGGATCGCCGCAACCCGGTCGGCGGAGAACACCGGCACCGGCGGGAACGGATTGCGGAGGCGGCGATAGTCGACCGCCCGTGCACCGCCACCCACATCCTGTCGTCGCCTTCGTCGTCCGGTGCCGGAAGGGGCCTCCCTCACACCCGCATCGCCTTGCCGTCAGGGTCGTAGGGCGAGGGCGGGATCACGGTCGCCCCACGCTCGACGCCGACAATATGGGTGGACAGCGCTGTGCCAGGTACCGCCAGATCCGGCTGGATCAGCGCCATCGCGAGCGATTTGTCGACCGCATGGCCATAGCCGCCAGAGGTGACGAAGCCGATGCGCTTGCCCTCGGACCAAACCGGCTCGAACCCGGAGGCATCCGACCCGTTCGCGGCGACCTCCAGGGTCGCCAGCACCTGCTCCGGCGGCGGGCCGTCGCGTTCGGCGAGCGCTGCTTCCCGACCCAGAAAGTCCTCCTTCTGCCAGTCGATCCAGCGATCCATGCCAGTCATCCGCGGTGTGTAGCCCTGTGTGAACTCCGCCGACCAGATACCGAAGCTCTTCTCCAACCGCAGGCTCAGGAGGGCGTTGAAACCGTATTCGCGGATGCCGGATTCGGCGCCTGCCTCCAAGAGTAGGCGGCGCAGCAGGATGTGCTCTGCCGCGTGGCAGTGGATCTCGTAGCCCAACTCCCCCGCGACCGATAGGCGACCGACTTTCGCGCGGATCAGGCCCACATCCATGTCGGTGCAGCCCATGAACGGCAGCGCCTTGGGCGAGACATCCTGGTGGGTCACCCGCTCCAGCACCTCGCGCGATTTTGGGCCGGAGAGCGAGAAGCCCACGATGGCGTCGGAGATATCGCGCACCTCCACCCCGTCCTGCGCATGGTCGGCGAACCAGCGCATATGCCACTGGCGCAGGTAGTAGCTGCCCATGATCCACCAGGTGCCATCACCCCAGTTGAACACGGTCAGGTCGCCCTTTAGCCGCCCGGCGGGTGAGAGCATCGGCGCTAGCCGCGCGCGCCCCGGCCCCGGCAAGCGCGACGCCATGATCCGGTCGAGCCAGTCGCGCGCCGCGGGCCCCGTCACCTCGAAGCGGGAGAAGCCGGCGATGTCCAAAAGGCCCACACCCTCCCGGACGGCGCGGCATTCCTCCGCCACGATCGGGTGCGCGTTGGAACGTTTGAGCGTCGGCTCCTCGTCGAATTCCTTCGGCGCGAAGTAGAGTGGGACTTCCAGGCCCCAGGAGCAGCCCCAGCGCGCGCCCGCCGCGGTCATGTCGGAATGCGCCGGCGCCATCTTCAGCGGCCGACCCGCGGGAAGCTGCTCGTTTGGATAGGTCATCACGAAGCGGCGGGAATAGAACTGTCCCGTAGTCTGCCGGATGTACTCCTTGTTTGCGGTGAAGGGGCCGTAGCGCGCGATATCCATCGGCCAGGCATCGGCCTCCGGCTCGCCATGGATCATCCATTCCGCCAAGGTCTTTCCAACGCCACCGCCCTGCAGGAAGCCCGCCATCACCCCGCAGGCGAGCCAGTAGCCCGGCACGCCCTGCACCGGCCCGACCAGCGGGTTGCCGTCGGGCGAGAAGGTGAAGGCGCCATTCACCCAATTTTTGATGCCGACATTCTCCAGGCATGGATAGCGCTTGAAGGCGAGCGCCAGCTCGTTCTCGATCCGGTCGGGGTCCTCCTGCAGCAGCTCGATCCCGTAATCCCAGGGCGCCCCATCCATCATCCAGTGCTGGTGGTTGATCTCGTAGATGCCGATCAGGATCCCCTGCTGGTCCTGGCGCATATAGGTGAAACCCTCCAGATCCACCGTCATCGGCATTTCAAAGTCGGAGGCAGCGACCTCTGGGATCGTTTCGGTCAGGAAATAGTGGTGCGCAAGCGGCGAGACCGGCAATTCCAGCCCAACCATACGCCCGACCTGCTTGGCCCAGAGGCCTGCGGCATTGACCACATGTTCGGCGAGGATCGTGCCCTTCTCGGTCACCAGCTCCCAAGCATCGCCTTTGCGGTTCAGCTCCAGCACGCGGTTGTGCTCGATGATCTCGGCGCCGCGCATCTTGGCGCATTTCGCATAGGCGTGGACCGTGCCGGTGGTGTCGACATAGCCCTCTCGGTCCGCCCACATGCCGCCGATGATGCCGTCGACATCCATGATCGGGCAGCGCTCTTTGATCTCGGCGGGCGTCATCAGGTGACAGTCCTCGATGCCGATGGTCTGAAAGATGCGGTAGGCGGATTGCAGCCACTCCCAACGCGCAGGGGCCGAGGCCGCGACCACGCCGCCGGTCATGTGGAGGCCGATGGACTGCCCGCTCTCTTTCTCGATCTCTGCCAAAAGGTCGATGGTGTAGGCCTGCAGCGCCGCCATGTTCGGATCGGCGTTCAGCGCATGAACGCCGCCTGCGGCATGCCAGGAGGAGCCGGCGGTCAGCACATTCCGCTCGATCAACGCAACATCTGTCCAGCCGAACTTGGCGAGGTGATAGAGGACCGAGGCGCCGACAACGCCGCCGCCGATGACCACCACACGGTATTGGGATTTCATGAGTCGCGCCTCCCGGAAGGTTTCGGACGGAAGACTAACGGCAGGCCAAACGAGCGTCTAGACATGACTGTCCATTGCTGGCCCCAGGCTGTTGTTTTTGGGGCAGACGGACCAGCCATTTAACCTTCGCGCGCTTCGGCGCTGGATCGCACCGGCCCGCCCCACAGAGGGTGCGACCACGTCGCGACGCATCCGGTCGGGCGCCACCCTCTCAGCCCGTCGCGTCGGCCATGCCTCCGCCGTAAGAAACTAGACCAAATCACGCGGGATATCCTCGGCCCAGTCCTTCTCGAACACGACACCATCCGCGTCGCGGGCCACCAAATTTGCCGTAAGTCGGAACACATCGCGCAGCGCCTCGACCCGGGCCTCCACCTCGACCACAGCGCGCCAATCGCCGCGCTCATACGCCTTGACCCAGCGGCAGGTACCGCGCGCGGTGGCCGGATCGTCCGAGCTGATCGTGTAGCGGTCGACATTGAGAAACGAGACCGCGATGCCGGTATGCTTTTGGAGCACCGTACCGTCATCCTGCCGCCGCTCGAACACCGTCTCTCCGGTCACTTGGTCGGTGGTCACAGTCCGATTGTAGCTCGCCCCCCGCAGCAACTCGGCCGCTAGCGGAGCCGCCCCTTCCGCCGGGCCAAAGGCTGGCAGAGCCGCGTCCGATGCCACGGGGGCTCGGACCGGCAGGCGCAGCACGCTCTCGCCGGCGCTGGTGGTCAGGGTCGGGCTCTCCGGCGCGGGCCAGATCACGGGCCAATAGGCGGTGGAAAGGGCGAGACGGATCTTCTCGCCCGCCCCAAATCGGTGGCCGCAAGCATTGAGCTGCACCGTAGCCTGGATCGGCTCACCAACCGGAAGGGGTGTCGGCTCCGCATGGCTCTCGCGATGGGTCAGGTTCAGGACGCCAAAGCTGACCCGGGTTGCCGCCCCATCCGACGCCACGGCGGACAGCACGGCGGCAACATTTGCGACCGGCTTGTCGCTGACGAGCGCAAGATCCAGCACGGGAAAGCCCAGTATCTCAACGGGTTCAGCTAGGGGCGCGGTTTCAAACACCAGCGAGCCTCCTGCCTCCGCCCGCTGGTCGAGCGATCCGTCCGCCACCAACCCATAGGCGCACCAGGACGCGGCGGCCATCCCCACCGTCTCCGGCGATTTGATCGCCATCGGCGTCGGCTCTGCCGGGCCATCGACCAGCGCACCCGGCGCCAGGGCGAAGGGGCGCTCCGCAACCCCCGGGCCTGGCCAAGCGCTCTCCGCCACCCAATGGCCGGGCAGGGTTTCGGCGAAGGGCGCGGGCGGGGCCGGATGGTTGATCCAGGCACGGAGCGCTGGTTCCTTCGTGATCCCAGTATCGATCCCCTTCAAGTGCTGATCCCACCAGCGCAGGCACTCCTGCAGGAACCCGATCTGCGGCCCCGGCTTTGCGAAATGCGGGTATTTATGCGCCCAGGGGCCGACCAGCCCCTTCGCCCCTGGCAGGTTTCCGACCAGCCGAAACACAGCATTCGTGTAGCCGTCGGCCCAGCCCCCGACCGCATAGACTGGGACCTTGACGGCCGAGAAATCCTCGCAGATCGAGCCATGCTGCCAGAACCCGTCCCGCCGCTGATGCCGGAACCAGTCGAGGAGCCAGAGGCCGTTCCCCTCCAGCCGTTGGAGCCATTGCTCGCGCCACCCATCCCCGACGATCGCAGGGTCCGGCGGCGTGTGCGCGATGGCGAAGGCGGTGGCCCCCCAGGTAAGCTTGTCAGTCAGGATCGTGCCGCCCATGAAGTGGATGTCGTCGGCATAGCGGTCGTCGGTGGAGCAGAGCGAAACCACCGCCTTCAGCGCCGGGGGCTGCCGGGCGGCGATCTGTAAGCCGTTGAAACCCCCCCAGGAAATCCCAATCATACCGACCGCGCCGCTACACCAGGGCTGCTCTGCCAGCCAAGCGATCACGGCGAGCGCGTCGTCCTGCTCCTGCACCAGATACTCGCCCTTGCAAACCCCCTCGCTGTCGCCGGTGCCGCGCATATCGACCCGCACCCCCGCATAGCCGTGGCCGGCGAAATAGGGGTGGGTGAGGTGGTCCCGCTCTACCGTGCCGTCGCGCTTTCGGTAGGGCAGGTATTCCAGGATCGCGGGCACGGGATCGGCCTCGGCATCCTCGGGCAGCCAGATCCGCGCGGCAAGCCGCACACCGTCGGACATCGGGATCCAGAGGTTCTCGATCTCGCGGACCTTACGGGCGAAGGCGGTGCGGGTTGCGACATGGTCCATAGGCGAGGCTCCTGGGCTGGCGAGGGCCCCACCATGGGCGAGCCCGGTGCCCCCGTCCATGGGCGTCGCGAACGGGCCAGCAATGGGTCGTTGCGGGCGGGCAGTCCAGACGCCGGGCCGCCAAGTTGGGTGCTGCGGCGAAAGGGGAGAGGCGCATGAAGATCGGCTTTATAGGGCTCGGCAATGTCGGGGGCAAGCTGGCGGGCTCGCTGTTGCGGAACGGGCATGATCTGGTGGTCCGCGATCTCGACCGGGCGGCGGCGCAGCCCTTCCTGGACCGCGGTGCAGGGTGGGGACAGAGCCCCCGCGCCATAGCGGAAAGCTGCGAGATGACAATAACTTGCCTGCCGAGCCCTGCCGCCTGCGCTGCGGTGATGGAGGCGGAGGACGGAATCCTCGCAGGTCTATCGGCCGGCAAGATCTGGGCCGAGATGTCGACCACCGACGCTGATGAGGTTGAGCGCATGGCAGCGCTGGTCCGGGCGAAGGGGGCACGGGCCATCGACTGCCCGGTCTCCGGCGGGTGCCACCGGGCGGCGACCGGCAACATCGCCATTTTCGCCGGCTGCGACCGGGAGACGTTCGAGGCAGCCCTGCCGGTCCTGAAATCCATGGGCCGGCGAATCCTGCATACCGGCAAGGTCGGCTCCGCCTCGATCCTTAAGGTGTTAACAAACTACCTCGCCACGGCCAATCTGGTGACGGTTTGCGAGGCGCTTGTGACCGCAAAAGCTGAAGGGATGGACCTCAACACAACCTATGAGGCGATCCGCATCTCCTCCGGCAACTCGTTCGTGCATGAGACGGAGGGTCAGGTAATCCTCAACGGGTCGCGCGACATCAGCTTCACCATGGATCTTGTGCTGAAGGATATCGGGTTGTTCGACGCTATCGCGCAGAAGCATGCGATACCGCTTGAGGTCTCGCCGCTGCTCTGCAAGATCTTTCGCGACGGCATCGACCGGTTCGGGCCGCGGGAGCTTTCTCCCAACATCATTAGGCGGCTGGAGGAGGTCACGGGCCAGCCCATCCTCGCCCCAGGCTTCCCGCCGGAGATGGTGGACGACGAGCCGGAGGAGCCGGGCTATGAAGTGCAGGTGACCGGCCGCGAGCGATGACAGCTCCGCCCACGGACCCGGCGACACGCTGGGGTGCTGACGGGCCGGCATACCCGCAGAGCGTGTGACAGGCCCTGCCAAGGCGCTTGCCCAAAGACGGCGGCGCAACCTGCTGGCGTGCCGCGTTTTTCCCAATGCACATCGCATGCACACCTTATGCACATCGCTGCGCGACGTGCGATCCGCCTACCGGCGGCTCAAGATCTTGACTTGAAGCGGCTTTTCGACCGTTCAATCTCGGCTCAATCCCTCGTCAGAGGCGACGCACCATGCGTCTGGGGACTAAAAGTGCATCCCCGGACCGCATCGGGCAACAGGGAAGGTGGGGCACACGGGGCGGAACGCGGCCATTGTCTGTAGCCTGCATGAACGGCGGCAATGCGCGAAGCCGGCCGTTCGGCGAGGTATGGATCAAGGTCGAAAGCCGCCATTTACTGGTCTGCTACCAAGGCGACCAGCAAGAAGCTTATTTCGATCCTCAGCAGCAAGACGCTGAGTATGACCATGCATCGCGACCGACTAATCTCTTGCTGACATCTTGGAACGTCTCCGTTCGCGATCAAACTGATAAATGGGGTACCATGGAGATCGCCAATTTACAGATTCAGAATTTCCGGGGCGTACGGAACGGCATTATCCGTTTCTCAGCTCACACGGTGCTGGTCGGTGCGAATAACTGCGGAAAGACTACTGTCATCGAGGCGCTGGCCCTGCTGTTTGGCCGCGACCGGATGATCCGCCAGCTGACCGAACATGATTTTCATGGCAGCAATCCGCAGCCAGCAGATCGCATCCGACTGACCGCAACGGTGATCGGATTCCAGGGCGACGATCCGACCCAGCATCCAGGATGGTTCCGCGACGACCGGGGCATCGTTAGGTGGTGGAACGCGGCGACCGGCACCGTTCATCCTGTGCGTACCGATCCGGCATGGAGGCTCGCCTGCCAGATCGCCTTCTCGGCGCGGTTCCATCGGCCGTCGCTCGAAGTGGAGGCGTTGCGATACTTCCACGACGACGACAGTGTCGGAGATGTATTCGACGATGAGACGGCGACCCTGCTTCCCGCCCGCTTGATCCGCGAATTTGGCTTCTTCTTCGTACCTGCCGCGAGGACCTGGGATCGGACAGTGTCTTTCGGCTCCGAGCTCTTCCGACGCGTTGTCGCCGCCGGCGACGGCCAGCCTTCGGAATCAGTTCTTGCCGAACGCGATCGACTGCGCGCGCCGGCAGAGAGGCTCGAGCAGGACGAACGGCTCTCGCCGATTGTCGACCAGCTCAATCAGGAACTGCGCGGCTTTTTCCGAACTAATCCAACACTGCATCTGCGCGTGACACCCACCGATTCCGAGGGGCTTCTCGCGTCCGTTGTGTCCCACTATTCGTACAACGAGGCGGACCTACCGCTACCCGCCAAACGTCATGGCAGCGGGCTTTTGTCACTCCAACATCTTCTGTTGCTTCTGCAATTCGGACGGCTGCGTGCCGAGGCGGAAGAGAATTTTTGGATGGCACTGGAAGAGCCCGAACTGCATGTCCCCCCGGCACTGCAGCGTCGGCTCGTGCATCGCATCCAGTCACTATCGCGCCAGACTCTGGTCTCCACCCACTCGCCGATGGTCGCTGCGCTGGCGGACCCGAGTGGGGTCGCGGTGCTGCGCAACGAAGGCGGCGTCCTCACTTCGGTGCCGCTGCTGCAGTCGACCTTGCCCGCTGACACGCCTAACAGCGTCCGCAAGCTGTTCCAGGTGAACCGCGTCGAGACGATCGCAGCGATCATGCACGAATTCGTGCTGATCCCCGAAGGCAGGACGGACTATGAATGGCTGGGTCTTCTTGTCCGAGCCGTCGACCTACATCAGAGTTGGGCAGCGGCCGGTGAATGCCGGTTTGACGCCTTTGTCGGCGTGATTCCGACCCATGATGGGTCTGTTGTGCGCACCGCAGCGGCCATGTCGCCGCTTCACCCGCGCGTAGTCGCGCTGGTCGATGGCGACGCCGAGGGCGTAGGCTACGCCAACGCGCTCGCCGCAGCCGGCGCTCCGAATTCGGGAATCATCCTGCGCTGGGCCGCCGGCCAGATGCTCGAGGATGTGATCGGATGGATCATCGATGCCGACGCGGCCGCCTGCCTGCCGACCGTCTCGATCGACAATCCTCCTGCAAACGTCGCCGACCTCGTCGCGCGCCTAAAGAACGAGGTGCGCGCGACGGGAGGGCTTAAGAAGGACAGTTCGAGCTACGAGGCGATTGCCTGGGCGATCGGCGCAAACGACGCATGCTGTGAGCGAGCGCGATCGCTCCTCAACGCTATCACGGAAGTCGCCGAGGGTACCGACAATCCACTGTTCGTGGCGGACGCGAACCATCCGGCGATCAAGGTCTTCACGCCGTGACTATCCAAGCTGTCGAAGGCGGTGCCGGGTGCGGGAAGACATATCGGCTCATGGCAATGCTGGCTGAACGTCTTGAGACCCACCCGCTGGCCGACGGGCAGCGGGTTCTCGCGCTCACCTTCATGCACGGGTCACGGCGGCGCCTGTCCGAGCGGCTGCGCTCGGTCGACAACCTTCGCGGACGCGTGGAATGCTGCACGATCGATGCCTTTGCGTGGCGCATCTATCTCCGGTGGCGGGGGTTAGCAGGCGCGCTCGCCATTGCTCCTGCTACTGAGGGCGAGTTCGATCGCGTCTGCGACGCAGCCGGATTTCTGCTGGAGCAGCCGCAAGTTTGTGCTTGGGTCGCGGTGAGTTTCCCGATCGTGCTCGTCGATGAAGGTCAGGATCTCAGGCCCGAGCGTCTACGCATGCTCAAGGCGCTCGCGGGCGCCGTCCATGTGCTGATTGCCGCCGACGAGTTCCAGTGTCTGGATCAGGCGCTTCGTCCCAATCCGCTCGTAGAATGGCTACAACAGGACGCAGAACCGGAGACATTGGTGCAGGTACGCCGCACGAATTCGCCGGGACTGCTGGCGGCAGCGACCGCGATCCGCGCGGGCAATGCGCCAGTCAATGGCGCCGGATTCAAGCTGCTGCGGCCAGGAGTCAGTGTGCCACTCGCCGCGACGTTGCTCGCCAATGCCATTGCCTGGCGGCGGGGCGGAGATGTCGCGGTGATAACACCGGCGGTGCAAGGCGGGTTTGCCAATTCCGTTGTGGCCCGGCTTGCTCAAGGGCCGTGCGGCAAACATCAAAACGGGCCTTACACAGTCCACTGGGAAGGTAACGACCGCGACGAGGCGCAGGCCATCATCGCAGGTCTTGATCTTGAGGCCGATGCGCCTTCGGCGGCTGTGTGCGCTGCGCTGCGGGCGATCCCGCGGAACGGGCCCGTGCATGCGACATTGTCGTGGGTCGAGAATCAAGTTCACGCGTGCGGCCGGGAAGCTTTTACCCGTGCGGAGGTCGAGCAAGTCATTACGCGGCAGGTCTCACTGCGACGTCAGCATGGTGGTAGCGCGTCGCATCAACTGACGGCGATGACGGTACAGCAGGCCAAGAACAGGGAATTCGAGGGCGTCGTGGTAATCTGGCCGTATCAGGTGGGCGGTGACGCTGAACACAAGCGACGCCTGCTGTACAACGCGATCACCCGGGCGAAGCGATGGTGCAGTGTCATCGTCCAGGGTCAGAACATTCTTGCTGCCGCGCCGTTCGCCTGAATGCTCGCCTCTATGTGGCTGCCTTGGTGCCGAAGCGGATATGAGGGATGGTTGACTTTGCCCCGCTGCGCAGAACGAAGGTCGGATGACGCAAATGGCGGGAACGGGTCAAACGTCATACGTTGAGTAATCCCGCTTCGGCTGCCGTGCTATGCCAGTGTTCGCATTCCATGATCTAACGCCGATAGCTGCTGCTCCGCGGGCGCTTCAGACCGGCTGTCGGCTGCAAGCGCCATGAATGGCAGCTAAGGGCTGCTCGGGTTGATTAAGCTCACCCGACAACTCGCCGATGCGGCGCTGCGGAGCATGACCGGAGCGAGCCCATCTGGCCGCTACGCCCGCCCAAGTTGCGGGCGCTATGTGACGAAAGCGGACCTAGGGCAAGGCGCGGGACGACCTTTATCGGACCCAGTGGCGGCCCGAGCCGTCGCCTCCGCGGCTTCCAGAAATCGGCCTTGGCCCCCACCGATTTGGGCGGAAACCAAGCAACGTTCAGCGAACTGCTTGATACTGCAAAGAGCCGCGAACCCGTGGCCTACAGACCGATAGACGTCAGCGATCTCGATTGGAACTAGAAGACCGATAGGTCGTAGATCATCATCACGGCGATGTCCTAGGATTGCTGGGACTTCAATGTGGGTGCCGCGGTGCCAGGATGTGAGGAACCACCTTCGCCGGTTGTCTCCCTTGCCAGCCCGGGTGCTCCGCATGAGCAAGAGAGCTTCGGCATCAATGCGGACCAACCGCGACGGCTCTACCGGAACCTTGCGCTCGTTGAAGAGTCGCTAGCACCCGCTTAGGAGATCTCGCCGCTGCGGATTGCCGCCGCCACCTCCGTCAGGCTTCGGTTCCCAAACTTCTCTACCACCGCGCTCGGCAGGTCGATCAGCACGTCCTCCAGCGCCCTGACAAGGTCCGGCGATTCAGGCGATAGGTCGGCGTAGCCGTGCTTGGTCAGCCAAGCGGCGACTACCTCATGATCCTCGGTGCGTTCGAGCGCCACCCCCGACAGCCTGCCCTCTCCATCGATCCCGTCGAGCAGCGCGAGCACGGTTTCCGTGTCGAAGTCCTTGATAGAGGTCGGCGGCTCGATTCCGACGAGTTCCGACGCCGCCTGCACGGTTTCATCGTCCAAGATGCCTGTCGCGGGGGCAACGAGCCGGCCGTAGGCGATGAGACGGTTTTGAAGACGGCTAACAGGCGTATCCGGTACTGGCTTGGTGGGTGTCTGAACGATCGCTTCGGGTCGCCGCGTCGCAAGCGCATCCTCCTTTCGCAAGGTCTTCGTCATGCTGAGCCGAAAGCGATCTGCCAGCATTTCGACAATACTCTCGAGCACGCCGTAAAATACTTTGATCGACAACCCAATGATGATCGCATAGGCACCCCAGCGGGTATCGAACGCGAGCGTCTTGTTGGCTTGCCCAGAGGTAGTGTCGAACAGCAGGAAGAAGGTTAGCGCGAGGGCTGCACCCAGCGCGACACGGCTGTAAACAGAAGAGAATTCGCGCTTTAAGAAGCCTTGTACGCGCACAAGGTCGTAAATTCGCTTCAAGAGGAAAAGTGAGGAACCGAACGCACCGCCTGCCGCTACCGCCATGTATGGCAATAGGCTCCCTGACGCGGCGACCGAACTAAACGTCAGTTTAGCGATGCTGACAGCCGTGACTAAGCCGGTAGCGAACGTAACAAGAACGATCCGACTCAGTTCGGTGAAGGCGTTGGCGCTGTCGAGGATCGAACGACCCGATACATTGCCGGTGATGCGGCGCAGCCTCGCATACTGAGAGAGGAGCGCAACTTCGTCCGCGAACGAGCCCGGGAAAGCCTCTGCGCGTTCGATCGCCTCAGTGAGCGGGACCACCAGGTCGACATGCAGGGCCTCGCTCTCGGACCGGTTGGTGCCGGACAGCAATCCCTGTTCGCAGCCGTAGTGAAGCAGGGCGCGCGCCTCGGCGATGCAGTCACGTTCCGTCACGCTCATGGGACTTGTCCCCCAGCTAGCCTCAGACCTCGCATTTCAGACCGTCGTCTAAGAACTTCCTTAGCTGAGCGAAGCTCATGGCAGGCGCGCCCCCGATCGTAGGGACATTGTTGTCGTCGATGAAGGATGGATGCATCTGGGAGATCGCACGGGACGCTTCGTCCGTTAGCTGATTTATTGCCTCTTCGGTTGTCGGGAAATTGTCGGGTTGGCGTACGCACTTTGCTTCGATCAGGTCCTTCGCAAGCTGCTGCTCATCCGGGCTGATACCGGCCGGTTGTGGCGTCCGGCCATCCGCAGTGTCGCCATCTCCTGCCTGATCGTTCCCGCCTTCATCTACCTGGTCCTCTCGCCCGCCTGCAGGCGCCTCGGTCCCCGGCACCGGTCCCGCGGGCGCCCGATTGTTGGCGGCCGCCGTACTGATGTCCCGGAGGCCAGCATCGGTCTTGATGTATGCCTCCACGTCGGCTGCTGAGCGCTCGGCGTCATGCAGCTGTAGAAAGATGACCACAGCAGCAACCGTCTTTGCGCCGATCACGCCGTCTTCACTCAGCGGCTCGAAGCCGTCCTCGTCCGCCAGCAGGCGATTGAGGTTTGCCTGGAGTGAGCAGACGGTCTGGTCGCCGCTACCGCCGTCGGTACACGGCGAGATAGTGCGACCGGGATCAGTACCTCCCGTATTCGGGCCACCGCCGCTCTGAGCTGCACCGACCGTAAGTGCCACCTGCTTGCGTTGGCCCTGGTCGTCGGAGACGAGCAGGGAAAACTCGCCCTCCGAGGCCTCAGCGCTGACGCTAACGCGGACCGAGTACTTGTCTGTGAACGGCATTTGCTGCAGCTCGGCCGTCACACCTGTCGGCGTCGCACCGACGAACTCAACGCCAAAGGGTGGTTTTCCGCCGCCGATGGACACGGTGCCGTTCGCGCCCTTGGCCAGTGTCAGCTTGGCGGGGATAACGCCGAACCGCGTCAGGTCGGCGAAGGCGTCCTTCGTGACGCAGGCGGCCACGCTCTCCGGCGTAGGTCCGTCATCAAGAAGGTCGACGATCGCCTGCAGCGTGGCGGTCGCACGGCGCACATCGCGCACGGTGGTGCCGAGTCGGCCTCGAAGTTGATCATTGAGAGCTTCGAGTGTCAGACCACTGCTAACACCCTCGGTGGGCGTGAAGCGCTCTGACAGGCCCGGGGCGATCAGGACGGCGCCCGAGCGAAGCTGGGTTGTGAGCCCTGCTAGCAATGCCTGCGGCGACGCTTGGGTCGCTACCACCTGCAGGTTGATCTCGTCCTCAACGACCTGCAGCGCCGAGAACAGCGCAAACCCAGTGCTCTGCATTAGTGCGAGGGCCTGCCGGCTCTCGTCCAACACTGCGTTGGCGTCCTCCAGAGCCTTCACTGCCGCCTGCGCTACGATTGATCTTTGGATGTCCTCCGCCGTCGCGCCCGTGGTGCGCAGGCTAGCATCAAGTTCGTCCGACTGCGTAGTCAACTGCGCGATCAGGATAGCCATCGCTGCGGTGCCGGGATCAACCTCCGGCAGCGCTTCACGATCTGGATTAGGCAGGCTGTTCTTAGCTAGAGCGTTAGCCGAGATGAGGGGCCCATAGGCGTCCATAACGCACGTCACCGATCGTGCACCAAGCCCGTAGATCGTCTGCCGCGGCGTGTCCGTTAGGAAATTGGCCCCGATTGCGGCGCCTGCGCCACCAATCCCCAAGCCAAGGACCGTGTTGCTCGCTACGCCGCGCACGCCGAGCGACGTAGCCACGCCCGTGAGCGGGATCAAGGCGATGCCAGTAGCGTTGTTGAGGATCGCCTGGTCACTCATCGCCTCTCGGTAGGCGATCCGCAGCTTGTTGCCATATTTGACCGCTTCGCTAATCGAATACTCGGGCTCGATTCGGGTCATCGCGCCCTCTGTTCTGGGTGCGACGAAGGGATTGACCAACGAACAGCCGCCCAAAGCCAGAAAAACCTGGATACTACAGACTGAAATCGCACAAACTCGACGAGACACAATCCTCATGATAACTCCTTTAACGAATAGCGGCATAGTATGAGAGATTTCGATGAAGACAAGCAAGATTGATCCCGATCGCTTCCCGCGCACGCTGGAATGGTGCCGCACCGAGCTGCCGAAGATCCCGGCGACGAAGGGTCAGGTCTGGGAGGCTTTCTGCAAGTTTGGTCAGATCAGCGTGAGCGTGGCGCTGGACGTTTTCCGGAATCCGATGCACGGCCCGCTCCTGATCGTCGATGATAACCTCCTCGCCTATGGCCAGTTTCGGCCGGAAGAGCGCGACCGGATCCGGCTCGGCGGCCAGTTCGTCGCGTTGCCCTACGAACAGGACTCGAACGACGTTGACGCCCGCCAACTTCTGGAGCGGACGATCCTGCACGAGGCGATCCACTGGGCCGATTTCCGCAAGAACGGCTATGACTTCAACGCGTCGAACGGAGACGACGATCAAGGCAAACAATTTGAGCGTGCAGCTTACGCCGCCGCACTGGTCGTCCCCGCCGCCTCACCGGTCACACTAGATCGCGACCTCGGCTACGTCCGCCCCAGCGAGTTTGGCGGCGTAATGCTCGCCCGCCCAGACCGGCGCGCGCGCTATTGGCCGCTCGCTACGAAACACCCCGAGCGTTCGGTGGTGTCCTACAAGCGGATCGACGGGAAAACAGTAGGAAACGCGAGCCGCGCTTTCGGGGCCACGCGCGCCGGTGGTGCCCGCCGCCACGCCGGCATAGATCTCTACGGCAACGAGAATGATCCAGTTATTGCGTGCGAGGACGGTGTGATCGTGCAATCGTACCAATTCACTGGCAAGACTGGTGGCCTCAACGAAACACATGCCCTGATTGTTCAGTGCGACAGCGGGCTGGTCATCAACTATGGCGAGGTAAAAGGTGATTCGATAGCGGCTCTCGGCATGACACCGGGCCGCCGGATACATGGCGGCGATACGATCGCTCGGCTCGCTAAGGTATCTACCCAGGCGATGCTACACTTTGAGATTTATACTAGGGACACCGTGAAGAACTATCAGTGGAGATTCGGCCGAAAGGCGCCAGCGCGGCTGCTCAATCCGTCACTCTACCTGCTCCAAGCCCTACAGAGTGAGGTCGAAAAAAGGAGGCTGCGAGCATGATTATTCGTCCCCAGCTGGCACAGCGGTACCCTTCGTTCACCGCCCGCTTTGGTAAAGCGATGACAATGCTGGAGACCGATGCCGAGCTCTGGTCGCTTCTGACGACCGAGGGGCGGCTTTCCAACATGTCTGCCCGTGACGTGGTTCGAGTCGGCCAAATCGTGCCGCGTCTTCAAGTAACGCCGCTGGCCACCAGCCTGTCTCACTTCGACCCAAGCTATCCCGACGACGTCGACGTGAGCATGGAACTCGCGCGCCATGCCGAAGCCGATACGACGGCTGAAGCGCCGATCCGCTACGCTGTGGTCGCCGCGACGGGCGCGTTGATCGACCGGGCGCTCGCGCGGCGCGGCCTCGCTGTGCCGACGCCGCCCTGGAGTATGCGCATCCTGCCAAATGTTCTGGGGGACGACTGGGATGACCAGCTATGGGGCGCGGGCGCCGGCGCGGCGCGTGACGGCAAGGCAATCATGCTATCGGCAACCGACCGGGATGCGCTCGCTCGACTGGCAGTGGCCGAGGCGGGCATCCAGGTTCGCCATGGCGTTCCGGCCCGGACCGCCTACGGCAGCGTGGTGGATGCCGTAGTCAATCGCATCGCATCGGAGTGGAGCTTCTGGGGCACGACGGTCGACGCAGTCGTGGACCAGCCGAGCCAATTCGAACCGGTGGACAAGACTGACGGCAAAACGTGGCGCGAACTCCCCCGCGCCTCGCAGAGCCAGCAGGCGGTCGTTGACGGATATCTCCGAGACCGTGCGGCCGGGTCGAGCACCATCGTTGGCCCCGCGACACATTTCCTGAACCCGAAGGTGCCGCACACGGCGCACGCCCTGAGCACTTGGGCACGAAACCGACCGAACGCGATCATCATTGGCCGGGCGCCGCACGCTCACGTCTTCTGGAACGCCGACACATACCGGCCGAAGCCACATCACGTAGTGCTGGTCTGAACCACGGCTGGCCGGATCGCCCATGCGACCGGACTCAAGTCGTACTGCTCCGTGAACGTAGCCGATCGGCCCCCGATCGCTGATTGATGTTGAACAAGAGTAAATCGCCGCCAGGTAGCCCGTCGGGTTCTTAAGGTTGTTTGATGGCCAAGTTATGAACATCCCGGTTCGCACCAAAAAAGGGCTGCACGCCTCCAGCCGATGCCCGAGCGCGGCCGGCAAGCGAGCGCGGCGCTTACGACGGCCGGCCGCATGGACAGGCTGCGCGCCTTTGTCGAAGGCAGCGAGAATCGACACTCCGCCCGATACGGTCGAACTCGCGTTTGCGGCTTCGCTTCTGGGCTTAAAGTCCGCTCTATCGACAGGTGATCAGAGATGCTGATGCAAGCGGTGAATGATCGTCCGCTACCTATTGGTCCAGCACCAGCTGACGCAAGCCGCCGCGAAGCTGACATCTGACGGGCGCACTCGGATGTCCGAAACGTCCGCTGAACGACCATCTCTTCCCACCCCACGTGAGCACCTGCAGCGAATGGCAGGTTCTGAAGTCGAGCCCTTGGCTATCCTTCCCGTCGGATGTCCCCAAGCGTGTCGAGGGCGTCAAGCTGCATTGACTCTGTTCCAGAAGCCTGCCTTTCGCCCGTGAGCGGTCCTGAGCTCAGCCACGTAGTCGGCGTGGCACTGGAGGTCGGTGGGCCAGCCCGGATCATTCTCGGCCGTCGGCGCGAGGCGCTTGAGGGTCGTCAGATATCGCACGCCGTGCGGATAGGCCTTCGTTCGCGCGCGTTCGAGGATGCTGTCGAGGAGCGCGCGGTAGAGGATCGTTGCGGCCAGCGGGCGGTCGTGTCCGAGCGCTTCCGCGATCTGCGGCAGGATGTGCCAGTCGCCGCCGTCCCATGTTGCCCGGTGCGCCACCACCACCCCCGCCGCATCGTCGAGACGCGACCATTCCAGGAAGAACCTGACCGCGGTTAGCGGCTCGCTATGCTCGCGTGCCAGCGCGAGAGCGCGCTCCTCAACGTCGATGTCCTCGAAGTCGGGCAGGGCCTTGAGATGCGCGCGGAGAAGCTCCGCATCGAGCGTCTCCGCGAAGCCCTGCCAGAGCAGTCCGGCCGCCTCGGCGTAGCGGTCGAGACCCCGGAGGATCCGCGCTTCGAGCAGGAGCTGCGCCGGCGTCGGCCGGTCCGGCTCGGACCGGCCCGGGCGCAGGAGCGGTTCGCGCACCCAGTCCAGCGCCTCGCTCGGACGGCCGGCGTCGAGCAGCCGCGCTGCGATCCCCGCCGTGTCGCGTGCATGCGGCGGCTTCTCGCGCTCCAGCCGCATGAGGAGGTCGAGATCGCCGCGCGCACCGGCGATGATCTGGCGCATCTCGCGCCACTGCGACGTCATCGAGTAGTGCCAGCGGTCCGTGGCCCGAGTGCGCTCTTTCTCGGCTCGTCGCTCGATGCGCGATGCAAGCTCGGCTTCCCAGTCGTCGAGGACCGGCTTCGGCAGATGCGGCGCGACTGCCTCGGTCACATCGACGAGGTAGCCGTGCGAGGTCTCGCCGAGCGCTGTCATTATCCGCTCCGGCAGCGCCGCGGCATCTTGCGCGCCCGGGTGTTCGGCAATCGACCCGACCGCCTCGATGGCCTGATAGTAGACGTCCTGCACGGAGCCGTTCGAGTCATCGACTCGCTCGAACACCGTCTCGTGCGTCGCGATGAAGCGCAGCAGCCGATCAGTGGCAATGTCCGGCGCTGGCTTGGCAAGCTCGCTCAGGATGGTTTCGACCACGCTTTGCAGATCGTCGCGGAAGGCCCGCGCCTTGTCCCAGTCAACGAAGCTCTTCGCCCCTTCGAGCCCGGCGAGGCGCCGGTCGACGATCTTTGCGACCGCCTGCGGACCGGCGAGCCCCGCAAGCGCGGCGGTCACCTGGCGCTTGAACGCGGCGTTGCTCGCGGTCTCGTCCAGCACAAGGCGAGCGAGCTTGTCGGCGCCGAGCGCCTTCAGGTTTTCGAGGGTGATGGATGTCCTGCTCGCCATCGGCCGTTCAGATTGCTGCGTACGGGTGCAGGGCGCATGCGGGCTCCAAGCATCTCCGCTGACGGTTCATCTCGCAGCCCACGGGTCTACGACCTCGATCCCGCATTCCTCGAAGTCCTTTGCGTTTCGTGTGGCGACCGTCGCACCATTCACTCGACTGATGGCGGCGATCTGGCAGTCGAACTGGCTGATCGGACGGCCTGCGGCGCGCCGCGAGGCCGCGAGTGTCGCATAGGCGCTGGCGGCCGCGCTGTCGAAGGGCAGGATGTGTGCTCGGAAATCCTCGCGGAGCATGGCGTCGATCGCGCGCGCGAGATCGTCGCGCCGTTTGCCATCCGCCATGATCGCAACGCCCGTGCGCAGCTCGGCCTCGGTGATCGCGGTGAGGTAGACCTCGGCCCCATGCTGACGGGCGAGCCACGCTTCGACGCGCGGCTCCGGCGCCGGACGCAACAGCTCAGAGACGACGTTGGTGTCGAGGACGATCACGGGTTGCTTCGATCAGTCGAAGTTGGGTGGTTCGCGCATCGGCTCGCGCTCGGGCAGGACGAGTTCCACCCCACCGAGCGGCGCAACCCGCGCGCGGATCGCGCTGGCGAGATTGCGCGGCGGCGCTGCCCCAGCGACCGCCTCGCGGAGGATCTCCCGGACCTCCTCCTCCATTGAGCGGCCGTGCTCGGCGGCGCGGACCCGGAGCCGGCGCTTCAACTCGTCCTCGAGGTTGCGGATCGTGATGCTCGCCATCCGGGCCATCTCCTTGCCACCTAGCCCGAAAGATGGGCCATGATTGCGATGCAATCAATTGGCCCTGCGGGGCACTTCGCACGAGAACTGGCCATGGACCGTGCTCGAGTGTGAGCGCGGATGCCGCCGATCCCGTATCGGGATCGGCGGAGACGCGGCTCTGGCGCCGCCAGAGGCGGCGCCAGACGTAGGCGCTCTCTTTCTCTCTTGAGCTCCGGCCGGCCGCTCAGCGGCGTGCACCGGCGAGGAGACGCGCCACCACACCCGACATCTTGTCCGCGCCGGCCACAAGCTGGTCGTCGGCGAGATGGGTGTAGCGGTGCGTGCTCGCGAGCTGGCGGTGGCCGAGGAGGTGGCTGACCATGAAGCGTGGCTCGTTGGTCATGGTGGCCTGGCTCGCATAAGTGTGGCGCAGATCGTGGAGCCTGAAACCCTCCGGCAGCTTGGCGTGAGTGCGGATGATGCCCCAGACGCGCCGGATGGATTGCCGGGGCCGGCCCGGTCGGCTCCGGCAGGGGAAGACATAGCCCCGGCGCCGGCCTTGCCGATGAGAGGCGAGAAAGGAGCGAGCGGGCTTCGAGAGCGGGACGATGCGTGGTCCCGTCTTGCTGTCCTCGAGTTCCAGCCGGTCGGGCTTCACGTTCTCCCAGCGGAGCCGAAAGATCTCACCGGGGCGACAGGCGGTGAGCAGGATCATTCGTACGATCCCCGTCTCGATCGGGAATTCTTGCGCGTACCGGTCGAGCGTGCGGCCGAGCCGGCTAAGCTCAGCGACTGTAAGCGTGCGCCCCACCGCGCCGGGGCGGTTCTTTCGGATGGAGGCGGTCGGGTCGGGCGCGTCCGGGTCCAGGACGCCGGTCCGCCGGGCCTCGCCCAG
Organism: Pseudomonadota bacterium; assembly: GCA_039513195.1. Classification (GTDB taxonomy): domain Bacteria; phylum Pseudomonadota; class Alphaproteobacteria; order Rhodobacterales; family Rhodobacteraceae; genus Thermohalobaculum. The sequence goes on along the minus strand of JBCCRM010000017.1, from coordinate 35,466 downwards.
TATCCCGCGCAGGAGACTGAGCGCCCGGTTCGCAGCGCCTGGCGATCGCCGTGAGAGGGTGTAGAACCAGTCCGCGACCGCTGCCGCCGAGATCGCGTCGAGGCGCGATGTGCCGAAGGCGGGGAGGAGATGCGCCTTGATGTAGGTGTCGAAGCTTCGGACGGACGACGGCTTGCACCGGGTCGCGAGCCGCCCGCGGTGATCCCGAACATAGGTGCGGAAGAGGGGCGCCGTTCGGGCCACCGTCCGAGCTTTCTCGACCGATGCCGGTGCCGACCCTGCCGCGAGGCGGCGCGCCTCTGCGACGGAGATTGTCGTGGCCGAGCCGAGCGTGGTGCGTCGCTGCTTGCCTTCCTCGGTCCGGCGCAGCACCCAGGTCTTCGCGCCCGAGGCCCTGACCCGCAGCAAGAGGCCCGGGCGCACTGCATCGGCGATCACGATCTCGGAGGTGTCGCGCGCCGCAGCGCGGCGGACGAGCGCGTCCGTGAGGACGACGGCGCCCGGCTTGACGATCTGCTCCTGCCGGCTCATGCGCGCGCCCTCCCGGTCCGGTTCTGCATGGCCCGCCGGGCGGCCTCCACTGTCCGCCGGAAGCTCGCCTCGTCGAGGCCCTCGCGCGCGCAGAACTCCGGCAGTCCGACCTTGCCCGCCAGGAACCGCCTGACGGCGGGATCGGTGTAGACGGGAACCTTGTGGCGTCGCTGCCGGAAGGCGGCCTTCCGCTTTGGCGGCCGTCCCTTGCCGAGCGACCTGTCTAGATGGGCGCCGACACGTTCGGCGGCTGCCGACACAGCCTCTTCGGAGGGGTGCACATAGGCCGCCGTCGTCGCGAGATCGCGGTGGCCGAGGAGGCCGGCGAGCACGCGCTCGGTGATGCCGCTCTCGATTGCGGCGGTCGCGAAGCCGTGGCGGAGATCGTGGAGCCGGAGCCGCGGCAGCCCGGCCACTTGGCGAGTCACGGGCCAGAAGGCCGTCAGCTCAGCGTCGATGCTGCCGCCGTGCCGTCCGGGAAAGACCATTGGCGATGAGGTGCGGGGCAGGGCAGCGAGCAGCTGCCGCACCTCCTTCCCGAGCCAGAGCGTCCGCGGCCCGCTCTTGCTGTCCGGCAGGAGTGCACGGTCCTTCTGCACCCAGTCCCATTCGAGCCCGACAGCCTCGCCGCGTCGGCAGCCTGTCAGCGCAATGAAGCGGACGATGCCGACCAGCACCGGCGTGGCCTCTTCGCGCTTAGCCAGCACCGCGCCGAGCCGCGCCCAGTCGGAGCGCCCAAGCCGCTGCGCCTTGAACCCGGTCTGGCGCCGACGGAGCCCGCGGCACGGGTTTGTTCCGCCGCGCCGCAGACCAAGTGCCTCGGCATGGCGCATCATGCCCGAGAGGACAGCCAACGCCCGGTCGCTGGTTCCGCTGGACGAGGCGCCCGCGAGCGCGTTGCGCCAGGCAGCCACGTCGTGACAGGTAACCCGGTCGACGCGGAGGCGACCGAGGCGCGGCACGATCCGGACGTTGACGTCGCGCCCATGGCGCGTCGCCGTGGCCGGCTTCCAGCGGCCAGCGCAGTCAGCGAGAAAGCGCTCGGCGAAGGCGGCGAGTGTGGGTGCCTCGGTGGGTGGCGTATCGGCAGGCGGCAGGGCACTCGTCTCGCGCGCCAGCTCACGGGCGAGGGCCAGGTCGATGTCACTGGCGCGGCCGAGGGTGATCTTCTTCAGCCGGCCCTGCACCCTGCGCTGGAGGATCCAGCTCGCGGTGCCGCTCGGCCGGATGCGAAGCCCGAGCCCGGGGACCTCCGTGTCCCAGTCGATGCGCTCGGTCGGTGTGGATGCCGTGATCTCGGTCGGTCGTCTCGTGGCGGTAGCCATGCGGTCTCTCCCGTGCTTCCCGCCGGGCCTGAAACCGCACACAGCTCCGGGTAGCGCCCGGGGACTAGCGGGTAACAGCCCAGCTCTTCCTCACATCGGGATCTCGTCGAGACCGTCTGACCGTCTTCCGCGCCGCCGTCGGCACCCGCACGCTGGCCTCTAGGCCGTTGCGCGGCATGCCGAATCCCTCGAGCCGTGGCTCACTCCACCGGAGCGATTCCCCCGCTCTGATCCCCGTCCGCGAGGCGGCCGGGGCCCGTCTGGAGGGTCACACCTAATGCACAAAGCATATGCAGACTGTTTCGGTCGGGTATCGCCACGCTCGCCCCTGAGGCGACCGCAGCGCGGAATGTGCCGCCCGCCCCGCCATCCCGGATAGACAAGTGTCGCCGCTTTCGCCCAGTCTGGCCCGATGGCAGCGGGCGACAGGGGGGAGCGCGGGCATGGCAATGGACTTGGCGAAGGAAGCGGCGGATCGCGGGATCGAGTATTTCCAGATCTCGTTCGTCGACCTCTTCGGGGTGATGCGGGCGAAACTGGTCCCGGCCTCGGCCATCGAGATGATGCAGCGGGACGGCGCGGGCTTTGGGGGGTTCGCGGCTTGGCTCGACATGACGCCCGCCTATCCGGACATGTTCGCGGTGCCTGACCCGAACTCGCTGATCCAACTGCCCTGGAAGCCTGAGGTCGGGTGGCTCGCATCCGACCTGTATATGGAGGGGCAGGAGGTCGATCAGGGCCCACGCAACACGCTGAAGCGCGTTCTCTCCGCGGCGGAAGCCGAGGGTTATCGCCTGAAGCACGGGGTCGAATGCGAGTACTTCCTGCTGTCCCCGGATGGCGAGGCGCTGGCCGATCCCGCCGACACCCAGGTTAAGCCCTGCTACGACATTCAAGCGCTGATGCGCCGCTATGACGTGATCAAGGCGATCTGCGATGCGATGCAGTCGCTCGGCTGGGGGCCCTATCAAAATGACCACGAGGATGCGAACGGCCAGTTCGAGATGAACTGGGACTATGCCGATGCCGTGGTAACCGCCGACCGACATGCGTTCTTTAAATACATGGTCAAATCGATCGCCGAGATGCATGGGCTGCGGGCGACGTTCATGCCGAAGCCCTTTGCGCATCTGACCGGCAATGGCTGCCATGCCCATGTCTCGGTCTGGGATCTGGCGGGCGACAAGAACCTGTTCCACGACCCGGGCGGTGTGATGGGGATCTCGACTATGGGGTACCATTTCCTGGGGGGCATCCTGGCCCATGCCCCGGCGGTGGCGGCCATCGCGGCGCCGAGCGTCAACAGCTATAAGCGGCTGAACGCACCGGTCACCTCCTCCGGCGCGACCTGGTCGCCGAACACCATCACCTATGGCGGCAATAACCGGACCCATATGATCCGGATCCCCGACAAGGGGCGCTTCGAACTGCGTTTGGCCGATGGCGCGACCAACCCCTATCTCTACCCCGCCGCAATCCTGGCCGCGGGGCTGGATGGCGTCCGGAAGAGCAGCGACCCGGGCAAGCGCCTCGATATCGACATGTATGCCGAGGGGCATAAGGTCCGCGGCGCCAAATCCCTGCCTCTGAACCTGCTGGATGCGATCCGCGCGCTGAGTGCCGACAAAGTGATGACCGAGGGGTTGGGTGCGGAGACGGTGGCCGCCTTCACCAAGCTGAAGCAGACGGAGTGGACCGCCTATATGCGCCATCTAACCGCCTGGGAGCGGGAGACGACCCTGGATTGTTGAGCACAATCTGAGACGTTTCCGCTGCGTGCAGCATCGCCTTGTGGGCGCGATCTTGATTTAGCCGAGGCCTGTTGGCATTCCTCGCCAGCGAGGACTCGGCTGATCAACAGATGGAACCGTCTCGATGCGCAATCTCCGACTGTACGCCTTGGCTGTGGCATTGACGGTGCTTTGCGGCCCGCCTGCGGCACTGGGGCAGGATCAGCGGCCTGAGACGGTGCGCGACACCCATGGCGATTGGGAAATCCGCTGCGTCGACGGCTCTGAAGTCTGCGTGATGAGCCAGACCGGGCAGGGTCCGACCGGCACCGATGTGCTGGAGGTGCGGATCCGCAAGCTGGAAGGCGTGACCACCGATGAGGGTCAGGCGGTGCCGGCGGCGATCCAGATCTCGGCGCCGCTGGGGGTGCTGCTGCGCGGCGGGGTGCAGATGAAGATCGACCAGAACGAGCCGCGGATCGCGCCGTTCGAGATCTGCGTGCCGAACCGCTGCCTGGTGCGCGATGTGCTGTCGGACGATCTGGTCGGCCAGATGCGCGCCGGCAGTGTCGCGACGATGACGGTGTTTTCTCCCAATCAGGGGGAGGTGGCGGTGAACATCTCGCTGCGCGGGTTCACGAGGGCGTTCCAAACCCTGCAGCCGCTGCAGCAGCGGTAAGGGCAGACACTTGGTAGCGCCGCGTCCGAGGGTGTGTTTCCGCCCGGGCGGTGCCCGGACGCGCTCGTGTGGGTGATCGCCGCGCTAGGCGTCGTTGAAATAGGCAGGCGGGATCGTCGCGAGCGCGCTTGGACGGATCGGGTCGGGTCTGCGACCTGTCAGCCCGTCCAGCGGCGGAAGGCGAGGACCGCGTTCAGTCCACCGAAGGCAAAGGCGTTGGAGAGGGCGGCATCCACCTGCGCCTCTCGCGCCTCGTTCGGCACCACGTCGAGGGCGATCTTCGGATCTTCCTCCTCGTAGTTGATGGTCGGCGGGATCACTCCGTCGGAGAGCGCCATCAGCGTCGCCACCGCCTCCAGCGCACCGGCGGCCCCGATGCAATGGCCGTGCATGGATTTCGTCGAAGAGACCGGCAAACCGGGGGCATGGCTGCCGAAGATCTTGTGGATCGCCGCGGCCTCGACCTGGTCGTTGATCGCCGTCGCCGTGCCATGGGCGTTGATGTAGCCCACCTCCTCCGCCGCCATCCCGGCATCGTCGAGGGCCATTTGCACGGCCCGGGAGGCGCCCTCGAGCGCGGGCGCCACGATGTCGGAGGCATCCGCGGTCATGCCGGACCCGCAGATCTCGCCCAGGATCGGGGCGCCACGGGCCTTCGCGGCCTCCATCTCCTCGAGGATCAGGATCGCGCAGCCCTCGCCCAGCACCATGCCGTTGCGGTTCTTCGAGAACGGCCGGCAGCCGATCTTCGACATCACCCGCAATCCCTCCCACGCCTTGATGCCCCCGAAGCAGAGCACGCTTTCGGTGCCCCCGGTCACCGCCGCATCGCAGACGCCGGAGCGGACCAAGGCAAAGGCCTGGCCGATCGCGTGGTTCGAGGACGCGCAGGCGGTCGCCACCGACCAGGCCGGGCCCTTCAGCCCATGGGTCATGGAAACTTGGCTGACCGGCGCATTGGCCATCAGGCGCGGGATGATGAAGGGGTGCACCCGGTTCTTCATGTCGTGATAGACGGCGAAGTAATTCTCGTCCTGGGTGTGCAGCCCACCCATGGCGGTGGCGATGATCACCGCGGTCTTCAGCCCCAGCGCCTCGGTCATCTCCAGCCCCGACGCCTCGAACGCCTCCGCCGCTGCGGTAAGCGCCATCTGCGTGACCCGGTCGTAGAGCGCAAGCTGCTGGCGGTCGAACCGGTCCTCGCCGGCGTAACCCTTCGCCTCCGCCGCGATTTTGATCATCAGGCGCTCCGGGTCGATCAGCGAAATCGGACCGATGCCGTTCACCCCCTCCCGCAACCCACGCTTATGGGCGTCGACGCCCACGCCGAGCGCGGACACCACGCCCATCCCAGTCACCACGACGCGGCGCATGCGGTCAGCCTTTTTCCGCGATAAGCGTGTTCACGCCCTCGACGATTTTCTTGAAATTCGAGATGTCGAAGTCCGACTCCGAGGGATCGTTGGCGTTGTAGGGGATCGAGATATCGAACGCCTCCTCGATCCCAAACACCACCTCCACCAGCGACAGACTGTCGAGGCCCAGATCGTCGAGCGTGGTCTCCGGCTTGATGTCGCCCGGGTCGACCATCGCCTGCTCGGCGATGATCTCGGCGATGCGCGCGCTGACCTCGTCCCTCATTCTTCGCTCCTTGGCATTGCCCGCCGCGCTTAGCTAACAGGACGGAGAGCGCCTTTACAGACCCAGTTTTTTGCGGATCTCTTGCATTTGTTCCATCAAACGGGGCAGGCGGCGCATGGCCATGACCTGGGCATAGACCTGCTCGCGCGGGGCTGCCGGAGCGCCCATCATCACTTTGCCGGGCGGGATGTTCGAGCCGACCAGGCTGCCGCCGGCGAGCACGCAGTCAGAGCCGATTTTCAGGTGGTCGCCGATGCCAACCTGACCGCCGAGCACCACCCGGTCGCCGATCTCGCAGGACCCTGCGATGCCCACCTGGCCGCAGATCAGGCAGGTCGCACCGATCCGGCAATTGTGGCCGACCATCACCTGATTGTCGATTTTCGTGCCGTTACCGATGGTCGTCGATGCGACGGTGCCGCGGTCGATGGTGGCGCCGGCGCCAACCTCGACATCGTCGCCGATCTCTACTGTGCCGAGCGAGGCAATGCGGCGCAGTGCGATGTTGCGGGCGTCCTCGGCGACAGCGCCGGTTTCCTTGGCGCTTTCGACCGCGCCCTTCTCCGGCGTGACATAGGAGAAACCGTCCGCCCCGATCACAGCATTGGCCTGGGCGATGAACCCCTTGCCGATGACAACGCGCGCGCCGATGCGGGTTCCGGGATGGAGGAGCGCATTCGGACCGATCTGCGCGCCGGCGCCGACCGTGACTTGACCGAGGATGCGGGCGCCATCGCCGATCTGTGCGCCCGCACCGATGACGGTGAGAGGGCCGATCCAAACATCCGCGCCCAGCTCGGCGCTCGGGTCGATGATCGCACTCGGATGGATACCGGGGGCGAGGTCGAGCGGCGGCGCGAAGAGATCGCCGATCCCGGCCAAGGCGACCCGCGCCCGGGGCGCCATCAGGGCGGCGTCCAGACCCATCGCTTGCCAATCCGCCCCGGGCCAGACGATGGCGGCCCGAGCCGGACAAGCAGCCAGTGCACCGGCGTAGTCCTCGGACATCGCGAGGGCCAAATCGCCCGCTGCGGCGCTCACAGGCTCGGCCGGGCGATCCACCTTCAGGGTCAGATCGCCAGCGGCTTCGAGCCCCGCGGCCTCGGCGATCTCCGCGATGGTATAGCCCATCTCAATGCTCCGTCTGCTCCCGCGCCGCGCCCTTCTAGCGAAGCCGCGGCAGGGGATGCAAGCGGTGGCGGGACGGTCAGGGTTGCGCGCCCTCGACCCCTGCCTCGGCCATCAAGGCCAGGGCGCGGGCATCGCGATCATAGATATCGCCGCGGAATTGCAATGCGCCCTCCGCATCGAGCCAGGCGGTACGGTAATAGAGATGCACCGGCCAGGGTTCGTCGAAATGGACCCAGGTCTCCTTCCCGCGGGCGACCCAGGCTTCGAAGGCTGCGGCAGGGTCGTCGTTCTGCCCGGTAAGCAGGGTCTGGGCCAACTCAACCGGCTTTTCCACCCGCACGCAGCCATGGCTGTGGGCGCGCATATCCTTGGCAAAGAGCGACTTTGCCGGGGTGTCGTGCAAGTAGATGGAAAAGTCGTTGGGGAACATGAACTTCACCTGCCCCAGCGCATTGCCGTCCCCGGGCTTTTGCGCCACGCGACCGGGGAAGGTCGCCGGTGTGATGCTGTGCCAGTCGACAGACCAGGGGTCGATGCCCTTCAAGGTCATGTTCTTCTGGTCCAAATAGCCGGGGTCCTCCTGCAGCTTCGGCAGGATCTCCTTGCCCGCGATGGAGCGCGGCACATGCCAGGTGGGATTGACCACCATATACTCCATCACGTCCGAGAACTCCGGCGTCTCGTGCTTTGCGGCCTTGCCAACCACCACGCGGGAGGTGAAGCGCGTTTCGCCACCATCGACCAGGCGCATCTGGAAATCGGCGAGGTTGACGGCGATGTAGCGCTCGCCGCGCGGGCGGTTTGTCCAGCGCATCCGTTCCAGGTTCACCAGGATCTGCTGCGCGCGGAAGGTGGCGTCCGCGTTCAGCTGCGCGAGGGTCGCGGGCCCGATCATGGCGTCCTGATTAAGACCGTGGCGGGCCTGGAACCGGCGGACTGCAGCGGCGAGGGCGGAATCGTAGAGCTCCGGGTCGTCCTCGGCCAGGATCGGCATCGCGGTATCGTACATCACCGCGCTCGGACCGAGGACCAACTGCTCCTCCGCCGGGGCGGTCGCGTCCTCGGCCCGGTAGTCGCCGAGCGCGGTCAGACGGGCCCGCAAGCCTGGAATGCGGGCGCTGCGATCCCCCTCGCGGAGCAGCCGGCCGTTCGCCACCGGCGCGCCCCAGGCCTCTGTCTCGGCCAAGGCAATCAGCATGTCATAGCGGTGGCGCAGGGCATCATAGGCTGGGTCTTGCGGGGCCAGCGCGGCGAACCATGCGCCCCGGTCTGTCGCGGCGGTGAAGCCTGCGATCAGCTCGCCCGGCACCGGACGGGGCGGTTTCACATGGATGTCGCTGTCGACCTTGCTCGGCTCCAACAGGCCGGAGGTAAGGTCCCGTGCATAGGCGACGAAGGCGAGGGTGGTGGTGACCTCGCGCGCCGCGATCTCCTGGGGCGTGGCGGGGCCGGCATCGGGCAGGGCGTAGCGGTCAGTGGGCAACCCATGGGCCGCAGCCTGAGAAAGCGTTTGGCTTAGAGCCCGGAGCGCCGGAGTGGCCTCGCCCCGCGGGCTGTACCAGATCGGCAGGTAGCCGCGATCTTCATAGGCGCCGTGGGCCGTGCTGCTTTTGGACAGGCGGGCCTGCAAAGCGTCCCTGACGGCCATGGCTACCGGGCTTTGCGGGCCGGAAACGGTCAAATCGGGATGCGGGACCGCCCTCTCGGCCCAACCGGGCGAGCCGAGTCCAAGGGTGGCGGCCAGAACCACGCCGCCGATCACGTTGCGCATACGCACTACCATCGAGTCACCACTGTTGCATTTTTGATCTACGATCGTTGTGTCGATGCCATAGCATGAGTCGCCGTCCCAAAGCGAGATCACAGCGGCCTGCTTTAAAACAATTTCAACACAATCCGGCCACCGCGCAGTGATTTGTGTCTCAGATCACCAACCTGCCCACGATTCGTTCCAGCGCAACCGCCTGACCAACGCAACTTGGCGTAGAAACCCCCCCGTGGCATAACAATTACAGGGACAGAAACATGTTCGGCGCAAGATCGGACAACGGCCTTGTGGGGATAGAAGTGAGTGGATCAACGGTATGGCCGCGCACGGTTTCGCGACGTGTGCTCTTGGGCGGAGCGGCCTGCACAGCGCTCTGCGGCCTCGCGGCTCCTGCGATTGCGAAGCGGCGAGGGGCGTATCGGTCGCTTCGTCTCGTCAATGCCCGGACGGATGAGTGGGTCGAGACCGTCTATTGGGTCGAAGGCACCTATCTCGGCGATGCCCTGACCGCCTTCAATCACCTCATGCGGGACTGGCGGCAGGACGAAGCGACGGCGATGGATCCGAAGCTTTTGGATGTGCTATGGGAGACACATCAAATCCTCGACTGCGACGAGCCTTTTCAAGTGATCTCAGGGTATCGCACCGCGCGGACGAATGCTTTGTTGCGCCGCCGCAATCGCGGTGTTGCTCGCAATTCCTATCATATGCGGGGCATGGCGGTGGATGTCACCCTGCGCACACGCTCGGTTCGGCAGATCGCGCGGGCAGCAGCGACGCTCGAGGCCGGGGGGGTCGGGCGCTATACCAGATCCCATTTCGTGCATTTTGACACCGGTCCGGTGCGCTATTGGGGCCGCTAAGGCCCCGGGAAAAGCAGCGCCGTTATGGGCGGATAGTGCCGTCGCCTTCGACCAAATACTGAAAGCTGGTGAGCTGTTCTGCGCCGACCGGGCCGCGGGCATGCATCTTTCCGGTTGCGATGCCGATTTCCGCACCCATCCCGAACTCGCCGCCATCGGCGAACTGAGTCGAGGCATTCCGAATCAGTATGGCGCTATCGAGACGGGCAAAAAATTCCTGTGCAACCCGATCATTCTCGGTCAACACGCAATCTGTGTGCTGAGAGCCATAGTTTCGGATGTGACGGATTGCCGCATCAGTGCTGTCCACGACCTTGGCGGCGATATCCATATCGAGATATTCGCGGCCCCAGTCATCCTCGGTCGCGGCCGTCACACGGGAATCCATCTCTTGCACAACCGGGCAGCCATGAACCCGGACCCCGGCATCCAACAAATCTGCAACAGCTTTCGCGCCCATCTCGGCCGCATCGCGATCGATCAGCAGGCATTCCGCAGCGCCGCAAATGCCCGTGCGGCGGGTCTTAGCGTTCAGGATCACGGCCCGCGCCTTCGCCGGGTCGGCATCGCGGTGAAGGTAGAGGTGGCAGATCCCCTCCAGATGCGCGAAGACCGGCACCCGGGCCTCCGCCTGGACCAGGCCCACCAGGCCCTTGCCGCCCCGGGGCACGATCACGTCGATCCAGTCGGTGGCGGTCAGCATCGCCTGCACGACCGCACGGTCGCGGGTAGGAATACGCTGGATCGCGCCCTCCGGCAGGTCGGCGGCGCGCAACCCGTCCAATAGGGCAGCGTGGATCGCGCCGGAGGTCTCGAAGCTCTCCGATCCCCCTCGCAGGATCGATGCATTGCCGGATTTCAGGCAGAGCCCACCGGCATCCGCGGTCACGTTCGGACGGCTTTCGAAGATAACGCCGACCACGCCGAGGGGCGTGCGCACGCGGCGAATGCGCAGGCCCGAGGGCACGTTCCAATCCGCAATGGTCTCACCCACCGGATCGCGTTGATCGGCGACGGCACGGAGGCTGTCGGAGACCCCGCGGAGCCGGTTCACGCTCAACTCCAGCCGGTCGAGCATGGCCGAGGACAGGCCCTTTTCCCGCCCATACTCCATGTCGAGCGCGTTGGCATCGAGGATCTGGTCCCGCCTTTGCCATACCGCCTCGGCGGCGGCGATCAGGGCCGCGTGCTTACGCTCGGCAGTGGCGGTGGCCAACACGGTAGCCGCCTGCCGCGCGTTTTGGCCGATCTGCGCCATCATGGCGCCGATATCGACGGTTTGCTCGTCCATCAGGTCCCCCAAATCACCATGTCGTCGCGGTGGGCCATGGCGGCCCGGCCGGGATAGCCGAGCACCTCGGCAATGCGGTCGGATTTAACGCCGGAGATGGCGGCGGCGTCCTCGGCCCGGTAGGCGGCGAGGGCTGCGCCGAGCGCCTGGCCGGAGGCCGAGACGATCGCCACCGGATCGCCGCGGCGGAAGGCGCCCTCGACCCGGACAACGCCGGCGGGGAGGAGCGATTTGCCGTTCATCAGCGCTGCAGCCGCGCCCGCATCGACGGTGATGGTACCAAGCGGTTTCATACCCGCGATCCAACGTTTGCGCGCGGCGGCGGGCGTGGCCTGCGGCAGGAACCAGGTGGCGCGGGCACCGTTGGCGAGGGCCGAAAGCGGACGGTCCACATCGCCCCGCGTTACGGCCAGCGCGCAGCCGCCCTGCATGGCGGTTTTCGCGGCGAGAAGCTTCGTGCGCATGCCGCCCCGCGCGCCCGCGCTGCCGGTGCCGCCGGCCATCGCCTCGATCTCCGCCGTGATTTCCTGGACCAAGGGCAGATGGGGGGCGGCAGGGTCCGCGCGCGGATCGGCAGTGTAGAGACCGTCGACATCGGAGAGGAGCAAAAGACGGTCGGCATCGGCCATCAGCGCGACGCGCGCGGCGAGGCGGTCGTTGTCGCCATAGCGGATCTCGTCGGTCGCGACCGTATCGTTCTCGTTCACCACCGGCAGGACGCCATGGGACAGCAGCGCATGCAGGGTCGCCCGGCCGTTTAGGTAGCGCCGGCGGTTTTGCGTGTCGTCGAGGGTGAGGAGGACCTGGGCGGTCGGCACGGAATGGGCAGCGAGCGCGTCCTCCCACGCGCGGACCAGGCGGGTCTGGCCGATGGCGGCCGCGGCCTGCGCCTGTTCGAGAGCGATGGGTCCGGCGGCCAGGCCGAGGGCACCGCGGCCGAGCGCAATCGCGCCGGAGGAGACGACGAGCACTGTGCGCCCGGCGGCGCGTTCAGCGGCCAGATCGGTGGCGAGGCCCGCCAACCACTCCGCCCGCAGCCGCCCGTCCGGCCCGACCAGCAACGCCGAGCCGACCTTGACCACCAGGCGGCGGCAGGGCGCGAGGGCCGCCGCCGCGGGGCGCGCCGGGGTCAGGGCGTCCATGCCGCGTCCTCGACAGGGGCCCGTTCGGCGCGGCGGTTTGCCTCGATCACGCGGCGAAGGCTGCGGAGCGCATCGCGCACTCCCTGGCCCGTGGCGCCAGAGAGGAGATGCGTGATCTGCACGCTTTCCTCTGCCAGCAGGGTCTGCAGATCCTCCGCCTCGCCGGGGCCGAGGGCATCGACCTTGTTGAGCGCGATCAGCCGGGGTTTCTCGTCGAGCCCCTCGCCATAGGCTTCCAGTTCCCCCTCGATGGTGCGGATATCGCCGAGGACGTCGTTCGAGGTGGCGTCGACCAGGTGCAAGAGCACCGCGCAGCGTTCGATATGGCCGAGGAAGCGGTCGCCGATGCCGCGGCCCTCATGCGCGCCCTCGATCAACCCGGGGATGTCGGCAAGCACGAATTCCGCATCGTCGACGGCGACCACGCCCAGATTGGGGTGCAGCGTCGTGAACGGATAATCGGCGATCTTCGGCCGGGCGTTCGAGGTCGCGGCGAGGAAGGTCGACTTCCCGGCATTCGGCAGGCCGACCAGCCCGGCATCGGCGATCAGCTTCAACCGCAGCCAGATCGTCCGCTCGACCCCCGGCTGGCCGGGATTGGCACGGCGCGGCGCCTGGTTGATCGAGGATTTGAACTGCAGATTGCCCCAGCCGCCATTGCCGCCCTGGGCGAGCACGGTCCGCTGCCCTTCCGTCACCAGATCGGCGAGGAGGTCTTCGCCGGCCTCATCCCAGATCTCGGTCCCGACGGGGACGCGCAGGGTGATGCTGTCGCCGCCCTTGCCGGTGCGCTGGCGGCCCATTCCATGCTCGCCATTGCGGGCAAAGAAATGCTGCTGATAGCGGAAATCGATCAGGGTGTTTAGGCCGGGTACGGCCTCGGCGATGACATCGCCGCCGCGCCCGCCATCGCCGCCATCCGGGCCGCCATATTCGATGAAGGCCTCGCGGCGGAAGCTGACGCAGCCGGGCCCGCCGCTACCGGAGCGGATATAGACCTTCGCCTGATCCAGAAACTTCATCGCCCCGCCTCCCGCAGCGGCATGGTATCCGGCGTGCCCGACGCGCTCAAGCCGGGCACTATTCGGCCGCCGTCTCGCGTCGTTGCCGGGCCGCCCATTGCGCGCGGTCGAGGGTGAAGAGCCGGGCGGTCACGGCCTCTGCCCGCGCGACGGAGTAGCACTGCGTCGTGCCGCTTTCTTGGAACCCGCATTTCCAGAGCACCTGGGCCGAGGCGAGGTTGTCGGAGAAGACCCTCTCGACCAGCCGCTCCGCATGGCCACCGCCGAACAGATGGGCGATCAAGGCCTCTACCGCCTCGGTCGCGAAACCGGTGTTCCAGAAAGGCGGGCCGACCCAATACCCGATCTCGGTGGCCGACGGGCGATAGGAGATCAAGCCGACTAAGTCGGTGCCATCGCTGGGCGTCGCATCGAGCGCCCAAACCGTCTCGCCGGTTTTGCCTGCGAGACTCGCGGCGATCAACGCCTCCGCCGCGCCGGGCGGATAGGGGTGTGGGATCGAGGTGGTCATCCGCGCCACCCGCAGATCGCTGGCATAGAGCTGCAGCGGCCCGGCATCGGACGGCGCGAGGGCGCGCAGGATCAGACGATCGGTTTTCAAGAGAGGGACCATTGCGTCCTCCTGAAATGCGAGAGGGGACCGGCCTGCCGGCCGATCCCCCCTTTTTCGCTGGTCGAAGGGTCGTGCCGGCTTACTCCGCAGCCGCTGGCGTTGGGATCACGGACACGAACACGCGGCCCTTCAGCCCCTTGTGGAACTTCACGGCGCCCGGTCGGGTGGCGAAGATCGTGTGGTCCTTGCCCATGCCGACATTGTCGCCCGGCCACCATTTGGTGCCCCGCTGGCGCAGGATGATATTGCCGGGGATCACCACCTCGCCCCCGTATTTCTTGACGCCCAGACGTCGGCCCGCACTGTCCCGCCCGTTGCGGGAGGAGCCGCCTGCCTTTTTATGTGCCATCGCTCAGACCCTCCTTACTCTTTGGCCTCGGCGGCAAAGGACGCCGCCTGGTCGATCCAATTATCCCTCTCGATCCGTCCTTTAAAGCTGAGCTGATCGTCCATGAAGGCGATCTCGGCCGGTCCCCACTCGGCGATTTGCCAGAAATGGTAGACGCCGTTCTCGTTGAGCTTTTCGGCGAGCTTCGGACCGACACCGGAAATGCGGGTAAGGTCGTCCGCGTCGCCCTGCGCGGCATCGAGCAGATTGGCAGGGCGCACGGCCTCGACGGTCTCTGCCGGCGCATCCGGCTCGGACGCTGCCTCCGGTTCGGGTTGTGGCGCAGCGGCAGGCTCGGGGTCCGCGGCAATCGGCTCCACAAGCGCGGTCTCTTCCGCCACCACCTCGGCTTGGGCCGCTTCCGCCGCCGCCAGCGCGGCACGCGCCTCTGGCCCGGCTGCCCCGGACCCGATTGCCGCCTGCACCCCGCTGTCGGCCGCACCCTCGGTCAGGATATCGGTGACGCGGACAACGGTCAGATATTGACGGTGCCCTTTGAGACGCTTTGAGCTGTGCTTCCGGCGGCGGCGCTTGAAGCTGTAGGTCTTCTCGCCCCGCTTCTGTTCCAGGATCTCGGCCTGCACGCCTGCGCCCTCGATCATCGGGGTGCCAACGGTCACTGCGTCGCCGCCGATCATCAGCACATCGTTGAACTGAACCTGGTCGCCCGGCGCACCGGCGAGGCGTTCGACCGGGAACTCGTCGCCCGACGACACCTTATACTGCTTCCCGCCAGTCTTAATGACTGCGAACATCTTATTTTCCTCTTACCTCGCGCCCTGCGGCGTCACCCTATCAGGTGGCTTTGTCGCTAATGCGGCCTCGGGCAGCGTGCCCCGACAGGGGCAACATCCCGCAGACGATACGTCTGAGCGGATCGCGTGTATGTCGCCGCCACCCTCGATTGTCAAGCGGGTGCCCCCAGTCTGCGTTCGGCTGAAGTCCCTTATAGAGACGATCCGATGGCAATGCCCGAAGACTGCTCTCTGCTGCGAGGCGATCCAGCAAGTGTTGACGGGCAAGGCGGTGCATCACTCCACTCCAGAGCAGGGGATCCGCATCCAAACTGCACGCCGATCATGGCTCTTCGCCGATTGACAGACAGCGAAAATGTTCGAAACCGTGACCCGGGCGGGAGCGACGGACATCGGAAACGCGCGCTTGGCAGCACCACTCAGCATTGTACCGTTTCCCTGATATCCCCGTACGACTGTCGCTGGAACCGCGGTCCCCATCCGCCGGTATATGCGCACAATCCGAACCGATCGTCGGCGTCCTGCAGAGCGAACCCTGACCGCAAGGGCATCGCACTTAAATGCGTCAGTGGGGTTCTGAGTGCCGTGACATTCGGCAGATCTTTGGTTTCCACGCTAAAAAACAAACAAACTTCGTCCCAGAGGGCGCCCCTGGCTCCATCGGCTGCGACAGGCGCGAGATCGACCACAACCCCTGCCTTGGCACGAAACCTGCATCAGCACTGGCGTCCACGCAAGCTGGGCGGCATGCTTGAAGGGAACTCCCATGATCTGGCTCATCCTCGGCGTCATCGTCCTCGCCGTCGTGACGATCCTCTTGCTGAACCGGTTCTACATCAAGGCCAGTCGCGAGGTCGCTTTGGTGCGCACCGGCCGCGGCGGCCAACGCGTGGTCCTCGACGGCGGCGTTTTCAGCCTTCCCTTCCTGAACCGGACGGCAGAAGTGAACATGCGCACAATGAGGCTAGAGGTGGAGCGCGCCGGCGAGACCTCGATCATCACCCAGGACCGCCTGCGCATCGACGCCACCGCCGAATTCTATGTGCGCGTCGAGCCGACGGCAGAAGGTGTGGCGACAGCAGCTCAGGCGCTTGGCTCCAAAGCGTTCCGCGCCAGCGATCTCGCCGACCTTCTGGAAGGGAAACTGACCGACGCCCTGCTCTCGGTTGCCGCGACCTACACGATGGACACCCTGCAGGATGATCGCGGCCGCTACGTTGCAGAGGTCGCCGATGTGCTGGAGCCGCGCCTGAAGGCGAACGGCTTGCTGATCGAGGCCGTGTCGCTGACCCGTCTCGACCAGACCCCCTTCGGTGCGCTCGACCAGAACAACGCCTTCAACGCGGTGGGCATGCGTCGCCTGGCGGAGGTGATCGCCACCAATAAGAAAGAGCGGGCCGAGATCGAGAACGAAGCCGAGACCGCCGTGCGCCAGAGCCATCTCGACGCGGCCAAGCGCCGGCTGCTGATCGAGCAGGAAGAGGAAGAAGCGCAGCTCGCGCAGGGCAAGGCGGTCGAAGCCGCGCGCGCGAAGACTATGGCCGAGATCGCGGAAGCGCAGGCCGAAGCGGAGGAGCGCCGCGAATACGCCCGCATCCAGCGCGACATGGAAGTGCGCGCAAAGCAGATCCAGTCCGACCAAGAGGTCGCCGAGATCGACTACCAGGCCGAACGAGCGCGGCGCAGCGCAAAGGCAGACAGCGAGATCCAGATTGCGGCGAAGAAGGCCGAAGCCGCGACCGCGCAGGCCGCTGCGGCCGAGGCGATCGCGTCGGAAGTGATTGGACGGGAGCGCGTGATCACCGCCAAGGAAACGGCGATGGCGGAGCGTGTAAAGGCGCTCGCCGTCATCGAAGCGCAGAAGGAAGCGGCCATCGACGACACCCGCGTCGCCTCCGAAGCCGACACTGTTAAAGCGATGGCGGAGGCCGAGGCGCGGGCCGAGGAAATGAAGGCCGCCGCCGCCAAGACGCGCCTGCTGGCCCAAGCCGAGGGAGAGGCGGCCCTCTTCTCGGCGCAAAATGCCCAGGCGGACGCCATCGTGAAGATGAAAGTCGACCTCGCAAAGATCGATGCTCTGCCCGAGGTCGTGCGGGAAATGGTGAAGCCCGCCGAGAAGATCGACTCGATCCGCATCAATCACGTCACCGGCTTTGGCGCGATCAACGGAGGTGCCACGGGCGGCAACGGCGTCGACGGGCCGATGGTCAACCAGGTGATGGACGGGATCCTCGGCATGGCGCTGCAGCTTCCCGCCGTTCAGAAGCTGGGCGAGGAGATCGGGATGAATGTCGGCGGCGGGCTGGGTGAGATGGCCGGCCGGCTGCGCACCGACAGCCAGCAACCCAGCGACGCTGCGTCAACGCCCCCTAAGAACGGCGCTTCAGACTGACGAATACACCGAGGTGGCGCGCTGAACGCTGCCCGTATACCCGCCCGGCTCCGCCGGGCTCGCACGACAGAGGAGAGACTTCATGAGCTTCAAACGCCTCACCCGGCGCGGCCTGCTGCAGGCGACGGGCGCAACGGCTACGGTACTTGCCTCCCCAGCCATCCTCCGAGCGGCAGAGCCGATCAAGATGGCGGCCATTCTGGACCAATCGGGCGGACTGGAGCTGCTCGGCCGCCCGATGCTGGAGGCGACCAAGATGGCGGTGTCGGAGATCAATGCCGCTGGCGGCGTGTTAGACCGCCAGATCGAACTGATCTCCTACGATCCGCAAACGACGATTCAGTTCTACACCCAGTTCGCAACACAGGCTGCGGCCGGCGATCGCGTCGACGTGGTCCATGCAGGCATCACGTCGGCGTCCCGCGAAGCCATCCGACCGGTGCTCAACCGTTTCCAAACGCTGTACTTCTACAACACGCTCTATGAGGGCGGCGTCTGCGACTACAACAACTTCTGCACCGGCTCGACGCCTGCACAGACCGTCGAAAAGCTGGTCCCCTACACGATGGAGAAATGGGGAAAGAAGGTTTACATCATCGCCGCCGACTACAACTACGGTCACATCACCGCAGATTGGGTGCAGAAATACGTGCGGGACAACGGCGGTGAGAACGTGGCGGTTGAGTTTTTCCCGTTGGATGTCACGAATTTCGGGCCGACCATCAAGAAGATCCAAACCGAGAAACCTGACTTCGTGATGTCGGCCCTGGTCGGCGCCGCACACATCTCTTTCTATCGTCAGTATGGTGCGGCGGGGGTCAACAAAGAGATCCCGCTGGCATCGACAACCTTCACGCTCGGTGGGGAGCACAAGCTGGTCTCCGCCGAGGAGGGCAACGGCATGATCGTGTCCTTCGCCTATTTCGAAGAGATCGACACGCCCGCCAACAAGAAGTTTGTCGAGGACCTGCGCGCCTTCTCCAGCCAAGACATCGCCTATATCTCCGAGACGACGGCGCGTTCCTACGAGGGCGTGTATTTGTGGGCTGAGGGAGTGAAAAAGGCGGGGACGACGGACCGCGCGGCCGTGATCGAGGCATTGCGGTCACCGGTCGCGTTCGACGGGCCTTCCGGCGCCGTGACGATCGAGCCCAAGACAAACCATCTGGTGCAGAACGTCGCCATCGCGGAGCTGCAGGACCAGACGCTGAACGTCCTCGAGACCTTCGAGGCGCAGCCACCGGCAGACACGCTCCTGGTTTGCGACCTGGATGCCAATCCCAACCAGTCGACATTCTATTTCGAGAACGGGTTGGCTGCGGCCGGTATCGACTGATCTATGCAGGCGGTGGGGGACGATCCCCCACCACCACCCACAATCCGCATAAGACCCCACTGGAGACCAAGGTGGACCTCTTCCTCGCGCTCGTGCTGCAGATCGTTTACGGCATATCGAACCTAGCGCTCATCGGGCTCGGGCTCGCGGTCATCTTCGGCATGATGCGCGTGATCAATCTCGCGCATGGCGAATTCCTGATGCTCGGCGGCTACACGGTGATCGTTGCGACCAATAACGGCGTGAATATCTGGATCGCGATGCTGGTCTGCGCGCCGCTGGTGGTTGGGCTCATCGGTGTGATCGTCGAGCGGGTGCTGATCCGCTTTCTCTACGGGCGCATGATCGACACGCTGCTGGCGACCTGGGGGCTCTCGCTCTTCCTGATTGGCCTCGTAACCACGATTTTCGGTCCGCAGACCACCACCACGATCTCGCCGCCGATCGGGGCCATCCAGATCGGCGACTACGGCTCCTCGGGCTACGAGATGTTCCTCATCGTCGTCACGCTGCTCGCCATCGGCGGAGTCTATGCCGTGCTGCGGCTGACGAAACTCGGCCTGCTGGCCCGCGGGACGATGCAGAACGCCGACATGGCCGCCTCCCTCGGCGTCTCGACCCCGCGCATTTACATGCTGACTTTCGGCTTCGGCTCGGCGGTGGCGGGACTCGCCGGCGGGCTGCTGGCACCGATCACCGGTGTCGTGCCGACCATAGGAGCGATCTACATCGCAAAAGCCTTCATCACCGTCATCTCCGGGGGCGCAGCCATCCTCGCCGGCACTGTCTCGGCCGCCACCCTGCTGGGGTCGGTCAACGGCATCGTCTCCTGGACCACCGGACCCACCCTCGGCGAAGTGGCGTTGCTGCTCACCGCCGTCATCCTGATCCGCCTCATGCCCCAGGGCATCACCGGGCGCTTCTTCCGGAAATCGCTGTGAGCGGGGCCGAGAAAACCCGCCTTTGGGTCCTGGCGGCGCTCTCAATCGCCTTCATGTTCGGCGCGCCCGAGGTGCTGCAGCTCTTCACCATCATCAACCTCACCACGGCCATCGCGCTTGCGCTGCTGGCTCTCAGCCTTGGCCTGATCTGGGGCCACGGCGGCATTCTGTGCTTCGGCCAAACCGCCTTCTTCGGCCTCGGCGCTTACACCTATGCGGTCTGGGCCCAGAACTTCGGCGAGACGACCGGCGCCGTGGTCGCAGCCATCGCCGTGGGAGCCGCGTTCGCCGCCGCGCTCGGCTACTTCATTTTCTACGGCCGGGTGTCTGACGTTTATCTCGGCGCCATCACGCTGGTGGTGACACTGGTCTTCTTCAATCTCATGCGCCGCACCTCGGGCCCCGAATACAAAATCGGCGATGCGTTGCTCGGCGGCTTCAACGGCACCGCCGCACCCCCACTGGCATTGCCATGGGACAGCAGTTCGATGCTGTTTCCGAACCAGGTTTTCTACGTGGCGATGGCCGCGCTGATCCTCAGCTATTTCGGCTGCGTCTGGCTCACGCGGACCCACTTCGGCCGGGTGTGCGCCGCGATCCGCGAGAACGAGACGAGGGCAGAGCTGCTCGGCTACGACGCGCGGGCCTACAAGCTCGGCCTCTTCGCCATCGGCGGCGGGCTGGCCGGGCTTGCGGGGGTGCTCATCGCCAACGGTGTCGGCCGCGTCACGCCCGATCTGTTCAATCTCGGCTATGCGGCACAAGCGATTATTTGGGTCATCGTCGGCGGGCGCGGCACGCTGATCGGGCCCATCCTCGCAGCCTTCGGGCTGTTTTACCTGACCGCCTGGCTCGGCCAGCAGGGCACACTCGATCTCAACATGGTACTCGGCATCGTGCTTATCCTCTTCGTCCTCCTTCTGCCGCGCGGCGTGGTACCGGGGGTAATGACGCTTGCCACCTCGCGTCTCGGTCGCGGGCGCGACCTGCGCTCGGTCCGCCGTGGCGACCGACGCCGCCGACGCAGCGCCCGCCCCACCATGGAGCCCGCGGAGTAATCCATGGCAGAGATCGAAACACACGCCCGCCCCCGCCGACAGCGCCGCGACCGTGCGTCTCGCCACCGCGAGACGGTGGTGGAGAGCCGCGGCCTGACCATGCGCTTCGGCGGTGTCACCGCAAACGAGAACGTGGATTTCCGGCTAGAGGCGGGCGAGCTGCGATGCCTGATCGGCCCGAATGGCGCCGGCAAGAGCACCTTTTTCAAATGTCTCACCGGCCAGCTCACCCCAACCGAGGGTACGGTGCTGATCCGTGATCTCGACGTCACCGGGGCGAACCCACATGACATCGCGGGCCTCGGCGTTGGCATCAAGACACAAGTCCCAAACGTGTTCGATGGTTTGAGTGTGCAGGAAAGCGTCTGGCTCGCTGCCCGCCGCGCCCACGGTCCCGGCCGCGCCGACCGGCTTACTGCCGACACCCTCGAGCGGGTGCGCCTCGGACCCATCCGCGCCAACGCCGTTGGCAGCCTTGCCCACGGACAGCGCCAGTGGGTCGAGCTCGGCATGGTGATGGCCGCCGAACCCTGGCTTGTGCTCCTCGACGAACCGGCCGCCGGCATGACCGACGAGGAAACCGTGTTCACCGCCGAGCTGATCCGCGAGCTCAACCGCACAACCAGCATGATCGTGGTCGAACACGATATGAACTTCATCCGTGCGATCGCCGCGCGCGTTACGGTCTTCCATCGCGGCGCCGTCCTGATGGAGGGCAGCATGGACGAGGTCTCGGCAGACCCGACGGTTCGCGATGTCTATCTGGGACACAAGCATTGAGCGCGGCGGAGGAGATCGCAGGGCGGGCAGCGGCCGAAATCCTGTCGGTCCGCGGACTGCGCGCGGGGTATGGCCGTGTCCCCGTGCTACAGGGCGTCGATCTCAGTGTCGGCGAGGGCGAGATCGTCGGTATTCTCGGCCACAACGGCATGGGCAAGAGCACGCTCCTCAAGACCGTGATGGGGATCGTGAAGGCCACCAGCGGCACAATCGAGTTCGACGGCGTCGATATCACGCGCGAGGCGCCCCATGACCGGTCCCGCCTCGGCATCGGCTATGTGCCGCAGGGCCGCGGCATCTTCCCGAGCCTGTCGGTGCTCGACAACCTGCGCATGGGAGTCGCCAGCCACGGCATTGCAGATGAGACGATAGCCATCGAAAGCGTGCTGTCGGAGTTTCCCCAGCTCAAACGCCTGCTAGAGCGTCAAGGCGGCGCCCTCTCGGGCGGCGAGCAACAACTTCTGGCACTCGCCCGCTGCCTGATCTCCGCCCCGGATCTCGTTCTGCTGGACGAGCCGACCGAAGGCATCCAGCCCTCGATCGTCGACATGATCGAGGACAAACTCGAGGAACTGGCCCGCGCCCGCGGCCTCTCGATCCTGCTGGTCGAGCAGAACCTCGAATTCATCACCTCGCTCTCGGACCGGGTGCTGGTGCTGCAGAAGGGCCAGGTGAAAGGTGAGATCGGCGGGCACAACATGGACAGTGCCCTAATCGACGAGTTCACCGGCTTCACGAGCGGCGACGGCTCGGCCAAGCGTCCCGGCGAGCCGACGATCTCGATCCCGAAGGACAGCGTGCCGGTGCCCTCCGGCGGCCCGAAACCAGCGGGTCACGGCCCGGCTTCCGGGTCCGCCGCCAGGCCCGTCCTAACCCCCGCGTCGATCACCGAAAGGCTCGCCCGCATGACCGTCCAGCGTCCCACCTTCAGCCAGCTAAAGGGCATCGTCGAGGACTTCGGCATGCATCTCTCGGACGAGCGGATCGCGGAGTTTCTGGGCCTGATGGAAAGCTCCATGAAGCATTATGACACCCTCGACGCGATGCCGGACAATCTGCCGACTGTCGAGTTTCCCCGAACCGCCGGGCACCGTCCCACGGCGGAGGAGGATCCGCTCCACGCCTGGTACGTGAAAGTGGACGTCCAGGGCGCACCGCGCGGCCCCCTCGCGGGGAAGACCATCGCGCTGAAAGACAATGTCTGCCTTGCGGGCGTGCCGATGATGAACGGCGCCTCGACGCTGAAGGGCTATACCCCCGATCTCGACGCAACCATCGTCACCCGCATCCTCGAAGCCGGCGGCACGATCAAGGGCAAGGTCCATTGCGAGCATTTCTGCCTTTCCTCCGGCAGCCACACGAACTCTACCGGCCATACCCACAACCCGCACAAGCGTGGATTTTCCGCTGGCGGATCCTCGTCCGGCTCCGGCGCTGTCGTGGGGGCGGGGGAGGTCGATATGGCCATCGGCGGCGACCAGGGCGGCTCGATCCGCATGCCTGCCAGCTTCTGCGGCATCTACGGTATGAAGGCGACCCACGGGCTGGTGCCCTATACCGGCGTGATGCCTATCGAGAACACCATCGACCATACCGGTCCGATGACGCACACGGTCGCGGACAACGCATTGCTCCTCGAAGTCATCGCTGGCGCCGACGGGCTCGACCCGCGCCAGTATGCCCCTAAGCCCGATGCGTATACCGCCGCGCTCGGCCGCGGCGCACAGGGCCTGCGCATCGCGATCCTGCGCGAAGGCCTCGGCCGGCCGGAAAGCGAGGCTGTGGTCGACGCGGCAGTGATGCGGGCGGGCGAGACCTTCCGCAGCCTCGGCGCCACGGTCGACGAAGTCTCGATCCCCATGCACAACAAGGCGATGGCCGTGTGGCTTCCCATCGCCGCCGAGGGCTCGACCAATCAGATGATGAAGGGCAACGGCATGGGCACGGGCTGGGAGGGGCTCTACACCACCTCCCTCCTCGACGCTCACGCCAACTGGCGTGCCCGCGCCGACGAGCTGTCGGACAGCCTCAAGATCACCATGTTCACCGGCGAGTACTTCCAGCGCCACCATCGCGGGCACTATTACGCCAAAGCTCAGAACATCGCCCGGCGCCTGCGCGCGGCCTATGACCAGATGCTCGGCGCCTACGACCTGCTCCTGATGCCCACCACGCCGATGCGGGCGACCCCCTTGCCCGACCCGGACGCCCCACTCGCCGAGATCCTTCAGCGCGCCTTCGAGCCGCTGGAGAACACGGCGCCGTTCGACGTCACCGGGCACCCGGCCATGAGCCTACCCTGCGCGATGGAGGAAGGCCTGCCCGTCGGCGCCATGCTCGTCGGACGCCATTGGGCCGAGAGCACGATCTACCAGGCAGCAGCAGCCTTCGAAGCGGCGGGCGACTGGAAGACCATGTGAGCGCGCCATGACAATCCGCCGCCCCGGCCCGGGCGAGATCCGCGCGGCGGGCGCGGAACTCGGCCTCACCTTGTCAGAGGCCGACGCCACAAGCTTCCTTGGCCTCATGCAGGGGCTCTTCGACAGCTACGACATCGTCGACGCGATGGTCGAGACGCTGCCCGAAGTCCGCTATCCCCGCACGCCAGGCCTCCGCCCGCTGGCGGAGGACAACCCGTATGGCGCCTGGGCCGTACTCAGCACCATCCGTGGCGCAAATCGCGGACCGCTGCTCGGCAAAACCGTCGCGATCAAAGACAATGTCTGCGTTGCGGGCCTGGCGATGCAGAACGGCGCCTCGATCCTGGAAGGCTACGTGCCCGAGATCGACGCGACCATTGTCACCCGCCTCCTCGATGCCGGGGCCGAAATCCGGGGCAAGGCAGTCTGTGAGTACTACTGCGCCTCTGGCGGCAGCCACACCAGCGTGCCCGGGCCGGTCGAGAATCCCGCCGTGCCGGGTCACAATGCGGGCGGATCCTCCTCCGGCTCCGCGGCACTTG
This sequence comes from Pseudomonadota bacterium, assembly GCA_039513195.1. Lineage (GTDB taxonomy): Bacteria > Pseudomonadota > Alphaproteobacteria > Rhodobacterales > Rhodobacteraceae > Thermohalobaculum. The sequence goes on along the minus strand of JBCCRM010000017.1, from coordinate 11,118 downwards.
TCGCGGCCGGCGTCGTCGACATGGCAACGGGCGGCGACCAGGGCGGCTCGATCCGCATTCCAGCGTCCTTCTGCGGTACGGTCGGGCTCAAGCCTACCCACGGCCTCGTGCCCTATACCGGGATCTTCGCAGTCGAGGTCACGGTCGACCATGCCGGGCCCATCACCCGCACTGTCGCCGACAACGCGCTGATGCTGGACGCGATCGCGGGCCCGGACGGTCTCGACCCGCGCCAGTGCGCCCTGCCCGACACGCTCGTCGGCGGCAGCGATGGCCGTTACGTGCGCGCCCTATCCCGCGGTGTTGCGGGCATGCGGATCGCGCTGGTCACCGAGAGCCTCGCAATGCCGGGGGCAGAAGAAGCGGTTAATGCTCGCCTGCGCGAGACGGCAGCGACGCTGAAGCGCCTCGGCGCGCAGGTGTCCGAGATTTCCATGCCGCTCCATGCGGTCGGTGCTGCGATCTGGACGCCGATTTTCCTGGAAGGCGCCACCGAGCTCATGATGCGCCAGAACGCCTATGGCACGAATATGAAGGGCGTGTTCCTCGAAAGCCTGCTCGACGCTCATGCCCGCTGGCGCGATCGCGCGGACGAACTGTCCGAAACCCTAAAGCTCGGCATCCTGATGGGCCACTACATGAGTTCACGCCACCGCGGGCGCTATTATGGCCGCGCACAGAATCTCAACCGCGCGCTGACGGCGGCCTATGACGCGGCCCTGGTTGAGCACGACCTCTTACTGATGCCGACGACCCCGATGGCCGCCCAGCCGCTGCCAGCGCCCGGGGCGGGCCGGGAGGAGATTGTCGCCGCCGCCTTCTCGATGCTGCCCAATACGGCGCCGACCTGTGCCACCGGTCACCCGGCCATCTCGCTGCCCTGCGGGCTCACCGCGGACGGCCGGCCTGTGGGCGCTCAGCTCGTCGGCGCTCGATGGGGCGAAGAGACGATCTACCGCGCGGCGGCTGCTTTGGAGACCGCCCTACGCTAAGCGGCAGAGACACCGTTGGCGCGCGCGAATGTGTCCCTTCTGGCTGCACCTGTGGAGCCAGCAACCGCCGCCAAAGTCGGCTGTCGCCTGCGGGTGTTAGCATCGACTTTGTCGTGCGCCGCTGCGATGCCCGAAGGTCGTTTGCAATTCATGCGCGGCGTTACGACCCCTCTCCGGTGACCCCCCGACCGGCCGGGGCTGAGAGAATCACCGAACGCAAGTTTAGCTCCCGCAATGGCGAGATCGCCTCTAACGACCGTCTCGTCAGCTTCACATCCGGTGGTCCAAACGCAGCCGAAAAGATCTTCCTGGCTCCGGCCGGCACGCCCAACCGCCCTGATCACTGCAGGCCGCGCAGCGCGCTGTTACGTGCCTTCGCGAGCAACGCCCTGATCGCCAGCGGCGACGACTGCTCCGCTCTGCGGGTGGTCGAGGTGGGCACGGCTTGCGACCCGAGCGTCATCGCCATCAGCGCCGACAGCGAGACCTTCATAGAGCTGGGCCAGCAGAAATTCTACCTCACGCAGCGTCGAGATGATCCCTAAGAATTTGCCCCGCTTCGGACCCATCGTCCCAATGCTCTGAAAAAGCGCTTCTTCCACTCGCGACGGTGGCGTTCAAAACGGCCGGATCAGATGCAGAAGGGGACTCATTTCAAGCCGCCTCCCGCTTCTGTGAGTGGAGAGAGGCGTGGCCCGCGCGGCCTCAACAAAAGGCGCGGCGGTAGGACACCGCCTCGGCGATATGGGGGCGCGAGACGGCGACTGCCCCGTCCAGATCGGCGATGGTCCGGGCGAGACGCAGTACCCGCGCATAGCCGCGCGCGGAAAGTCGGAGCTTTTCGGCCGCCGCCTGCAGCAGGTCATGTCCTTGCGCGTCGGGGGCGGCAACCCGGCTAAGGATCTCGCCTTCCAGCTCCGCATTGGTGAGGGTCGGCTTGCTACTCCTGTCCGCCTGAACGGCGCGGGCCCGTGCGACCCGACGAGCGACCTTCGCAGAGCTTTCGCCGTGGCTGGGCAAGGCCAATGTGGCCGGGGAGACCGGCGGCACCTCGACCCGGATATCGAAACGGTCGAGCAGCGGGCCGGAGAGGCGAGAAAGATAGTCCTTGCCGCAGCGGGGCGCGCGAGAGCAGGCGCGGCCGGCATCGGTCAGATACCCGCAGCGGCATGGGTTCATCGCGGCCACCAAGAGGAACCGGGCCGGATAGCGCATATGGGTTTCGGCCCGGGCCACCACGACCTCGCCGGTCTCGATAGGTTGGCGCAGCGAGTCGAGCACCGGACGCTTGAACTCCGCCAGCTCGTCCAAGAACAGCACACCGCGATGCGCCAGCGAGATCTCGCCAGGCCGCGCCCGAGAGCCGCCGCCGATCAGCGCCGCCTCGGTGGCCGAGTGGTGGGGCGCCCTGTAGGGCCGCTCCCGCAGGATGCTGCCATCGCCCGCCGTTCCAGGCTCGCCGGCAAGCGAGTAGATCGTCGCGACCTCCAACGCTTCCTCCGGCGACAGGGCGGGCATGATCGAGGTGAGGCGGGAGGCAAGCATCGACTTGCCCGAGCCCGGCTCTCCCACCATCAGGATGTGATGACCGCCCGCGGCAGCAACCTCCATCGCTCGACGCGAAACCTCCTGACCCTTCACATCGATCAGATCGGCGGCAGAGTGTCGATGCGCCACGGCACCGGGTTGCGGTGGCGCAAGCACCACCGTGCCGGTGATGTGATTGACCAGCGCGATGAGGGTATCCGGGGCGACGATATCGCAGGCACCGACCCACGCCGCTTCCCGCCCGGAAGCGAGCGGGCAGATCAACGTCTTGTCGAGCGCCGCCGCCGCCAACGCCGCGGGAAGCGCGCCTTGCACCCCCCGGATCTCGCCGTCGAGCGACAGCTCGCCGATGGCCACGCAATGATCGACCTCCGATGCCGGCAAGGCCCCCAGCGCACCCATCAGGGCCAGGGCGATCGGGAGATCGAAATGCGACCCGGTCTTTGGCAGATCCGCGGGGGAGAGGTTCACCGTGATCCGCTGCGAGGGCATGGCAAGGCCGGCGGCAGTCAGCGCGCTCCGAACCCGCTCGCGGCTCTCTGACACCGCCTTGTCCGGCAGACCCACGATGGTGAAGGCCGGCAAACCCGGCGACAGCGCGCATTGCACCTCGACCAAGCGGGCCTCGACCCCCAGAAAGGCAACAGTGTGGGTGCGGCTGAGCATCGGGTAACCTTTGCGGCAAATCCGAAATTTCCGATCCCAGGAGCCGGCGACTCAGTTAACACGGCGTTAAGTGCCCGAGGGGCGATCGACGGAAAGGAGCACCCGATGCGCGTTCTCTGGATCGGTTTGGCGCTGCTTGCACCGGCGGCTTGGGCGGGCGAGGCTGCCGTCGTCGGGGCGGAGGCGGTGCGTTCCGGCACCGCTTGGCGCTTCGACGTGACCGTTGCCCATGGCGATACCGGGTGGGATCACTACGCAGATGCCTGGCGGGTGGTCGGCCCGGATGGCACGGTCTATGGCACCCGGGAACTTCTGCACCCCCATGTGGACGAGCAACCTTTCACCCGCTCGCTGACCGGCGTGCGGATCCCGGAAGACGTGACCGAAGTGGTCGTCGAGGCCCGGGACAGCGTCCATGGTTGGGGCGGCGAGACGCTCACCCTGACCCTGCCGGAGTGACACCATGACGGCGACCTGAGAGGCAGGTCGGACCGAGGCATACCAATTGAGTCGCGAGTTTCGGCAGGCGTAGTCGAGCGAGCGGAGATACCTCCAACCGAGAGATCGAGTGTCCATGACGCGTCGAGCCAGCTCCGCCCTCGTTGGGCGATGACGCCTGGCAGGCTCGTACCGCCTTATATGAACCTAAAGGCCGCGATGCTCGAGAAACGGCCCACGGATCTGGTTCCGGACTGCAGCGCACCGGGCCACGAGGGGATCGCGCGCCAAATGCATCGCCTGCCGTTCGAGTTGCTCGCGGATCTCGATCGACAATAAGCGCATATGCGGGCGCTTCAACGCCTCGGCGGGACGGTTCTCCGGCCGACGGAGATACGGCTTCACCCATCGGGCGGGCATGAACCTGCCTCTCGGCCAATCTTCGCCACGGTTCGGCCGACCAAGCGCGCGCCGGCGCTAGCCTTGGTGCCGACGGCATGGATCGCGTTCTGGGCTGGCCCCCTCCTTGGTGGCTCCTTCCCGGCATCTTGATCGGGACCGAGGCAGGCGAAGGGGTCCATCCGACGACACCGTAAAGACTGACAATGACCAGGCCCAAGAGCCGCCCTGGGCGGCAGACATCGGCGGCGAGGACAGGTGCGCACCCTGCCAGGATGTTGTAACGCTGTGCCGGTTTCGGTGGGGAGGGACCGTTGTTCGCATTTCTGCACGCCATCAAGGAGACGGCCAAGAGGATCGCTGAGGCGGTCTTTCTGGACAGAGTCTTTTTGACGCAACGCAGCGACCCCGACCGTGTCCGACGGTTGATCCGAAAGCTGCATGCCCATGAGCCAGACCATCCGCTGATCAGGATCGGTGGCGCAGAAGACGGGGGGTATCTGATCCCCGACGATCTCGACGGTATTCGCTACTGCATTTCCCCTGGTGTCTCAGAGGAAATCACTTTCGATCTGGATATGGCAAATCGTGATATGCATGTCATTATGGCAGACGCATCGGTAGATGGACCACCGGTGGAGCACCGGAAGTTCACCTTCCATAAAAAGTTTCTTGGACTGAACAGCGACGAAACCTTTATGCGCCTGGATCAGCTTTGTGATGCTGTCCCAGAAAGCCAAGAAATGATCCTTCAGATGGATATTGAAGGCGCCGAATATGGTATCTTATTGGACGTATCTGATAATCTATTGAAGAGATTTCGTATAATTATTTTAGAACTACATGGTCTAAGCAATGCTTTTGATGCTTTTTCAATTCCTATCATAGAAGCTTTCGTCGAAAAGCTCAGCCGCTACCATGCGGTGGTGCACATCCACCCGAACAATTGCTGCGGGTCAGTGTCGCGGAGCGGCATCGAAATCCCCCGTGTCATGGAGTTGACGTTCACTCGGCGCGACCGCGGGGTGTCCGCGGGGCCGGTGCGGAAAACCTATCCGCACCCTTTGGATGTCGACAATGTCGCCGAACATCCGAGCCTAAATCTCGCCGATCTCTGGAAGGGCTGAAAAGCCGACGAGGCCTCCGCATCGCGAAGCGGGCCGGCGGTCCCACGGAAGTGCAAGATCCCGTTAAGCCCGATCCCCTATCCCTGGCTCCTGCATTCTTACCGGAGAACGGTTATGGCACCGAGCCGAGACTTTCGCAGCGCCCTCCCAATTTATGTTGCCATGTTCGCCCCAATGGTCGGTCTTGCCTTGCTGGCCGCCACGATGATCCTCGACGCGAACGACGAGCGATTGCGGAGCAGTGGGATTAGCGAGGCCGTTGGGCGCGCCGCCGATGCGAGCAATCTCGCCTATGAACTGCAGAAGGAACGGGGCCTCTCCGCCGGATATGTGGGCTCGAGGCAGCAGGCCTTTCGCGACAGGTTGTTGAAACAACGCACGGAGACCGACGCAGTCCTGACGGCGCTGCGCGAACGGCTCGTTCCGAACCAAGCATTAGCCGAAGTCGGCGACGAACCGGGCCGCGCAACCAGGCGACATGAGCGTTTGGCAAACGCTCTTGAAGAGCTGGGCGCCATGCGCGGCGGTGTCGACGCCTTCACCGTGACCGTGCCGGACCTGGCCCGCTTCTATACCGGGGCCATCAATGACCTCTTGTCGATGGCTGACGATCCGATGTTGACGGGCGCCTACAGCGACCTGGCCCGACAAAACATGCTCTACGCCAATATCCTTCTCGCGAAGGAACTCGCGGGGCTGGAACGCGCAGCGGGCGCAGTCGGCTTTGGCCGCGGTGCGTTCGACATCGATACTCACGCCTGGTTCAGCAGCTTGCGGGAGCGTCAAAAGCTCTTGCTTGACCGGGTCGATGCCCTCGCCAACGAGCAGGAGCGCGCGGCCCTGACAGCGGCCCTGAACAACCCGGCTGTCACACGACTGGCAGACCTGCGGTCGCTGGCGCGGAAGAGCATTGCCACCGGAGAGGTCGACGGTGTGACGGGCCCGGAATGGTTCGACGCGTCTACCGCCTATCTGGACGAGTTGCGAACGCTCGAACAAACCATGGCAGCGTTCATCAGAAGCGGCGCGTTGGGGGCGGCCGAAGATGCCAAGACCTGGGCTCTCACCGTTCTCGTCGCCGCCGTGGCGATGCTGGGCGTCGGGATGGGCCTCAGCTTTCGCTACATCTCAGGCATGATCGCAGCGCTTCGTGCGCTGCGAACCGCGATCTTGCGGATCGAAAAGGCTGAGGAGGGAATCACGGTCCCAGCAACCGAACGCAAGGACGAAATCGGTGAAATCGCCCGGTCGCTGAGCCAGATCAGTAGCAAAGGGGCGGAGGCCGCGCGGGTCCGCGCCGCAATCGACGAGGCGGCCTCGCCCTTCCTTATCCTCGACAGCCAAAAGATCAGCATCTTCGAAAATGCTGCGTTCGCCGAGATGGCGAACCGGCGGCAGGAGGCGATGGAGGAACTGGCACCGCTTCGGTCGGATGGCCGTCGGGATGCGGAAGAATTGCTTCAAGAACTGACCATCGCACGGGAGCAAGACCGTCTGGTCGAGAAGTCGCGGGGCGAGGATGCCGCAATCATCGTTGCGCCGGGTGCGTTTCTGGAAGCACGGGTCAACGGTGTGCGGGACGCCTCGGGGCGCGAGATCGGCACGGCGATTCAGATCGAGGACGTCACCGAGATAAAACTGCTCGAAGCCGAGATGCTTGTGGTGATGGAGGCCGCGGAACTGGGCCGCTTCGACCGGCGCATTCAAGGCATGGACGACATGGGCTTCACGTCGATGGTCGCGCGGAGCATGAACCAGTTGCTGGACGCCATCGGCACCTTCACCGCCGCGCTCAATCGATGCACGACAGCGATGGCGCAGGGCGACCTGACCGAGACGGTCGACATATCCTTTACGGGCGACCTAGAAGGCACGCGCCAGTCCTTGAATGCTAGCTTGGCGGCTTTGGTCGATATGGTTGCCTCGACCGCCGACGCCGCGGCCGAGGTGAAGTCTAAGAGCGCGAGGATCGTCGGCGACGGCCACGATTTGGCGGGGCGGGCGGCGAGCCAGGCAAAGACGCTGCACCGGGTCACCCAAGAGATGACCACGGTGGTCGCGTCGCTGGGATCCGTTGCGGCGAAGGCGCAAGACGCCTCCGGTCTTGCCGGCACCGCCACGAACAGCGCCGGCAATGGGCGCAAAGTGCTTGACGAAACCCGCCAGGCGATGCGCCGGATCGAGGAGAGTTCTGCAAAGATCGTCGACATCGTGTCCTTGATCGACGCGATCGCAGGACAGACCAATCTTCTCGCGCTCAACGCCGCTGTGGAGGCTGCGCGGGCCGGCGAGGCAGGGCGCGGCTTTGCCGTCGTGGCCAGCGAGGTCGGCGAACTCGCCAAGCAATCGGCGGATGCGGCGCAGGAAATCCGCGGCTTGATCGCCGATAGCGGGACCCATGTCGCCGATGGTGTCGCTCTGATGGAGCGTACGGACCAGGCGCTCGTCGAGATCGAGCGTTCGGTCGACGGTCTGTTCGAAACCGTGACCGACATCAACGCAGCCATGGGGACGCAATCCGTCCGGGTTCGCGAAGTCGGCGAGACTGTCCATCAGGTCGAGAGCCTGACCGCAGAGAATGCCAGCACCGCGTCTACGAACGCATCGGATGCGGAAGTGCTGCTGCAGCAGGCCGAGCGACTGAGCGAATCCGTGGGCTGCTTCAAAATCGCCTCGCAGGGCCTGGCGAAAGCCGGCTGAGATGGTCCGGGATAGCCGCCCGGCCTTTTCGCGGCGTTCCTTGGAAACTGTGTTGCGCACGACCTCGGCGCATCAGCGAGGCCGGTCGCAGCGGCGGATGGCTTTTCCATTTTGCGGAACCGTGCCGTAAATAGAGTCAAGCTTCCTTGACCGCCACGACCTTTTCCGGCACCCGATCCCCGGTGGGAGCGGCTCTGATTGGGAGGAACTCGATGCAGGATGCATCTGAGTCGGAGCTTCCTGTGGTCGCCCCGAACGCATTGGCGAAAGACCTTTACGTCGTTGGGATTGGCGCTTCGGCCGGGGGCCTAGAGGCGATCAGGGAACTTGCGAAGAACTTACCGCAGGAAATCCGCGCGAGCTATGTGGTGGTCCAACACATGTCGCCGCAGCATAAGAGCCTGCTGACCACGCTGATCGACCGCGAAACCCATCTCACAGTCGTCGAGTTATCGGACGCAACGGCGCCAGAAGCGAATGTCATCTACGTGACCCCGCCCAACAACGATGTGGTTTTTCGCAGCGGGAAGCTCGTTCTCCAGGTGCCGAGCCAGGAGGCCGCGGCCCCGAAGCCGTCGGTGGACCGGTTCTTCATCAGCCTCGCCGAAGGGCTCGGCGAGCGGGCGGTGGGGATCGTTCTGTCCGGCACCGGATCGGACGGCGCCTACGGTGTCCAGGCGATCCGGGCCGCGGGCGGCATCACGATTGCCCAGGACGAGCAAACCGCGAAGTATGACGGCATGCCGATCGCTTCGGTGGAAACCGGCTGCGTCGATTTGGTCATGCCGCCGATCGAGACCGGAACACATCTGTCGAAGATCTTGGCGACGCCCCGCGACTTCGACCAATTCAGATATGTGCAGAGCGGCGACTACCCGCTCACCGATCTCTTGCAAATCCTCCTGGCACGGACCCGTGTCGATTTTCGGGAGTACAAGCCCGCAACCGTGCAACGCCGTATTGAACGACGTATGACCGCGCTCGATATCGCCGGGCAGCAAGAGTACACGAAATATTGTCGCGAAAACCCACGCGAGGTCGACGCGCTTTTCAAAGATCTACTGATCTCAGTCACCAGATTCTTTCGTGATCCAGAAGAATTCACCGAGCTCAAAAACTTCCTGTCCCGGTTGGTGAAAAACAGCGGCGAACGAACGATCCGCATTTGGGTAGCGGGCTGCGCGACAGGCGAAGAAGTGTACTCCATCGCCATGATGTTGGTCGACTGCATGGGCGGTCTGAGCACAGTGACCAGCAACAGTGTGCAGATCTTCGCGACCGATATCGACCGGGAAGCGTTGAGGGTCGCCCGCCGTGGCCAATATTCGGTTGCTGCAATCGACGACTTACCGCGTGATTATGTGAATCAGTACTTTACGAAACACGATGAGGGCGTTCGCGTTATCAAACAGATCCGTGATCTCATTCTGTTCTCCGATCATAATATTTGCCAGGATCCGCCCTTTCTGAATGTCGACCTGATCTGCTGCCGCAACCTGTTGATCTATTTCGGCACCGCGCTGCAAAGCAAGGTTCTGGCGCGGCTGCATTATGCGCTGAACCCGCAGGGCATCCTCTTTCTGGGTACCGCAGAGACAACCTTCGGCGCCGAGAAGCTGTTCACACCAGCCTCGAAGAAAGCGCACATCTATCGAAAGCGGCTGCTTTCGAGCAAGGACGAGCCCGCGAGCTATGGCGACTTGGTTAGCTTTTCTCGCCGCGCGCCATTGCAGTCACACCAGCCCGACAGCGCTATCGGCAAGGAAATGGCCACCGAACGTGCGATGTTCGACGCCTTCGCGCGGACGGTCGGCCCCGATGCGCTGCTGGTGTCGAGCGATCTACAAATCCTTCGCGTGTATGGAGATCTCGGGGCATTCATAACGCTTACCGAGGGTACGCGGCTGCAATTCTCGATCAATATGATCCGGCCCGAGCTGTCGCATGAGGCGCGGACCCTGGTGACCCTCGCCATCAAGCACCGTGAGCGCCGCCGCGGCCTCGTGCACCGCAATTTCAGCAAGGAGGGGGAAGCCGTCCGGCTTGAAGCCCTGCCCATCGTCTCCCAGCATCTGGAGGAAGGGCTCGCCGTCTTGGTCTTCTCCCGCTGGCAGGAAGAGGCGAGGACCCCCGACGCCACCGCGGTTTCGGGGGATGCAGCCTCAGCCCAGCACATAAAGTCGCTCGAGCACGAGATTGAAACGACGCGGGAGGCGTTGCAGCAAACGGTCGAAGAGCTGGAAACGTCGAACGAGGAATTGCAAGCGGTCAATGAGGAGCTGCAATCGACAAACGAGGAACTCCAGGCCACCAACGAGGAGTTGGAGACCTCTAACGAGGAGCTGCAATCGACAAACGAAGAATTAGTCACGGTCAATGAAGAGCTGCAGGTCAATACCGGTGAGCTGACAGGTCTGACCGAGGAACTGCAATCGATCCTCGACAACGTGGCCACGCCGATCCTGGTGGTGGACAGCGCCTTTCAGGTTGCCCAAGCGAGCAAATCGGCAATCGAGATGTTCAACATCTCGCTGCCGAACAGCCGCCCGCATCTCAGCCAATGTGCCTTGCCGGACGGTTTCCCAAAGCTGCCGGAGCTCTGCTTCAAAGCTCTGCGGCTGGGCCAAGTCCTGATACGCGACTTCCTCAGCGGTTCCACCGCCTATACGCTGCGCTGCGCTCCGTTCTCGAACGATAAGGGCCAGTTGAAGGGTGTCACGCTGGTGTTCATGGAAACGCCGGCGGCGGCGCGGCTGGCGGCGGAGTTGCAGCATCTTCTCGACAATTCGGCACTCTACGTGATGCATAGGGATCGTAACGGCAACATCCTGCGGATCAGCCGGAAATCGGCGGAGTTGTTCGGTACCACACCAAAGTCGGCGACAGGGCGGAACCTGATAGAGATCGCATCCCCCGAAGACGAGCGCGCGATCATGGATGCGGACCATCGCTTTCTGGAGAGCGGCGAGGACAGCACCCTCACGGTTTTCACTGCGCAGTCGAAGGACGGCAAGCCCAGCCGCCACCTGCAGATCCAACGCGTTCGCTATCCGGACACCGAAACGGGCGAGTCTACCGTCTATGCGACGGGGCAGGACATCACCGAGCGACTGGAAGAAGCCCGGCGGTTGCAGCGCCAGAACGCGCAGATGCGGCTTGCTCAAGACATCGCCAAGGTCGGGTACTGGTCGCTGGATTTGGCGACCGGGACGCTGTTTTGGTCAGACCGCGTGTTCGAAATCCATGGC
>JBCCRM010000016.1:0-109229 GCA_039513195.1 Pseudomonadota bacterium | reverse complement strand
GCAATGAGCAGGCATAAATTGGCGAGACGGTGGATGACCTGGGCTCTGCTGCCAGCGCTGGCGGCGGGTCTCAGTCTACGTCTCCTTAGCGTCGCCTTGGTCGGTCAATCCGCACCGGTTCCGCCAGGTTCGGTTGTCGTGGCGGTGCGCTGACCTCAAGGTGCTGCTGCTGCGTGGCCGGCGTTCTTGTGCCGATCTGGAGAACCGAGGCCCCGGCGCGGGATCTGGCCGAGGCCTCGGTGTAGTGGGTTGGGAATGTGCTCAGGCTGCTTTGGCGTCGTCGCGCTGGCGCTGCAGGGCCTGAAGATCGTCGGCGGCGTCGCGGGCGATGATATCCATCTGCCCGACGGCATGGCGCATGATATCCTGGGCGCGCGCCGCTTAGAGGCGGATCAGGGCCTCACCGGCCCGGCCCTCCTCCTCGATCTGAAGCGGCAAGAGCAGGCGGGCCGAATAGCGGCCGATCCGCTTGATGCTGGTCTCGAAGGCCAGAAGCGGATCGGCCACGGCATCGACACTGCTCCTGGCGGTCAGCTGCTTGAGGTTTTTCAGTAGGCTTTTCCCTTCCTCCGCCGGGTACCGATTGCGGATGCGGTCTTCAGATGTCTCAGAGACCAACCTGAAAAGAGTTGAGCGGTTTCAGCAGGTTGTGGTTGCTGTCGGGTTGCCAGTCTGGACGGAGCCTACAATGCCCTGGACTGAAACTGCCCGCCGTGAGTATCGGCGGAAGGCGCCGCGCTACGAAAGCGACCTGACCGATCGCGAGTGGGTCCTGATCAAGCCCTTCATGTCGCCGCCGAAGCCTCTCGGTCGCCTTACAGCGGGAGGGAGCGATATGCTCGCCACCGTGCCCGTCCGATCGACTGCGCTCCGCGGCTCACTCGGATCGCGCTCGTGAAATAGCCCGACGAAGATGATAAGCGTCAGGAAAGTGACGCCGAGACATCAGGTCTCTCGAAGATCGATCCTGCCAACCCCTCGCTAACAGAGATTAAGAGCGTGTCCGAATTGCGGCGCTCTGGAGCGTTTTGGCATGGTTCCGCTAGGCAGGGAGAGCTATGCGGAGACGCACGGAGTTCATAATCCGCGACCTGTTCTCGTCGATGTGAACCGCGCCGAGATTGACGCCGGGCGTCGCGGCGGCATCCCCACCGAGCTGGCCGAGAAGATGAAGGCGCTGGAGCGGGAGAACCGCGAGCTGCGTCAGGCCAACGAGATCCTGCGCAAGGCCAGCGCCTATTTTGCTCAGGATCTTAGGCAGAGCGGCATCGCTTCGAGCGATGCCTGAGATGCTCGACCGTCGGTCGAAGACATGATCGCGGTCATCGATGATCAGCGAGGGCAGCACGGGGTCGAGCCGATTTGCAGCGTTCTGCCAATCGCTCCGTCGATCTATGATGATCGTCGCGCCAAGCAGGCCGACCTGGACCGGCGATCTGATCGCTGAAAGCGATGCCGCGTTGAAGCCCGAGATTTTACGGGTCTTCGAGGAGAACTTCGGTGTCTGCGGTGTCCGGAAAGTCTGGCGTCAGATGCAGCGAGAAGGGTTCGATATCGCCCGCTGCACAGTGGCGCGCCTGATGAAGGAAACAGGACAGCGGCGATCTCTCAGCTCGAACGCTCGAAAAGCACCTTGACCTCGAAGGGGCATCCACACATGGGTCCATACAGCGTCAAAACGCCACTGCGTAGCCGAAGAAAATACGGCGTCCTTCATCGCCTACCGGAATGCCACGCACGGCTGTTGCGGTCGGGTTGAGCTGATCGGTATCGAATAGGTTCTCCACCGCCAGAGAGAATGTGCCGAAGTCAGAGGCGTAACGCGCGCTGAGATCCAGCGTTGTGGTTGCGTCGATTTCACTGGCCGGGTCGCGGTCGCGCGACGAGGTGAACGCTGCGCTTGCGCCGAGCGTGAGCCCCTCGAAGCGACGAGTCAAATCGTAGCTTGCGAAGAGCGTCGCAGTGACCGGAGAAACGATCCGGTTGTTCTGGAGGAAGCTATCAATATCGCCGTCATCGTCGCTATCGAAGCGCCCCTCGGTATAGGCGACCACCGCGCCGAGCTGCAGGGCATCGATGGGTCTCGCCGACAGAATTGCCTCGCCGCCATAGACGATTTCCTTTTGCTGACTGATCCGATTAGTGCCCGGCTCAAAGGTTGTGCCGTCGTCGGAGGTCGAGACAAAACCAGAGGCTTCGATGTTGTATCGACCGAGATCTAGGCGGAAGCCGGCCTCGTAGTTGTTAACGATTGCCGCGTCTGGCTGGATGTCCGCGAAGGAAATCGGGCTCGGATTGAACAGCTCCGCGAGGCCTGCGGGCGAGGAGAGATCTGCAGGGATGCCGGCACGTCGTGTGAAGGCACCGACGTCGGGGATGGAGAAGCCCTGGCTGAAGCCCGTGAAGAGATCGAGCTCCTCGGTGGCGTGGAAGACGAGACCCGCATTGAAGACCAGCGCGTCATAATCGAAGTCTCCACCCGTGACCGCACGGGCGGGCGCGGGTCCGGTCGGAAACCCCGGCACACCCGCGAAGGGATTGAAGATCGCTGGGCGGACGAAATCGTCGACGGTTAGGAAGGACTTCTCATAGCGCGCTCCTGTGCGGATGTCGAAGCGCTCACCGAGCGGCAGATTGAGCTCGACGAATGCGGCAACCGAGTCCTGTTGCATCGGTGCGATGGCATCCTGACCATCGAGCTGCACCTGTTCCACATCATCGCGCTGATAGTCGATGCCATAGGTCACTGCCGCAAGATCGAAATCCGTCGTCACCTGCGCGCGCATGCCGAATTGTTGGGTGCTCAGCTCGGTCTGCGCTTCGGTCGAGGGCAGGTTCGTGGTTCCGTCGACGGCGGCGACAAGCGGGTTCGCTACTGGGTCGAAGCCAACGAAGGCCGCACGTCTTTCTGCGCTGGTGTAGAAAGCAGTCATCCGGAGATCGCCAAGCAGAAAGGCGCGATTTCGATAGTCGAGCGAGACGCTCGAAGTCCGGTCGTCGACCGGTTCGCCTTCATAGGGTGCGGAGAAGTCGACGCTGATCGGATCAGTAGTGAAATCCGTCGTGAAATCGATGTCCTGCTCGAGATCGACCCAGCTGCCGGATAGCTCGAACTCGTGGTCGCCAAGGGCGTAATCCGTCGTGCCGGTGAAGGCGAAACGGCGCAGGTTGTCGCTTCCTCCTTGGCCGATCAGGGGGTCCGAAGGGATCAGCTGACCGGCCCCATCAAAGCGATCGCCCGTTAGCGTAGCGACGAGGTCCAGGCGTATGCCAAAATCTCCCGATCGATAGCCGAGGCCCGCCGCGAGATCGGTCGCCAAACCATCGTCGAGATCCTCTTCGGAGAGCGAGATCCGCGCCGAGCCATCGCCATGGAAGCCCTCCTCTTCGGCTGACCTCGTTACGATGTTTATGAGACCGCCGGTTGCGCCGTTGCCGAACAACGATGTTGCACCCTTAACGACTTCGATCCGCTCAATCGAATTGACATCGATGATCGAGAGCTCCCGCGAAAATCCTCGCAGCTCGGACGCCCGGGCGACGCCATTGATGAGTACTTGTACCTGGCGCCCGCGCAGATTGACGCTGGCGCCCGAGATCGTGCCGTTGTCGGGCGTCAGTCCCGCAACGCGTTCCGAAAGAAACTTCGGTAGATCCCAATTGGCGCGCTCCCTGACCTCATCGCCGCCGATGACTTGCACGGAGCCAGGAATGGCGCCCTCGGGAAGATCCGATCGCAGCGCATCGATCGTAACCACGATCTCCGGGAGCACAACAGGATCGGAGGCTGTGTCTCCAGTCGCCTCCTGGGCCGACGCAGGCAACGCCACAGAAGAAGCAACCAGGGCGTAGAGCCACAGATTACGCATCGCGTGACCTCTCTCTTTTCTTGGTGAGTTTCACTGACGTTGGCCTGGCGTACTCGATGCGTCGGGCGGGTATCCCCGCTCCACCGCGAGGACCATCAGCGATACTGCCTTAGCAAGGTGCGGCTCGACCTGAACCGAGGCCACGCTATCGCGGCTTCAGGCCACGCTCAAGATAAAATAAGCTTTTGCTCATGTTTCGTGAAAGCTCAAGCTTTACCGGAGCTTATCGACGTCGAAGATGAAGTGGAGCGTCTTCCTACACCACTGAAGTGCAGTCTCTCCCGCCTCCAGCTTGCTCGCCATTGCCGCAGCTGCCAAACAGGCAATCGAGACCTGGTTCTGAAAATGCGCAAGGGCGGTCGCCTCGCCTGGCTCGATCTTGCGTCCGAAGCGTTCCTGAAACGCAATGAGACGCTTGAGAACTCTTTGACTGTGTTCGAGTTCAAGCTCACTGAGCTCCTTCGAACTCGCCATAGCGCGCCTCAACTGCCAATGTCCTGTCGAGTTGATTTTCTGATCAACTGACAGTTCGTAGAAAAGCGTATCTAAATACGACTCATATCCTAATTCATCAACAAACTCAGCATCAACGCGGTCCATAGTTGCGATCGTATGCTGTAGCCATTGCTGGTATAATTGAAAGAATATTTCCTCTTTTGAGGAGAAGTATTGGTATACAGTACCAATGCTGATGCCAGCATGCTTGGCGATGCTATTTGTCGTAATTCGATCGGCGGAGTGATGGCTCAGCAGAGTGAGGGTCGTCTCCAGAATCAATTCGACCTTGGCTTTGGATCGCTGCTGCTGAGCGGATCTCCGCCGGCTTTCAGTTTTTGCATCCGCCTCCGGCACGGTTGTCTCACTCCTCAATTCAGACCAGCACCCGAACTGTAAGCTTGTGGCATGGAGAGTCGGCTCCGAATTCCGGGCAGTGACTTAAGTTTGATCCACGAGCGACGAAGGACGGATCGAGCGGCTGAATAACAGAAACGCAGCGGAATCAGGTTCGAGACGAAGATAGGGACCTGACCCGGTTGCTGATTGGCGTGTCAATGCCGGCGCAAAGCGCTGCCACGTGCCGGTGTAAAACTGCGTCATTTGTGGGGTCCGAGCGCCGCGCCTTGGCGTGTGTGCCTGCCAGGTGGCTGATCCATGCCAAGGCGCACCGGCCAGCGGCACTGACCTGTTTCCCCGAAATGTGCCGGCTGCGAAGTAGTCTGTCCCGGGTTTGGGCATTCGCTGACCGATTGCGACGCCCCCGCGGCGCAAGGTTGTCGAGGCTCGTGAGCCGGCGATGGTGATTGTCGTCGACGCGGTGCCGTCGTCGAGAACAACCATGCACGAACGTCCGCGCATTTCGGCGATCTGGTCCAGCGCCCGCTCCACGCGGCGTCCAGACAACGACGTATCGGCGACTATGGCCAGGCATGTCCGGCTGAAGTCATCGATCACGCAGAGCACGCGGAACCGGCCGCCAAACGAGAGCGCGTCCGAGGCGAAGTCCAGTGACCACCGCTGGTTGGGTCCCTGCGGAATGGCCATCGGCGCTCTCGTTGCAAGGGCGCGCTCCAGATTCTAAAGGCCGGCCTGCTCCCGGCAATAGCGCGCCACCTCCGCATGCGTTGCGAACCAGACATCTGGGTGCATCCGGATATGGCGGATAAGCTCCTCGAGGATCTGGATGCGCGACCGGTGCCCGCTGATATGCGGATGCAGGGTGAGAAGGAACAGTCCACGCTCTGCGTAGGCACCGTCGAACTCCCGGCGGAAGATCTCCAACACTCCGGCGAGGGGCGTGTAGGGGCGCAACCCCGCGAAGCGGTCCATCATCCAATAGGCTGCGTCGTCCTTGATCCACTCAACCGGCAGTTCGACGACCCCGGTGGCGACGCCGTCCTCGAGGATCTCATAGGGCTCGTCATCAGCCATGAGCGAGGAGTCGTAGATGAGCCCCATCTCTCGGGTAATGGCCATCGTATGTTCGGAGAAATCCCAGGACGGGGTGCGGATGCCGACGGGGCGCTGGCCGGCGATCTCCTCCAGCTTGTCGGCCGCGCGCATCTGCAGATCGCGCTCGTCCTGCGGTGTCAGAGCCGAGTTGAGCTCGTGGATCCAGGAATGGATGCCGATCTCGTGGCCCTCGGCGATCACGCGCCGCTGCTCCTCAGGGTGGAGCATCGCCACCACCGCCGGCACGAAGAACGTGGCCGGGATGCCATAGCGCAGAAGCATCGTGAGGATCCTCGGCATCGCAGCGCGGGCGCCGTACTCTCCCTGCGAGAGCTTGCCGGGCGAGCGGTGACCCCAGCGCAGGGTTTGCGTCTCGTGGTCAGAGTCGAAGGAGAGTGCTACGGCGCATCGTGCGCCACCCGGCCAGGTCGCCGGCTTAAGCGATCGTCCGGCCCGGATCTTCTCGACGATCGGTCGCCAGCGCTCCTCCGGCCACGTCCAGGTATCAGGCTGTTCGGGAATTGGATTCGCGGATCTGCCCATGTTGGCTCCACCTGTCGCGATCTGGTTAGCCCAGCGCCGCTATGCGCTGCCAAGAAGCGCACGCCCATTCTGGGACTGCAACGCAAAAACCGAATAGCCATCGATCGACCTCGAGCTTCAGGCTTGCTGCTCCGCAGATCTTTGCCAGACTGCCTGTGGCGCGCTCAACCGAGGTGAAAAAATGACGGCGAAGCTTCTGACCCCCTTCTGCCTGCGCGGGGTCACTCTACCCAATCGAATGGTTCTGTCGCCGATGCAAATGTACATGACCCGCTCGGATGGAGCGTGCACCGATTGGCACTTCGTCCATCTCGGCAAATTCGCCATCGCCCGCTTCGGTACGGTCTTCACCGAGTTGCTTTGCGTCGAGCCACGCGGCCGCAGCACCCATTTCGATGCCGGCATTTGGAGCGACGAGCATGTCCCGCCCCTTGCGCGCATCGCCGATTTCATACGCGCGCAGGGCTCGGTCCCGGCAGCGCAGATCGGTCACTGCGGGCCCAAAGCCTCCCGCCAGCGCCCGTTTGCAGGCCTCCAGCCCCTGAGCGACGAGGATGCCGCCATTGGCGAGCCGCCATGGGAACCGGTGGCCGCCACCGCCGAGCCGGCTGCACCGGGCTATCCGGTGCCACATGCTCTGAGCTCCGTAGAGATCGCCCAGATCGTCGCAGCCTTCGGAGCTGCTGCCCGGCGTTGCGAGGCGGCGGGGTTCGATGTGCTCGATGTTCATGCCGCGCATGGCTATCTCCTCCATTCGTTTCTTTCGCCGGTCGCCAACAAGCGGACCGACGGATATGGCGTGAACCGCCGGGGGCGGATGCGTCTGGCCCTAGAGATCGCCGAGGTGTTGCGGGGCAACTGGCCCGCGCAGAAGCCCATCCTCTTCCGCCTGTCCTGCATCGACAGGGTCGAAGGCGGCCTGGAGCTTGAGGACACTGTGGCCCTGGCCGAAGAGCTACACGTCCGCGGGATTGACCCCATCGATTGCTCATCCGGCGGGATCAAGGGGGCCAACTCGCTCTTTACCGTGGCTGCGAAGGCACCACCGGAGGAGGGCTATCAGGTGCCGTTCGCCGAGGGTGTGCGCCACGGCGCCGAAATGCCCACCATGGCGGTGGGGATGATCCAGGATCCGGCCTATGCGGAGCGAGTGCTGCAGGACGGCAAGGCCGATCTCATTGCTATCGGGCGGGAGGCACTCTTTAATCCCAATTGGTCGTTGCATGCTGCCCGAGAGATGAGCCCCGACCAAAGCTTCGACTATTGGCCGCCCAACACCGGCTGGTGGCTCGAGGTCCGCCAACGCATGACGTCCTCGCAAGATCCTAGGGATTGGCGGATCGGCCCCGCCGTGGCCAACGCCGCGGCGCGCTCGGCCTGACATAACGCGGCACAGCGAGACTGTCCGCGAACCACGACCAACCGGAGGACTGTGTGTTGGGCGACTGGCTGCTGAAAAACGCAATGATTGTCGATGGGGACGCTGACCGGCTGCGCGGGCCCTTCACCTTGCGCATCGCCGAGGGCCGCATTCAGGAGATCTCGGAGGCTGCGCTCGCTCCAGGCTCGGCCGATGTGATCGATCTAGGGCGGCGGAGCCTCCTGCCGGGGCTGATCGATGCCCATGTCCACGTCATCGCCAGCACACCGGACCTCGGTGCCAATGCGGCACTTCCCAACTCGCTGGTTGCGCTCAGAAGCCGCGCGTTGATGCGCAACATGCTGATGCGTGGTTTCACCTCGGTGCGCGATCTCGGTGGTGCCGATATCGGGCTGGTGATGGCACTCGAGGAGGGGCTGATCGAGGGACCGCGCCTGATGATCTGCGGCAAAGCGCTCTCGCAGACCGGCGGACACACCGACTATCGCGGGCGTTTCGACCGGCGACCGGTCGAGCACTATGCCGACCGCCTGGGCTCTTTGGGCCGGGTCTGCGACGGGGTGCCGGACATGCGCCGAGCTGTGCGCGAGGAGATCAAGGCAGGCGCCGAGTTCGTAAAGCTGATGGCCAATGGTGGGGTCTCTTCTCCCACCGATCCCATCGCCTTTTTCGGCTTCGCGCGCGAGGAGATCTTGGCAGCGGTTGAGGAGGCCGAAAGCGCACAGACCTATGTCGCGGGGCATCTCTACACGGACGATGCGATCCGCCGGGCTGTGGAGTGCGGCGTTTGGTCGGTCGAGCACGGCAATCTGGTGAGCACTGAGACCGCCCGCCTGATGGCCGAGAAAGACTGCATCGTCGTGCCGACGCTCGTCACCTATGAGGCGCTGGCTCAGGACGGCCCATCGCTCGGGCTACCGCCGGACTCGATCGCCAAGATTGAGGATGTGCGCGGGGCAGGGCTCGCCTCGCTAGAAATCTACCGAGATGTCGGTGTCCCAATGGCCTTCGGCACCGACCTCCTGGGCGGAATGCAGATGCGCCAGTCGGAAGAGTTCACCATTCGCGGTCGCGTGCTCCGGCCGCAGGATGTCATCGCGTCCGCGACTTCAGTCGCGGCCCGTGTCTTCAAGTGGCAGGACCGGATCGGCGTGATCCAGCAGGGTGCGCTTGCCGATCTTATCGTGGTGGACGGCGACCCGCTGGCCGATCTTTCTCTCCTGACCGGGCAGGGTGAGCACCTGTCCCTGATCATGAAGGGCGGCAAGATCCATAAGAACGCGCTGCCTGCCTAGGCGCCTCCGCTGGGCCATAGTTGTTATCGTGGGGGAGCTTCGGCACAATCGTCGCGTGAAAATCACGATAAGACCAACAGGGAAAGGATAAGACGGCATGCGACTCCCCAAGATCCTCGCGATCGGCCTGCTTTCCAGCACGATGGCCTCGGCTTCGACCGCCTACGCGGCGGAGGAATTCTTCGCCTCTATCTGGTATCCGCAAGTCCACCCCCTCGACAGCATCGGCTACGGCAACTGGGCCAAGAAGGTCGAGGAGCAATCGAACGGCGAGCTCAAACCAAAGGTCTTCTACGGCACAGCGCTTTTGCCGCCCAAGGCGCATCTCTCCGGCCTGCAGGACGGCATCGCCCAGCTGACGCACCACGCCGGCACATACACTCCGTCGGAGTTGCCGGAGGATAGCGTGATTGCGCGGCTCGCCATGGGGCTCGACGACACGCATGCCACTGCCTATGCGATGACCGAGTTCGGGCTAACCGATCCCGCTATGCAGGCGCGCTACGAGCAACTCGGGATCGTGTTCGCCGGCGCCTTCGCGACGCCGCCATACATCTTGATGTGCAAGGAGCCCATCAAGACGCTTTCCGATCTCGAAGGCATGAAGATCCGTACCCCGGGTGCGACGCAGGCAGACTGGGCCCGGACGGTTGGTGCAGTGCCTGTTACGGTGCCGTCGACTGAGATGTTTACCGGGCTCGAGAAAGGTCAGCTCGACTGCGCCTCGAACGCGGCGAACGATCTCAAATCTCGCTCGCTCTGGGATGTCGCCAAGCACACCAATCTGGTCTCGCTGGGGCTTTACTTCCACGGCTGGCAGTATGCCTTCAACCGCGACTTCTGGCAGGGCCTGAGCGAAGACCATCGGCAGATCATGCTGGATACCATCGCCGAGTCGATCCCGGAGACGATGATCGGGTACCTGGCTCTGACGGCGGCAGTCTTGGAGGAGGCGCCCGAGCACGGCGTGACGATCCACACCCCCGACCCGGAGGTTCAGCAATCGGTGCAGGATTTCGCGTCGAGCGAAGGGCGCAAATCGGCAATCGAGCAGGGCGGCGACCGTTTCGGTCTTGAGGATCCGGAGGGCCTCGTCGACCGTTTCCTCGCGACTTACGAGAAGTGGCAGGGCCTGCTCGAAGGGGCGGACCGCAAAGACGCTGCGGCTTTGTCCGCCATTCTCAAGTCAGAAATCTACGACAACATCGACGTGGCCAGCTACGGCACGAACTGAGCCCGCCCGAAGCAACAAACGAAAAGCCGCCCCTTCCGGGCGGCTTTTCTCATTCCATCAGACTTGGCAGGAACAGCGACAGCGACGGCACCAATATGATGATGGTCAGGGTGACAACATCGGTCACGATGAACCAGGCCACGCCTCGAAAGATCGTAGGCAGCGAGACCAGGTTCCCCAGCGCGCCCTTCATCACATAGACATTGAGCCCCACCGGCGGCGTCACGAGGCCGATCTCTAGAAGCTTGATGAGGATCACGCCGAACCAGATCAGGTCGATCCCCACTGCTTCGGTGATTGGCAGTAGGATCGGCAGCGTCAGTAGGAGGATGCCGATCGAGTCTAGAAACATGCCGAGGATGAGATAGAGCACGATCACCATCAGGATCGCCGAGTATTGATCGCCGCCGATTGTGAGCAGCCACTCTGTCAAGGCATTCGGCACACCGCTCAACGCCATAAGCTTGCTGAGCAGCACTGTGCCGATGACCACCATGAAAATGCCCGCGGTGCCGATGATCGTGCTGCGGGTCGCGTCGACAAGGACGCGCAAGGTCATTGTCCGCCGCCAGAGCGCGAGCAGGATCGACAGCGCGGCCCCGACAGCGCCGGCCTCGGTGGGTGTAAACACGCCAACGAAGATGCCCACCAACACCGAGACGATGAGAACGGGCATGGGCCAGACCTCTCGCAACGCTTCGAGTTTCTCCTCGCGGGTGAGGGTTTCCTCAACCGGTGGGGCGAGGCGCGGGTTGATCCGAACCCTGACGATGATCATCGCCGCGAACATCGCCGCCGACAGGACGCCAGGGAGGAACCCCGCAATGAACAACTTCGCGATGGAGACCTCGGCGAAATAGCCGTAGAGGAGCATCAGGATGGACGGCGGGATAAGCGAGCCGAGCGTGCCCGCTGACGCGATGACACCGCTCGCGAGACCCGGGTCGTACTTATAGCGCAGCATTTCGGGCGTCGCGATCCGTGCCATCGCCGAAGAGGTGGCGACCGAGGAGCCCGAGGCCGCAGCGAGCGCGGCACAGGCGCCAACGCTCGCCACCGCGAGCCCGCCGGGGAGCCGGGACAGCAGCACCCGCATCGCCTTGAAGAGGCCGCCGGTCAAATTGGCGGAGTAGGCGACGTAGCCCATCAGCAGAAACATCGGCACCGCGGTGAGGTTCCAGTCGCCGACGAAGTTGAAGGGCACCGCCGTGACGATCCCCCAGGCGGCGCGCATGTTGAGAATGGCGGCAATACCGAAGAAGGAGACAAGGCCGAGCGCGACGCCGATCTGGACGCGCAGAGCGACCAGCCCGAGGCCACAAAGCATGGAAAGCGCGCCGATTGTGACGTTGTCCATACCGCGCCGTCAGCTCGGGTCTGGTGAGAGGTCCGGCACCGCCGGGGTCGGGTCGAAGCGAGGATCGGTAGCCGCCCGCCAAGCATGGAGCGCCGAGGCCAGCATCACTGCTGCAAAACCGATCGGCAGCGAGAACTTGGCCGGCCAGATTGTAATCAGGATGGAGGTCATCAGCAGTTCGCCGATCTGATACGCCTCGATCGCATCCAGCCCGGTTTGATAGGCGAGCATTCCAAAGAAGGCGGTCGCGACAAGATAACCTAGTGTATCGGTGATGCGTCGGAGCCAAGACGGAAAGTTGCGAACCAAAAGATCAACCGAGATGTGCTCGTGTTTGACCTCAACAAGGCTAAGCGGCAAGAAGACGATGATCACCATGTGATACACCGACATGATCTCGAGATTGCCTTCGATCGGCGCACCAAAGAAATTCTTCATTAAGACGTCGGCAACGGTCTGCGCCATCATCAACAATAGCGCTATGGCAGCTATGCCTCCCAGAATGTAGGAGAGCCAGCGGATGATCTTCTCAATGGCGTTGACCATGCGTCTACCCTGCTTCGGCGGGTGTGTCGGTCAACCCATAAACGTCACGAGCCGCTTCGACGGTGGTCTTGCCGTTGGCAACATCCTCGATCACGGCTCGACGCTCCCGCGCTCGCGGCTCTCCCCATCCTGCGCCGCCGGCAGTGCCCACCGAGACCTTCTCTCCCGGTGCGAGACGGGTCACCATCTTCGAGGGGATTTCCTCGCGCCGGCCGTCCGCGCGCTGGATGTAGGACAACGCGCAGCCGCCGTCGCCTCCGCCTGCCATCCCCGGGGGCGGCAGGAAGTGCCGTTCGCCCCGGTGCGAGAAGGAGACGCCGTCGGGTGCATCGGGCAGCACCTCGAATTCTTTGACGAGCCCGAGCCCGCCGCGATGGAGCCCGGCACCGCCTGTGTCCTTGCGCAGTGCACATCGAGTGACACGGATCGGCGCCTCAAGTTCCATTGCTTCCGCGGGCACGTTCATGCAATTCGTCGCGTCCGTCTCGATGGCGTCGACGCCGTCACAATCCTGGCTGGCACCCGAACCGCCTGCGAGCAGGTCGCCGGTGACAAATGTACCGTGGCGGATCGAGCGCCCGCCGAAGGCCATCACCACAAGCGCACCCGCATTGGCCGCAGGCATGCGGTCTGGGGCTGCCTGCGCAAGCGCCCCAAGCATGCACCCGGTGACGCGCTTGATCGTCGCGGTGCGAGCATTCACCGGCGCAGGGGGTCGCGGGTTGACCAGGCTGCCTTCCGGCAGCGTCAGGGAAATCGGACGGAAGCATCCGGCATTGTTTGGTATCGAGGCATCGGTCACTGCGCGCACTGCATAGCAGGCCGCAGCAAGGCTGCCGGACGGCACGCAGTTCACAGGTCCACGGGCCTCCCCGGACGTACCGGTCAAGTCGAAATGGATGGTCCCGCCGGACAACGTGATCTCGACGCAGATTCTGAGCCGACGGTCGAACTCGACACCGTCATTGTCCAGCCCGTCCGAGAAACGATAGCTGCCATCGGGCAACGCTGCCAGTGCGGCCCGCGTCATGGTCTCCGAGCGGTCGAGCAGCGTCTGGAAGGCTCGGACAAGGAACGCCCCGCCATGGCGTTCGGCCAGCTCGCCGAGCCGCACGCTGGCGATCTTGCAGGCGGCGATCTGAGCGTGCAGGTCGCCGATGAAGATATCGGGAATGCGGACATTGAGGCGCAACAACTTCGTCAGCGCTTCGTCGAATATCCCATCGCGGACCCAGCGCAGCGGCGGCACCCGCAGCCCCTCCTGATAGATCTCGGTGGAATCGGTGGGCACCGAGCCTGCCGTCTTGCCGCCAACATCCTGATGATGCGTCATCGCGGCCGCAATTGCGATGGGCTCGCCACCGTGAAAGACTGGCAGCACGATTGCAAAATCCGGCAAATGGGTGCCACCCAGATAGGGATCGTTCATCGTGTAGATGTCGCCCTCGCGCATTGTCTCCAGCGGGAACTCCTGGAGGATCGCGGCCACGGCGGGAATGAGTGTACCCAGATGCACCGGGATTGCGCAGGCCTGCGCGAGTGTTCCGCCCGCCACCGTGAACAGGCTGGCGGAGGCGTCTAGTCCCTCCTTCACGATGGGCGAGCAGGAGCTGCGCAGCAGGGTCGCCTCCATCTCCTCGGCAATCGTATCGAGGCGGTGGCGGATGACCTCAAGCGTGATGGGGTCGGTCTCTGCTGTACCGCTCATGCGGCGCCTCCTTCGGGCTCGAGAACAATGTTTCCGGCGTCATACGGCTGCGCTAACCAACCCGGGGGCACAAGGATCGTCGTATCGGGTTGTTCGATGATCACGGGGCCGGCGAGACGAGCACCCGGGGCGAGGGCGGCGCGGCGCAGGATTGTTGTTTCACACGCCGCGGTTTCACCGTCGAAGACTACCTTGCGGCGCTGCCCGGGCTGCGCATCGGCTTGCGGTCCGGCTGGGGCAGCAGCCTCGGTTTGGGAGGCGCTCAGCACCACACGCAACGCGACGAGTTTCCCCGGCGCACCGGTAGCGTGACCGTTCACCCGGTGGTGCTCCGTCTCGAAGGCGTCATAGGCTACGCGGAGAGGGTCGGGCCCATCGGGATCGAACGGGACGGTCAGGTAGTGGCTCTGCCCGACATAGCCCAGATCGGCGCTCAAATGTCGGTTGAGTGGGAGCTCGCCGACGCGCTCCCGGGCCATGAGCGCCTCGGCCTTGGCATCGAGATCGGCGATCACCCGACGGATCTCCTCGAGCGAGGCCTCTGCAAGCGTGCGAGTGTAGGACCCCTGGACTTCATGTTCGATGGAGGCGGCCAAAAGCCCGGCGGCCGAGAGCACACCGGGGCTCGCGGGGATGAGAATGCGCCGGACCCCCAACTCGCGTGCAAGCGGCACCGCGTGGAGGCCGCCCGCGCCGCCGAGCGGGACAAGGGCAAAGTCGCGCGGATCGTAGCCGCGATTGAGCGAGACGAGCCGCATCCCGTCGGCCATATGGCTGTTGGCAATGCGGTGCACGCCGGCAGCAGCGGCCTCGACGCTCAAACCGAGCGGTTGCGCTACTCGGCCGATGGCGGCGCGGGCCCGCCCCGGGTCGAGCAGCACAGTGCCATTGGCGAAAAACTCTGGATCGAGATAGCCGAGCACCAAGGATGCATCGGTCACGGTCGGCTCGGTGCCGCCATCTGGGTAGCAAGCTGGACCCGGCTCTGCCCCTGCCGAACGCGGCCCGACGCGCAAACCGCCCGCACTGTCGAGCCACGCGATGCTCCCGCCCCCAGCGCCGAGAGTGACAACATCGAGCATTGGCACGCGCGCTGGATAGCCTGCGATTTCGACCTCACCTCGCACCGGCGTCTCTCCCCCACGCACCAGGGCGATGTCGCTTGAGGTGCCGCCGATATCGATGGTGATCAGATCGCGAAGGCCGGCGCGTTCAGCCTCGGCGCGTGCGCCGATCACGCCAGCCGCTGGGCCGGAGAGGAAGAGCCGAACCGGCCGCTCGCGGGCGATGGTGGCGGAGGCGAGCCCGCCGCGCGACTGCATGACCTGTAGCGGTGCGGGCATGCCGAGGCTTGCGACATTGCCCTCGATCCGCGCGAGATAGGCATCGACGAGAGGTTTGATGTAGGCGTCAAAAGCGGTGACCACCGTGCGTTCATACTCACGGAAAGCCGGGTCGACCTCTGAGGAGAGCGAGAGTGCCACCTCGGGAAGGGCTTCTCTCAGGGCCGTGGCGACAGCCTGTTCGTGGGCGGGATTGGCGAAAGAGAAGAGCAGGCAGACAGCCACCGCCTCGACCCTGGCCGCCCGTAGGCCCTGGATCGCGAGCGCCACACTGGCGGGGTCGAGAGCGGTGACGATGCTGCCATCGGCGGCGATACGCTCTCGCACCTCGAACCGTCGGGCGCCAGGCGCGAGCCAACCTGGGGTTTCGGGCTCTAGCTGCAGATCGTAGAGTTGGCGGCGCATCTGGCGCCCGATCTCGAGCGTGTCGCCGAAACCCTCGGTCGTCACGATGCCGAGCCGTGCACCCTTGCGTTCGATCACCGCATTGGTAGCGACCGTGGTGCCATGGGCAAATCGCCAGATTTCCGCAGGCGGGATGCCATAATCGCGCTCGAGGATCGCCAGTGCCTGGGTCACTGCGCGGCTGGGGTCGTCGCGTGTTGTCGGCACCTTGAACGAGATCTGGCCTCGCTCGCTCGCGCAGACGACGTCGGTGAAGGTTCCGCCGATATCGATGCCGAGCCGTGCCGACACTCCGAGCCCTCGCTACTCAGTCCGACCGTAGACGGCCATCGCGGCCTCCGCCGAGACATAGCCATTGCGGATATCGCTCGCGATCCGGTCGCCCTCGCGCTCCGACGGCGGGCCGAAGCCGCCGCCGCCGGGGGTATAGATCGTCAGAACATCGCCCTTCATGAGATCGATCTGCGTCTTGGTATCGAGCGGGATCAGCTCGCCGCCGCGCTCAAGCTCGATGCGCGTTCGTGCCGCCTCGCCGCCGCCGAAGAGCCCCCAAGGTGCAAATTTGGCGCGGTCGGAGTAGCAGGCGAAATTCGTCCCGTCCTTCAGCACCTCAAAGCGTCGCCAAAGCCCAAGCCCTCCGCGCCGTCTGCCCGGTCCGCCTGAGTCCTCCACCAGCCCGTATCCCGTGATCCGGAAATGGTCGAAATCCATGTCGGTCGCCTCGACGGGCGTGTTGGTGCAATTCGACAGCGCGGAGTCCACCCCGTCGCACCCATCGACCCGCGGAGAGGCGCCGAAGCCCCCGCCGTAGATTTCTAGATAGACGCGGTAGCGCTCGCCCTCCAAATGCGAGATCGCCAGCGAATGGGTGGTGTCCTGCCCAGCGGCGGCAACCTTATCGGGTGCCACCTTAGAGAGTGCCTTCAGCACCGCGTCGAAGGCGCGGTAGGCCGATAACATGCGCGCGCGCACGGGCGCAGGATAGTTGGGGTTCAGCATGCACCCACTGGGTGCAGAGACCTTGACGGGGCGTTTGACGCCCTCGTTGAAAGGAATGTCCGGGCTCGTCAATGCTGATTTCACTGCGGCAAGGCTCGCCGAGATCGTCGATGCGAAGGGGCAATTGAGGTTGCGCCGAACTTGCGCACAGGTCCCCTGGTAGTCGATGTCGATCATGTCCGCCTCGACACGCACCGTGACCCGCACTTTCAACGGCTCGTTTGATAGCCCGTCATCGTCGACCACATCCTCGCCGACATATTCGCCGTCCGGTATCGCTGCGAGCGCTGCCCGAAAGCGCCGCTCGGAATAGTCGATCAGGCCGGTCATGCTGCGCGTCAGAGCATCGGCGCCATACCGCCGGCAGAGCTGGACGACGCGCTCGGCGCCGATCGCATTGGCCGCAAACTGCGCGTAGAAATCGCCGATGGTCTGGTCGGGCGCACGAATATTTGCCGCGATCAGGCGCTCGAGATTGCCGCCGTTCCAGTCCCGCTCGACGTTGTAGACCGAGGGCGGGAAGATTATCCCCTCGGCATGGACATCGACCGCATCGGGCGTCAGCCCGGGGTTGCCGCCCCCGAGGTCGAGATGGTGCGTGACAGAGCCTGCGAAGCCTACGAGCTGGCCCTCGAAGAAAATCGGCGAGTAGATGAACACGTCCTGCAGGTGCTGCCCGCCCTTAAAGGGATCGTTGTTGATGTAGAAGTCGCCAGGCTTCAGGGTCTCCGGCGGTACCACGGCCGCACAGGCGCGGAAGATGTCGGACATTGGGCCGAGCTGCATCGGGATGAGCTCTGCCTGCGCCACCACATTGCCCTCGGCATCGAAGAGCGCTGCCGAGCCGTCCTGCGCCTCCCGGATGATGTTGGAGTAGGACGACCGCACGAGTTTGACGCCCATCTCGCGAGCCGAGGCGGTCAATGCCTGGCTAATCACCGCATAGTCGACAGGGTTGAGCTCGGCTGGGGTGAAGCTGTCAGGCATCCGACGTTTTCCAGGTCATGATCGTGTTGTCTGCGTCGTCTCGGGTCGCGGTCCAGCCCATCGGAAGGAAGACGGTCGAGGTCGGATCCTCGAGAAGGGCGGGTCCGGCAACCTCGGATCCGGGACCCAGTGCATTGCGCGCAACCAACCGTCCCTTTTGCCGCATGCCGCTGTCGAAAAGGTCGATATCGCGCTCGCCCGTCGTCGGCGCCGCGGTCTCCTCGAGCACCGGCAGTCTCGCTATCGGGTATCGGAGTCCGAGGCGGAAGGAGACGAACTCCACCGGCTTGCCGACTTCGCCACCGAAGAAATAGACCTTGTGGTGTTCTTCGCGGAACCGGTCCGCGACATCGACGGATGTCAATTCCGGCAGGTCCTCCGGCGCAAAGCGGACTGGAACTTCGAATGCCTGGCCGACGAAGCGCATATCGGCGAAAATCTCGAATTCCGGTTGGCCCGAAAGGCCCATCGTCGCCGCGCGCGCCAGCGCATTGCGCTGCAGCTCGTCGTATGCGCTGCGGAGAACATCGGCTGCGCATTCGTCGATGAGCGCTCGGCGGGTTAGGCTCGAATACTGCGTAAAATCCGAGGCGATCAGACCGTAGGCCGACACGACGCCGGCGCTCGGCGGCACGACGATCCTCCTGACCCCAAGCTCCTCGGCGACCTTGGCAGCATGCAGCGGGCCTGCGCCGCCATAAGGCGCGAGGACATAGTCGCGCGGGTCGAGACCACGCTCGGTCGAGATGAGCTGGATCGCCCGCACGACATTCGCATTGGCAAGCTGCACGGCGCTGTCCGCCGCCTCCGGGACCGACATGCCGAAGCGCGCGGCGACTGGTTCGAATGCGGTGTGCGAAAGCGTGGGATCGATCTCCATCCGCCCGCCGAGGAACGCCTCTGCCCGCACCGTGCCTCGGATTACGTGGGCATCCGTGAGCGTCGGTTGGGTTCCGCCACGTTTGTAGCAGGCTGGCCCAGGGACCGCGCCCGCCGACTGAGGGCCGACACGCAGCATGCCACCGTCGTCGACCCAGACAATCGAGCCGCCCCCGGCGCCGATCGTGTGGATGTCGATCAGCGGCAGCCGGATCGGCAGACCGTCGATGCTGAACTCCTGGGTCAGCTGCGGACGGCCATCGGTCACCACGCTCACATCTGTGGAGGTGCCGCCCATATCGAGGGTGAGGAGATTGCCGTACCCGGTCCTCCCAGCCTGACGCGCCGCGCCGATCACGCCCGCGGCCGGGCCTGAGAGGAGGGCCGTTATGGCGTTCGAGCGCATCGCATCAGCGGGCAGTCGGCCGCCGTTCGATTGCATCAGGCTGAAGCGCCCGGCGAAGCCTGCCTCGCCAAGACGCTCGGCGAAGCGCGTGATGTAGCGGTCCATAACCGGCTGCACATAAGCCGACAGAGAGGTGGTAGAGGCCCGCTCGAACTCGCGGAACTCCCGCGTGACATCGTGGGAGAGCGTCAGCGTCATCTGCGGCAGTGCGGCGCCAATCAGCGCACGCAGCGCCGCCTCATGGCGTGGATTGACATAGGCGTTCAGCAAGCAGATCGCGACGGCCTGATATCCCCCCGCCGCGAGCGCTGGGATTAGCCGAACGCGCACGGCATCGGGGTCGAGTGCGGTCTCCACCGTGCCGTCGGCGAGCACCCGCTCGCGCACCTCGTAACAATCGGCCCGTTCCATAACCGGGCGCGGCTTCTGATACTCCAGGTCATAGATCCGGCTCCGCCCCTGGCGCTGGAGGAACATCAGATCGCGAAACCCCTCGGTCGTGACAAAGGCGGTGCGGTAGCCCTTACGCTCGAGCACCGCATTGGTGGCGACGGTGGATCCATGTGCCAGATCGACGATCTCCGGAACTGCCAGGCCGCTCGCTGCGAGCGCATCGAGGGCGCCCAGCTCTGGATTAGCAGGGGTGCTCGGGACTTTGGTGACACGGATTCCGTCTGGTCCGATCGCCACCAGATCGGTGAAGGTTCCCCCAACCTCGACGCCGACCCGAAGCTCCTCTTGCATGGAGTCCCCCTATGTCCCGCCCCTCGACTATAGGCGCGCGGGGATTTCTGAGACAAGCTTCGCAAGACCGGTGGATCTCGGCTGAAATGCAATAAAGAGAGGAGCGCGTCGGTGGGCCGAGAAGTCTATATCTCTGTCGGATATCTCAGCTTTTTGGTCGTGGTTTGGGGTGGAAATTACACTTGGGTAAAGATCGCAGTGCGCGATATCGGCCCGCTTTGGTTTAACGGGCTGCGCTTCGGGCTCGCGGCCCTGGTGTTCGCGTTCATTGCCTTGGCACTGCGGCGTGGTGCAATTCTTCTGCCCGCACGCGGCGAACGGCTCAGGCTCGCGGTCATTGGGCTGCTTCAGGCAGGATTGCTCACGGCGCTGACCGCGCTGGCTATGCGCTGGATCGAAGCGAGCCGGGTGGTCCTGATTGCCTACTCGGTGCCGATCTGGGCGCTCTTTTGGGGTATGCTGATCCTGGGTGAGCGCCCGACCGCCATGGGCCTGCTCGGCGCCGGGCTCGGAATTGCTGGGCTGGTCATTCTCACCGATCCAAGCGGCATGAGTTGGCACGCGAATACCCTTCCAGGCATGCTGGCCGCGTTCGTCGGGGTGCTAGGCTGGGGGCTCGGCGCGGTCCTCTACAAGCGTTGGACCTGGCAGAGCCCCTTTTGGTCCCAAGTGTTCTGGCAGATGTTTGCAACCGCCTCGGCGATGCTGCTCCTAGCGCCGCTGCTCGAGCCGATCGGCGAGGTTACTTGGAGCGCCGAGATGTTGACCGTAGCGCTCTACAACGCGTTCGTGCCGCTTCTCTTGGGCTTCTTTTGCTGGATGCAAGCTCTCTCGCGGATTTCGGCGCATGCGGCCGGGCAGATCTTGATCCTGGCGCCGATTTACGGCGTGTTCCAAAGCCATCTGGTGTTGGGTGAGCCGCTTTCGAAGGGGCTGCTCCTGGCCTGTGCACTGGTGATCGCCGGTGCCGTGCTCACGTTGCGGGGACAAGCGGCGAGACGGGAGGTAACGAGATGACCGACACGCCCAATGCGATGATCGTCGCAGCTCAGCCCGAGGCGGCAGAGGCCGGAGCCCGGGTGCTCATGCGCGGGGGCACCGCGGCGGATGCCGCGGTCGCTGCGGCGCTGGTGCAGGGCGTTGTCGACCCTCAGATGTGCGGGATCGCGGGGTTCGGTTCCTGCCAAATCTATGCGCCGAAGCAGGGGGCGCATGTCTCGATTGATTTTCACGGCAAGACCCCGAAGGCTGCGACGCCGGAAATGTGGCTCGACCGGCTCGAAGGCGAGACGCGCGACGGCTTTGGCTTCCTGCTCCGCGGCAATGTCAATGATCTGGGCTATCAGGCGATCACTACGCCGGGCTCGCTGATGGCCTGTTACGAGATCGCCCGCGATTTCGGCTCCTGGGACTGGGCGGATCTCTGCGCGCCGGCGGTGGCGCAGGCCGAGCGAGGCTTTGTCGTCCGCCCACATGTCTATCATTGGTGGACCCATGGCGCACAGTTCGGTCGGATCGACGTGACCGAGCGGCTCGGCTTTTCCGCCACCGGGCGCGCGATCTATTTCCACCCGGACGGCCGGCTGAAACGGATCGGCGATTTGGTCGAGAACCCCGATCTCGCGCGCAGCCTTACTTTGATCGCCCGAGAGGGCGCGGATGTCTTCTATCGGGGAGAGATTGCCGATCGCATCGATGCGGATATGCGGGACCATGGCGGCTTGCTCTCCGGCGACGATCTCGCGGCCTATCGGCTGAGCCGCAGCGAACCACTGCGCGGCGACTATCGCGGATTTGAGGTGGCGAGCAATCCTCCACCCGGTGGCGGGATGATGCTGATCGAGATGCTGAACATCCTCGAGAATTTCGATCTCGCCACGATGGGGCACAACAGCACCGACTACATCCGCACCGTGAGCGAGGCGATGAAGGCCGCGACGGCTGACAAAGACGCCCATATCGGCGATCCGAATTTTGTCGAGATACCAAACCATCTCATCGGCAAGGCGTATGCCGCAGAGATTGCTGCACGAATTCGCGCCAGAGAGCGCTTGACCGTTACCCGGCTGCCTGCGCCCGAGGCCCCGCACACGACCCATGTTGCCGTTATCGACGGCGCGGGGACTTGTGTGACGATGACCCATTCACTCGGGATGCCATCGGGCGTTATCACCGATGGCCTGGGTTTCATGTACAATGGCTGCATGGGCGTGTTCGACCCGCGACCCGGACGGGCCGGCTCGATAGCCCCCGGAAAGGCGCGCTTCAGTTCGATCTGCCCGACCATCGTGTTCGACGGGGGCAAGCCGCGGGTCGTCCTCGGCGCGCCCGGCGGCACTCAGATTGCCATGGGCGTTCTTCAGGCGCTGCTGAATGTGCTCGATTTTGGGATGAGTATGAGCGAGGCGGTTTCCGCTCCACGCTTTTCCTCCACCTCCGACGCGATCGATATCATGAACCGAATTCCCGACTATTCGATCGAGCCGCTGCGCGCAGACGGGATCGAGGTTATCCGTTCGCCGCTCACCTTCGGCATCGGGGCCGTGCATGGCATCCGGGTGTCCCATGGGGAGCTCGACGGAGGTGCGGACCCTGGCCATGACGGCGTCGCCCTCGGGGTTCGCGCTCCGTAGTCTAGGCAGGATCCCACCGAAACCGGCCCGCCGCATCTCTCAGAGCGGGCTATCGCGAAGCGCCGTCGCGCGGTGCGTCTTTGCAATGGCCGCGGTTTCCGGCGACATCACCACGTTCTTGCGGACTTGGCAGATCAGAGAGTTGGTTCTCATTTCTGGGGCAGTTCAGCGGCCTCGCTCCGCTTGACCTCGCCGCCTCGTTCACGGCGCCAGTCCTTAGCCCGCGGGGCTGCTGTAGGCCTGGCGTTGCATTCGCCCGCCGCGGCCACCATTGGTGCCGTTGCGGGGTGGAACCCGGAATTGGACAGCCGCTTCCAATGCCTAGTTGGATGTTCGCGGCGGACTGGTTTTGCCGCGACCCAGCCACGTCGAGCATGTCCAAAAGCGCCACACACAATGACCATCGTCTGAGTGCCCCGCTTGTTGCCGTGAGCCCGACCTGCTCACCGCTTGGGCGGAGTTCCCCCGGGTCGGCGGATATCTGCGGGCTTGCGGGCGTAGGCACTTCCCGATTGGCGGTTCCGTACTCGATGGGCGACTTACCTCCGAGGGGTTAGTGGCGTCCCGTCGGTTGGAGCGACCCCGGCGTCGTCCGTTGGGCTCGAGCTCATGGCGCTTCTAAGGCACGACCCTTCACCAAGATATCGCGCTCATGGCGCAACGGGCGGCGCAACGCGTCGCGCTCCGCGGAGCTCAGGCGATGCATAGGCGACAGGGTCCGGCCGACGTTCACCGCTTCTCTGTGCTACATCGATGCGCTAACTTCCTCACAACTCGGAGAGGAGAGAACTCTATGCGTATTGCTGCATTTGTCTCTGCCGTAATCCTGGCTGCCGCTCCCGCGGTCGCTCAGGACACGTTGACCATCGTCCACGTCAACGATCTCGACCGCATGGAAGGCGACGGTGATGCCGGTGGCGTTGCGCGACTGGCGACGGTGATTGCGGATGTTCGAGCGCGAGGCGGCACCGTCCTCGCGACCAGCGGTGGGGACAGCATCTCTCCCTCGCTGCTTTCCAGCTTCGATCAAGGCGCCCACATGATCGCGCTTTTGAACAAGGTCGGGTTGGATGCCATGGCCCTGGGCAACCACGAATTCGACTTCGGACCGGACGTCACCCGCACTCGGATCTCCGAAGCGGATTTCACGGTGCTGTCCAACAATGCGTTTGAGCCGGACGGGACACTGATCGACGGTGTGGAAGACAACATGATGATCAAGGTGGGCGATCACATGGTTGGGGTGTTCGGACTGACAACGGATGGCACGGCGGTGAAATCCGCCCCCGGCAATGTGATCTTCGCGGACCCAGTCGATGTTGCGGCATCGAAGGCCGGGGCCCTGCGCGCGGCCGGAGCGGATCTGGTGATCGCACTGACCCACACCGACCGTCCCGAAGACGAACAACTCTATGCTGCCGGCGAGGTCGACGTCATTCTCTCAGGTGACGACCATGATTTGGCCATCTGGTACGATGGCAGTACCGCTCTGGTCGAAAGCGCCAGCCAGGCCAGCCTCGTGACTGTGCTGACGCTTGAGATCGAGACCGTGGAAGGCCGCCGGGGGCCTCGCGTCGAATGGAGCCCGGCGTTCGAGGTCATCAACACCGCAGGCGTCGCGCCGGATCCTGCCCTGGCTGCCGAGGTTGAACGCTACGAGGCCCTGCTGTCGGCCGAGCTCGATATCGAGATCGGGGCGACCCCGGTCCCGCTCGACACCCGCCGGACGACGGTCAGGGCGGCGGAAAGCGCCTTCGGCAATCTGACCGCCGATGCAATGCGCGCTGAAACTGGCGCTGACGTCGCGATCACCAACGGCGGCGGCATCCGTGGAGACACGCAATACGAAGCGGGCGCCACGATCACGCGCCGCCATGTGCTGACCGAACTTCCGTTCGGCAACAAAACGGTGCTTCTTGAACTTTCCGGGGCTGACATTCTCGCGGCACTCGAAAACGGTGTTTCGGCGATCGAAGACGGCGGTGGCCGTTTTCCGCATGTCTCGGGCATGACCTACTCGTTTGACACATCCAAGCCCGTGGGCGAGCGTGTGCTGGAGGTCATGGTCGGCAGCGCCGCGATTGACAAAGGCGCAACCTATCGTCTGGCGACCAACGACTTCATGGGCCGCGGCGGTGACGGCTACTCCATGTTCGCCGGCAAGCCTAGCGTCATCGAAGCCAACGCAGCCGAATTGATGGCTGCGCAGGTCATCCGCGCCTTCGAAACGGGTGCAGCAGTGCCAACACTCGATGGGCGGGTGACCAAGATCGACTAGCGCGCTGGAGATTTGTGTGGCGGCACAGCTATGCACCGCGAACTCTGCCGGCGGTGCCAAAGCCGTCTGTTGCCGACCATGCGCCGGCATAATCTCGCCGATGAGCGGGCCTGCCGATTATGCTGGCGACACGCCCAAGGTGATGGGCGGCACCACCGGCCAGGTGCGTCGCGCCCGTTTGCTATCGTCTCTCGGAGCAATGGCGGGTTCGGTTCTCATTGCACGACGCCCAGCGGCCGCCGCTCGACGGCCCGTCGCTGCGAAAGACCCCCGATGCCGATCTCGATGAGGCCCGCGAATGGCCGCCCAAAGCGGCCGAGATAGACACCGGCAAGGCACCTAAGGCGGGCGAAAGGGTCGCCGCGCTTTGGGCCACTTCCCCAGCCCGCACTTTGCAGATGATCAAAGGCGCCAATCTCCGCTGTGGGGCTTCGCCGCTCCGCGGTTCTGCATATCAAGTTCGGACAGTGCGGCCGTTCGTTCCAGTGGCAAGATCGCTGACGGGCCAGCAAGCCGTACACAAAGCATGCGGAGTTCACATTTTGAATGGCGTGGCTTCAATACATCGAGGCGCGTTGCTACGGTCGAGGCATGTTGATGATCGGCATGGGCCTTGGCGAACTGAGGCGCGCGGCTGTGTTGCTCGCCGCGGTCGCGCTCGTCGCGAAGCTGACCCTTGCGCCAGCCCTCCTGCAGGCTGGGTCCGTCCCGCACGGCAAGGCTTTGATCCCCATATGCGGCGGCGGCCAAGTTACCTATGTGCTGATCGATCTGGTGGGCGATGACGATCCCGTCGCCGTCGATGACCCCGGCGGGCCTGACGTCGTCGAGGTATCCGAGTGTCCCCTTGCGGCGAGCAAGCTCGATTTCCTTCCGCCGCAAATGGCAGGGCTGGTGACTTTGCCGGAGCCTGAGCGCAGTGCCGTCCTTCCGTCCAGCGTGAGACTTTCCAATGGCGGACCACGGGGTCCGCCGCCTGCCCGAGGTCCCCCAAACCTGACTTGAGCACGTCGAGGCATCAAGACAGAGACGAGGGGGATGACTGTGAAACTCTGTAACCTTAGGGGCGCAACCGCGCTCACCGTGATGCTGTGCGTCACGAAAGCTGTGCAGGCCCAAGGCACCGATGAGCGGGTTGAGTTGGACGAAATCGTCGTCGAGGGCACGGGCATCATCGAGACACCGGCTGGACCGGTCGACGGCTACCGCGCGCTGACCGCAGACAGCCCGACCCGCACAAGGACGCCGATCGAAGAGATCCCGCAATCGATCCAGGTGATCCCGCGCTCGGTGATCGAAGACCAGCAGGCCGACACGGTGACCGAGATCATCCGGAACATCTCAGGCGTTCAAGGTGTCCAAGGGCGGGAGGACACCCAGCAGCTCGACGGCAACTTCCTGATCCGTGGCCAATTTACCGAGGCCTATGTTAACGGCAGGATCGCCTTTTTCGACCAGGGCCTGGATCCAGAAAGCACGATCAATATCGAGCGCGTCGAGGTTTTGAAGGGGCCGACTTCGGCGCTCTTTACTGGGGCCAACGGGGCCCCGGTCTCCGGCATTCTGAACATCGTCGAAAAGACGCCGGAGCGTGAGGCGTCGCGCATCATCAAGGGAGCGGCCGGGCGGTTCGACTTCTTCAACGCGGCGTTCGATATCAACCAGCCGCTGACCGACGACGGGGACTTTGCGTTCCGCATCACCGGGGACTTCCGCCAGTCCGACGATTTTGTAGACCAGGTAAACGACCGGACCTTTGCGCTTTTCCCGACACTGCGTTGGGATAACGAGCAGACCGCGGTGACCTTGCGTGGGCGCTATCAGCGCTCGAACTTCAACTTCTACAACGGCCTGCCGACCGATGGGCCGCTGGTGCCGGCTGCAGGACTGTCGGCGACCGATTTCGTGGGTGCGCTCGACCAGCCCGACACGGTCCTGCAATCCTACAGTTTCGATGTCCTCGTCGAGCACGAGTTCACCGAGGATCTCTACGCCCGCTTCCGCACCGGCTATCAGGATGCTGACGGCGATCAGAATACCACACTCAGCGGCATCGCGCCCTTCTTCGGTGTCGGTGCTGCCGGCGATGGCATCGTGCGGACCGACAACACGCAGCTTTTGCAGGTGAATAGCTTCGATGTCGGCGGCGAAGTCGTGTGGGAGACGGACCCGGTCGATAGCTGGGAGCACATATTGCTGCTTGGCGCTGAGTACCAATCGACCGATTCTAACGGCACAAGTTTCTTCGCGTTTGGCCCGCTGTCCGACGATCTCGATGTCATCCAAGGCCTGCCCTTCGACAGCGGGACCTTCGGCTTTCCGTTCGGACTCAACCTCGACACGGTGACCGGCATTTTCCAAAGTCAGTCGACCTTCTTCAACAACTACCACTTTATGGCGGGTCTTTCGGTCTCAGATGTCAGCGTTCAGACCTTGGGCCAACCTGATATCGAAGATGTGGTGCTGAGCCCGCGGCTCGGCCTCGCGGTCGATGTTGGGGGCGGGTTCACACCCTTTGTGGGATGGGGCAGAGGCTTTCGCACACCGCAGGGCGTGGCCGCGGGATCGATCTTTACGACGATCGGCGAGGTTGCCATCGAACGGAACCGCCAGATCGAGGTTGGCCTTCGTTTCAACCGGCCCGAGCTCGGCCTCTCTGGCAGCGTGGCCCTCTTCGATTTGACCAGGGACGATGCGGCAGTCTTTGCGACGGTCGATAGCCAGGTGGGGGTCCTAGACGTCGCCGATCAGCGCTCCCGCGGGGTCGAGGTTGATCTCATTTGGCAACCGCTGGAGGAGTTCAAAGTCTTGGCGAACTACGCCTTCACCGACGCCGAGATTGTCGATGAGGGCAGCCCGTTCGAGGGGAACGAACTGCAGCGGGTGCCCGCCCATTCGGGCAGGGTGGCCCTCCGCTATGACTTCCTGGACGGGGTCCTCAGCGGCCTCGGCCTCGGGCTCGGCGTCACGGCGCTCTCGAGCCAGGCCGGCGATCTGGGCAACACCTTCTTCACCGATGCCTATGCGGTGGTGGACGCACAAGTCTCGTACCAGCGCGGCCCGGTGGAGCTGGCCTTGGGCGTTGAGAACCTGCTCGACAACGATGTCTTCGTTCCCAACTTCTTTTTCCAGGGCAACACCGGCCCGATCCAACCTTTGACAGTGGTCGGCTCGGTCACCGTGAACTTCTAGGAGGAGTGTATGATGATCGACAGGCGAACATTTGGGCTGGGTTTGGCCCTTGGCCTGATCCCGGCTGAGGCGGCGCGGGTGCTGGCGGCGGACAACCATGCCGGCGCGGGCCATGGTGGAACGCGCGGCGCTCACGACATGGGCATGGTGCCGCCCGAATGGAAGGGCGACGAGCAGATTGTCTTTCTCGGCTATGACGGCATGACGGCGCTCGATCTGATCGGGCCGCAATACATGCTCGCGAACCTCTGGGGTGCGACCGTTAAGATCGTCGCCAAAACGCGGGAGCCGCTGCGTACGGATACCGGTGTGATGATCGTCCCCGATCAGGTCTTTGCCGAGGTGCCCGCGGATCTCGACGTGATCTGCGTCCCGGGTTCGGTCTCGGGCGCATTGCAGGCCATGGAAAGCGAGGAAACCCTGAGCTTCCTCGCGGACCGGGGCAGCCGGGCACGGTATGTGACGTCGGTGTGCACAGGCACGCTGCTCTTGGGCCAGGCAGGTCTTGTCGATGGGTATCGGGTGACCTCACACTGGCTCATGCGGGACCTGATGACCGAGTTTGGGGCGATCCCAGTCGACGAGCGCGTGGTGCGCGACCGCAACCGTATCACCGGCGGCGGTGTCACCGCGGGGATTGATTTCGGGCTCGCCATGCTCGCCGAGATGCGCGAGCCGGCCTACGCGCAGGCTGTCCAATTGTTGGCCGAATACGCGCCGGCCCCGCCGTTCAATGCGGGCACGCCGGCAACGGCGCCGGCTGAGGCGACAGAGATGATGACGGCCATGTTCGCGGGCTTCCCCGACCGGGTCCGCGCCATGGCGGCAAAACGGATCCGCTGAGAAATGGCGGCGCCGGGGTTCGGAGCGGTGAGTGTCGGCGCCGCTGCCTTTCCTCGGCCCGCCGCGCCTCGGCCGATGATGCGCCTTGAACGATCCAGTACCTATCGTCGGCTCAGCGGTCGCCAAAACTGCGCAGCAAGATCGATCTCATCAAGCTTACCTGGGCTCGATCCGGCCGTCTGCGGGGCGACATCGCGGTGGCGACCGCCTTGCCCACCAAACTCCGCCGGTTTGCATTTGAATGAGCACGGACCGAATTCGGGCTCAGAGCCGCGCAACGGAACTGCTAGGACGGCACTTTGTGCAGGCGCAACATTAGACTCGAACCACCAGACCCATCTCCAACATCGTAATGCCGCAGGACTTGTGGTTACTCGCAGGAGCCGCAGAATGTCCGGAAGCCTGACGGCTCATCGCTCACGGGCCGGGCTTCCGTTGCGAACATGCTCGTCGGAGGCGTAGGACGTCCGGCGCATTTTCTTGTAATGGTGTAACACTAAGTATGACCCGATGCGGCACTTGCGGGTGGCGCCGCACTCACCGCAGCTTCAACGAAAACTCGATCCAAGGGAGGCTCTGCAATGACCCGAAACCCATCCCTCATCGCCGACGATCTAGAACTGCCCCGCCGCAGCCTGCTGTTCGGCGCTGCCGGCTTCGGCCTGGCTGCCGCCTCCGGCGCTTCGCTGTTCGCGCCGGCACCCGCGGCTGCCGCGACAGCTCTGACCCAGGCCCCCTATTTCTACCGCTTCCGCATCGGCGATCTGATCGGAACGGTCGTCTCCGACGGTATCCTGCCGCTGGGCGACCCGACGGCCAGCTTCCTCGGCCCCTCGCCCGAGGAGATGCGTGCGATGCTCACGCGCAACTTCCTGCCCACTGACAATGCGGTGCTGGAGCAGAACATCCTCGTCGTCGATGCCGGCGACCAGCGCATTCTCTTCGACACTGGCATGGGCACATCGCAGATGTTCGGGCCCACGCCGGGCAAGCTGATGCCGAGCCTCGCTGCAGCGGGGATCGACGCCGACTCGATTACCGCCATCGTCTGCACTCACGGCCATTGCGACCATGTCTGGGGCATCATGTCCGACGCGGGCGAGCGCATCTTCCCGAATGCGCAAATCTGGATTTCGGAGGCGGACTTCGACTTCTGGACGGATGAGGCGAAGCTTTCTGCAACCGATCCCGCTTGGATGGCCCCCTTCGTCGAGGGTGCACGGCGCAATCTGATGCCCAATCGCGACCGGCTGAAGTTCTTTAAGGACGGCGAAGAGTTCCTACCGGGCCTGCAAGCCATGTTTGCGCCGGGTCACACGGTGGGTCACACCGCCTTCATGGTGACGTCCGGGAACGACTCGCTCGCGGTGATCGGCGATCTGACGCATCACCATGTGATCCTGCTAGAGACGCCGCTTACCCAGTTCGCCTTCGACACAGATGCCGCGCAGTCCGCTCAGACCCGAGTGCGGATGCTCGACATGATCGCAGCGCAACGCCTGCCGATGATCGCTTATCACTTCCCCTGGCCCGGCATCGGGCATGTGGAAAAGGTCGGCGAGGGTTTCCGCTATCACCCTGCGCCGCTGATCATGCAAGAGCTGCCTGGTTAACGGTGGCATGAGCGGTGCCGGGGCGGGGTCGCTCTTCCCCGGCATCATCGCGTTTCGGCGTGCTGAGACCAGGGCGGTCAGCTCGGTCGTCCCCCGCGCCGTCCGCGTGCTTGGGCGCGCCGACAACCATCGTTGCGCCCATCAGCCACATCTTCAGATTGACCTCGAAGTATCCTGCGCCTGCAAATTCCAAAAAGCTTCACACCGCGGGACTTGGCGCCGTTGCAGCCGTGCCCATGCCGAGCGTCAAAAGAAACGGAAACCCGACTCGGCCTCTGGACAGCTTGGGAAGGTCGATGACGCGGCATTCCAGGTCTCCGCACGTGGTTCTTGAGAGGGCATGGACGTCGCGGTATCTTGTTTCGATCACGACATCGCGCTTGATCGGTCGGCTCAATGCTCGTTGATCGAGGTCAACAGCTAGCGGCCCCCGTGAAAGTTCGGCGGTCGCAAGCCAGCCTCCCACAGTGTACTTTCGATCTCAGGGAATGCGTATGGCCGCGCGCCTGAACACGACCACCGATGCCTTGGCCGGCACCGTCCTCGAGACGGAGATGCCAAAACTCCGGCACTATATCGCCGCCGAACTGAAATACGCCGCCACCGCCGAAGACCTGGGTCAGGAGCTCTGGATCCGCGCCGCACGAAACGCCGACAAGGCGGTCGATGCGGGCGGCCCGTATCTCTGGCGGATCGCAAAGTCGCTCGTCGCGGACTATTTGCGCGGAGAGGCACGACGTCTGACCGCTGCGTAGACCCTAGAGCGCTTTCCGACCAGATTGCATCGGTTCTCGCGCTCTAAGGTATTGTTTGGGCGCATTTTCACGACGCCAATCTGGCTCAGATTGGCTGGAAAATGCTCTAGAGGGGTTCGGTCTACCCAATGCTTTCCAGGCCGCGGGCCTCGCCGATCTATCTTTCAATGGGTGGGAGACGGGCTCGGAGGCACGCGCCGGCATCGCCCGATGGATCGCCGGCGATGACACCGAGCCGCTCAGACCAGGCGCTCGGGAGCTAAAGTCTGTCGGGCCGAGATGCTGGGTACCGGGCTTTCGCGGAGCTATTCGATCATTGGACCCCGGGTTTTTCCCTCGTTCATTTGCCCGGTCGCGAATAGGCGGAGATAGGCGATCAACCGGGTCGATTGGGCAATGGCGGCCGCTTCGTCCTGTCGGATCAACCCGTCAAGCATTGACGCTTAGAGCTCAGTGCTGAACCTCTGATCCTCGTCCGTCGCAAAATATCGCCAGAAGGGGCGAGACAGGCCCTGGGTCGTCTTTAGCGCGGAGAGGATAAAGTCGTTCTTGGACGCAGCAGCCAAAGCCGCATGGACCCGCCGCAGCAGTTCCATGAACCCCGCGCGATCCTCTGGCGCAAGCGCCGAGAGCCGCTTCTTGATCGCTTCGAACGCCTCACGGTCGGTCGCCGTTTGGCGCGCGATGGCTTTCTCGATGCAGAGCCGCTCGATGGGCGCGCGGAGCTCCAAAAGCTGCAGCATCGTCAGTGTGTTCAACTCCGGGATCACCAGCCCACCGCGCCCGAGCCGCACGAGATTTTCGGCCGACCGCTTGACCAGGGCTTCGCGCACCGGCGTGCGGCCAACCTCCAGCATCTCCACGAGATCCGCCTCGACAAGCACAGTGCCCGGCGCGATGTCGCAATTGACGACGGCAGCCTCCAGGCGCTGGAAAGCCATCTCGGCCTTGGTCAGCCGTGCGCTAGGGGGCCGCTTCATCGCGCGAACGGGTTCCGCGGGCAGGTCATGAAGGAAACGCCCGTGCGGCATAGACAAATGGCCCGAGCGCGTCCCAATCCATCTCTACCCCCAGACCGGGTAGCTCGCTCGGCCGGACATAGCCGTCCGCGTCCGAGCGCAGCACCTGCTTCGCGCCGAACTCGTATTTCTCATAGGGCGAGGCCTGTTCCAGGTAGTCGCAGTTCGGATTAGCCATCAGAAGCTGCAGATTGGCGGCCTGTGTCAGTGTGTAACCCCAACTGTGGACCTCGCATTTCGCGCCGAAGGAGCGGGCCATCGCCACCGCTTCACCAGCCGCAGGTCGTCTTCGAAATGGCAATAGGGGTGGATCTTGATGGTCCGATAGCCCTCTGCCAGCATCGCATGGCAATAGGCGATATAGGTGCCGTCGTCCGGCAAGAGCGGGCTCGAGGCATAGGCGCGGAACTTCTGGCGCGCGGCCCCTAGCATCTTGTAGATCGGTACCCCCAACGTTTTCGCTTTGCCGTCATGCGGTGCGATGTCCATCAGCGATGTTGCGAGACTGCCCAGCGGCACATAGCGCGAGCGCGCATCGCTGTAGATCTGCGGTATGTCGTAGATGCATTTGCCACGTACGAAGGGCGCCATCAGACAGGTGGCTGCATCGGCTGTCCTGTCGAAGTCATGCCCCATATACATTGTGAGGCTGCTGATCGCCTCGACACCGTTCGACAGGTCCATCCGTACGATCACCAGAGCTTCGAGCATCTCGCCGAGGCGCGCCGACCAAGTCGTCCGCTCGGCATTCGGGCCCACGGCCAGAACCGCGATCCTCTCGACCGTGATACGGTTCATCGTGTTGCTTTCATGCAGCCCGCGATCTCGACACCATCGATCTCTTGGAAGGCGACGTCCTCGCAGATGGACAGGTCGGCCGCCAGTGCGGCCGCGCGCCCGTATTCGAAACACTGTGCGGTGACGCGGCAACTCGGTTTTGCGCTTGGCCCGGTAATGCCGCTCGATCGGCCCGCTCGACCGCGCAATGATGTCCTTAGCCTGGCGGGTGGTCACGACATCCTCATTCGTGAGCCGTTTGACACCGTCGATGGACCGGGTCTGGCGCACGCCGACTTCCTGGCCGTAATCGATGAAATAGGCGTCCTCGCAACCCGGGATCTCCTCCTTCAGGAACCGGAAGAAAGCGCTGGCCTGGTAGATGGAAAACTGTTCGGCCTCGGAGTGGTCGACCGGGTCGGTGACATCCAGCGCGCGCCCATCGAAGCCAGTGATCTTGGTCCTGTTGACCAGGATCTCGCCGGATTGACCGTCGGGAACAGCCAGACTTTCTTGCGCACCAACGCGTCGCGGGCTTCCAGCTTCTCCACCACTTTGGGCGGAGAGATTGTGTTTTCGCCCCAATAGCCGAGGTATCGGTCGATATCGACATTGCCGATTTTGAACATCATCGACGGGTTCTGGATGATGCCGTTGTTGCCCTTGATCGTCCTCAGCCCCATTCGAAAGACTGCATCCGCATCGCCGCTGGCATCGATGAAGCGTTGCGCCGCGACGCGTGTGAAGCCAGAGCGGGTGTGCAGGACCAGGCCGGTCAGCGCCGCGTCCTCTGCGATTACGTCGACCATCTCGCAGTGATAGAGGATCTGCACCCCGGCACGGCGGAGCATATCCGTCGCCACCTTTTTGTACTTGGCGCAGTCATGGGTCGCCACCCAGGTCTTGCCGTAGATCTGCGGCGTCGTGAGCCCACCCTCGGTTTCCATCGCTGACCGGAACCGCTCGGCAAATCCAAAGATCAGTTGTTGCGGCTGCGCGGCG
Organism: Pseudomonadota bacterium; assembly: GCA_039513195.1. GTDB lineage: Bacteria > Pseudomonadota > Alphaproteobacteria > Rhodobacterales > Rhodobacteraceae > Thermohalobaculum. The sequence continues at coordinate 75,471 of JBCCRM010000016.1, read as the reverse complement.
CGCGGATCGCTTCCACGGTGTTGTAGAGCCCGCAGATAGTACCCGACATGCCACAGACGGCCGCGCCCCCACAGAACCCCAGCCGCTCGATCAGGCGCGTGTTATGCCCCGCCTCCGATGCCGTTGCGGCCGCCGCGATGCCGGCCGGGCCCCGCCCAGTACGACGATGTCGAACTGCCCGAAAAGCGGCAGGCCCATGTGGTCGTGGTCCGTCAGGCTCGGCTGGAATGGTTGCATCGCACCTTCCGTCGACAGTATGAGTGTAATGAATATATTTTAGATATTCTGGCTGGGGCGCAATCGGCCCGATGCCGCCGCAAATCGCGCTTTGGGCAGGCTAGGGCATTTCCCAGCCAATCTGGACCCGATTGACGTGATGCAGATGCGTAGAGAGCTGCCGCACCCGGTCCCATATGCGCTCCAGATCCACATGAAGTGATTGCGGTGGCCGCTCTCCCTGGCGCACGAGGTCCGATAGGCTCGGCCTCACAGATGAGATGCCACTGTGAGGAGAGCGACCATGAAGCAGTTTGCTCGGATGGACGTGTCACTGAGAGAGGTGACGATTTGCATCGTGGACGAGACAGGCATGACCGTCCCGCGAAGAAGGATACCGTCGGATCATGCAGGCGGATCGGTTGGAATGGGCAGGTGCACATCCGGAGCGAAGCGGCCGACCGGCTGCGCGCAATACTTGGGGCGCGCGAACGGCTGATACGGCTGCGGAAGGATCGCGAGGGTCACGTGCGCGGTGTGCTCAAAACCTACGGCATCCGCCTTGCGCCCAGGACCGCCGCTCTGCACCGCGCCAACTTCCGCGAGCCGACGCGCCAGACTTCGGAGAGAACCGTGACCCGGACAGACCAGTGCACCAAGCCGCTTGACACAGCCGCAATCAGAGAACGCGGCCATTCAGGACATGGGGAAGCCCGGCGGTCCCGCCGAGATGCGGACCAAGTTCGGGGACGACCGTATCGCCTCCGCGGATATCGCGATTGGCGTCTTTGGGTCTGCGTCGACGTCTCGGCCGCAGCTTTGTCCCCAGACAATGCTCTCCTCGCAGAGTTCTCAGTGTCTATTGCATTGTGAAGAATAGCCGCTAACCTTGTAATAAAATTCAATATTCCTATCATCAGTGCGCCTGCATTCCAGAGCGCACCCTGCGCCTTAACAGCTTACATTTTTTCCGCGGCTCACAGAATCTCCTTTGCAGTTATATAAACATACAGTATGGACTGTTTTTAAAGGCGACGGGGAGGTTGAGAGCGAGGAGCTACCAGCGAAGGGTCGGTTCCAAGACTGCTTGACCGCAATCCGATATCCGGACAATTTTTGTCGGCTTAGCAAGCTCAGGGCGTTCGCGTGCGCCGCCAGCTCTCGACCGACTGTAACGAGAGATGACCGCGCGGCATGAAGGTGAGACTGGGGACGCAGCCTCTTGCGGGTTGCCGGCGCGGCGCGCCGGCCCGGGCTAGCAAACTGAGCGGCCTCGGTTTCGCGGTCGCAGCTTCCGTCGCATCGGCCGCAGACGCCCAAACTTCCGAACCAAGTGGCGACGTCCTGATCCTCGACACGATAGTGATCGAGGGTGAGAAGATCGACCGGTCCTATGTCGACACCCATGCCAGCGTCGGCGTTGTGACCGGCGAACAGGTCGACGAGCTGAACATCGACGATCTGAAGGACAGCTTCCGCTATGTCGGGAATGTTCGTTTCTTCGAGGGGAATCGCGGCAATAACGGCTTCGTCATCCGTGGGATCAATTCCGAAGGAGTGACAGAGCCCACCAACAATGCCCCGGTGACCTCGGTGATCATCGACGGGGCGACCCAGTCGGTCGAAAGCACGCGCCGCGGCGCCCGCGGCATCTGGGATATCGAGCAGATCGAGATCTTTCGGGGTCCGCAATCGACGCTGCAAGGGCGGGGCGCGCTGGCCGGCGCGGTGATCGTCGAGACCCGGGACCCGACCTTCTTCTACGAGGCCGGCGCAGAGTTTGTCGGCGGGCAGGACAAGCGGCGCGATGCAGCCTTCTACCTCTCCGGTCCGATCATCCAGGATCAACTCGCGGTTAGGCTGAGCGGCGAGGCGAGGCAGCGCGACCTCGACATCGACTTCAACGTGCCCGAAAACGAAGTCCTGGCGGAGGATCGATACCGCAATCTCCGCGGCAAGCTGCTGTTCGAGCCGAGTTTCCTGCCCGATCTGTCGGTCTTGCTGACGGCCAGCACCACCTTCGATCGCCCAGGGGTTCGCGCCGTCAACAGCGAGGATTTCTTCGACCGGGAATTCAACAGTGCGCCCACCACGGCGGTCGAGCGTCGGGAGGCGACCAACAACAACTACATCGCCGAAATCGGCTACGCGATCACCGACGATCTGTTCCTGACCAGCATCACCTCCTTCATCGACTCCGAGCTCGAGATTTCGACCCCGGCGGGTCTGAGCTTCGAGCGGGAGGAAAGCCGCGCCGGCGAGGACATAACCCAAGACCTGCGCCTGGAGATCGGCTCGGCCGGCGATGCATTCAGCGGCGTTCTCGGCGGCTTTTTCGGCAACTTCACCCTGCCGCGCACCTCGCTCGTCACGGTGGGGAACGGCCTTACGGTCATCCAGGACCTAACCTCCGATAACAAAACGCGAAACCTCTCCGTCTATGGCGACGTCCGTTGGGAGTTCGTCGAGGATCTGAGCCTGCTCGCGGGCCTGCGATACACCAACGAGACGGTCGAGAACACGGCGACCGGTACCTCTTTCAACGCCCCGATCGACGTTGACGCCTCCGCCGATTTCAATGTGTTCCTGCCGAAGATCGGCCTTGCCTACAAGCTGACCGACAATCAGTCGATCGCCGTTACAGCGCAGCGTGGCTATCGCTCCGGCTTCACCGAGGTTTCCGGCGATCTGATCCGCACCGTCGACCCGGAGTTTCTGTGGAACTATGAGCTGGCCTATCGCGCGGAGTCGCCGCAGGGCCGCTGGTTCTTCGGCGCGACCGCTTTCTTCTACGACTACTCGAACCAGCAGATCCCGATCACCGTGTTCGATGGCCAGATCCCCATTACCCGCACGGAGAATGCCGGCTCGTCCCGATCCTTCGGGGCGGAATTCGAAGGCCGCTACATCTTCGAACAGGGCTTAGACGTCTTCGGCTCCTTGGGCCTTTTGCAGACGGAGTTCCGCTCACTCGACACCGCCGCGGGCGATTTCGAGGGCAACGAGTTCCCGGAGGCACCGGCCGTCACGGCTTCCCTCGGCGCGACCTACCAGCACGACACAGGCCTCTTCGTCTCCGGCGACGTCGTCTACACCGACAGCTTTTTCTCGTCTGGGTCGATCTCCAACGACCCGGCCTTGAAAGTCGACAACTCGGTCGAACTCGGCCTGCGCGCCGGGTTCGAGCATGAGTTCTGGAAGCTGACCGTCTACGCGGAAAACCTGCTCGACGCGGAAATCATCACCAGCCTGAACAACAACGGCGTCTTCGGTGCTGAACCGGTCGAAGCGACCATCGCGGACGGGCTGAGAATAGGCGTCGAGTTCCGCGTGGAATTCTGACGCCTGGTCGCGCGAGCGACAGCGGGGCGCGCCCGGCGCCCCCGCGGATTGGACGGTCCATCTAGGCGCAAGGATGTCGCGGGACGCGGCACCCAGCGACCCCTGACGCCTGGACCGTCGAGGCGGCGAACCGGTTCGTCGGATCGCCGCAGGACCGACAGTGAAGAGATGGGAGGGGTAAGAATGACCCTAGAAACCGTAAGGCAGCCTGGCGCCGAGGCAGGCGTTCCCTTTGTCGTGATCGACCCGCGGGTCGACCGTCGCGAGCTACTGCTGGCCGATCTCCCCGCCTCGGCCGAGGTGCTGTTGCTGAACCGAGGCGCCGACGGCGTCGTACAGATCAAAGACGCCGTCGCAGGCCGCCGCGATGTCGGCAGTCTCCACATCGTCGCCCATTCCGATGGTCGCGCCTTGCAGCTCGGCTCCGGCGAGGTCTCCGCCGAGACCCTCAACGCCTGTGCCGACGATCTGATCGCATGCGGGAAGGCGCTCGCGGGCAAAGACCTGCTCGTCTATGGCTGCGCAATTGCATCGACCGCCGAGGGGCGGTCCCTGCTTGAGCATCTGGGCCGCCTCACCGGCGCCAATGTCGCCGCGTCGACGCAGACCGTCGGCTCCACGGATGCGGAGGTCAATTGGCTCCTGGACTTCCAAGTGGGAGAGATTGCGGCACCGGTGGTCTTCTCGGCGGCTCTGCAGGCCAGCTATCCCGGCCATTTTGCGACCGTCACCTTCTCGATAAACACACCGGCCGTCGATGGCACCGCCGCGGCGATCGAAGATGAGGCCAACAGCATCGTCTTCACCTTTGACGTGGAGCTTGCGCCCGGCGACGCGCCGCTGAGCGAAGCCAATCCCCTCAACGTCTACTTCTTCGCCTCGGACAGCGAGAACCCGAACCCGTTTGGCGACGGTTCGCTGGCTGGCGATGTGCGCGTGCAGCAGATCAACCAACTCAATCTGTTCGGGCTGTCGACCGTCGGCATTTCGTCCCTGTGGGATCCGTTCAACGCCGATGACGTCTCGCTTGCGACCGGCGCCTCGGGCGCCCCGGATTTTTCTGTCTTTAGGCTGCCGATCGTCAGCACCACCGCGACGGTTACGCTGCCGGCCTTCGCCGATTTCATCGCCGAGGACCCGACCAGCTATTTCTGGCGCGTGATCGACGAGCCTGGCGGGCGCGACAACACGATCGTTAACACTGCCGTGCCGTTCATAGAGGTCGATACCCGCGACGACCTGCCCGCAGGATCCGTGCCGGAGATTTCGATCTCTTCCAATATCGATACTCTGGTCGAGGACGAGGGCACCGTCGCCACCTTCACCATCAGCCTGTCCGAACCGCCACCGAGCGGTGGTGTGGTCGTCCCGATCCGGCTGGAGAACATCAACCTGGCCACCGGCGAGATCGATGACCGGCCGCTCGGCGATTTCGATGTGTTCCCGCCGGGTCCGTTCGCCGAGTTCGACGGCCTGCAGCTCGTCCGCGCTTGGACCGCGAATGACGGCCTGACCGTCAATATCTTGGAGCAGACGGCGACTGTCACCTTGCCGATCTTCGACGATCCGGACCGGGCGCCGGGCGATCCGGGCTTCAACGTCAATGACGATATCGGCGACGAGGAGACCACCTTCTCGGTCGTGACGGTGGACGATCAGGGTACCAGCTTTGACGGCTTCACGATCAGCCCGACGAGTGGGTCGGTCACGGTCACCCTGAAGGACACGAATAATGTCGCGCCGGTCGCCGATGACGACGGCTACAGCACGGATTTCGGGGCGGCGCTAACGGTGAATGCGGCGAATGGTGTGCTGGATGGCGATACGGACGCGAATGGTGACGACCTCTCGGCGGAGATCGCGACGCAGCCGACGAATGGATCCGTCAGCCTGAACGCAAACGGATCGTTTACCTACACGCCCAATGTCGGGTTCAGCGGAGAGGACAGCTTCACCTACACGGTGAGCGACGGGAATGGCGGGACCGATACGGGCACGGTGACCGTCACGGTGGGCGAGCAGCCGAACCAGGACCCGGTCGCCGATGACGACAGCTACAGCACGGCCTTCGACACACCCCTGACGGTCGATGCGGCGACCGGCGTGCTCGACGGCGATAGCGACCCCGACGGCGACGCTCTGACCGTCGAGATCGACACCGATCCGACCGGCGGGACCGTCACGCTGAACCCTGACGGATCGTTCACCTACACGCCGAACGCCGGCTTCTCGGGACCGGATACGTTCACCTACACGGTCAGCGACGGGAATGGCGGCACCGATACCGGCACGGTCACGGTCACCGTAGGCGAGCAGCTTAACCAAGACCCAATCGCCGATGACGATAGCTACAGCACGGCCTTCGACACACCCCTGACGGTCGATGCGGCGACCGGCGTGCTCGACGGCGATAGCGACCCCGACGGCGACGCTCTGACCGCAGAGATCGACACGGACCCAAGCGGCGGGAGCGTGAGCCTCGATTCCGATGGCTCCTTCACCTACACGCCCAATGTCGGGTTCAGCGGAGAGGACAGCTTCACCTACACACTAAGCGACGGGAATGGCGGGACCGATACCGGCACGGTGACCGTCACGGTGGGCGAGCAGCCGAACCAGGACCCCGTCGCCGATGACGACAGCTACAGCACGGCCTTCGACACACCCCTGACGGTCGATGCGGCGACCGGGGTGCTCGACGGCGACAGCGACCCCGACGGGGACGCTCTGACCGTCGAGATCGACACGGACCCAAGCGGCGGGAGCGTCAGCCTCGATTCCGACGGATCGTTTACCTACACGCCCAATGTCGGGTTCAGCGGAGAGGACAGCTTCACCTACACACTGAGCGACGGGAATGGCGGCACCGATACCGGCACGGTCACGGTCACCGTAGGCGAGCAGCTTAACCAAGACCCAATCGCCTTGGATGACGACTTCACCGGCTTCTTCCTGATGCCGGGCGATGTCGCCACGGGGTCCGGCGCCGATCTGCTCGCCAATGACAGCGACCCGGATGGTGACTCCTTGGTCATCATCGGCGTCGGCGACCCCTTCAATCTGACGGTGGACTTCGACGACGGGGGCACGCCGGACGACCCCAACGACGACGAAATCACCTTTACCATCACCGGGGACCAAGGCGGCTCCGAAGCGAGCTTCAGCTACACGGTGAGCGACGGCAATGGCGGGTCCGACAGCGCAACCGCGACCTTCTCCATCGAGACGCCCGTGAATGCCGACCCGATCGCGGTCACCGACGAAGCCACCACCGACGAGGCGACCATTGCCTCCGGCAATGTGCTCGCCAATGACAGCGACCCGGATGGCGACGACCTCAGCGTCACGGCGGTCAATGGCGAGGCGGCAGATGTCGGCGAGACCGTCGAGCTCGCCTCGGGCGCCTTGCTGACCCTCGGCTCCGACGGCGCGTTCGACTACGACCCGAATGGGGTCTTTGACGGGCTCGGAGATGGCGAGGCGGAGACTGACAGTTTCGTCTATGAAGTGTCGGACGGCGAGGGCGGCACCGCCACAGCCACCGCGACGGTCACGGTCAACGGCATCGGCGACGAGGTGTTGACCCTCTCTCTCTCGATTGATCCGTCGACATTGTCCGAAGGCGACGTGCCATCGCTCGCAACGTTGAGCCGCAATGGCGATCTGGCGGCGGCCTTGGTTGTCACCATCGCCAGCAGCGACGAGACGGCCGCCACCGCCGAGGCCTCCGTCACCATCGAGGCGGGCGAGGAGAGCACCACCTTCGAGGTCGTCCCGGTGGATGACGATGCCGTCGACGGGTCGCAATCCACGGCCATCACCGCCTCGGCCGACGGTTTCGCACCGGCCGAGGCAACGGTGACCGTGACCGATGACGATGTCGCCGCGTCGTCGGATCTTCTGATCGGGCTCTACGACGCCGAGACCGATGACCTGATCCGGGTGATCGAGGACGGCACCACCCTCTCCCTCGATGAGTTTACCAACCAGAACGTCACCTTGGCCGCCTTCGTGCCCGAGGACAGCCCCTTCTTCGGGCTGGTCGAGAGCATGTTCATCGACCTCAATGACGGAGAGGAGACCCAGACCGAGAATGCCGAGCCCTACGCCCTCTTCGGCGACGAGTTCGGCGATTTCAACGGCGGCGCGCTTCCGACCGGCGATAACACGCTCTCATTCGATCTGTTCTCAGAGGACCGGCTGAGGGGTGAAAATCTCGGCACCGTAACCCGCAGCTTCTCGGTCGAGGTTCCGGAGGTCGACGTATCGGAGGCTGTGCAACTGGTCCTGGTCGACGCCGGCACCGACACAGTGATCCAGGAGCTGTCCGATGGCGACCAGATCCTGGCCAGCAGCATCGATGGCAAGCGGGTGTCGCTGGCGGCCTTTCTCAGCGAGGACACCTTCCTCTTCGATCTGACCGAAAGCGTCGGCCTAAACCTCAATGATGGTGACGTGACCCGGGTGGAAAATGTCGAGCCTTACGCGCTGTTCGGTGACAATCCGAGCACCGGCGATTTCGGCGGCAGGTTCGATCCCTTCGACGCAGGCGAAAACGGGTTGGAGCTGCAACTCTTCTCGGAGAGCAAAGCGCGGGGCGACGTGCTGGCGTCGTTCGATTTGAGCTTCGAGTTCGTGGACGATCTTGTCTGACCAATCCAACGATACCAGCCATGGCGGGCGTTTCGCTCGCCATGGCCGTCCCGAAGTCAGCTTTGGCGTCGTCTTCTCTCCACGGGTGTCGGCCGGGCCGAACCGGTCGCCCCCGGGGACAGAGATGCCGGCACTCCGCCCTTTTCGACCAGCGACCCCGCGGCGTTCTGCGCCCCGTTATCGCCGCAGTAGGTTGCCGTGCTGCAATGCTCCCTCAAGGCGCAACTGCTCTCGCCGATCAGCCCGACATCCTCGCCCTTCTGCGGGCGCCCGATTGGGGGCAGGGGGCGACCGTCACCGCCGCAATGCACGACCCAAACCGCGCCTTGTTGCTGACAGACCCCGCGACTTTGCTGCACCGTGAGCGCATCGGGGCGTACGGGTCCGTTGCGGCGACCCTTGCACCAGAGGTCATCGAAACTGTGCTCGGTATCGCCATCTCCAACCCGACCGACGCAGAGACCGCGGGACGCGACTATAGGCCCGCTGGCGCGCACCTGGCCTGCGAGGCCGCGCCATGAGGGGCGCTCTGCTCCGCCGCGCCGCCCGTTTCCGGGCGCTGTTGCTCAGTGTGGCCATGCTGCTCGCCGGTGCCGGCCCTGGTTGGGGCGATGAAGGGCTGCAGACCGATCTCGAGCGCCTACTTTCCGAAAACGCCTTGGTGGGGTTCGCTTATGCTCTCGTCGAGGATGGGGAGGTAACCGCGATCCGCACCCTGGGTGCGGCGGAACCCGGGGGCCCTGCTTTGGCGGGGGATGCTCTCTTCCGCCTCGGGTCGGTTTCGAAGAATCTGACATCGCTCCTGGTGCTCGACTTGGTTGCAGAGGGGGCGATCGACCTCCATGCGCCGCTCGACGAAGAGCTGCAGGCCATGGGCATCATCAACCGCCACGCGGCCGAGGCGCCGATCACCATGGCGAGCTTGCTGGAACACACCGCAGGTCTACCGGGCTCATCCTACCGCGACTATACCGATGCGGCGGACGATGCGAGCCCTACCGCCGGTCTGGCCGCGGCGGCGCCGGTCCGGACCCGCTGGTCCCCCGGGCGTTATTATTCTTACGCCAATATCGGCCACACGATTGCAGCCCGCCTGGTCGAGCGCCGCCTCCGCCGGTCCTTTGATGCCGCGATGGCCGAGCGGGTGCTGCAGCCGCTCGGCATGACCTCGGCGAGCTTCGCCTGGGCCGAGGGGGCCACGACACCCAGCTTCAACGTCGATGGCTCTCCGGCCGGGTATCTGCGTCTCCGCGTGCGACCCTCGGGCGGCGCTACGGCGAACATCGCCGATTTCGCGAAACTCGTTCGGTTCCACGCAAGTGGCGGCGCCACTGCGGATATCGCAACGCCGGCGCTGATTGCCGATATGCGCCGGCCGCGGACCAGCCTCGCCGCCCGGGCCGGCTATTCCTATGCGTATGCGCTGGGAACCTTCGGTTTTATCGAGGCTGGGCGCCTCTTTTGGGGCCATTGGGGGCGCATCGACGGCTTCCATGCCAGCTTCGGCGTGTTGCCTGCGACCGGCGCCGGTTTCGCGCTTGTGGCGAATACGGCCGATCGCCGCGGCGTTGCGCTGATCCGGTCCCGCCTGGCCCAGCATCTCGCCGCCCGGTATCCCGCGCCGCCGTCGCCGCCACAGAACCCGCCGGAGGGACCTAACCGGGGCAACTACGAAGGCTGGTGGATGCCGTTCACCGAAAACATGGTGCGGCGAACCTGGATATCGGCTTTGCTCGGTCTGACGGCGATCGAGCCGACGGCAGACGGCCTGTGCGCCAGAACGCCGCCAATGCTTGGGGCGCCGATGCCTTTGATCCCAGCGGGTGCACAGGCCTTTCGGCACCCCGATATGCCCATGCCGACCCATGTTTTTGCGTATGACGGCGACGGTCTGACACTGCGCGGCGCCGGTCAGCAGTCCTTCGTGCGGCTCGCGCCCTACGAGGTCTTCGCGGTCGTGACCGGCACTCTCCTAGCGATCGTCTCGCTTGTCGTCGCACCGGTAGGCGGCCTCGTCAGCCTTGGCTATCGGCTATTCGGGCGTGAGAAGCTCGCATCCGGCGGCGTTTGGGCCTGGCTCGCAATTGCCGCCCTGGTCTTTCTGGCTCTCCAGATCGCCCATGTCGCCTGGGGTATGCTCGCGCCCCTCGCCACAGTGGCCGAACTCGGCGTCGTCGGTGCGCGCTCTCTCACCCTCGCCGGTCTCAGCATCGCTTGGCCCGCCGCAGTCGGTGTGGCCGCGATCCTGCTGTACCGGCATTGGCGCCTGCTTGCCCGTGGCAGCCGATGGGCTGCAGCCGCGATCCTTTGCGGGTTCCTTCCCGCGGCGATCCTCCTTGCCAGCCAGGGTTGGATGCCGCTCCTGACCTGGAGATGACGCCGATGGCGCGTCCGCGATGACCCTGTCGCTGCCCGACCTGCAGGCAACGGCTGCGGCCCGCTTCGAGGATCTTCGGCGGCAGGGCACGCCCGGCTGCGTGGTTGGAATTGCAATAGACGGAGAGAGATCCGTTCGGCCCCTCGGCACGGCGGATCTGCGCATCGGCAGCGTCTCGAAACTGGTGGTTGCCGGGGTCATCGACGCGCTGGCGGGGCAGGGTGCGTTGCAATGGCCGGATCGCCTATCGGCCCATCTGCCAGAGGTGCCGGACAGCGCGGCCTTCAGCCTCGACGCGCTCGGCAAACATCGAACGGGGTATCGCGACGCGCTGGAGAACCCGGCATTTCGCCGCCGCTATAACCAGAACCCTGCCGCCGCGTTTCCCATCGAGGACGTGCTGGCGGCGTCGCTGTCGCAACCCCGGCTGAAGCTGCGGCCGGGTACCAGCCGATACGCGAATGTCAACGCGATCCTCCTCGCTCTCACCGCAGAGCGCGCGACCGGCGAGCCTTACCCGGCGCTCGCCGAACGCCTGGTCCTCCGTCCCGCAAGGGCCGATCTCCGTGCCGACCCCACTAGCGCGGGCCGATCCGCCCGCGGCTATCGGCATGGGCGGATTTCCGGGGTGGTCGAACATGGCGCGGCGTTCTTCGAGGCCACCAAATTCAACCCGTCCTGGGCAGGGCCTGCTGGCGATCTGTCGGGAAATATGCAGGCGCTGCTTCGTCTTGGCGCGTCTTTGAAACCCCTGTTCGCCGCAGCGCCCAAGGCGCCGGCCCCGCTTCAGGCACCGGCATATTGGCGGTTGATCTCGCTCTGGCGGAACGGTGCGGGGCATGCGGGCGATGTCCCCGGTTACTCTGCTTTCCTGGGTTGCAGCCGAGACGGACGCTTGCTCGTCGGTGTCCTCAGCAATCTTTCGAACCTCGCCAATGGCCGGGCGCCCGCCACGGAGATCGCCGCGACCCTGTTCGAGCGCTGGAGAAGCGGCGGCCGCCCCTAGCGGACAGCCGGATCCGACAGAAGCACCGACGCAATATCCGTATGGTAGCGCCCGCCCGTCGGGCGGGTCAGACCCTGCCCGACGCCCGGGTGGCAGGTATTTCTCTCCGATCAGGTTCCGATCCAGAGCGCCTTGCCACCGGATTGCATCGGTTCTCGCGCTCTGAGGTATTGTTCTGGAGCATTCTCACGACGCCAATCCGGCTCAAATTGGCTGGAAAATGCTCTAGCGCTTGCCTCGTGGCTCTTTGGAACCGACATCCGTTCCCGTCCCTGCCGCCAGCCGTCCATAGGTCTGAAGCATATCGACCAACGTGTTGATCTTCTTATCGAAGAACTCCGGGTGGCGGACCAGCGGGGCGTCCATCATCATCCCGCGCAACGTCCATTGCGCCAACAGCAGCATGTCCTCCCACGGGGCGTCTCCCACCATTGCCGCCCGCCGGCGCCGGGACAGACGCCGGAACAAACGGATGGCCCGCAGGGCCACGGGGCGCAGGGCCTCGGCCAGGGAAGGGTCGCTCCGCGAGGCATGCATAACCTCGAGGAACACGCGGCCTGCCGGTTGATTGACGACACTGCGCCACATGACCCAGACCAAGTTTGCCGGATCGATCCGGTCCGAGGAGCTGCGGCTCAAGACGGCACGCGTCGCAGACCGCACGACGTCCTCTGCGACGGCGATCATCAGCGTCTGCTTCGATGCAAAATGGTGAAGATGGGCGCCGCGAGACACGCCGGCACGCTCGACGATTTTGGTCACGGACGAGCCCGCGTAGCCCTCCTCGTCGATCGCCCGGATCGCCGCATCGATCAGCCGGCGGCGCATCGCGCGGGTCCGCTCGTCTTGGGACCGGCGCACCGGCTGCAATTTCTCCGCTGTGTCTTTCAAATCGACAACCACTGTTTCGCTCACACACGGCTTCCACCCGCGTTCTGGTTGTATTGTTAGGGGATTCGGTGTGGCCGTGGCATGACGAGATCGAGATTTTGCGCCAGAGGGATCGCGTTTACCGACGCGAGATCGGTCAACAGACGGGGCCATCTCCGGGCGTGCCCGGCATGTCCGACCGTCCGCCCTGCAGCGGCGGTCCGGTCCACCACGCGGTCCGGGCCGCATGGGCGACCAGGCGTTGCTGCATGTAGACCGCCTCGGCCTCCGGCAGATCAGGCAGATGGGGGCGGCTGAAATGGCCGCTGCCCGCCACGCGAAAGGTTAGGCTGGCAAGGGCTGCGCGGCGCTGAAACGGCGTCCGGGTCAGGTCGACGCCCTGAATGTTCTTTTTCGGAATGATCCAGATGCGCTTCATGAAGGGGCCGGTCTTGACCGCGACGACGTCCTCGGTCTCGGCGCTGCCAAGGGAAAGCCAGCGCCGATAGGCAAGCAGGGGCGCCAGCACCGCGGCGAGCAGCAAGACGGCCAGCAGCGGCGCGCCGAAGGCGAGGACCGCGGCGAGCGCCAGTATCACCAAGGCAAACGCGTATCGGACCAGCCCCCGGCGGATCGCCTTTCGGCTGACCGGCTGCCAGTCGAGGCGGTTCAGCTCCAACCCGCCCAGGGCGAGGCGGACGATCCGGCGGGTGTCTTCGGCCCCGGCAAGCGGCATCAGCGGCACCTCGGCCCTGCGGAGGCTGTGGTGCTCGCCGGCAACCGCCTCATGCACAGTCGTATACCCCAGGGCGCGGCGGAGTAGCGAGCCATCGAGGCGCAGGAACTGGATCCGCTCTAGCGGCAGCGTCATGCTCGACGCCTCGAACAGGCCGTACCGCTTGACGAATTTGCCGTCAGCCAGCGTAAGCTCGAAGCGCGCAAGCATATTCAGGGCGGAGACGGTCGAGAGCAGCCAGGCGAGCGCCAGGATCGTCAGCACCGCCACCGCGGTGATCGCGAAACCGACATCGATGTTGAGCTGATCGAGACCGGTTATCAGCCAACCCGCCTCCTCCACGCCAGTCACGATGCTGTCGGCATAAAGCTGCATGACTTCGCCGACTTGGGTCATCACGAAACCTCCGACGAGGAGGAGCGGCCCAACACGCAGACCCGTAATGCCGTAGAGGAGCGCCCTGGCCACGGACGGATCGACCAGGCGGCCGTCCTGCGTCGGTGCGGCGCTGCGGCTCAGCTCCTGCCTAAGCTGGATCGCCGCTCTGTGGCTGAGGGTCGGAAGGACGGCCTCGCTCTCGCCCTGGATCGAGGTATCGACCACCAGTTCCGCCGTGCCTGTCAGCCGGTGCATCAAAGTGCGCCGCAGCGTCACGCTCTGAATCTTGTCGCGCGGAATGCGCCGGTCGATGCGCCGAAGCCAACCGGTGCGCAGGAAGATCTCGCGCGGGTCCTGCGTGAAGACTTCGAGGCGCAGGCGCAGATAGCCCTGGATCACCGAGCCGACGCCCGACACGATCAAAGAGCCGAGGAACAGCGCCAACAAGACGGCGCTCGTGCCGAGATCGTTGACCAAAAGCCACTCGAACCCGGCGAGGGCGGGATCTTGCAGGATCGATGCCGCCTCGTCATGGGGGGCTTCGCTCTTGAAGAAGGTCATTAAGGCAATGGCGCCGAGGACGGCGAAGGACTGCGCCAACGCCGTTGGCAGCCCGAGGATCAAGACCGCGCGGTGATGGCGCAGGGTCGTGCCGTTGCCTGAGCCCGCCTCGTCCGTGCGGCCGCCCATATCGGCAGTGGCGCTCATCGCGCCGGCGCCGCCGGGTCAGTGTCCAAGGCTGTGCGCAGGGTTGCGGCCATTTCCGGCGTGATGCAGGGGACAACCGCGGCCGGACGCGGCGACCCCGGCGTGAACAGCGCCAGGTTCACCACGCCGAAATAGCGGTGCAAGGGCGTCGAGGCGATGTCCGTGTAATGCACTCGGCTGCGCGGGATCGCGCGGTCGGTGTCCCACAGAAAGCCGTAATGCACGGTAAGTTCCGAGGCATCGAGCCGGAACTGCCAGGATCGTGCAAAGACGATATCGTACCAAATGCAGATCATCACCGTGATGGCGCCTGCCGATGCCAGGACGATCATGAAGATGTCGATCCATGCTGCAGCCTGCCCGTCATAATAAAAGCTCGCGGCGAGGAGGCCGAGGCAAAAGAGGATGCTGAACGCGAGCATCGCCGTTCCCGCAAGCAGGACGATGACATAGATGCGCTCCGGCCGGCCGCGCAAAACGCTGTCCGGCGAGGTCGCGGATGTCTGCACCAGATTGGCCACGATGCTTGGCTCCTGTCCCGACTGTCATTTGTTCGGCGGGCGCGCTGGTCCGCTCGCCCGGTGCCGGCATCGGCCCGCCTTATGCCGGTCGCGGTGCGGTTGAAACCCCGCCCATGCAACCGCGTTCCCACAGCAACATGGTCGAAATATGGTGCCGAATGCGGGCTCGCGACAGCTGGTCAGGGTCACTTTCTGCGAGGCCGCAGGCCGGGTCACGGGGAAGGTGCCCGGCCTAGAGCGCTTCCCGATCCGATTGCATCGGTTCTCGCGCTCTAGGGTATTGTTTGGGCGCATTTTCACGACGCCAATCTGACTCAGATTGGCTGAAAAATGCTCTAGTGCCGCATACGGGCGCCGTCTGGATCGAAGGCCGGGCCGGGGACCACCCTGGCGCCACACCGCGTCCCGGCGATGTCGAGGCTGACCTCAGCGCCATCTGCGCGCGCCTCGGCCATCCTCAGATCCGCCAGCGCAACGGGTCGGCCGATCCGGTGACCGAAGGCGGCCGAGGTGGTGCGCCCGGCAATCGTGTCGCCCATCCGCACGATCTCGTCGCCGAGCGGCACGGCCGCAGGATCATCCAGGACCAGGCTCACGATCCGGTTCGCCCGCCCGTCCTCTCGCTGGCGCATCAGGGCGTCCCTGCCGATGAAGTCGCCATCCCAGTCGATCGCGAAGTCGAGCCCCGCCTCCAGCGGCGAGATATCGCTGTCCAGCTCGTGCCCGAAGGCCAGGAACCGCTTTTCGATCCGCATCGCGGTCTGCGCATAGGCCCCTGCGGGCCGCGCCCCCTCGCCGTGGAGCGCATCGTAAAGCCTCGGCGCGTCGGCGGCATTGCAGGTAATCTCCCAGCCCGCCTCGCCGACATAGGACAGGCGCGCAGCCTCTACCGGCACCCCGGCCAGCTCTGCCGGTCCCGCGCGGAAATAGCCCAAACCGCAAAGTCCCGTGCCGCCCAAGTTCCGGGCGATCCGCGCCGCCTCCGCCCCCATCAGGGCGAGCGTCGCGAACGCCTCCGTCCGATCGGTGATGCGAATGTCGAAATCACCCCGATGGCGGCGCAGCCAGGCGAGGTCGCGCCGCAGTGACGCTGTGCCGGTCAGCAGGCGATACCGTGTCTCGGACCGCCGGACGGCGGTCAGATCGCTCTCGAACCCACCGCGGGGGTTCAGCATCGCGGTGTAGATCACGCGGCCCGCCGGCCGGTCCATCCGGTTCGCACAAACCCTCGAGAGGAAGGCGCAGGCATCCGGCCCCTCCACCTCGATCTTGCCGAAGCTCGACTGGTCGAAGATCGCGGCGCCGGTATGGGCGGCTTCCACCTCGGCGCGCACCCGGTCAAACCAGGCGGGTCGCCCGAAACTCAGCGGCGGTTCGCCATCCGCGCCGAAATAGGCAGGCCGCTCCCAGCCAAAGCTTTGGGTGAAGTGCGCCCCCGCTTCGCGCCATCGCTCGGTCAGCGAACCCTCGCGCAGATGCCGCGCGCTGGTCCAATTGCGCCCAGGATAAGCGATCTCGTAATGCTTGCCGAGCACCTCCGGCGCCCGCGCGGCCAGCGCCTCAGCGGTGTTCAGCGCGTCCGGAAAGCGCAGCGGATTGGCCGCGCTCAGATCGGCCGGCGGTGCCCCATGCTCGATGCAATGGGCCAGCGCCATCCCCGCGCCACCGCCGGTCGCGACCCCGACAGAGTTCATCCCACAGCCCAGGAACAGCCCCTGCGTCTCGGTCTCGCCCAGCAGGAACATGCCGTCGGGCGTAAAGCTCTCCGGCCCGTTCAGCAGCATCTTGACCTCGGCGTGTTCCAGCGGCGGCAGGCGGTGCAGCGCGTTGGCCATCATCGGCTCGAAATGGTCCCAGTCCTCGGGCAGGAGCTGGAAGGCAAAGCTCTCGCCGAGGGCCGCAGGGTCGATAGGTTTGCCGAGCGGCTCGAAACACCCAACCAGCAGCCCGCCAGAATCGTCGCGGATATAGAGATGCGCGTCATGGTCCGACAGGGTCGGTAGGTTGCCGGCGATCCCCTCCACCGGCTTCGTCAGCAGATAGAAATGCTCGCAGGGCCATAGGGGGGCCGCCGCACCGCCCATCGCGGCCACCCGCCTGCTCCAAAGGCCGGCGCAGACGGCAACCGCATCGCAGCGGACAGTGCCCCGGGCGGTCTCGACCCCCGCTACCCGGCCGTCGCGGGTCAGGATCCCGGTCACGCCCGTGTCCTCGACGATCCGCGCACCGCGCTGCCTCGCGCCCTTGGCGAGCGCGGCGCACAGGTCTGACGGGCTGACCCGGCCGTCATCCGGCGACCAGACGGCGCCGATCACATCATCGCTGCGCATCAGCGGCCAGCGTTCCTGCGCCTCGGCCGCCGTGATCGTCTCGGTCCGCACACCGAAGAGGCCCGCCAAAGCCTCCTGCCGGCGGATATGGGCCATCCGGTCGGGCGTGGTTGCGATCGAGAGAGAGCCCTTGTTGATCCACCCGGTGTGCTGGCCGGTCTCGGCCTCCAGCTCGGCATAGAGGCCGATGGAATAGCGGATCAGGTCGGTCAGGTTGCGGGTCGAGCGCAGCGCCCGAACCTGCGCCGCCGAATGCCACGTGGTGCCCGAGGTCAGCTTGTCTCGCTCCACCAGCAGGGCGTCCCCGATCCCCTGCTTGGCAAGGTGGTAGAGGGTCGAGCATCCCATAACGCCGCCACCGATGACGATGACCGACGCATGGCTTGGCAGGGGTTCGGTCATCGGGGTCCGGTCGGTGGCGGTCTCGGCGGGACGCACTCTGCTCAGCGGGCGGCGACGCAGCGCCGCCCCGGCCGTCCGAGCTTATTGAACGCTGAGCGCCAGGTTCAAGAGGCGCATACCGTTCGGCATATCCGCCAAGAACGCTTCATACGCCGTCTCCTTGGCGACCCCGAACCACTCCACATAGTCGATCTCGTCCATCTCCACGACCTCGACGCCCTTATCGACGAACACCTGACGCGCCAAGTCGTCTTGCTTCACGGCCTCCTGCGAGAAATACGTCTCGGCCTTCCTCGCCGCACTCAGCAGCGCGGTCTGCTGCGCCGGCGTCAGCGCGTCGAAGGTCGATTTGTTCATCAGCACCGGATGGTACATGAACCACAGCGCATAATCGCCGGCCGGGGTGAAACAACGCACCTGCTCATAGAGCTTGAAGCTGACGAAGCTGGCGGAGGACGTGTTGGCCACCTGCAGGGCGCCGGCATCCATCTCATCGTAAATGCGCGAGGACGGCATCGACTTGATGGTTGCACCGGCGCCGGACAGCATCGATTCAAACGCTGCACCGGCGGCGCGGGCTACTTTGCCGTCGATATCGGTGGGGCGTTTCACGCAGCCCTCCGTCCCCGCGAACCCGCCAGCCAAATAGCCGTGAATCAGCACCATCAGATCGTCTTTAGCAAGGATCTCCTCGATCTCGCCCATAAACTCCGAGCGGACCAAACGCGACGCGTGGTCGTGGTTCTTCACCAGGCCCGGCATCAGTGTCAGGTTGTATTCGGGATGGCGCTTGCCGGAATAGGCAAGGGGATAGATCGACATGTCGAGCTCCCCCGACATCAGCGGCTCGTATTGCTCGCGCGGCTTGTAGAGTTCCCGCTTCGGGAAGATCTTGATGGTCAGATCGGTGTTCGACTTCGCGACTTCGTCGGCCAGTACCGTTGCGACGGCGTGGCGGATATCGTTGGTGTTCCACTGGTGACTTATGCGCAAGTCCCGCGCGGCAGCGTCGCCACCGAAAGCGAAGAGCGCGACAAACGCCGCGATTGGTAGTCTGCCCATTTTTTCCCCCAGTATTCCCCGCCCTACCCAGTACGTTGCGGCGGATTGCTCACATCAGATCCAACCACCACGGCCCTGTCCCCTGCGCGACGGATGGGTCGCGGATCGGACAGGCCCCGGCAGAGATGGCGCATATCGCGACAGGTGCAGGATGGTCGTTGCATCGGATCAATCGGATTCAGTGTCAGAGCTAAGATCGACGACGGCGAAATAGGTGCCGCCCGCCGGAACCACGACCCTGCTGGCGATCGGCACAGCGCTGGTGTGATTCCGGCATCCGGTCACCGCACTGGCGATACGCGCGACCGGGTCTCTCATTTGCATCGGTACGAAGATGCACCGATGCGCTGTCCACGAGTCATCGCCTGCCTTGCCCAAGGAAACGAACCCCGAGCTTTTCGACCACACCAGAATGTCGATTTCGGTCGTCGCCGACGTCTTGCGGAGCAGGACGCAGCGATTGGCAGGGACCAGCGACCAACCCAGATCGCCGTCGCTCGGTAGGGAGGTGATCGCCGACGCCGCGTGTAGGGGGAACTGCCCGTCATTGCAAAGAACAGCTTGCCCAGCCTCGGCTTCGCCTCCAGGCCAGAGGGAAGCCATCAACAAAAGCAGTGTAGACGGCGCGCTTACGCGCAACGCCCTAAACTCCCTCGGCATGATGCCCCCAAAATCACTCCCACCCCGGCAGCTATAACTGAACCAATTCCGCAGTTCTACGCCCATCGGCACAGGATCGAACGCATCGGTTGTTTTGCCGCGTTGCCATGCGTGGCGGATCGCCGGGCTTGGAGGCTCGACGGGTCGGGCCAAATGTACCAAGGCCGTTTACCGGCCTGCGCGTAACCGATCCTGGCGCGCTCAGCGCCGGGTCGTAACCGATACGGCCGCATAGCTCGTCAGAGCGGCGGCGCAGCCTTCTGACCAAATCAGTGCCAGCCACGGCTCGAAGGCCGCGGCGAAACGGTCGGCACCGGCGAGGTCGCCATAGATCGCGCGCTGCTCCAGCCAGGCCCTTGGCCGGGTGCGCGCCGCCTCGGCGACGTTCTGCAGCGCCGCCCAGGCCGGGTCGTTGGGCTCGATCCGGGTTCCATCTTCCCGCGTGCCCTCGCACATCCGCGCCCACAGCGCCTCGACCAGGGCAAGCCCCTCCACCGGCGCGCCGGTGGCCAGGGCATCCCGCAGGATCGGCAAGACAAAGCCGGTATGGCGGGCGGAGCCGTCGAAGGCCACCCGGCGGGTCGTGTCGACAATCGCCGGGTTTGAAAAACGTTGCTCGATCAAATCCACATAGGCCGCGGGCGTCATGTCGGGCACGGGGGCGACCAGGGGCGCGATCTCCTCCCGCTGCACCCGTCGGAACAGGCCCCGGATCAGCGGATGCGCCATACAATCGGCGATGGTCGGGACCGACAGGATCTCTCCCGCATTGGCGAGCACCTGGTGGCCGGCGTTCAGGATCTGGATCTTCATCGCCTCATGGGCATGGACATCGCCGGAAAGGGTGGCGCCCACGGTCTCCCAGGCCGGGCGGCCGGCACAAAAGGCATCTTCGATCACCCATTGGCGATAGTTCTCATGGGTCACCGGTGCCTTGTCATCGATCCCAAAGCTGCGCGCCAGGGCGATTTCCTTCGGCCCCGTCGCGGGCACGATGCAATCGACCATCGCGTTCGGGAAGCTGCAGGTGCCGTCGATCCATGCCGCGAGGCTTGGATCGCTCATCCACGCGAGTGACACCACCGCCCGACGTAGCGCGGCGCCATTGCCGCGGAGATTGTCGCAGCTCAGCCCCGTGAAGGGCCCATGCCCCGCCGCACGGCGTTGCCGCAGTGCCTCCACCATCGCGCCGAAAGCTGTCCGCGGGTGCCGCGGGTTGGCGGCGTCCCCCCGGATGTCCGGGTGCACGATGTCTAGGCCGCCGGCCGGGTCGAGGTAGTACCCCCCCTCCGTCACCGTCAGGGCGACGATGCGGATCGCCGGGTCCGCCATCTGCCGGATCAGCGCGCCATGCCCGTCCTCCACCGGCAGGAAATCGATCATCGCGCCGGTCACCTCGGCGGATCGGCTGTCGGGCGCCAGCTCGATCAGCGTCGTGAGGCAATCCTGAGCCAGCAGCTTCTCGCGCTGCGCCGCATCGCCGGGGCGCACACCGGCGCCGATGACGGCCCAGTCGTGGTCCAAACCCGCCTCGAACAGCCGGTGCAGATACCAGGCCTGATGCGCCCGGTGAAAATTGCCGAGGCCGATGTGCACGATCCCGGGCGTCAGCGCCGTACGGTCGTAACGCGGAACCCGCACCCGCCCGGACAGCCGCCCCAGCGTCGCATCGGACAGTGGGATCAGCTCATCCATTGCCCGCCATCCACATTGTAGGTCTGGGCGACGATGTAATCGGCCTCGGCGCTCGCCAGGAACACGGCCATTCCGGTCAGATCCTCGGCGCGCCCCATCCGGCCATAGGGCACGCCGGCGCCGACCTCCCGCTTTTTCTGTCCCGGCGCCTTGTTCTCGTATTTTGCGAAAAAGGCGTCCACACCGTCCCAATGCTCGCCATCGACGACGCCGGGGGCGATGGCATTCACATTGATCCCATGGGCGATTAGGTTGAGCCCCGCCGATTGCGTCAGGCTGATCACCGCCGCCTTACTCGCGCAATAGACGGCGACAAGGGCCTCGCCCCGCCGGCCCGCCTGGCTCGCCATATTGATGATCTTGCCGCGAATGCCGTGTGCAATCATGTGCCGGGCCACCGCCTGCAACGTGAACAGGGTCCCGCCGACATTGACGTCGAAAACCCGGGCATAGTCCTGATAGGTGATCTCGGTGATCGGTGCGGCGGTGAAGACGGCGGCGTTATTGACCAGGATATCGATCTGGCCGAGCGCCGCGATCGCCGCCTCGACGCCCTTGCCGATGCTCTCGTCGCAGGCGACATCCATCGACACCGCGACCGCGCCAAGCCGCTCCGCCGCGTCCCGCGCGCGGTCGAGATCGATATCAGCAATCGCGACCCGGGCGCCTTCGCGCAGATAGGCCTCGGCAAAGGCCAGGCCGATGCCCCGAGCGCCACCGGTGATCAGCGCCGCTTTCCCCGCCAACCGCCTCACGCGATCCTCAGCCCCTCGGCGTCGAAGCGGTGGATCTGATCCGCCCGCGGCGCAAGCCCGATCCGGTCGCCATGGCGGTAACCGACCTCGCCCGGTGCGCGCACCGTCAAGGTCTCCGCCAGGCCGGTGCCGTGGATGTGGAAGAAGGTGTCCGACCCCAGATGCTCGGCCACGCCCACCGTGCCCTGCCACGCACCAGCGTCCTCGGTCACCTCGATATGCTCGGGGCGAACTCCGATGGTGTGGGCGCCATGCTTCCCGGCCTCCGTCCCTTCGATGAAGTTCATCTTTGGCGAGCCGATGAAGCCCGCGACGAAGAGGTTCCGAGGCTCCCGGTAAAGCTCCAGCGGAGAGCCCACCTGCTCGATGTTCCCCGCCCGCAGCACCACGATCTTGTCGGCCATGGTCATCGCCTCGACCTGGTCATGGGTCACATAGATCATCGTGGTCTTCAGCCGCTCATGCAGCTCGCTGATCTCCAGCCGCATGCCAACGCGCAAAGCCGCGTCGAGGTTCGACAACGGCTCGTCGAACAGAAACGCGGCCGGCTCCCGCACGATGGCGCGGCCGATGGCGACCCGCTGGCGCTGCCCGCCGGAAAGCTGGCCCGGCCGACGGTCGAGATAGTCGGTCAGGTTCAGCGCTGCCGCGGCCTGCTCGATCCGCCGGTCCTGCTCTGCTTTGTCGATCCCCGCCATACGCATGGGAAAGGCGATGTTCTTCCGCACCGTCATATGCGGATAAAGCGCGTAGGACTGGAACACCATCGCCAGCCCGCGTTTTGCCGGCGGGATATCGGTGGCATCGGTCCCATCGATCTGGATATGGCCGGTGGTGATGTCCTCCAACCCCGCGATCAGACGCAGCAGCGTCGATTTCCCGCAGCCGGACGGGCCGACGAAGACGGCGAATTCGCCATCCTCGATGGTCAGGTCCAAGGGCGGGATCACCTGCGTGTCGCCGAAGCTTTTGGTGACCTGTTGGAGCGTGATCTGTCCCATTGTGCTTCCCCCTTATTTGACCGCGCCGAAGGTCAGGCCGCGCACGAGTTGCTTTTGGCTGAACCAGCCGAGGATCAGGATCGGCGCGATTGCCATGGTCGAGGCCGCCGAGAGCTTCGCGTAGAACAAACCCTCCGGGCTCGAATAGCTGGCGATGAAGGCCGTCAGCGGGGCCGCATTGGCCGCGGTCAGGTTCAGCGTCCAGAACGCCTCGTTCCAGGCGAGAATGAAGTTGAGCAGGATCGTCGAGGCGATGCCCGGCACCGCCATCGGCGTGAGGACATAGAGGATCTCGTCCCTCAGCGTCGCGCCATCCATGCGCGCGGCCTCTAGGATCTCGCCGGGGATCTCGCGAAAATAGGTGTAGAGCATCCAGACGATGATCGGCAGGTTGATCAGCATCAGCACGACCGTGAGGCCGAAGCGGGTGTCGAGAAGCCCCAGCTCGATGAAGATCAGATAGATCGGGTAGAGAACCCCGACCGCCGGCAGCATCTTGGTCGACAGCATCCACAGCAGGATGTCCTTGGTCCGCTTCGATGGCACGAAGGCCATCGACCAGGCGGCGGGCACGGCCACAACGATACCCAGCAGCGTCGAGCCGCCTGCGATGATCACCGAGTTCCAGAGGAAACGCATATAGTCCGAACGCTCCTGCACCACCGAGTAGTTCTCCAACGTCCAATCGAAGAACAGGAACACGGGCGGGTCGGCGATGGCATCCGCCTCGGTCTTGAAGCTGGTCAGGATGGTCCAGAGGATCGGGAAGAAGATCAGCAGCCCTACCGCCCAGGCGGCGGCAGTGTTGATCGCCTTGCGGCGGGTGGTGACGGCGCGTGCCATGGCTCTGCCCCCTCACTTATCCAAGTTCTTGCCGACGATCCGCATGATGAAGATCGCGACGATGTTGGCGAGGATGACGGCATAGATGCCGCCGGCGGAACCGAGGCCGACATTCTGGCTCTCCAACACCCGCTGAAAGATCAGGTAGGTCAGCGTCCGGGTGCCGAAGGAGCCCTGGGTGGTCACGAAGATCTCGGCGAAGATCGAGAGGAGAAAGATCGTCTGGATCAGCACCACTACCGTGATTGCCCGCGACAGATGCGGCAGCACCAGAAAGCGGAAACGCGCGAGCGGGGGGGCGCCGTCCATCTCGGCCGCCTCCAGCTGTTCGCTGTCCAGCGACTGGATCGCGGTCAGCAGGATCAGCGTCGCAAAGGGCAGCCATTGCCAGGAGACGATCAGCACGATCGAGAACAGCGAGGCCTGGCTCAGCCACTCCACCGGCGCGGCCCCGAAGAGCTTCCAGAGATGGGCGAAGAGGCCATTCACCGGGTCCATGAACATGTTCTTCCAAACCAGGGCCGAGACGGTGGGCATCACGAAGAACGGGGCAATCACCAGGATGCGGACGATCCCCTGGCCCCACATCGGCTGGTCGAGCAGCATGGCGAGGAGGATCCCGAAGACGACCGTGATCAGCAGCACGCCGCCCACCACGATCAGCGTCGCCTCGACGCTCGGCCAAAACGCGCTGGAGGACAGGAACCGGGCGTAGTTGTCGAAACCCACCCAGCCCAGATCGCCGCCTCTCAGCGGCAGATACCTTTTAAACGAAAAATACAGCGTCATGATCAGCGGCACGAGCATCCAGCCGAGCAGCAGGACTACCGCGGGCGCCATCATCAGACGGGCGGCGGATCGCGCATGGGTCGTGGCCATGGCACATCTCCTCCGTTGGGCAGCGCGGGCGCTGCCGGATCGGCGAGGGCGACGGAGGGGCAGGGATGCCCTGGGCGGTCAGGCGCCGCCCATGGGTCCCAGTGGCGGGCTCAGTAGCCCGCGGCTTCCATCTCGTCGACGGTCAGGGCCTGGGCCTTTTCCAGAGCCTCCTCGACCGATTGCTGCCCAGCGAGCGCCGCCGAGAACTCCTGACCCACCTGCGTCGCGATGCCGGCAAACTCCGGAATGGCGACGAATTGCACCCCGGTATAGGGTACAGGGTCGATGGTCGGCTGGGTTGGATCGGCGGCGTTGATCGAGCCGAGGGTCATCTCGGCAAAGGGGGCTGCGGCCAGATACTCTGGGTTCTCATAGAGCGAGGTGCGGGTGCCCGGCGGCACATTCGCCCAACCTTCCTTCTCGGCCACGAGGGCGGTGTAGTCCTTGCTGGTCGCCCAGGCGATGAAGGTTTTCGCAGCCTCGGTCGCGTCGGACCCGGCCGGGATCGCAAGCGACCAAGCCCAAAGCCAATTGCCCCGCTTGCCGAGCCCATTATCCGGCGCCAGCGCAAAGCCGACCTTATCGGCCACGGTCGAGTCGTTCGGGTTGGTCACAAAGGATGCCGCCACGGTGGCGTCGATCCACATCCCGCATTTACCCTGTTGGAACAGCGACAGGTTCTCATTGAACCCGTTCGTCGATGCGCCGGGAGGGCCGTAATTCGTCATCAGGTCCATGTAGAAATTCAGCGTCTCGGCCCATGCGTCGCTGTCGAATTGCGGGGCCCAGCTCTCGTCGAACCATTTGGCACCGAAGCTGTTCGACATGGCGGTCAGAAAGGCCATGTTCTCGCCCCACCCGGCCTTGCCGCGCAGGCAGATGCCGTAGACCTCGTTCTCCTTATCGGTCATCGCCGCAGCGGCGTCCTTAATGAAGGCCCATGTCGGCGCCTCCGGCATCTCCAGCCCGGCTGCCGTCATCAGGTCGGTGCGGTACATGACCATAGAGCTTTCGCCGTAGAAGGGGGCGGCATAAAGCTCGCCCTCGATGGTCAGACCGCCCTTGATCGCGGGCAGCAGATCCGCGGCATCCCATTCCGCCGGCAGGTCGTTCAGCGAGACCAGCCAGTCCTGCGCGCCCCAGATCGGGACCTCGTAGGTGCCGATGGTCATGATGTCGAACTGCCCGCCCTTGGTCGCGATGTCCTGGGTCACGCGCTGGCGCAACACGTTCTCTTCCAAGGTCACCCATTCCAGCGTGATGTCCGGGTGCTCCGCCGTGAAGGCATCGGCCAGACCCTGCATGCGGATCATGTCGCCATTGTTCACGGTGGCGATGGTCACGGTGGTCTCCGCCGCGACGGCGCTCGCAACAAAGGCAAGCGCGCTCGCCGCACACAGTGCGGTGGTCCGGTGCATCCGATTTCCTCCCTTTTGGTGTTTTGGATGTCTGTATGGCAGGAAGCAAAAAACGAGACGCGAAGTCAAGAAAATTTTTACGCGCGTAAATTTTAGAGGCTCAGGCAGAGGCGCGCATGACAAGTTTCCCCTCGAACAAGGTCTCCTCCCGTGGACCGGCGTCCTCCTTCGCCTCGATCAGCGCGAACAGCACCTCGACGCTTTTGTTCGAGATCGCGGCATAGTCCTGCGCCACGGTCGTCAGTGAGGGAGAGGTGAAGCGGCTAAACGGATGATCGTCGTGCCCGGCGATGCGGATCTGGCAGCCGTCTTCCCGCCCAACGGGGATGCTCAGCGCCGCTGCCGCCGCGATCAATCCGATGGCGAGGCGGTCATTGCTGCAGAGCACGGTGTCGGTCGCGAAGCCGCCCCGGCGCAGCACCTCCATCCCGCGGTCATAGCCGATCTGCTCGAAATCCCAGGTCTTGCCCTCTACCCGCACGATTTGCGGCGGATGGCCCAACCGCTCCATCGCCGCCAGATAGGCATTCCGCCGCTTGTTCGCGTTTGGGTTCACCGGGGGCATCTCGAAGAAACAGGGCGGCGCGCCGGTGCGGCATAAATACTCGATGATCAGCGGAACGCTCTGCCCGTTATCCGATCCGATAAAGGCCTCGCCCACCCCATCGATATTGCTGTCGAACAGCACTGTGGGCACATCCTCGCAGAACTTGGTCACCGCCTTTCGGTCCGATCCGCGCCCCAACGGGGCCAGCAGGACGCCCGCCGGTTTCAGCGAGCGCAGACTGTCGAGGATGTCGCATTCTAACTTTTGCTCCCCGTGAGAGCTGAACAGGATCGGCCAAAACCCCGCATCCAGGCAGCGTCGTTCCAGGTTCCGGGCGATCTCTGCAAAGAACGGATCGGCGAGATAGGGCACCACGATGCCGATGGTCTTGGTCAGGCGCCGGTTCTGGTTCATCGCATAGAGGTTCGGGCGGTAGTCGAACCGCTCCAGCGCCGTCTCGATCCGCTGGCGAGTGGACTGGCGCACGCTGCCGGGATCATGGAAATACTTGGAGATGGTGGGCCGAGAGATGCCGCTCAGCGCCGCAAACTCCTCCATATTCTTGATTTTATGGCTGCCCATATCTTCCGTTCCGTCGTTCTCCATGACCGCAACAGCGCAGCACGGCTGTGCTGCCAACAGGAAATTATCGCGCGTCAAGTTCTGATTTTACAGTAGGAAAGGCGCTGTCCCCCGGTCAAGCCCTAACCGGGGCCGCGATTCCGATCCGGGTCTTGCCGGGGTCGCCGGGCACTATTTCTGCCAGGCGAGATCCAGCAGCAGGGCCTGCGTGCCGTCGAGACCGATCACCTCCAACGCCACCGGTGCGCCAGCGGCGGGCAGGGCGACTTCGCCGTCGACGCGCGCCTCGGTCAGGACCTGTGCGCAGATGTCGCCGGTGGTTGCGATGCGATGGATCATCACCGTTGTCCCGTCCCGCATCTCCGCAACACCCTCACCGATGCTGTGGCAAGGCGTCGGCAGGGTCATGGTCACGGAGTAGCCGAGCCGGTCGGCCGCCAGCCGGGTAACGGTGACCGTGGGGGCCGCGACGCCGGCCGTCTCGTCCTGGCGCGACAGGCCGCGTGCGTCAGAGGGGCCGAGCATCGCCAACCCCGCGCAGAACCCAGTGGCGCCGAGCCATCCGCGCCCCCTCATCCGAAAAAGCCGAAATCGAGGATTGCCAGCTCGTAATCCCCTGTTTGGTTGTCGCCGAAGCCCGCGGCCTCGAAAAAGAAGATCGTGTCATCGGCAGCCTGGAATTCCAAATAGCTGTCGCGGGTCCCGAAGCTGTCATCGTTTTCCTGCAGCAACCGGCCCGAGGCATCGTATTGGCGCAGCAACGGATCGGCCAACGGAGTGCCGCTCTCGCCCGCGGCACCGAACAGGCCCACCGCATAGACATGGCCGGCCTCCGCCTGGAACTTGAACCAATCCCGGTCGCCTCCGGTTTCGATGATACCCGCGGCGATGGCATTTGCGGTGATCTCGCCGGCCGTCGTGGAGCTGCTGCCGAAATCGTCCGATGCGCCGGCACTGCCGCTGAGCGAGAGGGTGAAGTCGCCGGAACCGATGCCGGCGAAGCTGTCGGCGCCGACATAGTAGGTATCGGCGCGGGTGATCCGGAAGTCGAGCTGTGCGTTGCGCCCCGGTCCACCGTCGTCGTCCTGCAAGACCTCGAGCCCGCGGCGGTCGTAGAGCCGCAGCAACGGGTCGCTGAGACCGTTGGCGCCCCCCGCCCCATTCATCTGGATCGTGTAGGTGCCGGCTGCGAGATCCAGGCGATACCAGTCCTCGTCGCCGATGCTGTCCAGGGTGCCGGATACCGTCTCGCCGAGCGCCAGGGTCGCGCTGGTCCCGGTGTCGGCGGGGATGTCGGCGTCGAACGCCTCCGCCGTGACATCGATGGCATAGCTACCCGCGCCTCTGTCGTCGAAGGCGCCCGCGACCACATAGACCCGCTGGTTCGACGTCGCCTCGAAGGTCAGCCGCGAGTCGAGGCCATCGGCATCGTCGTTGAACAGCAGCACATTGCCGTTGCGGTCGACGATCCGCATCAGCGGATCCGCCAGTGCGTCGCTGCGCCCGCCGAGCCCGCGGAGTGCGATATCGTAGAGATTGCCGCCCTGCAGGTCGATCCGGTGCCAGTCGCGGTCGCCCGCCGCCTCCAGCACGCCTTGCGTGGTGGTGCCCGGCCGGAGGATCGAGGGCGTGTTCGGCGCCTCGGGGATCTCGCCGGTGTTGCGCTCCGCTTCGCGCCCGCGCAGCCGGTAGGTGCCGGTCGCCTGACTGAACCCCTGGGCAGACAGGTAGAAGGTCCCGCTCTCCTCCGCCACGAACTCCATGCGCGATTGCAGCCCCGCGCCGCCGTCGTCGTTCTGCTCGATCACATTGCCATCGGCATCGCGCAGAACCAGCAGCGGGTCGGAAAGGGTGAGGCCGCCGGAACCCTGGCCAAGAAGATGCAGGACATAGACATTACCGGCCGTCAAATCGACCGCGTACCAGTCCTGATCCCCGACGGTTTCGATCCGCCCGCCGATCGGAGCGAAGTCGAACACCTCCGCCGTCGTGGCATCGCCCGGCACGTCGTTGCGCGGCGGCCGCGGAGACGGTGGAGGCGTCGGATCCGGGGGATCGTTGGGCGGCGGGGCAGGGTTGCCGCCGCCGAGCGCCACGATCGCCTCGGCCATGGCGAGCGCATCGACCCGGTCGAAGGTCGCCCCGGTATTGCGCACCGTGTCGGACTCGTCATCGCCATCGACGATCTGGACGCCGCTGTCATGGATGATCCGCTCGAACTCCGCCGGGGTCAGGCGGCGGCCGAGATTGTCCTCGGCGATCTGCTGGGCCAGGACCGCCAGGCCCGCGATATGGGGCGCGGCCTGGCTGGTGCCGCTCTGCGTGACCGTGCCGCCGCCGGGGCCTGCGCCGGTGATCTGTCCGCCGGGCGAGAAGATCGTGTCGATGGTGGTCGAGCGCTGCGAAAAAAAGGTGATCCGGTCGGCCCCGGTCTCCTGCCGTCCGCCGACATTGCCGAAGGCGCTGTCCCACACGGCGCCGACCGCGATGACGCTGGGATCGGCCGCGATCGAGGAGACGCCCTGGGTCTGGAAATCTTCATAGCCGTTGCCGGCGGCGACCGTCGTGATCACGCCTTGCCGCGCCAAAGCGGCAAACTCGTCCGACAACCCGCCGGAGGACGGCTGCTGTCGGTTCACATTGTCCGGCGGCCCGAGCGACAGGTTCACCGACACGACGTTGTAGGCGGCGGCATTGTCGACCACCCATTGCAGTCCCCGCTCGATGCCGGAGGACGAGCCGGAGCCGTTGTTGCCTAAGACCTGCAGATGGATGATATCGACCCCCGGTGCGATGCCGGGAAAGCGGTTGTCCGACGACCCGATGATCGAGGACACGTTGGACCCGTGGCCGTTCACATCGTCTGCCGTACCATCGCCGTCCGAGGAGAAGTCCTGGGTGTAGACGATCCGGTCGGAAATCCCGTCATTGTTCCGGTCGGGGCCAAAGGCCGGGTGGTTCAGGTCGATCCCTGTGTCCAGGATGACGGCCGTGTAGCCCGAGCCATCGACATCCGCGAAGCGCGCATCGGCGCGCAGGTCGTCGAGCCGGATCAGGTCGCGGGATTGGATCGTCTGCGGTGCGATCGCATCCGTGTCCGACACCTTCGGCGCCCTGGCGTTCTGCGTGAACATCTTGACGTCGAGACCGTCGAAGGTGACCGCCAGCGATGCCTTGAAGATCCCGTCGCTCTCGCCGGGCCGCGCTTCGGCTGCGAACAGAAAATCGCTCTCCTCGATCAGATTGGCGTTGGTGCGCTGCAGGACGACGCGGCCGCCCGCGCCATCCGAGATCACCGTCGCAGTACCGACCTGGTTGATCGCCAGATCGTCTAGTCCGGTGACACCGCTATGCAGGCTGAAATCCAAAAGGTCGGTGCCGTTGGCGAAGTCCAGCACCCGATCCACCTCGAAGCCGGCGCGGAACTGCACGACATCGCTGCCGGCGCCGCCCACGATCCGGTCGAGGCCAGCGCCGCCCTCGATGGTGTCGTCGCCCAGATTGCCGCGAAGCTGGTCGTTGCCGTCGCCGCCGACGATGAAGTCGTTGCCCTGGCCGCCGAAGAGGAGGTCGTTGCCGGCGCCGCCCTCGATGCTGTCATTCTCGGTGCCGGCTTTGATCACGTCGTTGCCGTTGCCGCCGAAGGCCAGATCTGCGCCGCCGGCCGAGGTAATCACGTCGTTGCCCTCGTCGCCGCGGATATCGTCATCCCCGTCGCCGGAGCGGACCACGTCGCGGCCCGCACCGGCCATGATCTGGTCCGAGCCTGCACCCGCGATCACCAGATCGCCGCCGCTGCCGCCTTCGAACAGATTGGCGTCCTCGGAGCGGTCGACCATCACATCGTCGCCAGCGCCCCCGAACAAACTGTCGAGGCCGTCGCCTCCGATCAGCCTGTCGTCTCCGCCGAAGCCCAGCAGGGTGTCGTCGCCGCCCCGCGCGTTGATGCGGTCGTTACCTGCCGTGCCTTCAGCGGTGTCATCGCCATCCGACACCTCCAGAGCCCCGATCTCGCCTGCGCCGAGGGGCGCTGCAATCGGGTCTGTCCCCAACGGAGCCGCTGCCAAGCCGGCCAGCGTCGCAGCATCGTTGCGGCGTCCCACGGCCGCTTCGTCGGATGGTCTGCTCATGATCCCCTCCCCAAGGGTCGCCTCTTGGTTGTGGACCGCCGATTGCCCCTCTTCGGCCGCAACCAATTTCCGCGTTATTTGTTATCATTATATCGCATTGTTGCGACATTGCAGAGGGCTATCTTGCGCGACCCTGTCGCTGTCGGTCCCCCGCCGTGCGGCACCATGGGAGGGCGGTCAGACCGGGCCCGCGGGCGCCGCGGTACTGCCTGAAAACACAGCCTGCCGTATCGCCGCGGATAGCATCATGCGCGCCTCCCCCACCCTCAGCAGCGGGCGGGCCGGGGGCGGGCTCAGACCGAGGGCCGTAGACGGAAAAACCCGCTCGATCAATCGCCGGTCGTTGGCAGAGCAGGCCGACATTGCGTAAGGGCCAGGGAAAAAGCTCTCGGCCGCGGCGCCCTCGGCAAACACGATCTCGTGGCGGTCGAGCACCAGTTGGACGTAGCCCACCCGGCGCCGTCCCCGCAGCACCCGCACGCCCGGCCTGGTGGCGAAGGCCTTCGCGGGGGCGAGCACCTCGCCCCGCGCCGGGTCGCGGATCAGCATCCGATGCTGTGGCGAGACCACAAGCTGGCGCTGCGGCGAGCCATCGCCCAAACTGCCGGGAGCAAACGCAATCGGCTTGTCCTTCGCATCGGCGCCCGCGCAAAAATCCAGGCAGCGGCGCAACACGCCGCGCAAGGGCTGTGGGCCATGGTCGAGCGTCAGCACCAGATCCCCGACCGCCAAGACCTCGACCGGGACAGCGCCGCCTGGGGTCGCGATCAATGTCCCTTCGGCGAAGCAGGGAACGAACACTGCATCGTACTCATAGCCGCCTATGCTGGAGTTATACTGATAGGAATATCCGGCAGCGGGGTCTTTCTGGACCGCGTTCCCGTCGACCTCGCCGACTTGGTTGGTTCCCGGGAAACCAGGCAGTGCTTCAAGCTCATGGGCGCCCGGCGCCATGTTGAACACGATGTAGTCGCCGCTGACAGGATCCACGAGGCCGACGGACTCCGCCTTTCCATTCGACATGCCCTCGGTCATGAAATTGGTATCGCCGTCGGCGGAGCCGGCCCCGGACTCCGCGCCGCCCTGCGATGCCTCCTGCGCCCAATCGGGTTCAGGGCCGGTGATCTCGTTGATCACATACAGGGTCTCGCCGGGCTGCAGGACGGTCCCTGGGGGGAAGGTGTGAAAGTGCCCGTCCTTCGGAGTATCGGGGGCCGCGCCGCCGCCGGCCGAGTCCGACCAGATCTGCCAGCCGGAGATATCGACCGGCGCACCGGTGGTGTTTTGGACCGAGAGGAATTCGTCCTCTTGTGTTGCCGTTCCGTCGCCGTCGGAGTCGTACTCTATCGCACCCGAATTGTCCGGGTAGAGTTGGTGGAAAATCACACCGTTCAAAGACGCGGCCATGGTGTCGCCCTCCAGGGTGCCGGGACGCGGCACAGTCACATGGCGATCGTTACGCAAGCCTGAACGGTGGGCCGGTGGCCACAGGGCGGTCGGTCCGCTGGCCGGTCTTTCGCCCTTGTCGGTTCGGGCTGTGGGATGAAAGCCGCCTTCGCGATGCGTTCCACGGCGTGAGTTGCCGCCCCCCGGGATGCCGATCTGCCGCGCTTGACGGTCCTGGGGTGCCACCCCATAACCCCGCGCATGACCGAGCTTTCCCAGATCCGGAACTTCTCCATCGTGGCGCATATCGACCACGGGAAATCGACGCTCGCCGACCGGCTGATCCAGTCTACCGGGACGGTTGCGGAACGGGAGATGAAGGCGCAGCTCCTCGACAGCATGGATATCGAGCGGGAGCGCGGGATCACCATCAAGGCCCAGACCGTGCGGATCGAATACCGCGCCCAGGACGGCCGGGACTATGTGCTGAACCTGATCGACACGCCCGGCCATGTCGACTTCGCCTACGAGGTGTCGCGGTCGATGCGCGCGGTGGAGGGCTCGCTGCTGGTCGTCGATGCCTCCCAGGGGGTCGAGGCGCAGACCCTCGCCAATGTCTACCAGGCCATCGATGCCGACCACGAAATCGTACCGGTGCTCAACAAGATCGACCTCCCCGCCGCCGAGCCCGAGCGCGTGGCCGAGCAGATCGAGGATGTGATCGGCATCGACGCGTCCGACGCGGTCCTGATCTCCGCGAAGACCGGCCTCGGCATCGACGAGGTGCTGGAGGCCATCGTCCAACGCCTCCCGGCGCCGGAAGGCACCCGCGACGCGGCCCTGAAGGCGATGCTGGTCGACAGCTGGTACGACGCCTATCTCGGCGTGGTCGTCCTGATCCGCGTCATTGACGGCACCCTCAAAAAGGGCGAGCGGATCAAGATGATGCAGACCGGCGCCGTCTACCCGGTCGACCGCATTGGCGTCTTCACCCCGAAAATGACCCCCGTCGATGCCCTCGGCCCAGGCGAGCTCGGTTTCCTCACCGCCTCCATCAAGCAGGTCCGCGACACCCGCGTCGGCGACACCATCACCCACGAGCGCCGCGGCACCGCCGACCCGCTGCCCGGCTACCAGCCCGCCGTCCCGGTGGTGTTCTGCGGCCTCTTCCCGGTCGACAGCGCCGATTTCGAAAACCTCCGCGACGCGATCGAGAAGCTGGCCCTGAACGACGCTTCCTTCTCCTTCGAGGTCGAGACCTCCGCCGCCCTCGGCTTCGGCTTCCGCTGCGGCTTCCTCGGGCTCTTGCATCTCGAGGTCATCCGCGACCGCCTAGAACGGGAATACGAGATCGACCTCATCACCACCGCCCCCTCCGTCGTCTACCACCTCCAGATGACCGACGGGGAGGAGCGCGAGATGCACAACCCCGCCGACATGCCCGACGTGGTCAAGATCGCCGCGGTCGAGGAGCCGTGGATCAAAGCCACCATCCTGGTGCCGGACGACTTCCTCGGCGATGTGCTGAAACTCTGCCAGGAACGCCGCGGCGTGCAGGTGGAGCTGACCTATGCCGGCAGCCGCGCCATGGTCGTCTACCGCCTGCCGCTCAACGAGGTGGTGTTCGACTTCTACGACCGGCTGAAATCGGTCACCAAAGGCTATGCCAGCTTCGACTACCAGATGGACGACTACCAGGCCGGCACCCTCGTCAAGATGCAGATCCTGGTGAACGAGGAGCCGGTCGACGCCCTCTCCACCATCGTGCATCGCGACAAGGCGGAGGCCCGCGGTCGCGTCATGTGCGAAAAGCTCAAAGAACTGATCCCCCAGCACATGTTCAAGGTGCCGATCCAGGCGGCCATCGGTGGTCGCGTCATCGCGCGGGAGACGATCAGCGCGCTCCGCAAAGACGTGACCGCGAAATGCTATGGCGGTGATGCGACCCGCAAACGCAAACTGCTGGACAAGCAGAAGGCGGGCAAAAAGAAGATGCGCCAGTTCGGCAAAGTCGACATCCCGCAAGAGGCGTTTATCAACGCGCTCAAGATGGATGGATGAGCGACGCTCGGAAACCGCTCCGGTGGAGCGTTTTCAGTCGCGAACGCCCGTAGCCCCTGCGGCGGGCCGGCAGACCGCCCCTTCCATTCCAGTGCGCAGCACTGGATCGCACCCGCCCGCCCCACGGCGGGTGCGACTTCGTCGCGACCCACCCGGTCGGGCGCGATCCCGGGGCGGCGCGCAGATTGTAGAGATCTAGGCATACCCCTGACAGGCGAAGCCTTGCGATTTCCCGCGCGCCCATTTCAGCGGAAAGCCTCCGGTCTGAAAAAGACGTTATCTCTGCCGTCTTGTCTAACGGCCTCATCTTTGGCGGTCGGCTTGTCTGGTTCCAGTCACCCCCGCCCGCCTCGCCTACCAAGCGCCAACTCATGGACGACGGCTCAGCCGGCCTCTAGTTGAGAGGCCTGTACGAAGATGTATCCGTCGTTGGCTTGCATGCCGGACGTCACAGACTTACAAACTAAGTCATGAAGCAGCCTGGACGTCTCATTTCTACTTCTGTGGTTTTGGGTTCGAGCACGACCGAAGACCGAGCAGGTTGAGATGTCTCATCGTCAATTTGTGAGGGTTGTTGTCGTTCCACCTGTGCACTGATAGGTTGACGTCTCGCGGTGTCGCAAACACTGCCCGTATGTGTGGACAACGGTACAGCTCTTAAACAGGGTCCCGAGTGCCTCGGCTCCATTGAAGCCCCAAGCTTTGCAGCGATCCAGCGCTGTTTCATCGGCATCAGCCCAGTTTGGTGGTTCTCCACCGGGCGCGAACTCCGCTGCCAGTGTGATCGTAGCGTCTGCTTTGGATCCAGAAATCGGGGTTGGATGTTGTGTGGGAACCGTGCATGCGATCATTACGCTAGTACAGGCTATAGCCAAAACAGCATTTCTTTTCATAATCTTCCCCAAAATTATTCGCTTCTAGTCTACACTTCTAAGTGTCTAATTTTGCGCAAATGCGGCAAGTTGGTGCTCTCGTTGTGGTTTTGTCGGATCGCGGACTTGGAACGCCATTGCCATCGTTCTCAGGGACGGGATTGGCTTGGCCATCGCCCGCTTGTGATCGAGTCTATCTAGCGTGACGCTGCTTGCGGTCGCGGGGCCGGGCTTCGCTCGCCCTTGAGATGCACCCCCAGCGCGCGCTGGCGTGCTGCATTAACTGTATCTTCGGGTGTTTGCGGGCAGGTCTAGGTCGGTTGGGACCAATACCTGACCAGAATCCTTAGCATATGTTTTGTGCATAACTTGTGCATGCTCGGTGTATAGCGTCTGCGGCCCGTAAAACCGCCTTTCCGGTCCGTGGCGACTCACCTCGCGGCGGGTGCTTGGCGGCGGGCGCCGGCCGGTGCTAGCATGTATGATCGAGCGGAATGGGAGGCATCACGCATGGTGGAGGATGTGCGCGCCGATTTGGCCGAGCTGCGGGCCGAGGTTGCGGCAAAGCCCGGGCGGGATTGGTTCATTGCGGGGCTCGTGGGCGTCTGTGCGGTGCAGGCGCTGATCCTCGTGATCGCCTTGCCGCCGCTGGTCGCCGATGGCGTCGACCGTTTCGCGCCGACCCAGGCGCAGCAGGAGGCCGAGGCCGCGGCCATTGACCGGCTCGCCACTCGGATCAAGGAGCTTGAGACGGCGCTCGCCGTCGAAGTCGCTGAAACAGAACAGTTTTTCGAGCTCGACACCGTGCATCCGATCATTCGCCGGATGCTGCCCACGCAACTGCTAGAGGCGCTGTTGCGGGGCAATCTTTTACACCATGTCACCGCCACCGATTTCGGTGGCGAGGAATGGCTGTTCATCGATCAGTCGGTATTCCGCGAATTCTCGCCGGACGAGCAGCAGTCGATTGCCGAAGCCGCGCGCCAGGGCGGGGTGCGGTTTATGGTGAAGTGAGGGCGGGTGTTACGCCGCCTTCTCCCCCCGCGCGCCCCGGGTCACATAGTCGATCATCAGGGCGACTGTGCGTTCGTCCGGGTCGATTCCGGCATTGGAGAGGATCGTGCGGCCGTGGCGCGAACGCGCCCAGCTGGCAATTCCGGTGATCCCGGTGCCGTGCTTTTCCTCATCCTTAATCGCATCATCCAATGCTGCCATAACCACAGCCGAAAACAGGCGCCGGGCCCGAGCGGCCTGGTCGCTCACATAGGCAATATCATCCATGTCACGCGGCATATCGCGTATCCTTCATCTCTGCCGTTGTTCTTGTGGTGACCGCGCTCTCTGGCACAGCCGTGGGAACATAATGTCATTGCAGCGTCGCGGTGTCTCCAAATTGATGGGTCTGGTATGCACTCAGTGCATAGCTCGCCATCTAAGGCCAGTCTGTGGATGCCCATGGACCCGGTCCTAGCCGTCCTGCTCCTCGCCGTGTTTGCCGTCCTGGCGTATCGCTTGGGCCTCCGTCAGCGGCAGCCTTGCGGTAAATGCGGGGCCGAGCCCCCCGGCGGCCGTCGCCTCAAAAGCGCAAAGCAGATGCTCTGGGGCGGTTGGACCTGCCCCGCTTGCGGAGCCGATCTTGACTGGCGCGGCCACCCCCGCGACTGAACTAACTCACGCGGTCAGTTGTCCGCAGACATCCCGATGACACCTTGACCCGCTTCCTCCCGCTCCTTCAGGAGTTCGTCGAGCCAGTTTGGGTTCATATCCGGCACCGAGGAGAGCAGAAGATCGGTGTAGGGATGATGCGGCGGCTGAAACATCTCCACCTTCGGTCCCTTTTCGATCACCTTACCTTCCTTCATGACGACGACCTCATCCGCGATAGATCGGACCGTCGCCAAGTCATGGGTAATGAACATGTATGCCATCTGGAAATCGGTCTGGATCTTGTCAAGGAGTCTTAGGATCCCTTCAGCCACCAGCTGGTCGAGCGCCGAAGTTACCTCATCGCAGATGATGAACTCCGGCTCTGCCGCCAGTGCCCGCGCGATGCCGATCCGCTGCTTTTGTCCACCGGACAGCTCCGAGGGCAGACGGTCGATGTATAGATCGGGCTCTAACTCGATCTGATCGAGCAGCGCCCGCGTTCGTTCCGTTTTCTGCGAACCGCTGAGGCCGAGGTAGAATTCGATCGGACGACCAATGATGTCACGGATTCGTTGCCTGGGGTTTAGCGCCGTGTCCGCCATCTGGTAGATCATCTGCGCCTTGCGCAACTGATCCTTCGGGCGCTTGCGGTAATCGGGCTCTGCCGGTTGGCCGTTGAACAGGATTTGCCCGGAGATCGGCGGCAGAAGGCCCGTGATCACCCGCGCGCAGGTCGATTTGCCCGAGCCGGACTCGCCGACAACGGCTACTGTCCGACGCTTGTGGATGTCGAAACTGACGTCGTGCAGCACCTTCACCGCCCCGTAGGCGGCGGTCACGTTGTCGATCGAGACCACCGGGATGGCGTTAGCCTCCGTTTCCGGTTTCGGTTCGGCTTTAAACTCCCGCACGGCCCAAAGCGACTTCGTATACTCCTCCTGCGGGTTGTCGAGCATCTCGCTCGTCTCCGCTTCCTCCACCTCGTCGCCCTTCAGAAGCACTTTGATTTTGTCCGCCATCTGGGCGACGACCGCGAGGTCGTGGGTGATGTAGATCGCAGCAGTGCCGAATTGTTCGACCGCATCGCGGATGGCGTAGAGCACCTCCACCTGGGTAGTCACGTCGAGCGCAGTGGTCGGTTCGTCGAAGATGATAAGGTCAGGGCGACAGGACATCGCCATCGCCGTCATCGCTCGCTGCAGCTGACCGCCGGAGACCTGGTGGGGATAGCGAAAGCCGATCTCCTCTGGGTTCGGCAGGCGGAGACGGCGATAGAGCTCTACGGCATCGGTATCCGCTGTGGAGGTGTCCATCACGCCATGCTGGACCGGTGCCTCGCGGTATTGCTCGATCAACTGATGAGCGGGATTGAAGCTCGCTGCTGCCGATTGTGCGACGTAGGCGATCCGCGAACCGCGCAGTTTGCGCCGTTCCTCATCAGTGGCGTTAACGAGGTCCATGCCTTCGAACTCGACCGATCCCGCAGAGATCCGGCAGCCATCGCGGCAAAAGCCCATCGCGGCGAGCCCGATTGTCGACTTGCCCGCGCCGGATTCTCCGATGAGGCCGAGCACCTCTCCTTTATGCAAGTCGATATCGACGCCATGCACGATCTCGATCCATTCGTGATCGGCCCGGCCCTCGATCTTGAGCCCGCGGATCTTGAGCAGCAGTTCTTTATTCTCACTCATCTTTGTACTCCTCTCGTCACGCTCAGCTTTTCAGGCCCGAGGCACGGTGCAGCATCCAGTCGACCACGAAGTTGACCGCGACGGTCAGCAGGGCAATGGCCAAAGCCGGCAGCAGCGGAGTCGGGTCACCAAAGGTGATTAGGGTCGCGTTCTCGCGGACCATAGAGCCCCAATCCGCGGTCGGTGGCTGAATGCCGAGCCCGAGGAAGGAGAGCGCCGAGATGAGGAGGAACACGAAGCAGAAGCGCAATCCGAACTCGGCAACCAGGGGCGCCATGATGTTGGGCAAGATCTCTTTGGTGATGATCCACCACAGCCCCTCGCCCCGCAAGCGGGCGGCCTCGAGATAGTCCATCACAACCACGCCCTGGGAGACCGCGCGCGCCAGGCGGAAGATCACCACGGCGTAGAGGATGGAAATGACCAGGATCAAGTTGATCACCGACGTGCCTACGATCGTCAGCACCAAAAGGGCGAACACCAGCTGCGGGATCGAGAGCATGACGTCTACGAAGCGGCTGAGCACCTGATCGACCCAACCGCCCAGCGTGGCGGCCACAATGCCCATCCCGCAGCCCAGAAGAAAGGCCAGCGCTGTGGTGATGAAGGCGATACCGACCGTGTTGCGCGCGCCGTAGATCAGGCGCGAGAGCATGTCGCGCCCCAGATTGTCGGTGCCGAGGATGTACTCGCCGCCCCATGGCTCGTACTCGGCGCCGAGCACCGCGGTTTCGGAATAGGGGGCGATGATGTCGGCGAAGACCGCGACGAAGACATAGGTTCCGATCACGAGCAGACCGAAATAGGCCGTGAGCGGCGCAGTCTTCACGAGATGCTGCGTCCGCTCGGTCGTACCCATCACCAAGGCAACTTTTACCCCATAGGCGCCAATCGACATGGCCACCGAGATGCCGAGGATCCAAAGCAAAAAGGTTTCGAGTGTCATATCCGCGCCCTCACTTCGGATGCATCAGGCGCGGATTGGTCATGATCGACAACACATCCGCCGTAAGATTGAGGAGGATGTAGACCCCCGCGAAGATCAGGCAGCAGGCTTGGACCACCGTGATGTCTTGTTTCGACACACTGTCGACCATGAGCTGCCCGAGGCCGGGATAGACGAACACCACCTCGACCAGAACAACGCCCGTGATCAGATAGGCGAGGTTCAGCGCAATCACGTTGATGAT
Organism: Pseudomonadota bacterium; assembly: GCA_039513195.1. Classification (GTDB taxonomy): domain Bacteria; phylum Pseudomonadota; class Alphaproteobacteria; order Rhodobacterales; family Rhodobacteraceae; genus Thermohalobaculum. The sequence goes on along the minus strand of JBCCRM010000016.1, from coordinate 35,513 downwards.
CGGCGCCAGCGCGTTAGGCAGCGCATGTTTCACGATGATGCGGCCCGGGGTCATACCTTTCAGCCGCGCCATCTCGATATAGGGCGATGCCAGCAGGTTGATGATCGCCGCCCGCGTCATGCGCATCATGTGCGCGGTGACCACCAGCGTCAGCGTCAGCGCAGGTAGCAGTGTCCGCTCCAGCATGTCGCCAAAGGTCGAGCTCGGAGAGATGTTGGAGATCGACGGCAGCCAGCCGAGGTTCACCGCGAGCCAGAGGATGAGGATGTAGGCCACGAAGAATTCTGGGGTGGAGATCGAGGTCAGGGTGAAGACGTTAACGGCGCGATCGAACAGCGAGTTGCGATAAAGCGCTGCGAGCACACCGAGGCCAACCGCGAGGGGGATAGCGATAACGGCCGCATAAGCTGCCAGGAACAACGTGTTGGCCAGCCGTGTTGAGATCAGCTCGGAGATCTCACGGCCATTCGCGAGGGATTTGCCGAAGTCGCCTTGGATCGCACCGCCAAGCCATTCGATGTATCGCTGCCATGCAGGAAGATCGAGGCCGAGTTCGCGCCGAAAGGCGGCCACGGTCTCCGGTGTCGCCGACTGGCCGAGGATCTGTTGAGCCAGATCCCCGGGCAGGAGTTCCAGCGCAGAAAATATCAGAAGTGATACGACAAAGAGCGTTAAAAGGCCGAGTCCCAGACGCTGGGCGACCATGGTTAGAACTTTGTTCATGTGGCGACGTCCCCCTCTACCGCTGTTTGGGTCCGTCGGCGCGACGTTCCCTTGTTGTGCTGGCCTTTCGCGCCCGAACGGCACTGCTGGCTGCCTTTGGCAGGGATTGCGTGACCTGAAACTCTCCCTGTGACTATCAGCATGACCCGTCATCCGGCCGCATTCAAGCACTTAGAGCGGTCCGTGGAGACACGTTCGCCGCTCGTCTCGGTGCTGCAATGCAGTGGTGATGCTGCGGTGGGAGCGGGAAGACCCAAGAGACGCCCGGCGGACAAGCCTCGGTCCGGACCATCTGTAAGACAGCTTATGGGCGAACCGGTTGCGATGAAAGGTTCAGAATTTTTGCGTCCGGAACCGCGTTCTGAGCAAGCTCGGCCAAATGCGGGTGATGGGTCAGAACCAGGACTTGCGTCTTATCCCCCAACTCCGCCAGCAGCTTGAGACCGCCCTCCGCCCGGCGATCGTCGAAGGTCACAAAAACATCATCTGCGATGAAGGGTAGGGCGCGGTTTTGCGCAGCAAACGCCTCGACTGCCGCCACGCGTAGGGCGAGGAAGAGCTGGTCGGCCGTACCCTCGGACAATCCATCGAGCCCCAGGCGCCGGCCATCGGCGCGCACCGCAACCAGGGTTGGTTTGTCGCCGGCGCCGAGATCCGGCTCAATCTGGGCGAAGTCACCGGAGGTCGCGGTCGCGAAAGCGGCGCTCGCGCGGGCGAGAAGCGGTGTCTGGCGTTCGGCGAGCCACGACCGAGCGGCGTCGCCGATCCAATCCACCGCGATCCGCAGCGTCAGCCACTCTTCGGCGATCTCGACCAGGCGGTCCTCGGCCTCCGCGACATCCTGCGCCGCATCGGCGGCGCCGGTCGCCCCAGCCAGCGCGGCGTGACGTGCCTTGGCCTCGGACAGCTCCGCGAGGGCTTCCCGGAGTGTAGCTTCGAGCCTCTCTTGCTGAGCAGCCTTCTCCTCGATGGCTGCATCCAGTTTGTCTATGGACTGCTCCGCGAGGTCTTCGCGCAGGGCTGCTGCGGGGGCTCCCGGGGCCAGTTCCGTTAGCTGTGCCTGGTCTGCTGCGCACTGCGCCGCCAATTCGGCGGCCGATGCTAAGCGGTCCGTGACGGCTGCCAGCGCCGCTGGCGTCTCCACCCCCGCTTCGGAACTGAGGCCCCTCAGCGTCTTGTCGGTCCGGGCCTTCGCGTGGAGCGCTGCCGCCTCATCCTCCACGGCGCGTGCCAGGCTTTCCTCCGCCTGCTCGCGGCGGGCAGCTGCGTTGCGGGCCAGGCGCAGCCGCTCGGTCAGACGAGAGGTTTGGGCGAGGGCCTGGTCTGCGGTCGCGGTTTTCTGCGGTGCGGCCGGGTCTGTCTCGACCTCGTGGGTCGCCGTAAGGACTTTGGCGGCGGTATCGACAAACCGTTGCAGATCGGACCGGAGCGTTTCGATCTGGCGCTCGGCTGCCGCCAGGTCTGCCGCAGGCGAAGCGACCGCGCCCCAAGCCTCGATGCGGGCTCTAAGCGCGGCGATCCCGGCCTCTTTGGGCAGTCCCAGGGCGCGGACCGCGGCACCCCAATCGTCCCGCTCGGCGTCGGCTTCGGTGGCTCGCGCGGTCGCACGCATCTCCAAGCGATGCAGCCGGGCTTCGGCGGCTTGAAGATCCGCTATCTTTTGCAAACGGGTCTCGGTGCGAAACTCCGCGTCCTGCAAGTGGCGGCGGCAGGCGGCATGGAGGGCGGCGGCCGGATCCTCGTCCGGCAATGCAAGGTCCCTGGCCAAAGTGCGCAGGCCTGCCTCCGCCGCCGCGTATTCTTGCGCTGCCGCCTTCGCTGTTGCCGCGGCCTCGGCGTGCTGTGCCGCGATATCCGATAGGGTGTCGCGCTGTGCCATCAGGGTCGTGCCGGCCCTGGGGGCACCCAGCAGCGCACCGCCGAGGGCGGGCGCAACAGGACGCCATAGGCCCTCCCAAACCTCCTTCTCCGACCGGGCTTCCGCTTCGAGCTGCGCCAGGCTCTCCACCTGCGCCTGCAGCTTTGCCTCCAGCACCGCGGCGGCACGCTCAAGGGCCTGGAGGTGGGCGGCGCTCTCCGCGCCGGAGATCAGGCTGTCCGCGATGCGGTCCGCTGCATCGATCTTCTGCCGAAACGTCCGGCCGGCCTCGGCGTCGAGCGGTGGCGACTGACCGGTCATCGCAGCCTCGGCCCTGGGCCAGAGGCGGTCGCGCGCTTGGCGGGCCTCGGTCAGACCGGCGGGAGAGGGCGCCGTGCGCCCGGCCGAGAGCGCACGCCTCTCTGCCTCCGCCGCTTTGCAATCGCGTTCCAAGTCGCGCCCCGCATCCAAGAGCACAGTCCGCCGCCGCTCCAGCTCCTCCAGCCGCGCGACCGAGGCTTCGACGGCTTCCGCGGGCGGCCATTGGCGCGCCAATAGAACTGACGGCCGGTCCGCCATTGGGCCGTCATCCTCGGCGAGGGGCGCTGGCAGCTTCGCCAACACAGCCGCAAGCCTGGTTTCGAGCGTTTCCGCAGCCGACCGGGTCCTGCTGAGATGGTCGGCCCGCTGCGCTGGGTCGCCGAGCGTTTCCAGCCGGTCGCGCAACGCCGCGACGTTCAGGGCGGGGCCAAGGCTATCGAGACTGCGCTGCAGCGCGGCGCGCGACGCCTCGGTCTCGGTCCGCTCCTTCGCGTCGGCCTCGGCTTCCTCCTGGCGGCGCTCGGCCCGATCCAGAAGGCTTGAGGCCGCGGCAAGACGCGCATCGTCTGGCCGGTCGCGGTCCAGCGCATCGCGCTCGTCGAGACCGAGCCGGGGAATCAGGGCGGCCAGCGCCGCCTCCGCCGCATCCCGCGCCGCGAGGGCCTTCGGTAGGGCGTCGCGCTTCTGCTCGATCAGAGTGCGCTGTTGTTCCAGGGCCTCGATTTCCGCGGCTGCGACGAGCAGGCCATGATCGGGTGCTAAAGCGTCCCGCGCCCTTTCCTGTGCGGCACGGCGGTCCTTGGCCTCAAGGCTGCGTTCGGTCGCCTGACGCTGGTTGGCGAGTGCCTCGCGGGCGCGGTCCGTGAAATCGCTTGAAACGCAGGGTAAGGAGCCGAGCGCTTCGGTCTCCGCCTCGCTTTCGGCCAGCCGCGCCAGGACCGGGGCGACCAGACGAAGCCTGTTCAGCCGCGCCTGATCCACCGCCAGGGACTTCCGCTCGGCATCGAGGCGCGCCACGGCCTCCCGCGCCGCGACGAGGGCCGTCTCTGCCTCCTCCATCTGTCGCGCCGAGAGCGTCTCCGCATTCCGTCGCGCCCGTGCCTCCGTGTGGCGCGCCAGTGCCTCGCCAAAGGGCAGTCCGGCCTTGCGCGGCGCATAAAGGGCCGCCGCTTCCTCGGAGAGCGTATCGCGAAGCGCGAAAAGACCGGACAGGCCCGGCATCGCTGCGAGAAGGCTCACCTCCAAAGCGCCGCGTCCGGCGATCATCGCCTGGGCGCCCTCGCGCAACCGCCCTTGGTTCAGCGCGAAGGCTTCGAGAAAGCCGGCCCGGTCGACGCCTCCCAGGAAGGGCTGGAGCGCGTCCTCCGGCAGCTCCTTTCCATCCGGCGCAAACAGCACGGATCGTCGGCCCTTCCGACGCTCGAACGCGATGTCGCTGCCATCCGCAGCGCGCAAGCAGGCCCCAAGGCGCAAACCGTCATAGCCGTGCAGGAAAGCGAATGGGGTCCGCGCCTCGATGCCATAGAGTGTGTCGGCAATCGCGGCGATCGCGGTGGACTTGCCGCTCTCATTGGCGCCGAGGATCACGGTCAATGGCGCGGGCGAAAGGTTGAGAGACCGCCCTTCGAAATGGCCGAAACGGATCAGGTCGAGCCGCTCAATCCGCATCGGTACCCTCGGCACAGGGCGTTTCCGGGTCTGCCATGCGCGCGGCGATCAGGCGACGGGCCGCAGCGATCGCGGCCTCCGCCGCGGGCTGCTCGGTCCCCGCGGGCATGCGCCGGCCGATCTCGGCGACGAGTGCCTCCGCCCGAGCGCGGATCGCCCCCATATCCGCCGTGGCCAGCACGGCGCTGACCTCTTGATCTCCGGCGGTCCTATCGAACTCTTCGGCCTGGCCCTCCGTCAGCACGACCTTTTCGACCAGAAGCGAGTCCGAAACGGCATAGGCGACCGCTTGAAATTCCTCTGCCACCGCGGCGCCACGGGCAGCCAACTGCGTCAGGACTGGCCCGGATCCGCTGACGGTCACCCGCGTCGCCACGGGCGATCCGTCTGCCGCGGCGACCGTCGCGGCGAGGGCCGCTTGCAGAGTGGGCTGAAGATCGTCCTCGCCAGTTAGACCGTTGATCGAGAGCCTGGTCGGAAGCCACCGAGCGGCATCCAGGATAAGCTGCCGATGCGCCGTGATCGCGCCATCCTCGACCGTGACCAGTGTCGCGCCCTTTGCCCCGGCCTCGCGGCTATGGCGTCCCTGGAGGTTTCCCGGAAAGATCACCGGCGGGTCGCGGTGCACCACCTCGCGTTCGTGGATATGCCCGAGTGCCCAATAGTCATAGCCGGTGCGCAAAAGGTCCTGCAGCGTACAGGGCGCGTAGCTCGCATGCCCCTCGCGCCCGGTCAGGGCAGTGTGCAAAACGCCGATGTTCACCAAACCCGGCTCCGCCGCCGGAAAGCTCAGCGCGACATTCTCGGTCACTGCCTGGGTGGCGAAGCTATAGCCGTGCAGCGCAACGCCCAGTTCTGGCAGGCGATGCGTCTCTACCCGACCGGGCCCGAATTGCACGACGCCATCGGGCAGCGGCAGAGCACGGGTGATCCGGCTTGCGGCGTCATGGTTGCCGCGGGCGATAAAGGCGGGGATGCCCGCCCGCGCCAGGCGCCCCATTTCCAGCGCAAAATGCTGACCCGTCGCGAAATCCTGCCAGTCCCCGTCCCAGAGATCGCCGGCGATAACCACGAAGGCCACCTGTTCGCGGATCGCCGCAGCGATCAAGTTCGCGAGGGCGGTTCGCGACGCAGCCCTGAAGAGCTGTGCGATGTCCGGCCGTCGACGCCCGAGACCACGCAGTGGGCTGTCGAGATGCAGGTCAGCGGTGTGGAGAAACTGAAAGCGCGACATGCCGTCACCTGTGCTGCGGCCTCGACCGAGCCTGCCGGGCGCAAGATGGCGCCGAACGGCTAGGCCTGTCCAGCCCGGCCTTTGCGCCGTTCGGCAACCCGGTCTATTCCGGCACCGGGGCGCGAGTCGCGCCGCTTGGGGAGGGGATGTTAGCGTGAGCGTAGAGATCGTCGGGCGGAGCTCTGTCTCTGTGGCGGTTGTTTTGGTTGTCCTCGCTGCCGGCTGTGCCAACGATCCCACCGCGGAGCCGATCACCTTTCAGGCGCCTGAGACCGGGATCGAGTACGAACCCGCAATTCGCGGTGCTCCTTCGCCGGAGATCGAGGCGCTGATGGAGCAATCGCTGCTGATCTATCGCCGGCAGGAGGGCGGCGCGCAGTCCGCCGCTTTCCTGCGCCGCCGAGCCCAGGGCGATGTGGCGGCGGCGCAGAAAATCCTCCGCTCTTTTGGCTATTACGAGGCACAGGCCACCCCCAAAATCATCGAGGCGGAAGGCGACAACCCCGCTCGCGCAGAGATGGTGATCGAGCCAGGCCGACCCTTCGAGCTCAGCGAACATCGCTTCGCGCTGTCCGGTCTTCGCGGTGCGGCCCCCACGGTGCCGGCGGCGGCGGAGCTTGGCTCGCCGGTTGGGGAGACTGCGGCGGCGAGCCAGATCCTGGCGGCCGAAGGCGCCCTGGTCGCGCGGCTGCGCGGTGAAGGCCACCCCTATGCGGCCGGCGACGGCCGGACCGCCCTCGCCGATCCCGCGGCTGCGACTCTGGAGGTTGAGAGCCGGATCGCTGCGGGCCCCGCCTATGTCTTCGGAGCCGTCACTTTCGCCGGTGTGGAGACGGTCGAGCCCGACTATCTCCTGACGTATCTTCCCTGGGAATTGGGGGATCGGTTCGACGCCACGCAGTTGCGTGACTATCAGCGCGCACTCCTGGAGACGGGGCTGTTCCGCGCCGGTGCTGCCGAACCGCCAGGAGTCCCGCCCGAGGGCGAGAACGTACCGATCTTCGTGCGACTTGAAGAGGCGAAGCATCGCACGGTCTCTGCCGGTGTCCGATTTTCGACCGATGCAGGGCCGGCCGTCCGCGGTGGTTTCGAGCATCGCAACTTGTTTGGTGCCAACGAAACGCTGAACATCGATGCGTTGGCCGGGTTGGAGGAGCAAAGCATCGAATTTCGCTACCGCGAGCCGCAGTATCTGCGACCCGGCCAGGATCTGACTGCGGGCCTCAGCTTGCGCCGGATTACCGATGATGCTTTCGACGAACTCGGCGCCACCGCGACACTGGGCTTGGAGCGCGAGCTCACCCCTCAATGGCTCGTGGGCGCCGGCATTCTGGGCGAGGTCAGCCAGACGGAGGACGAGGGCGAAACGGAGCTGTCGCTGTTGGCCGGCCTGCCGGTGTTTGCAGAGTATGACGGGTCGGATGACCTATTAAACCCGACCGAGGGTGCCCGGTTCCGGGCCGATGTGACGCCCTTTGCCGGGTCCTTTGCCGGCGATGCTGTGTTCTTCCTGCTGCTGGACGCGGTCGGATCGGCCTATCACGACTTCCTTGGCGACGGGCGTTATGTTTTGGCGGGCCGGGCCCGTGCGGCCTCGATCGTGGCGGAGGATGTCGACGACGTGCCCCCGCAACGCCGCCTCTATTCCGGCGGCGGCGGATCGGTCCGCGGCTTTGCCGAGCGCTTCGTGGGCCCTCTCGACGACGACAACGACCCGGTTGGCGGTCTTTCGGCGCTGGAGGGCGGTATCGAGATGCGGGCACGCGTGTTTGGCGATATCGGCCTTGCCGTCTTTGCCGAGGCCGGCAGCGTCAGCGAGGAGACCATCCCGGATTTTGAGGAGGGCGTGCAGGTCGGCGTCGGGGTCGGGTTGCGCTATTTCTCTCCGGTAGGACCGATCCGCCTGGACTTCGCCGTGCCTCTGGATCGACGCGACGCCGATGACAGCTTTCAATTCTACATCTCAATAGGACAGGCTTTCTGATGCACCGGATCCTTGCCCTCAGTTTCCTCTTTGCCTTGGCCCTGCCTCTGCCCGGCTCGGCGAGTATCTCGTTGCTTGGCCTAAAAAACTCGCTGGTGCAGTTCGCCTTGGAGCAGATCAGCGTGCCGGGCGAGTTGGAAATCACCGCCGAGGGGGTCGAGGAGCCGGAGGACGGGGTGACCAGCCTGATCGGCCTGGCGGTCGCCGATGCTGACGGTGTCTGGCTCAGGGTCGAGAGCGTGGCGCTGTCCTGGAATGCCTCCCGCATTCTGCTCGGCGAGCTGGAGATCACCAGTCTCGTCGGCACTGGGGTAGAGGTCCTGCGCGCACCGACCGGCGGCGCACCCGAAGCGAAAGAGGACGGAGAGGTCGAGGACGAGGGCTTCTCCCTAGAATGGCCTCGGGCGCCCCTGACCGTGCGCGTGGATGAGATGCGGCTCGATCGCGTCGCCGTGGCAGAAGGTGTAATTGCCGGTCAAAGCCTTGCCTTCGACGCGAAGGGTCGGCTGGTCGATGAGGGGGATGAGCAGTCGTTGCGCTTTGAGCTCACGCGCACGGATGCGGTGGCGGGGGATATCCTGCTCGACTACTTGCGGAGTTTCGAGGCGAACAGCTTCAAGTTGACCCTGGAGGCGCAGGAGGCTGCAGGGGGCTTGGTCGCCGAACTCCTGAGCCTCCCGGCGGAGAGCGCGAGTACCGTCAACATTGCCGCTGATGGGCCGCTCAGCAATTGGCGCCTGGATCTCGATGCGCGGACCGAAGGGATGCTTGCTGCCAGTGGCGGCTTGGTCCTGGATCTGGAGGACGCGATAGAGGTGGATCTTCGCCTCGCCGTCACGCCCGAGGAAGCGCTCTCCCCCGCGCTGCGCACCGCGCTCGCGCCGAAGGCAGAACTGGCGCTCCGCGTGGCGGAGGGGGAGGACGGTCTCGTCCAGGTCGAGGAGGGGTGGATCACCTCGCCCGCCGTTTCCGCGACGGCTGAGGGAACCTATGAGCGCCCGACGCAAACCGCCGACCTGGCGGTTTCTCTGCGTGGAGAGCCGGCGCTGGCGGGTTTGATTGAGGGGCTGGAATTCGATGGGTTCGGCTTCGAGGGCAATGTGACCGGGACCGAGGGCGATCTGCGCGCCGTGGGGACGCTCAGCCTCGACGCCCTGACGACCGATCCCGTGGACATTCGCGAGGCGCGTCTCGCGCTCACCGTCGAGAAAGTGGCCAGCCGGATCGGCTTCGACCTCGCCGGCGACACCTTGGGCCTGCGCCTCGACCGGATCGGGCCGGATCTTTTAGGAGACCCGCGGCTTGTCCTGACCGGTGGGTTCGAGGACGGGGTTCTCGACTTGGCGCGGCTGGGTCTCGACGGTCCTCTCCTGACCCTGGATGCTGCCGGCCGGGCGGATACCGGCGCCCAGCAGGCGGCCTTCGACTACAGCCTGACGACCCCGGATCTCCGCCCCATCGCCGCGGCCTATGACCAGGACGCCGCTGGGCGCGTCGCGGTCAGCGGCCGGGTTGAGGGGCCGTTCGATGCGGTGCGCCTGACCGGCGAGGCAGCGCTGGAGGCGCTGTCCTTCCAGGGCGATGCGTTTGGCCGCATGGCGCTGATACACGACGTGACCGCGGCGCCAGAGCCTTTTGGTCGCGCAGAGATGTCGGCATCTGGGTCGCCCTATGGACCGGCCGAGATTTCCACCGATTTCCGGGTCGCGGGCCGGACCTTGTCGCTCAGCGAAATGCTGGTTCGGGCGTTGGATGTCGCGGTCGATGGAGAGGTCGATGTGGATCTCGACACGCAGCTCACAGAGGGGTCGGTGGTGCTCGATGCGCCTGATCTTGCCTCTCTGTCGGATCTGGCCGGCACTCGGATAACCGGTCGGCTTGGCGGTCGGGTGGATCTCGCTGCGGCGGAGGGGCAGCAGCAGGTTGGCCTAGATTTGCAGGGGCAGGGACTTGCGGGGTTCGAGGCAACGCTAGACCGCCTCTCGGTCACCGGCGATGTGCGGGATGCCCTGGGGGCTGCGGCCGCCGATCTTGCGATCGAGATTGCCGGGGTCCAGCATCCGGAGGGCGCGTTGGCCAATGGCCGGATCGACGCCGAGGGCACGAATCTGGGCACGGCGCCAGCCGGTCAGGCCCGATTCACCCTAAGCGATATCTCGGTATCGGCGGCAGAGGTTCAGGTTGCAACAGTCGGCGGCACCGCGAGCATCCGCGATGCCCTCGGCGATCCCGCAGCGGATCTGGCGCTGCGCGTCTCCGACATTCTGCATCCCCAGGCGGCCGTTGCGTCCGTGGAGGTCGACGCCAGCGCCACTGGGCTTGGCTCCACGGCGCAGGCCGTCGCGGATTACCGCATCGGTGGGATCGCTGCCGCCGATGCCGTGATCAGGTCGGTCACCGGCCGGGCGGAGATCGCCGATGCGCTTGGCGATCCCGGCGGTCGGGTCACGGCGCTGATGGCCGATCTCGATCACCCGCAAGCAACGGTCAAGTCGGTCGATTTATCCGCTGATCTCGCGACCATCGTCTCCAGTCCCGGGGTGGCGCTGGCCTTTGTGGTCGAGGAGATTGAGGCCGCTGAGGCAGCGCGTGTCGCATCGATCCGCGGTGTCGCGGAGGGCGCGGATCTCCTCGACGCGCCGGCGGGCAAGGCGCAGATCGCGATTGCCGAGATCGATGCTGCTGGCGTCTTGATCCCACGGGCCGACCTCAGCGGTGCCCTGATCCAAGCGGGGGACCGCGCCAATGCCGAGGCGGTGCTGACCATTCCGACCGCGAGGGCGGAGGCTGCGACGGTCCGCAGCATCCGGCTCGACGCAAAGGCCGCCGACGCGCTTGGCCGCCCAGTCCTGGACGTGGCGCTCCGGACCGGGGCTGTTTCGGCGGAGGGCGCCAGCCTGTCTACTGTTCGGGCAGATCTGGATGGCCCGCTCTCGGCGTTGGAAATGTCGTTCTCAACTGACGGCCAGGCTGCCGAGCGTCCGGTCTCCGCCCGCATGACCGCCAAGGCGGATGTAGCGGGAGAAGCGCCCGCCATCGACATCACAGCCTTGCGGGCGGCATGGGGCGGCGCGGTTGCCGCGCTGAACCGGGTGCTGCAAATCCGCATTGCGGGAGAGGCGACGACGATCCAGGGCCTCGATCTCTCGATCCCCGGCGGCGGGCTGACCGGCGACGCCGCACTCCACGGCGATGGGGTCGCCGGCGATCTTCGCCTGGCGATGCCGGATCTCTCGGCCCTCGATGTGGTTGCAGAGACGCCCCTCGCCGCCGGCAGCCTGGATCTGACGGCTGTCTTCGACACACGGGCCGCGGGCGCTCGGGCCGATCTGGATCTGACGGCCCGGGAACTCACCTTCAAGGATGCGTTGGCCGAGATCGGTGCCATTGCCGTGGATCTCGATGCCGGGTGGGACGGTCGTCGGGCCACCGGCGAGGGGGCGCTTTCGGGCCCGTTCGGCGATCCCTTCCGCCTCAGTGCCGCGCTGCCGCTCCGCCCCTCTGCTGGGCCGGTCCCCACCATACCGTCCGGGGCGGAGATCGATGGCGCACTCTCCTGGGTGGGCGATGTCGGCGAGCTTTGGGTGCTGGTGCCAGCGCCTGATCATGTCCTCGACGGCATGCTGGACCTCGATCTTAGGCTGCAAGGACCGCTTGATACGCCGCAATTCGGAGGGTCGGTCGCCTTGGCGGAGGGGCAGTATCAGAACCTGGAAACCGGCACTATCCTGACCGATTTAACAGTCGGCTCCCGCCTTGACGGGGCCGGTGGGATCATCCTCAACCTCAACGCAAGAGATGGTGCTGAGGGCACTGTTGTAGCAGAAGTTTCCCTCGATCCTGAAGATATCGATGCGACCGCCACAGTGCGGGAGGCGGTACTGGTCCGGCGTGACGATGTGCGCGCGCAGATCAGCGCCGACATGACCGTGGCCGGGCCGCTTGCCGGACCCTCGGTTGCCGGGGTGGTAACCATCGACCGGGCGGAGCTTCGGCTCGTCAACGCCACACCGCCATCGCTAGCGGATCTGGGCGAGGTGCGCATTAAGGGCGCGCCGGAACCGGAACCGGAGGAACCCGCTGGGACCAACGTCCCGCTGGACATCCAGATCAGGGCTCCCGGGAATGTATTTATCCGTGGCCGTGGGCTCGACAGCGAATGGCAGATCGCGCTCGATGTCTCCAACACCGCAGCGGCCCCGGAGATTACCGGCAGCGTCGAGAAACGCCGCGGGCAGCTCGAGGTGCTCGGCCGGGTCTTCGATCTAGAGACTGGCGATGTCGTCTTCTCCGGCGCTGCGCCGCCCGATCCGCGGGTCAACGTCTCCCTGGCTCATGAGAGAGAGGGGTTCATTGGGCGCATTCAGGTGACAGGGCCGGCCTCCGACCCCGAGATCGTGTTTGCCGGGGACCCGCAAGTCCCGGAGGAGGAGGTGCTCCCCCGCACGCTGTTCAACCGTTCGCGTCAGAGCCTGTCCCCGACCGAAGCGATCCAGTTGGCAAATGCCGTGGCGACTTTGCTCGACGGCTCTGGCGGCACCTTCGATCAGGTGCGCGGGGCAACGGGTGTCGATGTTCTGCGGCTCGACGATACTGGCGGCGGTACGGCGGTCACGGTGGGCAAAAACGTCTCCGACGGGGTGTTCGTTGGTGTCAAGCAGCCGATCGACGGCGGGTCCGCATCGATCGAGGTCGAGGTCGATGTCTTCGATGATTTTACCGTCGACGGGGAATTCGGCCAAGACGCCGGCACGGCCATCGGTTTGGGATGGCGAAAGGATTTCTGAGCCGGGCGTTTGGACCCTTCGTCGGTTTGTTGCGTCAGTTGCAAACGCGCGGTTGATCGCTCCTTCCGGCGGGGGTAGCTCAGAGACGACGGGCCCGTTGAGGACAGGAGGCGACAGACATGCGGTCACCGATCATCGCGAAGATGCTTTGCCTTCTGGCGGCTGTCTCGCTCGGGAGCGAGGCGGCCCGAGGTCAGGGCGGCCCGATGCCTGTGGATGTGGCGCAACCTCTCACCGACACTGTGGTGGACTACGATATCTACACCGGCCGCTTCGAGGCGGTCGAGCGGGTCGAGATCCGGGCCCGCGTCTCCGGCTATCTCGACAAAGTCGTGTTCGAGGAAGGGGATATCGTCAATGAGGGCGACCTCCTCTTCGTCATCGACCAACGGCCCTTTCTGAACGCTTTGCGCCGGGCCGAGGCTAGTGTCGCGGCCGCCGAGGCGGATCTGGAGCTTGCCGAGATTGAGGAGCAGCGCGCCGTACAATTGGCGGAGCGGAATGTTGGGACCGAGCAGGATGTGGATCGTACGCGGGCCGAGCTGAGCCGTGCCGACGCGCAGCTCGGCATCGCAGAGGCGGATCTGGCCTCGGCGAAGCTCGATCTCGATTTTACGGAGATACGCGCACCGTTTACCGGTCGAATCTCCGACACTGAAATCGATCCGGGAAATCTGGTCCTCGGCGGCTCAATGGACAGCTCTTTGTTGGCGACCCTGTTGCGGACCGACCCGATCTTCTTCCTCGCCACCGCGTCCGAGGCGGATTACCTGCGCTACGTCCGGCTGGCCGCCTCGGGGGCGCGGCAATCAGCCCGCGATGGTCAGACCGAGGTTGCGATCCGCCTGATGGACGAGGATGACTTCGTTCATCAGGGCGTGATCGAGTTTGTGGCCAATGAGTTGGACCCGAATTCCGGCACCATCACGGCCCGGGCGGAGGTGCCGAACCCGGAGCGGTACCTGCTGCCCGGGGTCTTCGGCCGGATGCGTGTTCCGGGATCGCCAGAATACGAAGCGGTGCTCATCCCGGACGAGGCGGTTTTGTCCGACCAGGACCGCAAGATTGTAATGACCGTCGATGCGGAGGGGATGGTCAGCCCGCGTCCGGTGGAGCTGGGGGCGCTGCATCGCGGCCTCCGGGTAATTAAGTCTGGCATATCGCCCGACGATACTGTGGTCGTGAACGGGGTGCAGCGGGCGCGGCCGGGGCAGAAGGTTGCGGCGGAGACGGTCACGCTGACCTTCCAGGGCAGCTGAGATGGGGGCCTTTTCAAGGTTCTTCATCGATCGGCCCATCTTCGCGACGGTGCTCTCTGTCATTCTGGTGATCACCGGTCTGGTCAGCTACTTCACGCTACCGGTTGCACAGTATCCCGAGATCGCGCCGCCTACGATCCAGGTCAGCGCGTCCTATCCGGGCGCCTCGGCCGAGACCATTGCCGACACAGTCGCCGCGCCCCTGGAGCAGGAGATCAACGGCGTCGAGGGCATGCTCTATATGCTCAGCCAGTCGACCGGCGACGGATCGATGACCCTCACGATCACCTTTGCGCTCGGCACCGATATCGATGTGGCGAATGTGCTGGTGCAGAACCGCGTCTCTGCGGCCGAACCGCGGCTGCCGGAGGAGGTGCGCCGGCTGGGCGTGACCACCGAGAAATCGTCGCCGGACATGATGATGGTAATCCATGTCCTCAGCCCGGATGCGAGCCGTGACCAGCTCTATATCTCGAACTACGCGCGCACGCAGATCGTCGACCGTTTGGCGCGCATCGACGGCGTCGGACAGGCGACGATCTTTGCCGAACGCGCTTATTCTATGCGGGTTTGGCTCGACCCCACCCTGGTCGCCGCCCGCAATCTGACCGCCGGCGAGGTGGTCGCTGCGTTGGCCGCAAACAATGTGCAGGTGGCGTCCGGCACGGTGAACCGCCTTCCAGTGCCGGAACAGTCCGCCTATGAGCTTCAGGTGCAGACCCAGGGCCGGCTGCTGACGCCCGAGGACTTCGAGGACATCGTGGTCGCTACCGGCCCAAATGATGGGCTGGTCCGGGTCCGCGATATCGGCCGTGTTGAGCTCGGCGCGCAGGACTACGCGATCAACGGCTATCTCGACAATACGACGGCGCTGCCGATCGGGATTTTTCAGCGTCCCGGCTCCAACGCTTTGGAGACGGCGGACGAGGTGATTGCGACGATGGAGGCGCTGTCGGAGGGGTTCCCGCCCGGCGTTGAATTCACCATCGTCTACAATCCCACCGAGTTCATCGCGGAATCGATCGACGCCGTCTATCAGACGCTGTTCGAGGCGGTCGCGTTGGTCACTCTGGTGATCGTCATCTTCCTTCAGTCGCTCCGCACAGCGCTCATCCCGGTGATCGCCATACCGGTCTCGCTGATCGGCACCTTTGTCTTCATGCAGCTTTTCGGCTTTTCGCTGAACAATCTGTCGCTGTTTGGCTTGGTGCTCGCCATCGGCATCGTGGTCGATGACGCCATCGTCGTGGTCGAGAATATTGAACGCTATTTGGCCGAGGGGATGTCGCCACGCGAGGCTTCGCGAAGGACCATGGACGAGGTTGGCACCGCTCTCGTGGCAACCAGTTTGGTGATGCTGGCGGTGTTCATCCCGGTCGCCGCGCTCACCGGGATTACGGGGCAGTTCTTCCAGCAATTCGCGCTGACAATCGCGGCATCGACCGCCATCTCGACGGTGGTGTCGCTGACCCTCTCGCCGGCGTTGGCGGCACTGATCATGCGGCCAAAGACAGACGGACCGGGGCAGGGGCTGTTCGACAAGCTTTGGTCGTTGATCACGCTGCCTTTTGCGCTGTTCGGGCGCGGCTTCAACTGGGTCTTCTCGCGGCTCGAAGGCGGCTACGCGACCGTCGTGAAAGGCGCGCTACGGGCTAGCGTGGTGATGCTGCTGATCTATGGCGGGCTGCTGTTTTTGACGGTCGATCGGTTCGCCGCTGCTCCCACGGGTTTCATCCCAGAACAAGACCAGGGCTATCTGATCACCGTGGTGCAGCTGCCCCCCGGCGCTGCCCTCAGCCGCACCGATGCGGTGGTCCAGCGCGCCTCGGACATCATCGCGCAGCATGAGGGCGTGGCCCATACCGTGGGCATCGTCGGGCTCGATGGCGCGACCTTCACCAATGCGCCGAATGCCGCCGCGATCTTCGTGCCCATGAAAGATGCCGGGTGGCGCGCGGAACAGGGCCTCTCCGCCAACCGGATCCTGGGCGAGTTGCAGCAGCAGCTCTTCAGCATCAAGGAGGCGAATATCTTCCTTCTCCAACCGCCTCCCGTGCGCGGGATCGGTACCGGCGGCGGCTGGAAGATCTACATTCAGGACCAGCGCGGGCGCGGCCTCGCGGATCTGGAGGAGGCTGCGTTCGGCATGATGATTGCCGGCAATCAGCAGGAGGAGCTGGCCGGGGTCTTCACCCTCTTCAACACCAAAACGCCGAAGATCTTCGCCGATATCGACCGGGTGAAGGCGGAGCAGATCGGTGTCTCGCCCGCGTTGGTGAACGAGACGCTGGAGGTCTATCTCGGCTCGAGCTTCGTGAACGACTTCAATTTCCTCGGACGGACCTATCGGCTTACCGTGCAGGCGGACGGTCAGTTCCGCGACACACCGGACGACATTGCGCGGTTGCGGACCCGGTCGGAAGAAGGGGAGATGACGCCCATCGGCTCCATCGCGACCTTTACCGATGTCACCGGGCCGTATCGGGTTGCGCGCTACAATCTGTTCCCGGCGGCAGCGATACAGGGCTCGACTGCGCCTTTTGTTTCCACCGGCCAGGCGATTGCGAGCATGGAGGCGCTGGCCGACCAGCAGCTCCCCTCGGGCTTCGGCTATGAGTGGACCGAGCTGGCGCTGCAGGAGAAGCTGGCTGGTGATACGGCGATCTATGTCTTCATCCTGGCGGTTGTGTTCGTCTTTCTTCTGTTGGCCGCGCAGTACGAGAGCTGGCTGTTGCCGCTGGCTGTCATCCTGATCGTTCCGATGAGCCTGTTGGCGGCGATAACCGGGGTGTTGCTGCGGGATATGGACAACAACATCCTGACGCAGATTGGCTTGGTGGTGCTGGTCGGGCTATCGGCGAAGAACGCGATTCTGATCGTCGAGTTTGCTCGGCAGGGTGAGGACCGTGGCCTCTCGCGGGTCGAGGCGGCGGTCGATGCCGCCCGCCTCCGCCTCCGCCCGATCCTGATGACGGCGTTCTCCTTCATTCTCGGCGTCGTACCTCTGGTCATCGCCACCGGCCCGGGGGCGGAAATGCGCCAAGCGCTCGGCACTGCCGTCTTCTCCGGCATGCTTGGGGTCACCGTCTTCGGTCTGATCTTCACGCCGGTCTTCTATGTGGTCTGCCGCTGGATCGGCGAGACCTGCCGCAAGTTCGCTGGCTGGCACCAGGAAGAGGGCGCTAGCCAACCCGGCGGGTGATCCGTCCAAACCGCGGCCCGTCTCGAAAATACACGCCGGAGGCGAGCGAACGGTCTTGGCTGACGCAGCCCCACAGCCTAGCATGCGACAAAATGGCAAGGGGAGGGGTGCAGGATGGCCAGCCAGGGCCGCGTGATCCTGTTTGCGCAGCAAAAGGGCGGTGCGGGTAAATCTACATTGGTGACGCAGTTGGCGGTGGCGCTGAGCCA
The DNA here is from genome assembly GCA_039513195.1 of Pseudomonadota bacterium. Lineage (GTDB taxonomy): Bacteria > Pseudomonadota > Alphaproteobacteria > Rhodobacterales > Rhodobacteraceae > Thermohalobaculum. The sequence continues at coordinate 18,268 of JBCCRM010000016.1, read as the reverse complement.
GGCCGGCGATCGGGTTCGGGTTATCGACCTCGACCCGCAACGCTCCACCACCGATTGGTTCGGCGTGCGCACGAAACAGAACGGTGCGATCAAGCCCACGGATCTGGACCTGGTCGACAGCACGGAATGGCGTGCCCGGTCCGATATCCTGCACGCCGCGAGGGAGGCGGATTTCGTCTTGGTCGACTCTCCCGGCGCGGCCGGTGCAGTGGGGCGCGGTGCCATGCGCACGGCGCAGTTTGCGCTGATCCCTTGTCAGCCATCCGCGCCCGATATCTGGGCGTCGGCAGACACGCTCGACATGGTTCGGCGCGAGAAGCTGCCCCACGCCGTCGTTCTGAACCGGGTGCCGCCCCGGGGCCGCGTGGTCGACAGCGCGACCGGCGAGCTTTTGAATTCTGGCGCGCCGGTCATGTCGACCCGGATCGGGGCGCGCCTGGCGTTCTGCGAGGCGTTCATGTCAGGCACCGGCGTGACCGAGATCGCCGGCCGGTCGCCCGCCGCCCACGAAATCCGCACCCTTGCCCGCGCCCTCGACTCGGTGGTCGCCCACGCCTAATGCTGGAGCCCACCGGTGAACGACGCGAGGGGCGAGGCATGACCGAGAAACTGCCGCATGAGAAGGGCTTTCACGTCTCGTGGGAGCAGATGCACCGCGACAGCCGCGCCCTCGCCTGGCGGCTCGACGGGCAGGGTCCCGGGGCCGAGGGGCAATGGAGCGCTGTGGTTGCCGTCACAAGGGGCGGGATGGTCCCAGCCTGTATCGTGGCCCGGGAGCTGAACATCCGGCTCGTCGACACGATCAGCGTTAAGTCCTACGACCATCAGAGCCAAGCGCCCGCTCAGATCCTGAAGACGCCGAACGAGGCGCTGGCTGGCAGCGGAGCAGGGGTTCTGATCGTGGACGATCTGGTCGACACGGGCCGCACTTTCGAGCTGATCCGTGCGCGCTATCCCCACGCGCATTACGCAGCCGTCTATGCGAAGCCGAAAGGCAAGCCGCTGGTCGAAACCTATATCACCGAGGTGAGCCAGGACACCTGGATCTTCTTCCCCTGGGACATGGCTCTTGTCTATGTCGAACCTTATCGCGGCACCGCCTGATTGGGCGGCAGCGTAACCTCATCCACAATCCTCCATGCCCATAAACCAGGCTGAAACCCAGCCTGGGGCAAACACTCCTGTCAGGGCGCCGCTTTGCAATCGGGTCGGGAAGCCTGCGAGGCATCGCGCCAGGTGCTGTGGGGAGCCAAGGCATCGGGCCATTGGCAATCGGCATAGGCGGATTTGATGACCATGACCATGCATCCGTCGGATCTGGAAGGCAGTACCCCAGTCCCCCTCGCCCCTCGCAAAGCGGCCGAGACGGGGTTGGAGGAGGGGTTCCTCCTGGGGCTGATGATGAAGATCGTGGTCCGCCTCGGCTGCGAGAGACCGTCGGAAATCTCCCGGGCGATGCGGCTCCGCGTACGCGTGGTCGAGGAGCTTTTGGAAATCGCGCGCCTGCGCGGTCTGGTCGAGCATCGCGGGCAACCGAACGCCAATTTCCACGCGGAGATGCGGTTCATGCCCACGGATCGCGGGCGCAACTGGGCGGCAGAGGCCTTCGCCCTCTCCGAATGGGTGGGGCCCACGCCGGTGACGCTCGACGCCTTTCTTGCCCAGGCCCGGGCACAATCTGTCCGGGACGAGGTGCTGACCCGCGCCCGGCTCGACGAGGTGTTTTCCGGCCTGGTCATCGAGGACACGGTGATGCGCAAGATCGGCCCGGCGGCCAATTCCGGGGCCTCGATCCTCCTCTACGGCCCGGCGGGGAACGGCAAATCCTCCATCGCCGAGGCGCTTTGCCAGAGCTATCAGGGCGTCGTGTTCCTGCCCCATGCGATCGAGGTCGACAACCAGGTAATCACCCTCTTCGACCCGTCGGTGCATGTGCCCCTGGATCAAGAGACTGCGGAGGACGGTGCGCTCCGCCGCCGCGACGGGCAGGATATGCGCTTCGTCGCCTGCCGCAGGCCTGCGGTGATCGCGGGAGGCGAGCTGAACTTAGACATGCTCGACCTGACATTCAGTGCGACGAGCCGGGTCTATGAGGCACCGACGCAGCTCAAGGCTGCGGGCGGGATCTTCGTGGTCGATGACTTTGGCCGCCAGCGCCACAAACCGCAGGATTTCGTGAACCGCCTCATCATCCCGCTGGAGAAGAAGGTCGACTACCTGACCCTCGACACCGGGCGGAAATTCCAAACGCCCTTCGACCTCCTGATGGTCTTTTCGACGAACACGCCGCCCAACGATCTGCTCGACGATGCGGGTCTGCGCCGGTTGCGCCACAAGATCCTGATCGGCTCTCCGGATCGGGAGGCGTTCATCCGCATCTTCGTCTCTACAGCCTCGCAGTGCGATCTGCGGCTGAACGAGGAGGTGCTGGCCTATGTCCTCGTCGATCTTTATGGGCAGCACCCGGAATTCGGCTTTCAGGCTTTCCACCCAAAATTCTTGATTGAGCAGGCTCAGGCGATCTGCGCCTATGAGGGGATCGAGCCAGTGCTAACCTCCGAGATCATGCGTCGGGCCTGGGATCAGCTCTTGGCGAGCAGCCGCGTGTCATAGGGCGTGCTCAGCCGGGCTTGCGTGCTCGCCGCCGTCGCGATCTACTGTGGCGGGTCGGATCTGAGGCGGGACAAGACGGCATGGGCGAGGCGGCGCTCTTGGACGCGCAAGGTCTGACGCGGCGTTTCGGCAGCTTCACCGCGGTCGACACCGTCGATGTGAGCATCGCCCCAGGCCAACGCCTCGCTCTACTTGGCGAGAACGGCGCCGGGAAGTCGACCTTCGTAAAAATGCTCTACGGCCTCTTGGCGCCAAGCGCGGGCGAGATCCGGTGGCGGGGCGCGCCAGTTGTCATCTCCGACCCAGCAATGGCCCGGCGCTTGGGGATCGGCCTGGTCTTCCAGCACTTCTCGGTCTTCGATGCGCTCAGCGTCGCCGAAAACATCGCGCTCGCGATCCCGGGCCTATCCCTGCGATCCGTGCGGGCGCAGGTAGCGGCGATCTCGGCAGAGTATGGGCTGGTGATCGAGCCTGACCGTGCGGTCCACAGCCTCTCGGCGGGCGAGAAGCAACGGGTCGAAGTGATCCGCTGCCTTATGCAATCTCCGCATCTGTTGATCATGGATGAACCCACGTCCGTGCTGACGCCGCAGGAGGTGGAGAGCCTATTCGCAACCCTCAACCGCTTGTCGGCGGAGGGGGTGGCGATCCTCTACATCACCCACAAGCTGGCGGAGGTCTCGACGCTCTGCGACAGTGCGACGGTCCTGCGCCAGGGGCGTGTGGTGGCACGGCTGGATCCGCGGTCGGCCCCGCCTTCGGAAATGGCTGCGGCCATGGTGGGCGAACAGGTCGAGGCCCTACCGCGGCGCAGCGCGAAGGCGGGGGGTGAGACCAAGCTCCGCGTCGCGGGCCTGAGCCTGCCGGCGGTCCCGCCCTTCGGTCGCGCACTCGACCGAATTGAGCTTTCAGTGCGCGGTGGCGAGATATTGGGCATCGCCGGTGTGGCGGGCGAGGGGCAGTCGGAGTTGATGGCAGCCCTGATCGGCGAACGGCTCGCGCCCGATCCGTCCATGGTCGAGATCAACGGGCGGTCGATGGGCCGCCTTGGGCCAACCGCGCGTCGCCTCGCAGGTGCCGGCTATGTGCCGGAGGACCGCAACGGCCACGCCGCCGTGGGCGAGATGGATCTGCCGGACAACATCCTGCTCAGCCATCATCGCGCGGCGGATCTCGCGCGGCGCGGTTGGGTTCGCCTCAGTGGCGCGCGGGACTGGGCCGAGCGGGTGCGCGCGCGGTTCGATGTTCGCGCCGGCCACGCCAAGCCGCGCGCGGGCGGCCTATCCGGCGGCAATCTGCAGAAATTCGTTGTGGGCCGCGAAATCCTGCGCGAGCCAGCTGTTTTGGTGGTCAGCCAGCCCACTTGGGGCGTCGATCCAGGTGCTGCCAGGGTGATCCGAGAGGCGCTGCTCGCCTTGGCCGGGGCTGGGTCGGCGGTCTTGGTCATCAGCCAGGATCTCGAGGAACTGATGGGTCTCGCAGATCGGATCGCCGTGATGAGGGCTGGAAGGCTCAGCACGGCAGAGCCTGTGGCCGCTCTCGACGCGAAACGGCTTGGACTGATGATGGGGGCGGCGGCTTGAGGCTGGCGCTGGAGCCTCGGGCGGAGCCAAGCGGCCTGATGGCGGTTGCAGCCCCGGTGATCGCGATCGCCTTCACGCTCATCTTTGGCGGGGCCTTCCTCGCGGCCCTGGGACAACAGCCGCTCCAGGCGCTGTGGATCTATTTTGCCTCGCCCTTCGCGGATGCCTATGGCCGGGCGGAGGTTTTGGTAAAGGCCGTTCCATTGGCCCTGATCGCAGCGGGGCTAGCGGTGTCTTTCCGCGCCAATGTCTGGAACATCGGGGCGGCGGGTCAGTATACGCTCGGCGCCATCGCCTCCGGTGCGGTGGCCTTGGCGATGCCACAGGACGGTAGCGCTCTGTGGCTTCCCATCTACCTTGCTGCCGGCATTGCCGGGGGCATGGTCTGGGGCGCCATCCCGGCTGCTCTGCGCACGCGCTTCAACGCCAATGAAATCCTGGTCTCGCTGATGCTCACCTATGTGGCGGCGCTGTTGCTCGACTGGTTGGTGCGTGGACCCTGGCGCGATCCGCTGGGTTTCGGATTTCCGCAGAGCCGGGACTTTCCGGATGCCGTGCTGATGCCGGTAATCCTGGAGGGTACACGCCTCCACGCCGGGGCGCTGATCGCCTTGGCGGTTCCGGTCGTGCTCGCGGTGATGATGGCGCGAAGCCTGCGCGGCTTTTCGGTCAAGGTCGCTGGCGCTGCCCCTCGGGCTGCGGTTTTCGCCGGCTTCTCCGCCCACGGTACAGCATGGTTCGCCCTGCTTCTGTCCGGCGGGTTGGCGGGGCTCGCCGGCGCCATCGAGGTGTCCGCGACCGTCCAGCAGCTGCAGCCCGACATCGCGGCGAGCTACGGGTTTACCGCCATCATTGCCGCTTTTCTGGGTCGACTGAACCCGGCGGGCGCCATCCTCGGCGCGCTCGTGCTGGCCGTCAGCTATATCGGCGCAGAAAACGCGCAGATCCTTCTGAAGCTGCCCAAGAACGTAACGGGCATCTTCCAGGGCATGCTGCTGTTCTTCCTCCTCGCCGCCGATACCCTGATCCGCTATCGGCTGGTCCTCCGCCAGCCGAGGCTCGCGTGATGGAGGCGTTCCTCGCCTCTGTCGTTATTGCGGCCACGCCGTTCATCTGGGCGGGGTTGGGCGAGCTGGTGGCCGAGCGCGCCGGAGTCCTCAATCTGGGGGTGGAGGGGATGATGCTGGTTGGCGCTGTCGCGGGGTTTGCGACGACCTTTGCCACCGGGTCGCAGGCGCTCGGTATCCTTGCCGGGGCCGCCGCGTCGGCCGCGATGGCCGGCGTTTTTGTGGTGGTCTCGCTGCTGCTGCTTGCCAATCAGGCGGCGACCGGGCTGGCATTGACCATCTTCGGGCTGGGCGCGTCGGGGCTGATCGGGCAGCCCTATGTGGGCCAGACAGTCGCAGCGCTGCCGAAACTCTCTATCCCCTTGGTGTCGGAGACCGCGCTCGGGCGGATTTTGCTGAACCACGACGTGCTCGTGTATGCCGGGCTGGCGCTCGCCGTCGCGGTGGCGCTGTTTCTGTCGCGCAGCCGTTGGGGTTTGGCGCTGCGGGCCATCGGCGACAACCCGGATGCAGGCCACGCGCTCGGCTATCCGGTAATCCTGATCCGGTCGCTCGCGACGCTCTTCGGAGGTGCCGCTGCGGGGGTGGGCGGCGCCTATCTCAGCCTCGCCTACACGCCGATGTGGGGGGAGAACATGACCGCAGGCCGTGGGTGGATCGCAATCGCCTTGGTGGTCTTCGCTACCTGGCGCCCGGGTCGGCTGGTGGCCGGCGCCTTCCTTTTCGCGGGCGTCACGCAGCTGCAATTCTTCGGCCAGGATTGGGGCATCGCAGTCGCCAGCCAGTGGCTTGCCATGGCGCCCTATTTGGCGACGGTGGTGGCGCTGGTGATCATCTCCCGCGACGAGGCGCTGACCAAAGCCAACGCGCCCGCCGCCATCGGCCGGCCCTTCCGCGCCGAGCGGTGACCCAGGAAGAACCGACCGGAGGCGGGTGATTTCGGCTGTTATCGCAGTTCAATCCATTGCCTTAGGGCGCTGCGCTGTCGAACTCTCCTTAAATTTCTTGGGATGCCGTGAACCTTAAACGCGGATTGGCGCACCCATCTTCAGCATCAACTGAAAGCGGAGAGGGTAAAGCCATGGCTGGACAGCTTTTGAAGACCATGCAGAAGAACAGAGACCGGTGGAACTGCTTCGTGAGCTACGTCAAAGACAAAGGGCTCGCTTCCACCTTGGTCTTCGCGATGTCGACCGAGCGCGATGACGCCAAGCTCTACGACACGTTCTTCTCCAACCCACCCAAGGTCAAAGTAAAAGGCATCGACGGTTTCGCCAAGCAAGCGCGAAAAGTGTACATCGACCGGCTCGATGTGGCGAGCAAGCAGGGCATGATCGCAAGCCAGGGTCACGCCTTTGCGGTTTCTAGCCCCATCTTCCGGGAACTCTACGAGTCAGCGAAGAGCTGGGTCACGGAGCTCATTGAAAAAAAGGTGATCCGCGAATTCCTGAAATCCCCGACCTACCGTATCTATGTCTCGACCCAGGTCGACGGTCCGTCCCTCGCCAGCAAGCTCGGCTTCCCGGCGAATGCGGCAAAGGAATTGGCCGATCTCAAGGTGTCCTTGATTGTCGGTGAGAAGTCGCGTGCCCAGACCTGCGCGAAACTGGCGATCGATTACGAGATGAAGGCCAAGCTGAAGAACAAGAACCCGCGCCATGGCGTGCGCTTCACCAAGCCCGCCGACCTGATCAAGGCGGTCGACAAAATCAAGATTGCGGTTTGATCGCAATCGGTTTCCCCGCGGGCGACGACAGTGGCGCCTGCGGGGTCCAGGCCGTGCAATGCCGCGGCGCAGCATTTCCCAGTACCGCAGAGGGTCGCCGCCATTAACATGTTGGCAACGAATCGACTGGGAGATCCCAATGCTACGCACTCTTTGCTTCGCCGCTGCGGCGATCCTCGCGTTCGGCATCGCGCAAGCCGCCGATCTGAAGGTGGGCTTCGTCTATGTCGGCCCGGTGGGCGACCATGGCTGGACCTATCAGCACGACCAAGGCCGTCAAGCGGTCGAGGCTGCGTTCGGCGATCGGGTGGAGACGACCTTCGTCGAAAGCGTCAGCGAGGGTCCGGATGCCGAGCGTGTAATCCGTCAGCTCGCGGCCTCGGGGCATGGTCTGATCTTCACCACTTCCTTCGGTTTTATGGATCCGACCTTGAAGGTGGCGGAGCAGTTTCCCGACGTGAAGTTCGAGCATGCGACAGGGTTCAAGCGGGCCGACAATGTGTCGACCTACTCCGCACGGTTCTATGAGGGGCGGCACATCATCGGCACGGTTGCTGGGCGCCTGACCAAGACGAACAAGATTGGCTACATCGCCTCCTACCCGATCCCGGAGGTTGTGCGGGGCATCAATGCAGTCGCCCTGGCCGCGCGGGCGGTGAACCCGGAAGTCACCGTCCAGGTCGTGTGGGTGAACACTTGGTACGATCCGGGCCGCGAGGCGGATGCGGCCAAGGCGCTGATTGCTCAGGATGCGGACATCATCATGCAGCACACCGACAGTCCGGCGGCGCTCCAGGCGGCGGAGCAGGCCGGCGTGCTCGCCTTCGGCCAGGCCTCCGACATGGCGCGGTTTGCACCGTCCTCACAGCTCACCGCAATCATCGACAACTGGGCGCCCTACTATGTCCAACGCACGGCAGCGGTATTGGACGGTACCTGGGAGAGCGGAGATAGCTGGAAAGGCCTCGATGCCGGCGAGGTGGTAATGGCGCCCTATTGGAACATGCCCTATGACATCGCCGCCGAGGCAAAAGAGGTTGAGGAGGCCGTTCGGCTCGGGGCCGTGCATCCTTTCACGGGACCGCTTTTTGACCGCGACGGAACCGAGCGGTTGGCCGCAGGCGAAGTTGCCAGCGATGACATGCTGCTCGGCATGAATTGGTTCGTCGAGGGCGTCGAAGGCGATCTTCCGCAGTGATCCCTTGATCAGGCTAAGCGGTCGGGCGGTGCATAACCTTTGAACACCGCGTCGACCGCATCGAGCGTCCGCGAGGCGTCTTGTGGCGAAAGGCTCGGGTCGCCGGAATGTGTGACGATCACACCGACTGACCTTGCGGCTTCCAGATCCACCATACCCGCGGAATACGTGCTGCAGGCGATGACCCGCATGCGTGGGGGGAACTCACTGATCACCTTGGCGCTGAATTGTTCGCCGTTACAAGCAATTACACCATCTACATGCTGACACAACTTAGCTAACTCATCACTAGAGAAGCTTTTGTCGGTTTCGTTTAGAACCGCTTCGTAATCGCGGCTCATACGTTGGTGTGACGCCGGGTCTAGCCGGCGGGTGACCAGTATCACGGGCCTTCTGGTCATCCGTTCCCCCCTCCATAAGCCGCAGTTTCTGGGTTGCGACGCGGTCTTCGAGGTGATTCTGATTGGGAAAAGATACCGAAAAGAAACTCTCTCGCGAAGCGCCGGGTGTTTAAAAAAACTTTTGGGGGGCCGTGGCACGGGCTAAAAATTTCATCTTGGTGGGTGGAACGGCCCTCCGCTATTCGCAAAGAATTGATTCGCCGTGTGGTTGCGCCGGGCCGACCGCCGCGTCGTTCCCCCGGCGACCGTCGGCCTTCAGAAGGACGCGGCTTGCCGTTCGGGGTGCTGCTGCCCGCCCTGGTCAAAGCGGATGGATCGGAAAGTGTCGAGCGCCCAATCCCGGTCGGCGTCGCCCTCGACCAAGATCGATACGATCGCCAGCCCGCCCGGTGTGCGCACCCGCCCCTCTAGCTCGACTGCCTCCCAGTCCTGACCTCTGGCCGCACCGAAATCGGCGACGAACAAATGCTCATCGCGCATTTCACTGATCTCGCCCATGGCTGCGTCCGCCTCGGCCTCCAAGTTCAGCTCTCGCTCGTGCGCAGCATAGGTGGTGGCGTGCACCTCCCTGTCCTTGAACCAATAGCTGACACAGCTTGTCTTGCTGTCGAAGCGCGAGGTGAAATGGCCGGGCAAGGCGATCTTCCACCCGCCCGTCAGCGGGCGCAAAACCCGGCCCCGCAAAAATCCGGGACCGTCCGGCTGAGGGCCCAGATCCATTTCAGCCGCCAGAATTTCGGTAAGCTCCGACAGCCCGAGGCGGCCGTCCAAGTCCTCCTCGCCCCGGGTCTTGGTTGCCAGCTCGCTGATCACCTCACCGACAACCCGCTCGCTGTCGTAAAGTCCTGCGCGCCACGGGAAGACCGACCAGGCCAACGCCTCCGCCATACCAAGCGCCGTGCGCCCGGTCAGCCCGCTATCCCACCAGGGGAAGTGGTCCGCCGCACTTTGTTCGGCCGTGTCGGGGTTGGCGGCCTCCTCGAAAAACTGCCGATCCCGCGGGCCGCGCTGCGTGCGTGCAAAACAGGGGGTGTCGAGCGGCACCAGATCGTCGGGCAGACCGATGTCTACCCCGCCCGCCTCGCGCATCAAGCGGCGCGACAAGCGGGCCAGATCCCAGGCGAATTCCCTTTGCAGCGACGGGAAATCGCGGTCCGCGAAATAGCTCGCTGGGTCGGAGGCGTTGCCGCTCTCGTCCCAGTAAAAGCGCTGGTGGCGGGCGAGTTCGGTCAGACCAGAGACGACCTGCTGGTGATAGCCAGGTCCGGTCATCTGGGTCGGGGCCGTGACCAGCAATCGGCCTCGGTCGTCGATCCGGAAGGTTACCGGCGCCTCCAGCGGGGTCAGATGCGCGCGCGCCGCCGACTCGCCCACCGTAAATCGCGCGAGCCGGTCGAGAGGGGCCGGCAGATGCAAAACCCCCTGAAACACTTCCAATAGTTCGGCGAGATGAAATCGCTTGCGCGCCAGGATGCCGCTGCGGGGCGGCTCGGCGATCAGACTGACACCCAAACCCATGGAACTCTCCCACGGTGGCGCGTGCAGTGGGGCACGCTTTGCCCCTGTTTGATGCCGAGCGCCATTCGCCGTCAAGCCTTTGGGGCAGGATGCGAGAACGGGTTCAGTTGTCCGTCTTCGATCGTTGGGCAGGGTCATGAAAGGCGGACGGCAAGAAGCTCTCCGGCAGAGGCGGCCCGGCTTGACCGGTTATCAGCGCGGCGATCGCGGCTCCCACCCGGTGCCCGATGCCCAGACCGATTTTATACCCGCCCGTGGCGGCGATCAGATGCGGCGCGCCAGGCAATGGCCCAACCAGCGGCTCCCGGCCTGGCCCGCGCGGGCGAATGCCGGCCCATCGGGCGATCACCGGGGCATTGGCCAGGGGTGGCACGAGATGGCGTGCGCGCCGGAGGAGGTCGTCGAGCGCCGCGTCCGGTCCGTCGCTCGTCCAGTCCCGCTCGGAGGTGGATCCCACGGCGACACGCTCCAGACCTTGGCGGGTGACGAAGATACCGTCGGCATGCAACACCGGCAGATCCGCAGGCGCCGCGCATTGCAGCAACGCGGCCTGGCCCTTCACCCCACGCATCGGCGGCAAATCGGGCTGCGGCACCAGGGGCGCCAGGGCGCGCCAACCGCCCGCCAGCACCACCTGTGCTGCCATCAAATCCCCTTGGTCCGCGCGGAGCCGGTCGGACCGGACCTCATGGACCCGCCAGCCCTCCCTCAGCGAGGCCCGTTGCGCCACGGCGGCCCGCAGCGCGCCGAGATAGGCGGTCGGCGTCAAGCGAGCCGAGAGGGTATCGCCCTGCAAGCCATGAGCGCAGGCATCGTCCGACAGCCAGCCGCGCGCTGCGTCGGGCAGGGTCTTGTGAACCGTCCAGCGCGCGTATCCCTGCCAGTGGGTCTCCGCCGCCTCGATCTGTTGGCTGGCGCGCATCCGCGCGGCGTTGTCCCGCAAGGGTGTCAGCCGGCCGACACGCCGATAGCCGATATCGATGCCGGTCTGCGCGTGCAGGAGATCGGAGACCATGGGCAGGTCCATCAGTGCATCCCGTTGGAAGGCTTTGAACGGGCGCCAGCCGCGCGGCATGTGCGGCGTCAGGGCGCCTACCGGCCCTCCGGATGCGCCGCTGCCTGCCCGTTCCACCTCCAAGACCGCCACCTTTAGCCCTGCCTCACCGAGGTGATAAGCGGTCCAAAGCCCGAACACTCCGCCACCGACGATTGCCACATCGACCCGTTCGACCATCTCTTTGCGATCCTGTGTCCATTTCGGTCAGGTGGCCACTTCCTCGAACACGCCCGTCGCAGGGTTGCGCCAAAAGAGCTCGCCCGTTGCAATGGCAAACCAGGCGCCGTGCAGCGAAAGCCGACCCGCCGCGACGGCCTCCGCAACGAAGGGAAATGTCATCAGATTTCCAAGCGACACACCCACCCCACGATGTTCCAGGGCCCGTTGCGGGTCGGCATGGCCCTCCGCCAAGACGGCGTCTCGAGCCTGGTCTAGGATCGACACCCAAGGCCCGATAAAGCTTCCGACTGGCCCGCTCTCCGCTGCGGTCAGAGAGGCTTTGATGCCGCCGCAGCCGCCATGGGCCATCACGACGATATGCCGGACGCAAAGGCCGGTCACGGCGAACTCAACGGCCGCACTGACCCCGTGATAGGTGCCCCTGGTTTCGTAAGGCGGTGCCAAATTGGCGACGTTGCGCACGATGAAGAGTTGTCCCGGTGCCGCCGAGAAGATCGAGGCCGGATCGGCGCGGCTGTCCGCGCAGGCGATTATCATGATCTTTGGGCTCTGACCGCTGCCGAGCGCCTCGTAGAGCGCTCGATCGCGGCGATACGATCCGCTGCGGAACTGCCTATAGCCGTTCTGCAGTGCCTCGATGGTCTCCATCCCCCTTGGCTCCAACGCTCTACTCCCCCTGGCGCGGTCTCGCGTTAAAAGAAGAGGGTGTCAATCGGCCCAACGGGGCGCGCGGCGAGAGGATTCGCCCATGAGCCATGCGGAACCATCTGCGGACATTCGCTGGGAAGACGGCGATGTGCCGGTTTCGGTGCGCTATGCGGATCCCTATTATGCCCGCGAAGACGGGCTGGCAGAGACCGCGCATGTCTTCTTGCAGGGCAACCGCCTCGCCGAGCGTTGGGGATCGGCTGCCAGCGGATTTCAGATCGCCGAATTGGGGTTTGGCACGGGGTTGTCGTTCCTGCTTTCCTGGCATCTCTGGAGAAACGTTGCTGCGCCGGGCGCGGAGTTGCGAATGACGTCCTTCGAAATCGCGCCACTTAGCCGGGCGCAGATGGCGCGCGCGCTCTCGCCCTGGCCAGAACTGGCTGTGGAAGCGGCGGAACTCCTCGGGCGCTGGCGAGGCGGTGGCCTTTATGACTTTGGTGACGCGCGGCTGGAGGTGGTTTTGGGCGATGCCCGTGAGACGGTGCCTGCCTGGAAGGGAAAAGCGAATGCCTGGTTCCTCGACGGCTTTGCGCCCGCTCGAAATCCGGAAATGTGGGAGCCGCAGCTCCTCGCTGCGGTCGGACGCAGAACAGCGCCCGGGGGGACGTTGGCCACCTATACCGCAGCGGGCCGGGTGCGCCGGGGCCTCGCCGCTGCCGGATTTTTGCTCCGGCGCGTGCCGGGATTCGGCCGCAAACGCGAGATTACCGTTGGGTCACTTGCCAGCGATCATCGTGGATAAAAAATCATTGATCTACAACCGACTGATTTTTCAAGGTTTTATGAAAAATTGGCGCCAGCGGATCCGGAAGCGAGATATTGTGTTTACACCTGATTAACCAACTACATCGACAATTTGTAGACCGGGTTATGAGGCAAATCCGGCAAACAGAATGTTGAGCACAAGCGCAACACAAACGACGGAGTGACAGGCGCAATGGTTAAATGCCACGCCCGCTCGGAACGGGAGCGGATATCGGAGGTGATGAGTAGGGTTCATCTCCCGCTAACCAACATCGAGTTCGTGATTGAGCAGTATCTGATGACGCAGGGAGCGCGTCTTGACCTTGAAACGCGCATGTTGTTGGCGTGCGTCCGCGATGGTGTCGGGCAGGTCGCCGACTCAACCCGCCGTCTGACAGAGTCAGAGGACACGTCGGATCAAGAGATCGTTGCCCGGAGCCGCGCCGCCTAAGCGCGGAGGAATTCGCCCGAGAATTGCGCATTCGGGGCCCTGGCCTCGGATGCGCCGCCAACCCGTAAGTGCTGGATATCTGGCCATGGGGATCTGCAGCTGTTAGCCAGACGCCTCCGATGGGCATGGGGGCGCGATGCAGGGCCATTCCGCAGGGATCGAGGGTCAGGTCTCGATCGGCATCGATACCGGCGGGACGTTCACCGACGCGGTCGTGATGGAGGAGGCCTCGACGGCCGGTCGGCGGGGACGCATGATCGCAAAGGCCAAGCGGCTCACCACCCATGGCGATCTCAGCCTGGGCATTGGGGCTGCGCTGTCCGCGGTACTCGCCGAAGCTGAGGTCGGGCCGGACCGCGTTTCTCTCGTTTCACTGTCGACCACGCTTGCCACGAATGCGCTGGTCGAGGGGAAAGGCGCGCCGGCAGGTTTGGTGATGATCGGCTTCGACGCAGCCGATCTGTCGCGCCAAGGGCTGGGCGCAGCCTTGGAAGACACCCCGCTCATTGCTCTGTCTGGCGGGCACGATGCCATGGGCGCGGAGCGAGCGACCTTCGATGCCGCTGCCTTGCGGGCCGCGCTTGCCAAACTCAACGTCGCGGCACTCGCGGTTTGTGGGCATTTCTCGGTGCGCAATCCCGCCCATGAATGCGCCGCCCGGACGATCATCCAGGCGGAGACGGATCTACCGATCACCTGTTCGCATGAGTTGACGGGCAAGGTGGGTGGCCCGCGCCGGGCGCTCACCGCTTTGTTGAACGCCCGATTAATCCCGATGATCGACCGGCTGATCGTCGCCACCGAGGGTCTCTTGGCGGCAAGGGGGATCGCCGCGCCCCTGATGGTGGTGCGCGGCGACGGTGCATTGATCTCGTCGGCGCTCGCAAGGGAGAGACCGGTGGAGACGATCCTCTCGGGTCCTGCGGCGAGCCTCGTGGGGGCGGCCTGGCTCAGCGGCGAGGAGACGGCGATCGTCTCGGATATCGGCGGCACCACCACCGATGTTGCGGTCCTGGCAGAGGGTCGGCCGCGGTTGGATCCGGACGGTGCTTCAGTCGGCGGCAACCGGACGATGGTCGAAGCGGTCGCGATGCAGACCCATGGCCTCGGCGGCGACTCGCAAGTGCATCTTTCCAGCGAGATTGGGCAGGCCTTGGGGATCGCGCTAGGCCCGCGGCGGGTGGTGCCGGTGGCGCTTCTAGCCGCGGAGCACGGCGCGGCGATCCACGAGGCGCTCGACCGTCAATCCGCGCGGTCGCGGCCCCATCCGCTCGACGCCGGTTTCGCGGTAGCCACAGGACAGGGCGACAGCCGCGGATTGAAGCCGAGGGAGGCGGAGCTTCTGGCGCGCTTCGATGCTGCGCCGATCGCCTTGCAAGCGTTGCTGAACACTCGGCCGGACCGGACCGCTTTTGCGCGGCTTCTGGCCCGGGGGCTGCTCGCGGAGGCAGGCTTCACCCCGACCGATGCCGCCCACATCACCGGCGCGATGGCCGATTGGGACACGGCAGCGGCGCGCAAGGCGGGGCAGCTCCTGTCGCGACAGCTCGGGGCCAATGGTCGCCCGTTGGCAGCTGGGCCGGAGGCGCTGGCAGGCGCGGTTCTGGCGGCCTTGCACCGCCGATCGGCCGAAGTGATCGTCGATGCGGCGGCGGCGGCGGACGGGATCGATGCCGCCGAACCCTCGGGTACCCTTCTAAGTCGCCTGGCCCTCGACCGGCACCGCGGCTTTCTGCGCCCCTCGGTGGGTCTAGGCGCGCCGCTCATCGCCCTTGGCGCTTCCGCCGCGACCCATTATCCGCCGATAGCGGAGCTCCTGAGTGCCCAGCTGATGATCGACGCCGATGCCGACGTCGCTAATGCCATCGGCGCTGTGGTTGGGCGTGTCGAGATCCGGCGAGAGGTGGTTGTCACCCGCCCCGCCGAGGGTCGGTTCCGCGCCCATTTGCCCGGGGGACCGACTGATTTCGACGGTTTGGAGGATGCTCTCCGTGCCGCGGATACCGCCCTGCGGGAGATCGTCGCCGCCGCCGCCGCGGCGGCAGGGGCAGAGACGGTCTCCATCGCAGCCGACCGTCAGATCGACGAGGTTGCGGTGGAGGGTCAGAACATGGTCATCGAGGCACGCCTCACTGTAACCGGGACGGGACGGCCGCGTCACGCGGCCGATACGGCCATGGGCGGCGGTGCCTGATGGAACCCGAGCTTGCGGTTCCCTACGCCGCCGGGCCATGGTCCCGTGATGGAAGCCGCCGGAGAGAGCCGTATCGCGCCACTGTCGGGTATCGATCTCGCCGATGCCCTGCCTGCTTTGGCAGCGCTGCGTATCAAGGTTTTCCGAGCCTATCCCTATCTCTACGACGGCGACCGCGCCTACGAGGAGAGCTATCTTCGCGCGTATGCGGATAGCCCTGGGGCCGTTGTGGTCGGCGCGTGGGACGGGGACAGACTGGTCGGTGCCGCCACAGGCGCGCCGATGGAAGACCACGCGGAGGCGTTCGCTCAACCCTTTGCGGAACGGGGCCGTCGGCTCGACGAGATCTTCTATTGCGGTGAGTCGGTGCTCTTGCCGGACTATCGTGGGCGGGGGATCGGCCACGCCTTTTTCGACCACCGCGAGGCGCAGGCTCGGTCGCTCGGGCGACGCTACGCCTGTTTCTGCGCGGTCATCCGGCCGACGGATCACCCGCAGCGTCCGCCCGATTACAGCCCGCTTGATCCCTTCTGGCGAAAGCGCGGCTATGCGCCGGTCGACGGATTGATTGCGCACTTCCCGTGGCGTGAGATCGGCCAAGCAGGGGAGACGGAAAAGCCCATGCAGTTCTGGTTACGCGCCCTCTGAAGCTCATGATCCCGCTCTGGCTGTCGGGTCTTTCCGCGTGCCCCCGGCGCCTGGGTGGGTGGGTGGGGGTGGCGGGGGCACGCCCGCGGCCTCTTCCAAGGCCGCCATCCTATTCCGCCGCCGTCTCCACCCAGCCCTCCAGGGTCGACAGTCGCTCCGCCTCCGACGCGGGCTTGTCCCAGCGGATCCGCTTTATCCGCGGAAAGCGCATTGCGATGCCGGATTTGTGCCGTGTCGAGTGCTGAACCGCGTCGAACGCGATCTCAAGCACCAATTGCGGGCGCACCGCGCGGACCGGACCGTATCGGTCGACGGTGTTGTTGCGGATCCAACGGTCCAGGTGCCGCAATTCCTCGTCCGTGTAACCCGAATAGGCCTTACCGACCGGCACCAATTCCTCTCCTGCTTCGCCGCTGCGCCAGGCCGCGAAGGTATAGTCCGAATAGAAGGACGACCGTTTCCCGTGCCCACGCTGCGCATAGACAAGCACGCAGTCCGCGGTTAGCGGGTCACGCTTCCATTTGAACCAAGGACCCATCGGTCGCCCGCCTGTATAGGGCGCCTCCCGGCGCTTCAGCATGAGACCTTCTTGGCCCGAGGCGCGGGCGCCGTCGCGTAGCGCAGCAAGCTCTCCCCAAGTCTCGAAGGGGATGCTCTCCGAAAGGTCGGTACGCGCCGGACGGTTCGCTGCGAGCCAGCGCTGCAGCCGCGTGCGCCGGTCCTCCAAGGGCAGCGCCCGCACATCCTCCTGTCCGTCATGGAGGAGGTCATAGAGCCTCAGATGTGCCGGCGCCTTTGCCAGCATTCCGGCCGAGACGGTCTTCCGCCCCAGCCGCGTCTGAAGCGTCGCGAAGGGCTGGACGACACCGTCCTGCACCACCAAGAGCTCCCCATCCACACAACCTTCCCAGGCCATGGCCCCCAGGATATCTGGGAAGGCTGGGCCAATATCCTCGCCGGTACGGGAATAAAGCGCTTGCTGGCCGTCGAAGCAGGCCGCTTGGACCCGGATCCCGTCCCATTTCCATTCTGCCAGATAGGCGGCGGGGTCCAGGCTCTCGATCCGATCCTCCACCGGGTTGGCGAGCATCATCGGGCGAAAGGCGAGCGACAGGTCCACCGACGGCTCCGGCCCACCGTCCAGCCATGCGAAGAGCGGCTGATAGGGTGGGGCAACCCCGAACCACAGCTCCTCGAGCCGCTCCAAAGGGCGCTCTCCCATTGTCGCAAGCGCGGTCCGGGCCAGCCGCGCCGACACCCCGACCCGCATGCCCCCGGTCGCGAGCTTTATCAACGCCAGCCGGTCCGACGGCGCGAGCCGGTCGCAGAACCCCGCCAATACCGCACCAGCCTTGACCTTGCCCGCGCTTCGGAGCGCCTCCACAACCTCCGACAGCCGGGGAGGGTCGCCCTCGGGCTCGCCCGGCCAGATTAGCGCGACCGTCTCCGCCAAATCGCCGACATAGTCGTAGGAGTAGCGGAATAGCACCGGGTCGACGCGCTCCTCGACCAGCCCCCGGATGCGCGACGGCGTGACCGCGGGCAGCTCTAACCCTCCCGCCAGCGCTGCGAGGGCCCAACCACGGTCGGGGTCTGGTGTCGCGCGGAAATATGCCTCCAACAGCCGCAGCTTGGCGTTGCGGGAGGGGGTAAAGACCAGCCCCTCCAAAAGCTGCGAGAAGGCGCGCATTGGTCAGGCAGGGAGCAGGCAGCGTTTCGACATCTCGCGAAGATATTGCCCCGGACGCGCTTGGAAACCCCCGGGCGCACTCCCGCTCAGATGTTACCGGCTCGCCGGGTCGGGGTGCAGCGGTGCCATGCTCTGGCATCAAGCAGCCGGTCCCGTCGATCTTCACAAACGCGTCGCCGCCTCAGAGCCGCTGCAACTCTTTACGCGAAAAGCTCGTGAGATCAGGACTTTAAAGAGCCAAGCGCGGCGCGGACTTGACTGGGACGACGGGCCTGAGGCAGCAAAGACCGGCGAGGCCGCCGCGGGGGATCGCGTGATTGCCGTTTCGCGACGGCTCAGAGGGACATGTCCCTCCAAGGTCTACGTTGCCGACCCGACGGCCCGGGGCATGACCGGCTTCCGCCCGTCGTTGCTCAACCTACCCTTTGGCGCCGACGCCGCCCTTTCCCGGGCCTATACTTCGTGTTCCGCCCTGTTCTCAGAGGACTAG
>JBCCRM010000015.1:0-111680 GCA_039513195.1 Pseudomonadota bacterium | reverse complement strand
TCGGCACCTTGATCCGCCAGGACCATGGCGGTCAGAGGGCCCGAAACCATGGTGGTCATATCGATCACCCGCACGCCTGTCAGCGGTCCTGCCATACCGACCTCCCGTCGTCTTACTTCGCGCAGCATACACCGTTGGCCGCTCCCTCGGAAATCCCGCCATCGCTGCCCACGCTCTCGGGGTAGGAAAACCCTTTCGGCGAAAACCAGCACGCGCCGAAAACCAGATCCATAGGACCAGATGTCTGCTGCACCGCTGCAGCAACGCTCAGACCTGTGCCCAGCAGTCGAGCGCGACGGGCCGCGGATCTCCTAACCCGTAGGCTGGACCGCCGGGTGCCCCGCGGCCTCTCAACCCGCGCCGAGATCGCATCTCCGCCGCGGGCGCCCACGCCACCACGGGCCGGGTCGACATCGCGGCGGCACGGACGGCCCGCGCCAGCGGGGCGGAACAGACTCAGCGCTGCCAAAAACTCGGCATGAACAGGACCATCACACTCAAAAATTCCAGCCTTCCCAGTACCATACCCAAAGCCAATAGCCACTTCGCCACATCCGGTAGGCCCGCGAAGTTCCCCGTCGGTCCGATCACCGGCCCCAGACCCGGGCCCAGATTAGCCAGCGCCGAGACCGAGCCCGAGATTGCGGTCAGCGTGTCGAGCCCGATCATCGACAGCAGGATCGTCCAGACGGATAGCGCCGTAAAGAAGACGAAGAAGAACCCCATGATCGAGGATACGACCTCCGGCTCGATCGGCCGACCCTGATAACGCAGCGGATAGACCCCGTGGGGCGAATGGATCCGCCGGATCTGCACGGAGAGCGCCGCAAACAGCACCTGATAGCGGAACACCTTGGCCGAGCATGAGGTCGAACCGGTACACCCGCCGATCAGGGCAAGGATAAAGAAAATCCCCGCAGGCATGCCCCCCCAAGCACCGTAGTCCTCGGTCGCATAGCCGGTGCCGGTGATAACCGAGGTGACATTGAACAGCGCGGCCCGAAGGGCAGGCTCGAAGTCGCGATCATCCGCTGCCACCTGCCAGGTGACTAGGACCGCCGCCGTCACCGCGATGATCCCTAAAAAAGCCTGTACTTGCGGATCCGTCAGCAGCGGCCTGGCCCGACCCCGTGTGATCTGGATGAAGTTCAGAAAGGGCAGCGCCGCGGCCCACATGAAAATCACCGCGACGTAATGGACTACCGGATCGAAGCTCGCGAAGCTGTCGTCGTAATTGGCGAGGCCCCCGGTCGCCAGCGTCGTCATGGCGTGACAGAGCGCGTCGAAGGCCGACATCCCCGCCGCGGAATAGGACAGCATGCAGGCCACCGTCAGCGCGATATAGATCCAGGCGAGCTGGCCAGCGATCGCCGTCGCGCGCGGCAGGATGTCGCCGCCCAGGTCGAAGCTCTCGGACCGGAAGAACTGCATCCCACCGATTTTCAGCACCGGCAGAAAGACGATGGCGACCACGATGATGCCGACGCCGCCATACCATTGCAGCAGTGCGCGCCAGAGCAGCATACCCCGAGGCGCCTCGTCGAGCGCGCTGAACACGGTCGAACCTGTCGTGGTCAGGCCGGACATCGCCTCGAAATACGCATCGGTGAACCCGACGCCCGGTGCGCCGATGATGAACGGCAGACACCCAAAGAGCGGCAGGATCACCCAGACGATGGTGGTCAGCAGGAACGCCTGTGGCCGCTTCAATCCGCGCCGCTCACCGCCGGAATTCGCAAAAATCAGCGCCTGGCCGCCGGCCAGGGTCAAGAACCCCGATAGCACGAAGGCGAGCCAGTTCTCCGAACCATCGATCAGGTCGACCAATGCCGGCAACAGCATCGATGCACCGAGCACGATCGATAGCCTGCCGATGACCTGTCCGACGGGGGCGAAATCATGCATCGGCGATAGCCTTCGCGCGTCGGCGTGTGCCTGTCAATCGGGGTTTCTGCGCCTGGTGATTCGGCCCACTGCAAGACGCCCCGGAAAGCAAACCGCTGACCCACCGGCACAGGACCGGCAGCGATGCGAGCCGGGACCGACGCAAAGGCCCGAGAGGCTGTGTGGTCCATCGCGGTCTCGCTGCGCACGGGGAGCGGCGGCAGCGACAGCAGGACCTGAAGACGACCAGCCAAAAACAGCGGAACAGCAAGCTCTGGCCGCACCGGAGGTCCCGCAATTGCCTCGATCCTCGCAGGGCCGACGCCGCACGGTGGCCGGCAGTCGTAGCCGATGCCGCTGTCCAATGACTTTCAAGTCGAGCTAGCAACCACAGCCAACATAGAGGCCGGTGTCAGCGATATTTGGGTCGCCGTCAGCCCTCCCTTCCCGGTGGCAACGGTGGTTAGCTTCCACAGGAGTGGTCGGCATTCACGGAGAGGAAATGACCCGGTACGAGAAATTGATGGATCGCATCGGCAAGGGTGAGCGGATCCTGATCGACGGCGGCACCGGTACCGAGGTTGACCGGCGCGGCGTGCCGCAGCTCGACAATGCGTGGAACGGCGGCGGAACACTGAGCCACCCGCATATCGTATGCGAGATCCACGAAGACTATCTGCGCCACGGCGCCGAGATCGTGATCTCCAACACCTTCGCCACATCCCGGCACGCCCTGCGCGATGCAGGCTGCGAGGAGCATTTTGTCGAGTACAACCGCCGAGCGGTGGAGCTGGCCTCTCAGGCGCGCAGCAACATGGCGTGTCCCGAAGCGCTCGTCGCCGGCGGGATTTCCTATTGGACCTGGACCGGGCGGAACCCACCGCTCGACGATCTGGAAAACGGGGTGGCGGCGCAAGCGGCGGTGATGGCTGAGGCCGGTGCAGATTTTCTGGTCCTGGAGATGATGATCGGGATCGAGCGGATGCTCGTGACACTGGCCGGCGCGCAGCGGAGCGGCCTGCCCGTTTGGGTCGGTCTCTCCTGCGAAGCGGATGGCGAGGGCGGGATCCGCCTCCTCGACGGTGACGCTCTCGGCGACGCGCTGACCGCCCTCGGGCAGAAGAACGTGCCGCTGATCAGTATCATGCATACCGATGTCAGGGATGTGGACGCCTGCCTCGACATCGTCGACCGCTGTTGGAGCGGCGCCGTCGGGGTCTATGCCCATACCGGCGACGAGATTGGCGACAAATGGGTGTTCGACAATATGATCTCACCCGCGGATTACGCCGCATATTGCCGAGGCTGGCTGGCCCGCGGCGTCCAGGTGATCGGCGGCTGCTGCGGGATCAGGCCAGAGCACATCGCCGAGGTTCGGTGCCTGATCTGAGACCCCCGCGGTCCTTAGGGTCAGCCTCGCGCCGCCCAAAAGCCGGATATGCGCAGATTGGAAGAGGCAAAGCCGCGCGACTTCGCGGCCTCCCGCAGCTTGCGGGCGTCGGCCTTTTCGCCCGCATACCAGATTTGCGAGTTGGCATAATCGTCGAGCGATGCCAGCGTCTCGTCGGCGAGCCTCTGGCCCCGCGATCGCGCCAGCCACCGAATGGTCATACCGGCCGGTGCCTCGATCGGATAGGCGCAGGCTGCGCCGTCCTCCGCCTCCAGCAGCACCTCGCCCGTCGCATCAGGAAGATTCTCGAGCAAGCGGGCCGCCGCAGGAAAACCTGTCTCGTCGGTCGCGAGCAACACTCGGTCGGCCTCCATCAGGCCCCCTCCCGATGGACCGACCAAACCGACAACGGTGCGGCCACGCTCGCCGGCTCTCACCTCCTCCGCCCAGGCCGTGGTCCGCCCGCCCTCGTGGATGAATACATCCGTGACCAGCCTTTTGGCCGCATAATCGACCGAGCGCGCGGTGTAGACTGGCCGGTGGGCCGCTCCCGGTCCGTCGGGCCAGACAGTCGATCCGTTCGGCGCGACCGAGGGCCATTCCGGCTCAACCTCCTTCGGCGGCTGCAATAGGCGGAAATGGATTGAGGCGTCGGTATAGCTCGACAGATCCTCACCCTCCAAAGTGACGCGCAGGAAGACCGGGCCAAGCTGTTCGACCTCAACCGCGCGCATGAACTGAAAATTGGGCGGCAGGCTGCCAGCGGCCTCGCCATCGGACCAGCGCATCGCCTCAGCCACCTCGGGCAACATCTGACGCATTTGCTGGATCACGGCGTTCTTCATAACAAACAGCCAGCGCGGATCCTGCGCCGCCACCATACCGGCAGTCTCCGCAGTTATACCGGGACGTAGGCCGATCAGACCATGGGCGGTTTCCACCGTCAGGTGACCCGGCTCATCCTCCAATACTCGAAGTCTCGCCGCAGTCGCTTGTGCCAGGATCATATGGCGCATCGACGAGAAGGCTACACCAGGCAAATCGGCCTGTGCTTCATGGGGATAGCTCGGTCGTAACATCCGCTGCCCTCCTTCGGCGTTGCGTCGAGGCTGGCTACCGGCTCTAGACCCGCGCTTGCAACCTGCACCTAGGGCGAACTTCCTGTTCCGACAATCGTTGAACGCATCCAGCCTGCTTCGGAATTGCGCTCGCTACCGAACGGATGGCGGCAGGCTCTGGCGGCAAACTGCCGCGGAAGGGCACACATGCCCCAATGTGTTTTCCCGCCAACCGCCCTATTTCCCGCGTTCAGCAAAGAATGGGATGGACCATGGCACTCTGCACGCTTGTGAAACTGAAGAAACTCAGCCTTGCGCAACAGGTCGTCACCGGCGCGTTCATCAATGGCGCCCTGATCGGCGTCGGCGTGGCCGCGCTGGCACTGATGGCAGCCTCCGGCCGACGGTCGGGGCAGCGGATGTGCTCGCCAGCAGGGAATGGGCCTGAAACGTCGCCGGAAGGCTAGCGCATGGACCTGGCTGCCGCATTGCCAGAAGCCGCGAGCCAATGCGCATGAATGCATCTAACCCGTCGATGGCGCGACCTGTGCCCGTGCCGTCCAGCCGCGTGGCCCGGCTTGCCCGGTTCGGCACTATGGCCACGGGAATAGCAGGCAATGTCGCTTGGACTGCTGCACAGACGCTAGGCCGTGGATCTCGGCCATCTCTCCGCGATCTGGTGATCAGCCCGCGCAATATCCGGCGCTTGACCGAGGAACTCGCCCACATGCGCGGGGCCGCCATGAAGGTCGGCCAACTCCTGTCGATGGAGGCCGGCGACGTTCTCCCACCGGAGCTGAGCGACATTCTCGCGCGGTTGCGGGACGATGCGCATTTCATGCCGCCGGCGCAGCTGAAAAAGGTGCTGAGCACGAGCTGGGGCGACCGGTGGGTGGGTCAGTTCCAGTCCTTCGATGTCCGCCCGATCGCTGCAGCGTCGATAGGGCAAGTCCACCGGGCACGTCTGCGCGACGGGCGCGATGTGGCGGTGAAGATCCAGTATCCCGGGGTTGCGCGCAGTGTGGACAGCGACGTTGCCAATGTCGGCGCTTTGGTCCGCCTGTCCGGACTGTTGCCAAAGGGTTTCGACATCGCGCCCTATCTCGACGAGGCGCGGCGCCAACTGCGGGAAGAGACCGACTATCTGCGCGAGGGTCGCTGCCTCGAGAGCTTCGGCAAACGGCTGCGGGGCTCGCCGAAATTCGATATCCCCGAATACTATGAGGACTGGAGCAGCCCGACCGTCTTGACCATGTCCTTCGTCGCCGGCGATCCAATCGAGACGGCAGCAGCGCTCGACGCCGACCTTCGGCAACAGATCGCCACCGATCTCATCGAGCTTTTATTCCGGGAGATCTTCGAGTTCGGCGAGGTCCAGAGCGACCCGAACTTCGCGAATTACCGCTATAACGCCCAGACTGGGCGCATTGTGCTGTTGGATTTCGGAGCGACCCGACCTCTCGACGCCGAGATCGTGGAGCTTTACCGCCGCCTCTTTGCCGCCGGCTTGTCGGGCGACCAGACCGCGCTGGCGGCGGTGGCGACCGATCTCGGCGGGCTGACGGCGGGCACGGCGCCGGAGCACCGCCAACGCCTCCTGGCGATGATGGACAGGGCGTTCGATGCGCTACGCGCGACAGAACTCTACGATTTCGCCGATACCGCCCTGTCGCGGCGCATGCAGGACGAAACGATGGATTTGGCCGCGGATGGTTATGTGCCTCAGCCTGTATCGATGGATGTGCTCTATCTACAGCGCAAGTTCGCGGGACTGTTCCTGCTGGCGAACCGCCTCCGCACACAGGTGCCGGTGAGGGCGATGCTGGAGCGGCACCTCGCGGCGGAGCCAGCCCCCAGCACGTAGCTCAAGCCCGGCGGCTAGGCGGTGACCGCCTTCGTCTCCAGATATTCGTGAAAGCCCATCGGGCCGGCCTCCCTGCCATTCCCGGATTGCTTGTAGCCACCAAAGGGCACGTCATAGTCACCGGCATTCCCGTTGACATTGACCACGCCCGCTCTCAGCCGGCGGCTGACCCGGTTCACCCGGTCACTGTCGGTCGACTGAACATAAGCGGCGAGACCGTAGGGCGTATCGTTGGCAATCGCGACGGCCTCGTCCTCTGTCTCGAAAGGCATGACGGCCAGGACCGGACCGAAGACTTCCTCCCGCGCGATGGTCATGTCGTTGTTGACATCGGCGAACAAGGTCGGGCGCACATAGTAGCCTTTGTTGAACCCCTGCGGCAGGCCCGGACCGCCAGCGGCAAGGCGCGCGCCGTCATCGATCCCCGCCTGGATCAGACGCTGCACGTGATCATACTGACGCTTGTTTACCACTGGACCGATATGGGGGCCCTCCTTCATCGGGTCGTCGATCTTCGCGGCCTCCACTTCTGCCGTGACGAGGGCAACGACGTCGTCATAGACGCTGCGCTCGACCAACAACCGCGAGGCGGCATCGCAAGACTGCCCATTGTTGATAAAGCAGGCATCGACCGAGACCTTAGCCGCTTGCTCCAGATCCGCATCCGCGAACAGCAGATTGGGCGACTTCCCACCCAATTCCAGCGTGACCCGCTTGATCGTATCGGCCGCCGACTTCGTGATTGCCTTGCCCGCCCGGGTCGACCCGGTGAAGGACACCATATCGATGTCTGGATGCGCCGAAATGGCCTCACCTACCCCGGGGCCATCGCCATTGATCATGTTGAAGACGCCGGGCGGGCAGCCGGCCTCGTCGATCACTTCTGCCAGCATGATCGATGTCAGCGGCGAGTACTCGCTCGGCTTCAGAACCATGGTGCAGCCCGCGGCCAGCGCCGGGGCAACCTTGATGATGATCTGGTTCACTGGCCAGTTCCAGGGCGTTATCATGCCGACAACGCCGACCGGTTCGTCGATCAGGGTGGACCCGCCCCGCAAGGACGGCCTTTCGAACTTGTGGTCTTTCAGCGCCTCGATCGCTGCTTCCATATGGCCGATGCCGACCGGCATATGGACCTCGCGCGAAAAGGACAGCGTGGTTCCCATTTCGTGGGGCATCATCCGCACAAACTCTTCCGCCCGGGCCGTGTAGGCGGCGATCATGCGCTCCAGCAACGCGACCCGCTCTTCGACCGTGCTGAACTGCCAGGTCTCGAAGGCGCGGCTGGCCGCCTTTACGGCGATATCCACATCCGCCTTCGAGCCGAGCGCAATGGTCGCGATCGTCTCCTCGTTGCCCGGGTGGATGACCTCGAAATCGGTGCCGTCGGTCGGATCGACCCATGCGCCGTCAATATAGAACCTTTTGTGGTTTTGCATGTTGCACCTCCTGTCCACTCCTTGGCCGCCGCAATGCCGTGCGGAAAGCGACGCGGCGTCGCGCCCATTATGCGCGGGAAATGCCGCGCGAAAAGGCGTTGTCGCAACAGTCGACCGAGCCAGCCAAGAAGGCCTGCAGCCCGCGGTCTGGTCAAAGGTCCGCCAATAGATCTATCGGACACGCCGCCCCGGTTAGGCATAGCCCCGAAAACAGTCGATGATCCAATGCAAGACCGCGCGGATCGACGGGTTTTGGGCGAGGTCCGGTTGAATCACGGCCCAATAGTCTGCTCTTAACGGCTCAATCAGACCCGACAATCTCAGGAGGTCTGCCGCTTCTTCTCCCTTGAAGGTGGGTAGAACAGCAACGCCTACACCGCGACGCGCAGCGGCGATCATCAGGTCGCTGTTCATCAGCCGCGCCGTGGGCGGCCGATCCCGCATAACCCCACGCAGCCATGCCATCGTAATGTAGTGGTCCTGCTCCTCAACAAAGCTGAGCCAGGGCAGAACCGAAAGGTCCGGCTCTGTCAGCGGCAGCGCCGCGCCATCGGCAAAGCGTTTAAGGCCATAGACCGCATTCTCGACGGTCCCGACGCGGCGAACTTGCCCGCTTCCCGATTTCGGCAGGTTGTGCAGCACGGCGATATCGGGCTTTCGCGTCTGAAGATCGGCGGAGGCATCGGTCAGGACTAACTCGACCGCAGGACCGCTCTGCAAAAGATGCAGGCCACGCGCTAGCACAGCGGCCGAGGTCTCGCCGGCGCCGACCCGGACCGTCTCGGACCGGGCATCGGTCAGACCAAGCACCTGTTGCTCGACCCTTCGCACGGCGTTTTCGACATCTCGAATATCAGGCAACAGCGCCGCCCCGGCTTTGGTCAATCGGTGACCGTCCCGCGCACGTTCGAACAAGGGGACGCCAATCTGCTGCTCGAGAGTATGCAGGCGGCGCGACACGGTGGGCTGTGCGACGCCAAGGACATCCGCGGCACGGCGGAGAGAGCCCGTTTGCGCGATGGCGAGGAAGACGCGGAGATCGGACCACTGCATGATACATTTACGTATCAGGAGACACGTTTTTGCGCACTCAAATTATGTACAAATGCCAGTAATCTGCTGTCATCGAGACTTTGGAGCCGAAGGCGATGAAAACCATCTTCATCACAGTCTCCGCGATCCTGTTTTGGGCTCTTCTCAGCGTCGTCAGCCGCATTCTATTGGTGAATTACGAGTTCAATCCCTGGCTGTTCAGCTTCTTGCAGCTTGTCGCCGGAGGGGCCGCGCTGCTGGGCATCAGTCTTCGAAGAGGCGCCGCCTGGAACAGCTTCAACCGCACCGCGACGTGGGTTCTTGGGGCGCTTCGCGTTCTCTCAACGGCGCTCTATACGTCCGTGCTCGCGGCTCTTAGCGTCTTAGAGGCCGGCATTCTGGGCGCGGTAAACCTGCCCGTTATCGCCTTAGTAGTCTGGATTCTCTCGAAGAGGCGCCCGCGCGCTCCGGAATGGGTCGGGCATGCGCTGATCCTCTTGGCGGTGGTCCTTCTGACGCAAGGTCTCGAGGAGGGTATCCGAAACACGGCCTTAGGCCTGATGGGCTTGAACGCCATATGCGTCGCCGCGATGAACCTAATTGCGGAGCGCCACCCGGAAAACAGCACAGACAGCCCTGTTGGGCGGGCCTGGTTTTCCGGGGTAGTTCTGGTGATCACCGCCGCTGTCTTTCTCGCGGTGAGACTGCTGCATGGCGATGGGATCGCCCACCTGTTCGACACTCCCCTGGTTGTTGCGAGCATCGCGGTCGGAGTGTTGCTGCGGGCACCAGCCATGTTCCTGGCATTCTGGTCGATACGCGCGGCAGGCGCACAAGGCTACACCGCGGCTATCGCCCTTCTGCCGCTCTTTGGCATGGCCTTCGAACAGTCGAGCGTCTGGGTCGGTTTGCTCGATGTGTCGCGGTTTCAAATGACCGCCGCGTATCTTGCGGTCATCGCCCTCGCGGGCACACTGATTATTCTGGCAGCGAGGTCGGCTCATGTGCTGCCAGGATCCGGTTGGCGACAGGGCGTGGGATGACACCGTTCCCCGGCAGGCCAGGGAGGGATGTGTTGGTCTCTCACTCAGAGACTGAGGGGTTGCAATTGCGGGCGGCAGGCATCGAATGGAAGGGCGCCCGATCACAAACACCCATCTTGCGCGCGGCACGCACCGGCGCCGAGTGTCTGCTCGATCCAGCGCCGCAGCTTGAAAGCAGCCGTGGTCTGGTCGACCGCCGCGTCCTCCATCCTTACCGGCTGACCAGCCGCCACCGCGCGCCGCAGGGTAACGCCATCCGCCAGCCCCAGGGGCAAATGCCCACCGGCAACCGACACAGATGCGGGTCGCAGCCCGCCGGAGACAGTGTAGCCGCCCTCGCCATCCAAGACCTCGCCAGCCTCCAGATCTCTCTTTGCGATGGCCGAGACATCGGCGCGGAACGTCTCCGCCACACCGGTTGGCTCGCCGCGCAGCCCCACCGACGCTACGGAAATCGGCAGCTCCAGCCCAATTAGATGCCAACGCTTGTAGAGCGATGAGTAGCGGCCCGATGAGTCCGTCCTCACCTTGTATTCCTCGAAGCAGTGTTTGATGTAGTCGGTCTCCGCCTCGAAGCAGACCCAGACGCCCTGGCGGATATCGTACGGGATCGGGGCGCCTTCGGGCGTCAGCGAGGACAGCACCTCGACCATGCCGCGCCTTTCCAGAACGCCACCCTCGCCGCGCGGCCGCATCAAAGTGGCGATATCCTCTGCCCCGCCGGGCGGAAAGGTCAGCCCCTCGCTCGGCGCATCGAGACCGCAGGCATTCGCAATCGCGGCACACTCGATCGCCGGTTTCGACCCGTCGAGAAAGGCGTTGAACATCTTCGGATTGAGCCGCCCGCGCTCCGCCTGTTCCGGGCTCAGACCCCAGTGCTCCCACACCGTCTCCGGCGTCGACTGCTGGTAATGCGGCAGCCATTTGTGCCCGCGGCCAGCAGCGACCACCGGAAAGCCGCAAGCACGCGCCCAGTCGACAAGATCGCAGGTAAGCGCCGGCTGATCGCCATAGGCCATGGAATAGATCACCCCGGCGCTCGCGGCCGTCGCCGCAAGACCCACCCCGGCAAAGGCATCCGCCTCGACCGTGACATTGATCACATGCTTGCCGGCCTCGAAGGCAGCCAAACAATGGGCAATGGCTGCGGTCGGCGAACCGGTGGCGTCGATGATGATCTGTGTCGCCGGGTGCGCGATCAGCGCACCGGTATCGTCGCCGACATGGGTGCCCCCGCTCTGCGCGGCGGCGTCGAGAGACGAGACCGCATACCGCTCCTCCGCCCAACCGACATAGGCGAGGTTCGATTTTGCCGCTGCAGGGTCGAGATCGGCAATCCCCACCAAATGCACCCCGGGCAAACTCCGCATCTGTGCGAGATACATCGACCCGAACTTGCCGGCCCCGACCATGCCGACGCGGACCGGATCATTGGCCTCTTGCCGGGCCTGCAGCTTCTTGAAGAGATTCACCGGTGTCTCCCCGCCCCTTTGCGGTCGATGTGATGCCCGATCCCGAGCTTGAGTAGGGTTGCTGGACGAAGGCGGCGACTGACGAAGCAGCCTTCTACCAGGCTTCCTCCAACAGCGTCATCGCGGCCTCTGGCGTGACGGGGCGGGGATTGCCGCCGGCGGTGGGGTCGTGCGGGGCCATCTCGGCGATCTTGCCGAACCGCTCCCGCGAGACCTGCAGCGATTGCAGCGTGCTCGGCAGCCCGGTCTCTGCCCGCAACGCCTCGACCCAAGCAACGAACGCCTCGAAATCGGCGGCCAGGCCAAGATAGGCGGCGGCACGGGCGATCCTCTCCTCGATCTCGGGCCTGTTCCAGCGCAGAACCGCTGGCGTAAGCACGGCATTCGTCGTCCCGTGATGGGTGTCGAACAGCGCCCCGATTGGGTGCGACAGCGCATGGATCGCCCCGAGCCCGCGCTGAAACGCCAACGCACCGGCCATCGCGGCCGACATCATCTCGGCCCGCGCGGTCAGGTCACCCGGCTCCTCACACGCGCGTAGCAGGTTGTCCTTCACCAGACGCATCCCCTCCAGCGCGATGCCCGCGCAGATCGGATGATAGCCCGGGGCGCAATAGGCCTCGAGACAATGAGCGAAGGCATCCATCCCGGTGCCTGCCGTGACCGCCTGTGGCATCCCGACTGTCAGTTCCGGGTCTGCAATCACGACCGCCGGCAGCATCTTCGGGTGGAAGATGACCTTCTTGCAGTGGTCGTCGGCCCGGGTCAGCACTGCCGCCCGCCCGACCTCGGACCCTGTGCCCGCTGTCGTTGGCACGGCCACGATGGGCGCGATGGTGTCGGATAGCGCCCTTGTCCACCAATCGCCGATATCCTCGAAATCCCAGACCGGGCGCTCCTGCCCCGCTTGGAACGCGATCAACTTGCCGAGGTCGAGGGCGGAGCCGCCGCCGAAGGCCACGACACCGTCATGCCCGCCTGTGCGAAAGGCCTCGATCCCGGCGGCGAGATCCGCCTCTCTGGGGTTTGGGGTCACATCCTGGAAAAGGCCGGATCCCGGCAGTTGCCGCCGGGCATCGGCGGTCATCGGCAAATCGGCGAGAAACGGGTCGGTGACGAAAAGCGGCCTTTGCATTCCTGAGGTCGAGACCGCATCGGCCAGCTCGCCGATACGGCCGACGCCGAAACGTATAGGCGTGGGGAAGCTCCAATTCCCGGTGAACGTCATTCTTCTCCCCCTTCCAAGTCTCGCCTACCCTAAAGGTTTGTCATCGGCGCAGACCCATTAGCTGTCTAAGCCTAGGCGAGGCCAGGGCCTTCCGACAACAACCCACCGGGGGCACACCCCTACGCAGCAGGAAGAATGGCGCTCGCCCCCTCGACCGAACCGGCGGGGATGGCTATAGTTCCGTCAACGGAGGAGGATCCGATGGAATACGTCTGCGAGTTTATCTGATCGCGCTGCTCACGCAGCATTCCGATCCCGCGCCTCGGCGCAATCGCAAGACCGACTTGACCGTGACCACTCACGCATGATCGCGCGGGTGGAACGGTGCCATCGAAAGCCAACTCACCATGTTCAGCCGCATCGAACGTCTGATCGATCCCTATCAGCCCTATGACGAAAACGCCGAGATCCCGAACCGGCTGATCCCGTTTTATCTCGCGATGATTTGGCCCGCCCGGTGGCTGCTGCTCGGCACGCTCACGCTTGGGCTGATCTTCGCGATCTGTGAGGCGATGCTTCTGCGCTTTGCAGGCCAGCTCGTCGACATCCTCAGCGAAGCGGAGCCTGGCACACTATGGACCGACCACAGCGACACGCTGCTCTTGATGATCGCCGTTGTGCTGCTGATCCGCCCGCTCTCGCTGATCGCGGAGGCCATGCTCTCCGGCCAGGGGTTCTATGCGCCCATGGGCGCCCTGATCCGCTGGCGCACCCATCGCAAGATGCTGCGGCAATCGCTGTCCTTTTTCTCGGACGATTTCGCTGGGAGGATCGCCAATAAGCAGCTGCAGCTCGCCCCCGCACTGAACGACAGCGTCTACCAGATGGTGCAGGAGATGTGGTACGCGCTGGTGTATGTGATCGGCGCCGCTGTGATCCTGGCCGAGACGGATCTCCGTCTCCTCCTACCGCTGGCGGTCTGGTTCGCAGGCTTCATCGGCGTCGCCTGGTGGTTCGTGCCCCGCATCACGGCGCTCGGCAAGGAGGTGGCGGAGGCCCGCTCCACCCTCGCCGGGCGCATCGTCGATAGCTACACCAACATCCAGACCGTTAAACTCTTTGCCCATTCCGAGCGGGAGGAAGCCTATGCCCGCGAGGCGATGGAGGATTTCCGCTGGGTCTTCGCCCGGCAGACGCGCCTCTACACCTGGCTGACCGTTTGCCTCGCAATTCTCTCGATCGTCTTGATCGGCGGGGTGGTCGGCTATGGTGTCTATCTTTGGAGCGTCGATGCGGTATCGGTCGGCGCCATCGCGGCCGCCGGGGCCCTGGTCGTGCGGCTGATCGGGCTGGTCGATTGGATCATGTGGTCGTTGTCGATGCTGTTTCAAAATATCGGCACGGTGCAGGAGGGTATGGCCACCGTCTCCCAGCCATTGAGGCTCCGGGACAAGCCCGACGCACCGCCGCTGAGCCTATCGCAGGGAGAGATCCGCTTCGCCGATGTCAGCCACCACTACGGCAAGCGCGCCGGCGGGGTGGATCGGATCGCTCTCACGATCCGAGGCGGGCAGAGAGTCGGGCTCGTTGGACGCTCCGGTGCGGGCAAGTCGACGCTGGTGAATCTGGCGCTGCGCTTCTTCGATCCCGATGCCGGAACAGTTCTGATCGACGGCCAAGACCTCGCAGATGTCCAACAGGACAGCGTGCGCAGGCAGATTGCCATGGTCACACAGGACACCGCGCTGCTGCACCGCTCGATCCGGGACAACATCGCCTATGGGCGGCCCGAGGCGTGCGAGGCGGAGATTTGGGACGCCGCGGGCAAAGTGCACGCCGATGCCTTCATCCCAGATCTCGTGGACGGCGACGGGCGCCGCGGTCTCGATGCTTATGTGGGCGAGAGGGGCGTGCGGCTCTCCGGCGGACAGCGCCAGCGCATCGCTCTGGCCCGCGCGGTCCTCAAAGACGCGCCGATCCTGATCCTGGACGAGGCCACCTCGGCCCTCGACTCCGAGGTAGAGGCGGCGATCCAGGACGGGTTGGAGGAACTGATGGCCGGACGAACCGTGATTGCGATCGCTCATCGCCTCTCGACGATCCAGCGCATGGATAGGATCGTGGTGTTGGATGAAGGGCGCATCGTCGAGGATGGCAGCCACCAAGAACTTCTGGCGGCGGAGGGGCTCTACGCTCGGCTCTGGTCCCGGCAATCCGGCGGTTTCCTCGACACCAGTGCCGCCTAGCGGCTCGACGAGACATTTGTGTCGCTAGGGGAGGTTGGTCGGGAAAACCGGAACCCATTTAAACTTCGGGACAAGTTGATGCATCAAAACGCGTGCCTCGTGGTGCGAAATGAAACACCCGCATCACTAGCGCGCTTTGCAACCCGATTGCATCCGCTGTCGCGCTCAAAGATGTTGTTCGGGTGCATTCTCGCGATGCCAATCTGATCCAGCTTGGCTTGAAAATGCTCTCAGGCGACAAATGCCTGTGGTGCCGGGCCAAGGGGCGCCGCCATGCCACAGGCGCCCGCAGAGCCGTGCCGCAGGCACGGGCAAGGGCACAGCACAGAACCCATCGTGGCGCGCAGCGGCACGATTCCGCTTCGCTCTACGGCGCTTTGTCCTCCGCCCGGCGCAACTGCCTGACCGCCTCGCCCAAGGCCATAGCCGCGGCCATCCCGATGTTGAGCGAACGCGCGCCCCGCTGCATCGGGATCGCCAATCGCGCATCTGCGCGGCCATGCACCGCCGCTGGCAGACCTGCGCTCTCCTGACCCATCACAATCCAGTCATCTGCCCGAAAGCGAAAATCCCAAAGGTCCCGGTTGCCTTTGGTTGTCATCGCCACCAATCGCCCGGCATCGCGGGCCGCCAAGAACGCATCCCAAGAGCTGTGACGCACAATCTCGGCCAAGGCGGCATAGTCCATTGCCTGACGGCGCCATGCCAGCGGGCTAAAGGCGAATCCACAAGGCTCGACAACATGAACGGGCACCCCCAAACAGGCGCCGAGGCGCAACATAATGCCGACATTGGGGGCCATATCTGGCTGGAAAAGGACCAAGTTCACACCAAATTCGTCCACTATCTGAAGTCTTGTTCCACCTTGCAGCATCATGCCTCTGTGCCGAACCGAAACTGCGACTTTCTGCACCCAGGCGCTCACTGGACGGTAATAGGGGCGAGAGATACCTACAGCCTGGCCGGCGGAAAAGGTGCACCCGTCGTAGTAAGGAATAGGGCCAAGTATCGGTCCGGTTTGAAAGGAAAGGCGCGTGTCCACCACGGATAACCACCAAGAAGCCACCCGGCGTGACATGTTGTTCATCGCCACTGGGGCAGCCGGCGCGGTCACCGTAGGGGCTGCTGTCTGGCCGCTCATCGACCAGATGAACCCATCCGCCGACGTCCTCGCCCTCGCCTCCATCGAGGTGCCGATCGCAGATGTCGAACCGGGATCCGAGATCAAGGTGATGTGGCGCGGCAAACCCGTCTTCATCCGCCGCCGCACGGCCGATGAGATAGAGGCAGCGCGCGCCGTTCCGCTGGGCGATTTACCCGACCAACTCTCACGCAACGACAACGATCCCGGCGCCGATGCGGACGATCAGAACCGCACCCTCGATGCAGAGGGCGAATGGCTGGTGATGCTTGGCGTCTGCACGCATCTCGGCTGCGTGCCGCTCGGCAATGGGACGGGCGATTTCGGTGGGTGGTTTTGTCCCTGCCACGGTTCGCATTATGACATTGCCGGGCGGATTCGCAAAGGCCCCGCACCGGAGAACCTGCATGTACCGCAGGCGGCCTTCATCGACGACGCAACAATTAAGCTCGGCTAAGGGAGCGTATCATGGGTGGAATTCCCCAAGAACACTACAAGCCGAAGTCCGGCTTTGAAAAATGGATGCATAGCCGCCTGCCCATTATTGGGTTGGCCTCGGATTTCCTGCGTTTCCCGACGCCGAAGAACCTGAACTGGATGTGGATCTGGGGCGTGATGCTCACCGTGTTTCTGCTGTTGCAGATCGTGACGGGCATTACGCTGGTGATGCATTACATCCCGTCGACGGATGCTGCCTTCGGCTCTGTCGAACATATCATGCGCGACGTGAACGGCGGCTGGCTACTTCGCTACATGCATGCCAACGGCGCGAGCTTCTTCTTCATCGCCGTCTATGCGCACATCTTCCGGTCGCTCTACTACGGATCCTATAAAGCGCCGAGAGAGATCACCTGGATCATCGGGATCCTCATCTACCTCGCGATGATGGCAACGGCCTTCATGGGCTACGTGCTGCCCTGGGGCCAGATGTCCTTTTGGGGCGCCACCGTCATCACCAACCTTTTCTCTGCAATCCCGCTGGTCGGCGACACCATCGTGGTTTGGTTGTGGGGCGGCTTCTCGGTGGATGAACCGACACTGACGCGGTTCTTTTCCCTGCACTATCTGCTGCCTTTCGTGATCCTGGGTCTGACGGTGGTCCATATCTGGGCTTTTCACACGACGGGGAACAACAACCCGACCGGCGTACCGGTCCGCACCGACGACATCGAGAATACCAAGAAAGACACGGTGCCGTTCCACCCGTACTACACGATCAAAGACCTCTATGCGGTGGTGGTTTTCCTGATCCTGTTCGTGATGTTCGTGTTCTTCATGCCGAACTATCTCGGTCACCCGGACAACTACATCGAGGCAAACCCGCTGGCGACACCGGCCCATATCGTGCCGGAATGGTACTTCTTGCCATTCTACGCGATCCTGCGGGCGATCACCTTCGACATCTTGTGGATTATCCCGGCGAAGCTTGGCGGGGTACTGGCGATGTTCGGCTCGATCGTGATCATGGCTCTCGCACCCTGGCTCGACACATCGCGGGTGCGTTCGGGCGATTACCGACCGCAGTTCAAATGGTGGTTCTGGCTCTTCGTCGCCAACTTCTTCGTGTTGATGTGGGCGGGAGCGATGCCAGCGGAGGGATTGATCCCAACCATCTCGTTGATCGGTACGGTCTACTGGTTCGCATATTTCCTGGTGATCTTGCCCATGCTGGGCATCACCGAGAGGCCGTTGCCAGAGCCACGGACAGTTGAGGAAGCCTTCGCGGCCGAGCATGCAAAACCCGCCAAACCCGCGGCTGGCGGCGACAGCGCCGGCGTTGCGACCCCGGCCGAGTGATCGGGAGGAGATCGGTGCAATGACCAAGTTCCGCACTCTTGTATTGGCCGGCTGCATCGCAGCCTTCCCAGCAGCGGGTCTCGCTGCTGGGGGCGCCGGGGAGGTCGAAGACTATGCCTTCAGCTTCGAAGGCCCCTTCGGCACCTACGACGCGTTCCAGTTGCAGCGTGGTTTTCAGGTTTACCAGAATGTCTGCGCGGGATGCCATGGCATGAAGTTCGTGTCGTTCCGCTCGCTGGGCGATCCCAACGGCCCGGCCTTCCCGCCCGAACAGGTGAAGGCCATCGCGGCGGAGTTCGAATGCGAAGACACCTCCCCCGAGGCATTCCCGGGTGATACGAGATCCTGCCTACCCTCCGACAACATGCCGGAGAATGTGGCCGCCGGTGCGCCCGATATGAGCCTCCTGGCAAAGTCGCGCGCAGGATTTCACGGCCCTTACGGAACTGGTATGGCGCAGCTCTTCCAGGGTATCGGTGGGCCGGAATACATTCGGGCGCTCTTGCTCGGCTACACAGGCGAAGAGGTGGAGCAGGCCGGCACCATCCTCTACGAGAACTCGGTGATGCCCGGCGGCCTGATCAACATGGCACCGCCGCTATATGGAGACGACGTTGAATACGGCGTCTACGGCGAGGGTGGTGACTATGTGCCACCGGAAGCGACGCTCGAGCAGGAGGCGACCGACATCGCGGCCTTCCTGATGTGGGCGGCCGAGCCGAAGATGGTCGAGCGGAAAGAGGCTGGGCTGCAGAACCTCCTGATGCTCATCATCCTTGCTGTCCTTCTTTACTTCACCAACAAGAAGATTTGGGCTCCGGTGAAGGGCAAAGACTGACGGGTGCCTAAACGCTCAGCCGGTGCAGGCCCTGCCCCAAAAGGTGGGGCCTTTCCTTTTTGCTGCGGCCGGGGCAACGATCGCGTGATGCGCAAGGCGATCTTTGTGAGCTGGCGGACGCTTGCCTCTCGGACCAGGGATACGAAGTGAAGGGGGAGATAGGTGGCCGCGACATCCTCGCGGTCCCCGGTGAGGCGCCGTCGGTGATCACCGAACGGGAGACTGCCATTTAGCTCTCGCTGATCCTCCAAGGCGTCGCGCGGCAAGGCAAAACCGATGCGGTCTGTTTGCTGTCCCATCACTACCGAGCCGGGGGCATAGCACCCAGCAGACCGAGATTCCGGGGTTGGCCGCAAGGTCGGTCTCGGCATGATGACCGTGCGGACGAGGCTCCAGGACGACCGCCTATCTCCAGGACGCGCTGGCGCTGCGCGCGCCATCTCGCAACCCATGGGTCGATCAAGGCCAAGGCCGTGGCCACCGAAACCGGCGCTCCTCCTCCACCGCAATATGTATGTCTCGTTCGAACGGGTTGAACGCGGCATCTTCCGCTAAGGCGCGAAGGGGAGCAGCGCGCTCGCAACCTTTGCCGACGCGTTGTCTGCGCTCCCGGAAAAAACCACCGGCCCCAAAGCTCGACCGCCGAGAGTGTCCTGCGTTCTGCCGTCGCTTTGGGCCCGAAAGGTAGAGATGGCCGATCTCCGCCGGTCGGAGTCGGGGCGACGTGAACAGCGCCAGCCACCGCAAAAGGCGCCCCTTCCCTCGCCCGAGGAAACGCGCTAGCCACGCGCATCCCCTCCCCCTTCACGTGGGAGGGTTAGGGAGGGGGA
The DNA here is from genome assembly GCA_039513195.1 of Pseudomonadota bacterium. Classification (GTDB taxonomy): domain Bacteria; phylum Pseudomonadota; class Alphaproteobacteria; order Rhodobacterales; family Rhodobacteraceae; genus Thermohalobaculum. The sequence continues at coordinate 92,478 of JBCCRM010000015.1, read as the reverse complement.
CGCAAACCCCCTTAGCAAGCTCAAACGGTGCCACGATGTCGCTCAACAGCTTCGGCCATCTCTTTCGCGTGACCACCTGGGGCGAAAGCCACGGGCCGGCGCTCGGGGCAACGGTCGATGGCTGTCCACCCGGCGTTTCTCTCGACCCGGCGAGCATCCAACACTGGCTCGACCGGCGCAAACCCGGCCAAAACCGCTTCACCACCCAGCGGCGAGAGCCGGATACGGTCGAGATCCTATCCGGCACCTTCGAAGGGCAGACCACGGGAACCCCGATCCAGCTTGCGATCCGCAACACCGACCAACGCTCGAAGGACTATTCCGCCATCGCCGACACCTTCCGCCCCGGCCATGCGGACTTCACCTACTGGACAAAATACGGCATCCGCGATTATCGCGGCGGCGGGCGGGCGTCTGCCCGTGAAACGGCAGCCCGGGTTGCAGCCGGCGGTATTGCCCGCGCCGCCCTCGCGGCACTCTGCCCTCGGCTAACGGTGACCGGTGCATTGGTACAGATGGGCCCGCATCAGATCGACCGGTCCCGCTGGGACTGGGAAGAGATCGAGCGCAATCCGTTTTGGACGCCCGACCCCCAGGCCGCCGCCGATTGGGCGGACTACCTCGATGCGATCAGGAAGGACGGCAATTCCGTCGGCGCCGTGATCGAGGTCACGGCACGGGGCGTTCCCGCGGGGTTGGGAGCACCGGTCTACGGCAAGCTCGATGCGGACCTGGCCGCGTCGATGATGTCGATCAATGCCGTCAAAGGGGTCGAAATCGGTGCCGGCATGGCAGCGGCCGCCCTCACCGGCACCGAAAACGCCGATGAGATGCGCATGGAGGAGAACCGGCCACAGTTTCGATCGAACCAGGCAGGCGGCATCTTGGGCGGTATCTCGACCGGTCAGGATGTCGTCGTCCGTTTCGCGGTGAAGCCCACCTCCTCGATCCTGACACCCCGAGCCACCATCGATCGCCATGGCGCCGAGACCGAGATCGTCACCAAGGGCCGGCACGACCCCTGTGTCGGCATTCGCGCGGTCCCGGTCGGCGAGGCGATGATGGCCTGCGTCTTGCTGGATCACCTTTTGCTCGATCGAGGTCAAACCGGCGGTCGTGGATGACCGACCCTGTCCTGCGTGAGGCCGGGACGACGGACCGGGCGGCGATCGAAGCCATCGCTCGGGCCGCCTATGCGATCTACCTGCCGCGGCTCGGGCGGGCGCCGGCACCGATGCTGCAGGATTTTGAAGCGCCGATCGCTGCCTGCCACGTCCGGATCGCCCTGATCGACGAGGGCTTGGCGGGTTATGCGTTGCGCTTCCCCAAGGCCGGCGCGATGTTCATCGAGAACATCGCCGTACATCCGAAATGGCAGGGGCACGGGATCGGCCGGTGCCTGTTGGCAGATGCAGAGCATGCCGCGCGGGCCGCCGGCCTGCAACGGATCGCACTCTATACGAATGAGGTCATGACCGAGAGCCAGCGGTTCTATCGCCGCCTTGGCTTCCTTGAAACTGACCGACGCTGCGAGGACGGGTTCGACCGGGTCTATTTGGCCAAGTCGCTCGACCCGGGCGAGACCGCGTTGGCGCCCCCCCGCGAAGATCGGGGCGGCGAAAGAGGAGGCTGATTTGGCAATCCGCGCGGCGATCTTCGATGTCTTCGGGACAGTGGTGGATTGGCGCCGCGGGATCGCCGGCGCCGTCGCGCCGCTCTTTGACGCGAAGGGCATCGCCCATCCGCCAGAGGCCTTTGCCGATGCATGGCGGGCGGAGTATCAGCCGGGCATGGAGCAGGTGCGTAGCGGCAACCGCGGCTATGTGGCGCTCGACCGGCTGCATCGGGAGAACCTGGACCGCGCCTTGGCAGCCTGCAATCTCTGCGACGCCTTCGACTCGACGGAGCGGGATGCGCTCAACCAGGCCTGGGGACGTTTGCCAGCCTGGCAAGACAGCGTCCCGGGCATTTCGGCCATCGCGCGGTATTGTCCGGTGGCGCCTTGCTCCAACGGGTCGATCGCCCTGATGACCCGACTGGCGCGGTTCGCGGGGCTGCCTTGGGATTGCATTTTAGGCGCGGACATCGCGGAGGCCTATAAACCGCAGCCAGAGGTCTATCGCGCCAGCACCGCCGCGTTGGGTCTGATGCCAAATCAGGTTTTGATGGTTGCCGCCCACAACGCCGATCTAGCCGCGGCGCGGGCTGTTGGGCTTCGCACGGCTTTTGTTCCGCGCAGGCGAGAACACGGTTCCGGGCAGAGCACCGATCTCGATCCAACCGAGGACTGGGATCTTGTTGCCGCGGACATCACCGATCTGGCTGGACAGATTCGCCATCGATAACCCATCCATGGGTTCCGACCGGGCTGCGCCCGGCCGTGATGGCGCCGCGTCATCCTCCCGGCTCGTGGACCGCGGGGCGCCCGCGGCGATCTGTTGAGGTTTCCGCCGGTGGAACGGCCGCGGAGCGCCCCTTGCGGCGGTGCCACCAGCGCCGATGCCGAAGCGCGCCGCGAGCGCAGCCATGCCAAGGGCCGGGTGCCGGACGCGGCGCCCGGGAAACCGCAGCGACGTCCCATAGTACGAAGATCATCCCTCGTCCGGAGCCTTCGGCACGATCCGGCCGAGCATCCGGCCCGCAAGGAGATGCATGTGAAAGTGCGGCACTTCCTGCACACCATCATGTCCAGCATTCGAAATCACCCGAAAGCCGGGACCCCCGGCCGCAGCGGAAGCACCCACCAGACCGGCAACCTCCGCCAGCGCTCGCCAAAAATCCGCGATCTCGCCCGCGCTCGCGCGAGCACCGAAATCGGCCGCATCGACATAGGCGCCCTTCGGAATGACCAGCACATGCACCGGCGCCTTCGGGGCAATGTCGTTGAAAGCGAGGCTCATTTCGGTCTCGTGAACTTTCGTACAGGGGATCTCGCCCCGCAGGATCTTTGCGAAGATGTTCTGGTCATCATAGTCGGTCATGGCATGCTCCGGGGAGATCGTGGGGCGCCTCACCGGGAACTCTGCGGGGAGCCGCGAGGAAACGCAACCGCTGCTCACAGCCGGTCGAGCGCCCGGGCAAGCTCTGCTGCGTCTTCGGCACCGCACTGGAGAAACTCTTGCAGATCCCGGCGATTGGCGCCGGCGCTCCGACCCCTCGCGAAACGATGTGTGACGGACCGATGCGCGCATCCGATCGCCGCCAATGCGTCCCCAGCCGAGCGGCCCGCAGCCGCCAAGACCGCGCGACGCTCCGCCGGACCGCTGCCGGCGCCGAGCAGGCCTTGTCCGCACGCCTCCGCCTCGAGCCGCGCGGCGTCGCAAGGCCGTTCCAAAACCAGCAAACGGACATGCTCAGCAGCGCCGGTTAGATCGGCGATCACGTGGCGTTGACGCGCATCGACGCACAGCAAAGCTGGCTCGCCATCCAATGCCTGAACAATGAGGTTGAGAAAGGCCCGTCGATGGAGGCCCCGCTTGTGGCGACCGGTCTCAAGATTGCCGAGGTCTAGCGCGACAGATGAGTCGCTGTCGAACAAGTGGCCGAGCGGTTTGAGCCGTCCGAAGCGCGCAATCTCTGCCTCTGCCGCCAGGGCGAGCGCACGATCGACGGCCACAATGATGCGGATATCGCCGTTTCTGGCCGGCTCTATCGCACGAAGCCAGAACCGTTCTGCATAGCGAGACCCGATGCGACCGTAACCGGCAAGGTGCTGATAGAGGGCCGTTCCGGGGCCACCAGAGACCGGGTCCGCGGTGCCCTTGGTGAAGACGGTCAGCAGATCGGCTCTGAGAGCCTGTGCCTCGGGCGAGATCTTGCGCGCGAAGAACTGCGGCTGCGTGCGGAGGTAGTCCCGATGGTCCGCGTAGAACTGCACAGGCATGCCGTAGTCCGACAGCAAGGCATGGGTCGGAGGTACCGAAATCTCGCGCGCCGGAACGAGATGGGCGACGATCGTCTGAAAGGCGATCTCGTCTGGGATCCATGCGGTTTGAAAGAACCGCCGCACGTCCGGCCGATCCCGCAGGAACGCCACCACCTTGCGCACGGTCTCCGCCCGAAGCAGCCACCACTGGGAGCCGATCCGCAAGGCCAGCCCCTTCGGCGGCCGGCGCTTGAGACCGAGGCTCCGCTGCAGCGCCAGAAACCGATAGAAGAGCCAAGGCTGCCGTCGCTCGTTGAACGGATGGCGGTAGAGGACACGCTCCTCCTTCAAACCGGTTCGAATCCATCCGGCAGTGAAGAAGTCCACAGCCTCGATCCGGTCCACCGACGGCTCCTGCGCCAGACAGTCGTCGATGTAGCGCCGGGTCTTGGTGGGGAAGCAATCACCTGAGAGGAGATAGAAGTGGGTCGGCGCCCAACCGGCCGCCTCTACTGCAGCAATCATGGCGAGGCTTGCCTGGACCAACGACCAGGACCCCCAGCCGCAGCGGATGCGGCGCGCGAAGGCCACCCGATCGACGCTCTCGAGCAAGCACTGGAGCTGGGTGAATTCCGACTGCGGCGAGCGGAGATCGTAGTGGATTACCACGCCATCTCCGTGCGCGGTCAGCGCTTTCGCATGCGCGGCGACCGCCGCTGGGTCGCGATGCGCCAGAAGCAGAAAGGCGATCCGCGCCACCGACTATGACCCCCTGTTTAAGCGAATGGCAAAGGCTGCGGGGTTAGGGCTGCTTGGGCGCCACAAGAGAAGCAGATCGGCGGCGGCGGGCACGTCGATCGATCGGAGGGCTCCACAATGGAATTCCCGGGCACCTGGATCAATCAAAGCGGGACCATGGTCTACCGGGTGATTCCCAAATGTGCCTGTTCGACCATCGGCCAACTGCTCTACTACAGCGATCATGGAAGATTTTTCGAAGGCGATGTGCATGACTGCGTTGCGGGAGTTTGGAAGTGGAACAACAATCCTGACCTAGCGACGGCCCGATCTCGGATCGTCGCGGCGGCGACGGGCGGCAAAGCGCTGACCTTCACCTGTGTGCGGAACCCGTACACGCGAATCCTTTCCGCTTTCTTCGACAAAATCTGTGGCACCCAGCGAAACGGCCAAAAGTATCGGGGCGACATGGTCGCGAAGATCACGCGCGGCTACGCGATGGATCTGGCGGGCGATTTCGACCAGATCGCTGCGTTCCGACGGTTCTTGCTGTTTGCGCGGGATACGATCAAGTACCGCCGCCCGATCGACCCGGACATTCACTGGGCGCCGATGGCCAACCATGCATCGACCTTGGTCAGGAACGGCGGGCGCTATGACATCATTTTTGCGTCGGAGGACTTCGCGGCCGGGATGGAGGCGGTGCTGGAGCGGGCGGCCCCGGTCCACCGGATCGCCTGCGCGCAGGTTCCGCGCTTCAACGAATCCCACAGTGTCGGCCCTGCGCAGGCGCATCCGGTCGAGGCGTTCTTCGACGATTTCGCCAATGACCTAATGCTCGACATCTATCGTCGGGATTTCGCAGTGTTCAAGTATCGTCGCCAGCCCAATGCGACGGGTCCCAAGACGGCGCTCGACCCCGAGGAGATCAACGCGCGCCTGGCAGATTAGGGCATGGCGACTGAGACGCCCGCTGCGCGGGCTATCTCTAGGCGCCGCGTCGACCTCCGATCTCCTGGCACCATCGCGCCCGCGGCGCGCTTCGGGACCGGTGCGTGTGGCGCGGCCGCAGGCGCCCGGCGGCGGTCCCACAAGCGGTAAGGACTGCACGCCGCCGCGAGCGCAAAACGCGCCACGGGCCGGACGACAGACGCGGCGGCCCTGGAGATCCGGGCTAGCGCCACGCTTTAGGACGGCGCATCATCCGACGATAGCCCGGTGAGCGACAGGAAGACTTCCTCGAGCCGCGGTTCCTCGGTGGCGATATCGACGACCTCGATTCCCGCTGCGCGGACGGTTTCCAGCACCGCCGGCGCAGACACCCGCCGTTTCGCGTAGCTGAGCGCCAGAATATTGGGCTCCCGCAACCGCGCAGTCAGCTCGCTCCCCAAATCCGGCACTGACGAGAGCGGCTGCGCCAGGCGCAGAACCACTGTCTTTGTGTCGAGCCGAGCCAACAGCGCCGCGGTCTCGTCGCAGGCCACCACGACGCCATTGTCGATGATCGCAATCCGGTCGCAGAGCCGCTCGGCCTCCTCGAGATAATGGGTCGTCAGGATCACCGTGGTGCCCGCGGCATTCAGCTCCCGCACATAGTCCCACAGCATCCGGCGCAGCTCGACATCCACGCCCGCCGTCGGCTCGTCCAGCACCAGCACCGCCGGGTGGTGGACCATGGCCTTCGCCACCAAGAGCCGCCGTTGCATGCCACCGGAGAGCGTGCGCGGATAGGCAAAGGCCTTCTCGGCAAGGCCGACCCGGCGCAGGATCTCCATCGACCGCCGCTCGGCCTTGGGCACGGCATAGAGCCCCGCTTGAACTTCCAGCGCATCGATCGGCCGGAAGAAAGGGTCAATGTTGAGCTCCTGCGGCACCACGCCGATAGCGGCCCGCGACTGCCGCGGATTGCGGTCCTGATCGAAGCCCCAGATCCTGACGGTGCCTGCGCTCTTCACAACCAGCCCGGCGAGGATGTTTATGAAGGTCGACTTTCCTGCCCCGTTCGGACCGAGTAGGCCGAAGATGGATCCCGCAGGCACTGCGAGGCTGACCCCCTTCAACGCCCGTTTCGCCGCCCCACCGCGAGAGGCGGGATAGGTCTTCTCCAGCCCCAGGACTTCGATCGCAGACTCCGGCACCGCCCGGCCGACCCCCGACGCGGACTGCCGCTCCGCCTCCCCATCCGGCATCGATCAGCTCCGTTGCAGGGCCAGATGCGCACCGAGCCCGACCAGGAGCCCGCCGCCGATCTGTCGCATTAGCCGCGCGGCCCGGGCCGAACGCCGAAGCGTCTGGGTCACCGCGCCCGCAAGCGCCACGCAAAAGAGATCAGCGATGCTAAAGGTGCAATTGACCATCGCGCCCAAAATCAGGAACTGCGCCCAGACGGGCAGGCCAGCCGACGGGTCGATGAATTGCGGTAGGAAGGCCAGAAAGAACAGCGCCGCTTTCGGGTTCAACACTTCCACAGCGATGCTCTCGACAAAGGCGCGCCCGGCAGATTTCGAGACAGTGACCTGCATCTCGGCGGGATCAGGCCGCTGCAGGATCAGCGAAAGCCCCAGCCAGGCGAGATAGAGGGCACCGGCAATCTTCAGCGCGAGATAGGCGAGCGGCACGGCGTGAAAGACCACAGACAGCCCAAGCGCCGCTGCGATCACATGCACATACCCGCCGAGATGGATGCCGAGCACCGCCATCAACCCCGCCCGCCTGCCGCGCGCGATGGTCTGCGCCGCCGTGTAGAGCATTGCAGGACCCGGCATAAAGGCGAAGACCAGCGTTGCGAGGGCGAAGGCAATCAACAGGTCGGCGGCTGGCATGGCAAACTCCGCAAGGCTTGGGGGGCGGCGTGACCCTATGGCCGGCGGGCGGGGGACACAAGCGCCCTCGCCCGGTCGCGTTGAGGCGTCGCTTGCCGGAGACGCTCGCCTTGCTATTGTCTCCGCGAACCCTGCGCCAGCCGAGGGCGCAATGCCGCCTGCCCGCCAAGGACCGCGTCCATGACCCCCGATGCCCCGGAAATCGAAGAAGTGACCGCGAGAAAGATCCATTGCGACGGACGGGAAGGCCCGCTCGGCCATCCACGGGTTTATCTATCGATCCCGGAAAGCGGGTTCATCGACTGCCCCTATTGCGACAAACGCTTCGTGCTGAAACCCGGTGGCGGAGGGCATTGAGTGGGCCTCTCGAAGGGTGACCATCTCTATCTGATCGACGGGTCCGGTTACATCTTCCGGGCCTTCCATGCGCTGCCGCCGCTGATGCGGAAATCGGACGGGCTGCCAGTGGGCGCAGTTTCCGGCTTTTGCAATATGATCCACAAAATGGTGGCGGGCTTCGGCAACAGCGGTCCGAGCCATCTGGCGGTGATCTTCGACTATTCCTCGAAGAGCTTCCGCAACGAGCTTTATGACGGCTACAAGGCGCAGCGCCCGCCGCCGCCAGAGGATCTGGTGCCCCAATTCCCGCTGATCCGGGATGCTACGCGGGCCTTTGGGCTGCCCTCGGTCGAGATGGAAGGGTTCGAAGCGGATGATCTGATCGCCACCTATGCGCGCCAGGCGGTCGAGGCGGGGGCGGAGGTGACCGTCGTCTCCTCCGACAAAGACTTGATGCAGCTCGTCGGCGGGGGCGTGGTGATGCTCGATCCGCTGAAGAACCTAACCATTGGGCCGGAGGAGGTGGAGAAGAAGTTCGGCGTGGGGCCGGACCGGGTGATCGACGTGCAGGCGCTGGCAGGCGACTCGGTCGACAATGTGCCCGGTGCGCCCGGGATCGGGGTGAAGACGGCAGCGCAGCTGATCACGGAATACGGCGATCTCGACACGCTGTTGGCCCGGGCCGAGGAGATCAAGCAGCCGAAGCGGCGCCAGACTTTGGTGGGGAAGGCCGATCAGATCCGGCTGAGCAGGGATCTGGTGACGCTGCGCCAGGACGTGCCGGTGCCCGAGCCGATCGAGAGCTTCGGGCTGGAGAAGCCGGACCCGGAGGTGTTGCTGGGCTTTCTTGCCGGGCTTGAGTTCCGGACCCTGACCAATCGCATCGCCGAGGCCCTGGGCGCCGAGGCCCCAGTGGTGGGAGCGGCCTCCGAGGCCCGGTCCGACGGGGCATCGAGCCCCGCCGTCCCGGTCGGCGCCTCCGCCAAGGCGGGTGCCGCCGAGGGCCCCGGCGCCGTGGCCGCGATGCCGGAGATCGATGCAGCCAGCTATGTCACCATCTGCGACAGGGAAACGCTCGCTGCCTGGTTAGCGGAGGCCACCGAAAGCGGGCTGATCTGCGTCGACCTGGAAACCACCGCGCTCGACGAGATGGTGGCGGAGATCGTCGGCTTCGCCCTCGCCCTTGCACCCGGAAAGGCCGGCTATGTGCCCGTCGCGCATGTGGCGGGCGATGGCGATCTGCTGGGCGCTACGAACCGGGTCGAGGGGCAGCTGGCGTTGGAGGAGGCGCTGGACCTGCTTCGCCCAGTGCTGGCGGACCCGGCGGTGATGAAGGTGGGCCAAAACCTCAAATACGACCTCAAGGTCTTCGCCCGCTACGGGGTGCCGGTCGCCCCCGTCGACGACACCATGCTGATATCCTACGCCCTCGACAGCGGGCTGGGCGGGCATGGGATGGACGAACTCTCGGAACGCCACCTCGCCCATAAGGCCATGCCCATCAAGGAGCTGATCGGGTCGGGCAAATCGGCGATCACCTTCGACCGGGTCGAGATCGACAAGGCCGCCCACTATGCCGCCGAGGACGCGGATATCACGCTGCGCCTTTGGCACCGCCTGCGCCCGCGCCTGGCGGCAGAGGGGCTGTCCACGGTCTATCACCGCCTGGAACGCCCGCTGGTCCCGGTGCTCGCCGACATGGAACGCGCCGGGATCAAGGTCGACCGCACTGTGCTGAGCGACATGTCCAACCGCTTCGCCCAGAAGATGGCCGAGCTGGAGGACGAGATCACCGACCTCGCCGGGCGCAAATTCAACGTTGCGAGCCCGAAGCAGCTCGGCGAGATCCTGTTCGACGAAATGAGCCTGCCCGGCGGCAAAAAGGGCAAGACCGGCGCCTGGGGGACCGGGGCGGACGTGCTGGAGGAGCTGGCCGCCCAGGGCCACGATCTGCCGGCCCGCGTGCTCGACTGGCGGGGGATGTCGAAGCTCAAATCCACCTATACCGACGCGCTGCCGAACCACATCAATGCGGAAACTGGGCGCGTCCACACCTCCTTCTCGCTGGCGGCGACCTCGACCGGGCGGCTCGCCTCGACCGACCCGAACCTGCAGAACATCCCCGTCAGGACCGAGGAGGGCCGCCAAATCCGCACCGCCTTCGTGGCGGAGGAGGGGCGCGTGATCCTCTCCCTCGACTACTCTCAGATCGAGCTGCGGATCCTCGCCCATATCGCGGGGATCGACGCGCTGAAACAGGCCTTCCGCGACGGGCTGGACATCCACGCCATGACCGCGTCGGAGGTGTTCGGCGTGCCCATCGAGGGCATGGACCCGATGGTGCGCCGCCAAGCGAAGGCGATCAACTTCGGCGTGATCTACGGCATCTCGGCCTTTGGGCTATCGAACAATCTGCGCATCCCGCGGGAGGAGGCGGCGAAATTCATCACCGCCTATTTCGAGCGCTTCCCCGGCATCCGCGACTATATGGACGCAACCAAGGCCCAAGCGCGGGAGAAAGGCTATGTCGAGACGCTGTTCGGCCGGCGCATCCACACGCCCGGGATCGCCCAGAAGGGCCCGGGCCGCGGCTTTGCCGAGCGGGCGGCGATCAATGCGCCGATCCAGGGCACCGCGGCCGATGTGATCCGCCGGGCGATGATCCGGATCCCTGCTGCGATGGAGGGAGCGGGGCTATCCGGCCGGATGCTGCTGCAAGTCCATGACGAGCTGTTGTTCGAAGTACCGGCGGAGGAGGCCGACGCCACGGTCAACACGGTCCGCACGGTGATGGAAGGCGCCGCCCACGCCGCCGTAGACCTCGCCGTCCCCCTCGTCGTCGATGCCGGAAAGGGGGCGAGCTGGGCCGAGGCGCATTGAGGCTCATAAAGGTGGAGTAGCATCTGGGTCCGGCAGCACGAAAGGCGGCTGTTTGGCAACTTCCGGTTACTGCTTTCGCTACAGAGCTTTGCGCCATTCGCAAAGTATGCCATCTCTGGGCGGCGAGATCGGTTGGAGTTTAGCCGGTGGGCGATGACCGTGTAATCCAGGCTTTCAGCGAAGAGCAGACCTCAAGACTGACAGGCGTGAGCCAGCGACAGCTGCAGTCGTGGGACCGAACAGGCTTCTTTTCTCCGAGCTTTGCCGACAAGGATCGTCGCTTCGCATACAGTCGGGTGTACTCGTTTCAGGACCTCGCATCACTACGCGTGCTCAATACCCTTCGAAATGAAGTGGGTTGCAGCTTGCAGCACCTTAGAGAAGTGAAAGAAAAGCTCGACCTCCTGAGCCCTGCTGCCTGGGCTGAAACTACGCTCTACGTGCTGAACAAGAGAGTGGTTTTCGTCAACTCAACGACGAAGCTGCGCGAAGACGCCACATCGGGACAATTGATTCTGCAGATCCCTCTGAAGGTCGTAAAGCGTGACATCGAGGACGCCGTGCAGTCGCTTTGGGAACGCGATCCCAGTTGTGTCGGCAAGGTCAGCCAGAAGAAAAATGTAGCCAGCAGCGAACGTGTTGTTGCGGGCACCAGAGTATCTGTTCGAGCAATTAAAGCGTTTGCAGATGCGGGATACTCTGTCGAGATGATCCTTGAGCAATACCCTTCACTAACGACCTCCGATATCAGGGCCGCACTTGGCGATGAGAGGGCGGCCTGACTGATCAGCATTTTCAACTTACGGTATTGATCGATGAAGGTGTTCCCGCGAATGTGGGATCAGTATTTGAACGCCATGGCCACCAATTGATCCCCGTTGAAAGCGCAGTTAGGCGGGGATCACCCGATCCGATAGTTTGCCGGGCTGCCGTTGAGAACGACGCCGTTTTGGTTGCATTCGACAGTGACATGAAGCGGATAGCGCAGGAGAATGGTGTTGGATTGAGACGTTTCAAAAGGCTGAAGCTAATAAAGTTTGGCTGCTCAGAGCCAGAAGCGGCTGATCGGTTGGAATTGGCTATGTCTTTCATCCGACATGAATGGGATTGTGGCAGCGGGAGAATACGGCGGATCTTTGTGGAAATCGGAGCTCGATTTCTGCGCAGCAATCGCTAGTTGTAGGGGCGCCTTAGTATTGCTCTAGGGCAGTGCCAAGGTTTCAAAGCTCACTAACCACGGATGCCAACCAGCCGGCGCACTTCCTCCTGTCGCAGGCTCACATCCGTGCCGGCGTGGGCGGCGGCGGCGGGGGTGGCGAGCCAGGCGATGGCGCGGGCGGACCAGTCGGGCGGGATGTGGTCGGACCACTCCAACCGGCTCACCGGGTTCACGCCGGAGGCTTTGATTTCCCGCTGCATCTCGGTCGCCACCGTGCCGGGGCTGAGGCCCACCACACGGATGCCCTGTTCGCCATACTCCTTATGCCCCATGCGGGTCAGCATCAGCGCCCCGGCCTTCGAGGTGCAGTAATGGCTCCACGCCTCCAAGGTGTTCACCGCAGCGCCGGAGGAGATGTTGACCACCACCCCACCGCCCTGGCGCAGCATCGCCGGGATCGCCGCGCGCATCCCGTGATAGACGCCCTTAAGGTTGATATCGATCACCTGGCCCCAGGCGTCGGGATCGCTCTCGGCCAGCCGGGCGATGGGAGCGATCACCCCGGCATTGTTGACCATCAGATCGAGCCGCCCGGTCCGCGCAACCGCGGCCTCGACCAGCGCCGCGACATCCGCATAGCGGGCCACATCGCAGGGCACCGCATGGGCCTGCCCGCCCGCAGCCCGGACTTCGCCCGCGATGCGCTCCACCGCATCGGCGGTTCGGGCCGCCAGGACCACGGCCATCCCGCATTCGGAAAGGAACCGCGCCGCCGCCTCTCCAATCCCACGGCTGGCCCCGGTCACGACGGCCGTCTGCCCCTGTAGAGAGGCGAAGTCCGGCCCGCTCATGGCGCCGTCTCCTCGATCTCGCGCCCGCGGGCGAGACCCGTGATCATCGCGCGACAGCTCTCCGCCGCAGCGCCTAGCATCACCCGGTCGGCGGAGCGCAGGATGACCGTTGCCCCGATGCCGTTTCGGTTAAACGGATAGCAGCCGATCGCGACCTCGGGGTGGGCGGCGGCCACGGCACCGAGAGGGGCCGCCAATTCGCCCTCTGGGATCATCACCCGAAAACTGTGCGAGACGACCGGCGGCCCGCCCACCAAGCGCGGCGCGACCGAGGCCAACATCTCGCGGAAGATCGAGGGCACACCCGCCATCACATGGACATTGCCCAGGACAAAGCCCGGGGCGGCCGAGATCGGGTTCTCGATCAGACCGGCGCCTTCCGGGATCCGGGCCATGCGCAACCGCGCTTCGTTAAGATCGCCGGGCGGGTAGTAGGCCTCCAGGATCGCGCGGGCATCGGCGCGAATATCGATGCTGGCGCCCATAGCCTCCGCCACGCAGTCCGCCGTGATGTCGTCATGGGTCGGCCCGATGCCCCCCGAGGTGAACAGGTAGTCGACTGCCCCCGACAACGCCTGCACGGCCGCCACGATCACCGGCGCCTCATCCGGAACCACCCGGATTTCGGCCAGCCGGATGCCCAGCCGCGTCATCTCGCCCGCCAGATAATGGGCATTGGCGTCGCGCGTGCGGCCCGAGAGGATCTCGTCCCCAATCACCAGCATCGCCGCCCGTGGCTGTGCCATCCCTGTCCCCTTGCCTGGACCCTGCGGCCCGCGTAAGCGATCGCGATGGAGTTTGCTCAGTCCCTGATCGCCGGTCGCCTCTTGCGCCGTTATAAGCGGTTTCTGGCGGATATCGAGCTGGAGGGCGGCGAGACGGTCACGGCGCATTGCGCCAATCCAGGATCGATGATGGGGCTTTCGAACCCCGGGCTGCGGGTTTGGGTCGAGCCGGCCTCGAACCCGAAGCGGAAGCTCCAATACTCCTGGCGGTTGGTGGAGCTCGAGGGGGCCTGGGCGGGGATCGACACCTCGGTTCCGAATCGGGTGGTTGGCGAGGCACTGGCCGCGCGCCGCCTGCCCGGGACAGAGGCCTATGGCACGATCCGGCCCGAACAGCGCTATGCCGCCAGCAGCCGGATCGACTTTCTCGCGACCGAGCCCGGGCTGCCGGATGCCTATTTGGAGGTGAAGAATGTCCATCTGGTCCGGAAACCTGGTTTGGCCGAGTTTCCGGATTCGGTCACAACACGCGGGGCGAAACATCTCGGCGATCTCACGGAGATGGTTGCTGCTGGGCATCGCGCAGTGATGATTTATTGTGTGCAACACACTGCCGCAGAGCGCTTGGCGTTTGCCGAGGACCTCGACCCCGGCTATGTGACAGCTTATCGGGCAGCGCGCGCCGCCGGCGTCGAGGCGATGGCGATGGTCTGCACGGTTTCGCCGGCGGGAATCGCGCTTGATCGGACGATCCCGATCGCAGAGTAAAGGGGGAAGCCACGAATGGATGATCGTGTGAAGGTTACCGGCGCGGAACGGCGCACCCCTGAGGGCATCCGCCTCTACGATACCGAGGATTTCGAAGACATGCGCGCGGCTGGGCGCCTTGCGGCTGAATGCCTCGACATGATCGGCGAGCATGTCGCCCCGGGTGTGAAGACCGAGGATCTCGACCGGCTCTGCCACGACTTCATTGCCGAGCGCGGTGCCGTGCCGGCGCCGCTCGGCTATCGGGGTTTTCCGAAATCGATCTGCACCTCGATCAACCATGTGGTCTGTCACGGGATCCCCGGGCCAAAGGCACTCAAGGATGGGGACATCGTCAACATCGACGTGACGGTGATCCTGGACGGCTGGCATGGCGATTCGAGCCGGATGTATGTGGCGGGCCGGGCGATGCGGCGGGCGACCCGGCTGATCGAGGTCACCCATGAGGCGCTTATGCGCGGCATTGCCGAGGTGGTGCCGGGCAATCGGTTCGGGGATATCGGCGCTGCGATCCAAAGCTATGCGGAAGGCGAGCGCTGCTCGGTGGTGCGGGACTTCTGCGGCCACGGTCTGGGGCGTGTGTTCCACGATGCGCCGAACGTGCTGCATTATGGTCGAAAGGGCGAAGGGGCGATCCTTCGGCCCGGGATGTTCTTCACGATAGAGCCGATGGTCAATCTCGGCAGTCCGCAGACCAAGACGTTGCCGGACAACTGGACGGCGGTGACGCGGGACCGCTCACTCTCGGCGCAGTTCGAGCACTCGATCGGTGTGACCGAGGACGGGTGCGAGATCTTCACTCTGTCGCCCGAGGGCATCTTCTTCCCTCGCTTCTAACCGAGCACGCGCGGACAGCGGTCCCTGATGGGCTCTTCGTTGACGCGAGCCATGCCGTTCTGCAGGCGCGGGCGATGAACGCTCGGACGGAGGGGATGGTGGTCTTGCAGCGGAACGCGATCCGGCGAACGCGCTTGAAGCGGCAGTCGACCAGTTGGCACTCTTTGCAGAGCGACCCCCTTTGATGGCCTTTGTTTCGGGGCAGGTCGGGCTCTGCTTGTTCCGCCCTGTGGCACAAAGGCTGTGGGAAAGATACCGGCCCACATCGTCGGCATCTTGAGCCGCATCGGCGATGACCTGTCCGACGCCTCGCAGGGTCCCGGTGGAGAACCGGTCGCGGGGTATCCCGCCGCTGATCGCAAAGCCTGGCGATTGGGATGGCCCTTCGGCCCTGCGCAAGGCCTGCGGTGGATTCAAAGCCATGCGCTCCAGACGCGCTCCGGCCGGTGTTGCGGCAGCGATGCTCAGCCCGCGCTAGGTCCGTTCAATCACCCGCGCGCTCAATACAGTGGCAGAGACCGACCGTTCGACGCTTGCGCGATTGCCCGCTATGCGGACGCATTCAATCTGGCGCTGCGGATCCAACAGGATCGCGATCTCAGCGAGATTAAGGCGTCGAGGCCCCGGTGCCCTCGGCTGATCAAGACGCCGACAGAAGAGCAGGACCGCCGCCGCCTGACCAGAAACGCACTGTTGCGCGGCCTGCCGATCTCGATGCGCGGCTTCGAGAAAGAGAGCGCGCTGGTCGAGCGCGAGTTCGACAGGTCGGTCGCGGCGGGCGGGCGGGCCGGCGAAGCCTTACCGCGCTCGGCACCGGGCGCGGGCAAGACGGTCGCGCGCGCCTGATCGCCTTCGGCCCGGAGCTGGGTCGACACACCAAATGTCAGATCGGCGTCGCGCCATTAAACCGGGAAACCCGAACCTTTAAAATGCGCCAAAAGTCGTGCCGACCGCCTGCATGCGAAAGCTGCTCACGATCCGGGACCCGGTGATGCAAAATCGAAAGCCATGGGAGGAACCGACGCGCGCTACAAAACGCAGCCGGTTGGGCACCCGTGATCAGCGCCGCGCTAAACCGCCGTTTCCCTCCTGCGCAGTTGCGGTGAGCGCGGGCGCGGCAGCATCGAACACCTCCTGCGCCGGCACCCTGGATGAGCTCGAAAGCTCCTTCGATGCGCGATGGTCGGGAGCAGAATGCGGGTGCTGCTTGTTTTGGCGGTGGCGCGATACCGCGATATCGTGGCGGGCGCGGTGCGGCGCTGCAACCGAGTGCCGTTAAGGCGTGCGTCCGGGGACCAGCAGGTGATTGCGCAGCATCGCGTGGAGCTTTCGATAGCCGTAGCGCCGGTCCCCGGCGCGGCCCGGGCTTGGGGGCTTCCCAGACGGTCCGACTTGGCGCCGATATCAGGCGGGTGGGCGGGGCCCGGGCCGCGCCGGGCGCTGAATTCGCGACAAAGCATGGCAGCGCCAAAGCGGTCTAAGCGCGAAGACAGTGCCGCCCATCACCGCCGCCGCAATCTGCCCGACCGAAGACCGCCTGACATAGGCGAAACCTGCAGTGCGGGAGATCAGCGCAGAAAGGCGGCGGCAAGCTCCACATGGGCCGACCATCTGAACTGGTCGATCGGCTGTACCCAAGCGAGCCGGAAACCGCCATCGATGAGGATGCGCGCATCCCTCGCAAAGGTCGCTGGGTTGCAACTGACCATCGCGACCCGAGGCACGGCCGATTTGGCAATCTCCTCGGCCTGAGCCCGCGCCCCGGCCCGCGGCGGATCCATTACCACCGCATCGACACCTTGAAGCTCCCGCGCCAGAACGGCCCGCCGATGCAGATCGCGGCTCTGCGCCGTCAGTCGCTTCAGCCCGCCCGTGCTGCGCCAGGCGCTTGCCATGGCCTCCACGGCCGGGGCCGACCATTCGACCGCCAGGACCTCTGCCGTTTCAGCAAGTGGGAGCGCGAAAGTCCCCATCCCCGCGAACAGATCCACAACATGCGCCGCATCACCGCAGATCTCCTGCACCGAGGCTAGAAGCGCAGCCTCACCATCCGCGGTCGGCTGCATAAAGGCGCCTGGAGGCGGCAGGACCTTGGCTCGACCGAAGCTTTGATAGGGGGGTGCGAGGGTGACGACCTCCTCCCCCTCCCAGCCGAGCCGGGCCAGGCCAGCCCGCGCCGCCACACCCGCCAAAAGCGCCATGCCCGGCCGATCCAGCGGCTTTCCGCCCGCAACCGCCACGTCGATCCCAGCCTTGGCGAGCGTCAAGATCAGACGCAGCGCGCGCTTCCGACTGGCGGTGCGGTCGACCAATTCAGCCAGGTTCGGCAACAGCCCTGCCAATGCGGGATGCGCGACCGCACATCGGTCGATCGCCACCAGATCGCCTTCGCCGCGACCGTGAAAGCCCAGCAGCACTCGATCCTTAAGCCGCCGCGCGGCCACCGTGATCCGCCGTCGCGAGCCAGGAGGAGAGGTCAGCATCGGCCGCATCTCGACATTTTCGATCCCGCGGGCTGCCAAGGCCTCTACCACGCGCGCCCGCTTCCAATCCGCGACGAAAGGATCCGTCGCGTGCTGGAGCGCGCAGCCGCCGCAGGCACCGAAATGCGGGCAGACAGGCGTGACCCGCTCCGGCGCCGGCGTGAGGATCTCGGCCGGCCGGGCTCGCGCTCCATGGCCGATCACGCGGATATGCTCGCCCGGCAGGGTATAGGGCACATAGAGGCCGCCACCGGCGGAGATGCCGTCTCCCTGCGCGCCAAGCCGCTCGATAACCACCTGGTCAGACATGCATTTCGCCACTTTTCGCGGACAGTTCCGGTCTGCGGGCAGAGATGCCTAGCCGCGCCGATATGCGGCAATCAGCGCTTCCTGATTGCCGCCTTGCCCGGTTATAGGGCTGTCGGTGAGGCCAGTCACCTGCCAGCCGCACCGGTCGAGGCCATCGGCAACGCGCGTCGCCGCTGCGTCGCGCACCGCCTGGTCGCGGACGACGCCGCCCTTGCCGACAGCCTCGGGTCCTGCCTCGAATTGCGGTTTGACCAAGGCCACCAGACCTGCCCCAGGCACAGCAAAGTCGAGCGCCGACGGCAGCGCCTTCTCCAGCGATATGAAGCTCAGATCGGCAGTGACCCAATCAATTCTGGGTAGAAGTCCCGCTGGGATAGCGCGTGCATTCACGCCCTCATGCAGCGTGACCCTTGGATCGGCGGCAATCCGCGGATGCATCTGCCCGTGCCCGACATCGAGCGCATGAACATGAGCCGCCCCCCGCGCGAGCAGCACCTCGGTAAATCCGCCAGTGGAAGCGCCGAGGTCCAGGGCGACACCCCGCGGCGCCAGATTGAAGTGATCCAAGGCGTGCAGGAGCTTCAGTGCAGCGCGGCTGACCCAGGGGAGCGGGTCACCTGTCAGCGCAACGCCGAGGCCAAGGGGCGCCGCAGCGGAAGGTTTCGACACAACGCGGCCGTCCAAGCGCACCACCCCGGCAGCGATCAGCGCCCGGGCGCGCGTTCGGCTTTCCGCGAGACCTTCGGCAACAAGGCGCTGATCCAACCTCACGGTCGATCGAGACCACAACTGCAAAGGCCCGCAAAGCGCATGCCCCGCCCCCCCAAAACACGGTCGCCAGCGGCACTGGAACCGAAACGGCTGGCCAGCAAGTCGCTAGGAGCTAAGCTGAAGCACCATTGCGGTGTCGACGAACTCCTTGAAATGCACCACCTCGCTGCCGCGCAAGGTCGCGATGTCGACGATCTGACTTTGCACGACACGGCCGCTTGGCAGGTGCCGCACATCGAGCCGATAACTGATCGCCGCCTGATCGCCATCGATCAGCATGGTTTCGACCTCCAATGATCGCCATTCCCAAGTCTCGCAGAGGGCTACCATCACGCTGTGAAGCGCGTGCGGAGCTTCGACGCGGCAGGCGATAGGGCTCGCCTCGACCGATCCCACGAGTTCGAACACTGCGTTATCGGCGAAGAAGGCCATCACCCGACGAGGATCGTTGGCGAGGCGGGCCGCGTAAAGCGCATGCAAGACGCCCTTGATCTCCGCCCGGCGCGTGATCTCGCCATCCACCCGCACGCCCGGCTACGCCCTGACCGGTGTCGAGGCCTCCGACCGACCGAGCGCCGCAAGGGCATGGGCAACGATGTCGGGCGCGTTCAGCCGCGCCTGCTGATACATCAGCGCCGGCTTGTCCTGGTCCAGGAAGCGATCCGGCAGGATCATGGTGCGGATCCGCAGACCCTGATCGAGCATCCCTTCCTCTGCCAGGAACTGCAGCACATGGCTGCCAAAGCCGCCGACCGAACCCTCCTCGACGGTGATCAATGCCTCATGCTCCCGGGCCAGAGCGAGAACCAGCGCCTGGTCGAGCGGCTTTGCGAAACGCGCATCGGCCACTGTGGTGGAAAGACCGCGCGCCTCTAGCTCCTCCGCGGCTTTGAGGCATTCGCCGAGCCGCCCGCCGATCGAGAGGAGGGCGATTTTGCTCCCCTCCCGAACGATGCGGCCGCGGCCGATCTCCAGGATCTCGCCGCGCTCAGGCATCTCGATGCCGTTCCCCTCGCCACGCGGATACCGGAAAGCGATGGGACCTTCATCATAGGCTGCCGCCGTGCGCACCATATGAACCAGTTCCGCCTCGTCCCCCGCCGCCATCACCACGAAATTGGGCAGGCAGCCGAGATAGGCGACGTCGAAACTGCCCGCATGAGTCGCCCCGTCGGCGCCGACGAGGCCTGCGCGGTCGATGGCAAAGCGCACGGGCAAGTTCTGGATCGCGACATCGTGGACCACCTGGTCATAGCCGCGCTGCAGGAAGGTCGAATAGATCGCTGCGAACGGGCGGAGGCCCGAGGCCGCAAGCCCTGCGCAGAAGGTCACGCCATGCTGCTCGGCAATGCCGACATCGAAGCAGCGGCTAGGATGCGCCTTTTCGAAGAGGTCGAGCCCGGTGCCCGAGGGCATAGCGGCGGTGATGGCGACGATCTTGTCGTCCTCCTCAGCCTCCTTGATCAGGGACTGCGCAAACACCTTGGTGTAGGAGGGGGCGTTCGCGGGGGCCTTCGACTGCTTGCCGGTGACCACGTCGAATTTCGCGACCGCATGCAGCTTGTCCGCCGATTTCTCGGCATAGCTGTAGCCTTTGCCCTTTTCGGTAATCGCATGGATCATCACCGGGCCGTCGGCATTCTCTCGAACATTGCGAAGCACCGGCAGCAGATGGTCCATGTCATGGCCGTCGATGGGGCCGATATAGGTGAAGCCCAACTCCTCGAACAGCGTGCCACCGACCGCAAAGCCCTTCGCAAACTCCTCCATCCGCCGGACGCCAACGCGAACCGGCTCCGGGAACAGCTGCAAGGCCTGTTTCGCCGCCTCCCGGAAGTCGTGATAGCCCTTGCCGGACAACAGCCGCGATAGATAGGCGGACATCGCCCCGACAGGCGGCGCAATGGACATCTCGTTGTCGTTCAGGATCACGATCAGCCGGTTCTTGAGATGCCCGGCATTGTTCATCGCCTCGTAGGCCATGCCCGCGGTTATGGCACCATCGCCGATCACCGCAATAGCATCGCCCACATCTTGGGCGCCGAGATCCCGGGCCACCGCAAAGCCGAGCGCCGAAGAAATCGAGGTGGAGGAATGCGCCGCTCCGAACGGGTCATAGGGGCTTTCCGCCCGTTTGGTGAAACCCGATAGACCGCCCCCCATGCGCAACGTGCGGATGCGGTCGCGCCGACCCGTCAGGATCTTGTGTGGATAGCATTGGTGGCCGACGTCCCAGATCAACTTGTCCCGAGGGGTGTCGAACACCGCGTGGATCGCGACTGTCAGCTCCACCACCCCGAGCCCGGCGCCCAAATGCCCACCGGTGACCGAGACCGCCGAGATCGTCTCGGCCCGCAGCTCATCTGCCAAACGGCGGAGCTGACTGTCGGAAAACCCCTTCAGATCGGACGGATCGCGGACCATGTCGAGAAGCGGGGTGTCTGGACGGTCGTTCACCGGTCTCTCCCATATTCGCAGCTGCGCGGCGCTCGCAGCGCCACCGGCAACCATATTTTGTGTTCGATCTTGGCAAGCTTCGCAAGGCCTGCGTCAGGCGGCGTCAAACCCCTCGGCCCCTGCGGCGGTTCCATCCGCGCCGGCCATGATTTTCTCCACTTTCAGTTCGGCATCGCGCAGTTTCGCTTCGCAATGCGCCTTCAACGCTGCACCACGCTCGTAAAGCTCGATCGATCGCTCCAGCGGCACTTCGCCGCTTTCCAAATCCCTGACCACAAGCTCGAGCGCGCTCAGCGCATCCTCGAAGCTCATTTTTGCCACCGGTATCTCTTCTTCACTCACGCCGCTTATCCCGTATGGGTGATCAACGCATCCAGATGCGCCGCCAGACTGTCGGCCAGACCGTCGAGGTCGTAGCCACCTTCCAGGGTCGAGACCACCCGACTGCCACAACACTGGGCCGCGATCTTGCAGATCTCTGCGGTGACCCAACCGAAATCGGTGTCCAACCAGTTAAGATTTGCTAAAGGGTCCGCGGTGTGGGCGTCGAACCCCGCCGAGATCATCACCAGCTCCGGCTCGAACGCCGCCAGCGCCGGCAAGATCCGCCCCTCGTAAGCCGAACGCATCTGCTGACCGCCGGTCATCGGATCGAGGGGTGCGTTGACGATATTGCCCTCTCCCGTCTCATGCGCGGCCCCGGTGCCAGGATAGAGTGGCATTTGGTGGGACGAGGCGAAGAACACCCGGGGATCGGCCCAAAAAATGTCCTGCGTACCGTTGCCGTGATGGACGTCGAAATCGACGATGGCGACGCGGGATAGGCCCAGGCTGTCGACTGCATGGCGCGCGCCCACGGCGACGTTATTGAACAGGCAAAACCCCATTGCCCGCTCACGCTCCGCGTGGTGGCCACAGGGGCGCACCGCACAGAAGGCCGCCTTCGCCTCGCCGCCGACCACCGCCTCGACCGCTGCGACATTGCTGCCAGCGGCGTGGACGGCTGCCTCCAACGACCCCGCAGACATATGCGTATCGGGGTCGAGACTGACTGTCCGACCCTCGGCCGGGGCCGCCGCGCGGATCGCAGCGAGATAGGCGGGACTGTGGGCTCGCGCGATTTGGTCATCCGCCGCTGCCGGAGCCTCTCGCCTTGGAAGGCCGGCATAGGGGTCCCGGGCCAGAACGGCATCCACCGTCTGAATGCGCGCCACCCTTTCGGGATGCCCCGGCGGGGTCACATGGCGGTGGCTCGACGGATGCGTGTATATCAAAACCGACATCGCGCGACGTTAACCTGACTGGACGGCCGGGGCAAACACCTCCGTGTGAGCCCCACCGACTGCCTCAGTCGGGGGTTAGCATGTAGCCTGCGCCACGAACGGTCTGCAGATACCGCGGCGTCTTCGGGTCGCCCTCGATCTTGCGGCGCAGCCGAGTGATCTGCACATCGACGGCGCGCTCCTGCACCTCGCCGCCGGTGCCACCCAATTCTTCCGCCAGTCGCGAGCGAGAGACAGGCTCGTTCGGCTTTCGCGCAAAAACACGCATCAAAGACTGTTCTGTGGTGGTCAGTCGCACGACCTCCTGACCGCGCCAAAGCTCGCCCCGGCCGGGATCGTAGCGAAACTCGCCCAGCAGGATATCCACCTTCGGATGCTCCTCGGACGGCGGCAGCACCGGCACCGCACGGCGCAGGATGGCGGCAATCCGCAGCAGCAACTCCCGCGGCTCGAACGGCTTCGGGAGATAGTCGTCGGCCCCCGCCTCCAGACCCTGGATCCGGTCCTCTATCTCGCCGCGCGCGGTCAACAGCAGGATCGGCGCCGCGATCTCGTCCCGCAGCCTTTGGGTCAACGCGATCCCATCCTCGCCCGGCATCATCACATCGACCACCAGCAGATCGAAGCTCAGCCCATCGAGAAGCCGGCTCGCATGGGCCGCATCCCGCGCCGCCGAGACGAGATAGCCGTTCCTGGTCAGAAAGCGCTGCAACAGCTCCCGGATCCGCTGGTCATCGTCGACCACCAGAATATGCGCTGGTTCGGAAGGCTCCATCAGGAGCTCTCCCGCTCCACCAGCGACAGCACCTGCTCGCGCCCGGCCTCGTTGATGATCTTTTCCAGGACGCTCCGGAAACCGACGACCGCGTCCGGCCCGGCCTGGGCATAGGCGTCGCGGAGACGCGCATGTTGCGGACTGGAAAGGGCCCGCTCCAGTTCCTCGCCGCTATCGGTCAGGCGCAACAGGCGCTGTCGGCGGTCAAGCTCGCCGGTCGTGCTGGCGACCAGTCCGTCTTCGACCAACTGCCGCAACACCCGGTTCAGCGACTGCTTCGTGACCCCGAGGATATCGAGCAGCCCCGCTATGGTGATGCCGGGCCGGCGCTTGATGAAGTGGATCGCCCGGTGATGGGCCCGACCGTAGCCCCGCTCCTCCAGCACCAGGTCGGGGTCGGACGTGAAGTCGCGATAGGCGAAGAAGAGCAGCTCTATGCCCTGTCGCAGCTGCTCGTCGGTCATGAACAAAAGCTGTTCCGACCGGCTCAACGACGGCGTGCCCCCGGTGGCTGTGCCAGACATCCCTCTCTCCCTCCTCGAAAACCGGACCACGCTCTACCACAGTGACAGGTCGTCGGGAAATTACGTCAGCCTCATTGACTGATCTTGAGTGTAATGTTACGGACGACTCGCGCAAGAGCACAGATCCTTTCGCAAATCGCGCACACCACGCAACATATCGTCTCGCACAGCGCAAGACTTGCGGGACTTCTGACCGAGGAGACGGGCCAATGGCTCCTGGCAGTGCCTATGACGACCGCGACGGCTTCATCTGGGTGGATGGCAACCTGGTGGAATGGCGTTCGGCGAAGGTACATATTCTGAGCCATGCGATGCATTACGCCTCGGCGGTGTTCGAGGGCGAGCGTGCCTATGGCGGTCGGATCTTCAAGTCCGAGGCGCATACCAAAAGGCTGATCGCGTCGGGCATGGCGATGGACATCCCGATCCCATACACGATCCAGGAGATCGAGGACGCGAAGGCTGCCGTCATGCGCGCAAATGATCTGTCCGACGCCTATGTGCGGGCGATCTGCTGGCGAGGTTCCGGGCTCGATATCGGCGTTGCTTCGGCCCGCAACCCAATCCACTTGGCGGTCGCGGCCTTCCCGTGGGGCGCTTATTACGGCGATGCGAAGATGAAGGGCGCCAAGCTCAACATCTCGAAGTGGAAGCGCCCCTCTCCCGAGACGATCCCCTGCCATGCCAAGGCGTCGGGCCTCTACATGATCTGCACGATGTCGAAGCATGCGGCCGAGGCGGAGGGATGCTCAGACAGTCTGATGATGGATTATCGCGGCTATGTCGCTGAAGCGACCGGGGCCAATGTGTTCTTCGTTAAGGAAGGACAGGTGCACACGCCGACGCCGGACTGTTTCCTGAACGGAATCACGCGGCAGACGGTAATCGATCTGGTCCAAGCGCAAGGCATCGATGTGATCGAGCGCCATATCATGCCCGACGAGCTGGAAGGATTCGAGCAGTGCTGGCTGACCGGCACCGCCGCGGAGGTCACCCCGGTGGGCGAGATCGGTCCCTACAACTTCGAAGTCGGCGAACTGACGCAGCAGGTTTCGCGCGATTACGACAAGATCGTCCGCGGCAACCACTGACGCGACCGCAAGCTATATCTGGTTTGGGCGGATCAGGTCCGCCCGCCTACTCCAGTTCGATCAATGTGATCTCCGGCGGCACGCCCAGGCGGATCGGGATGATTGAGCATCCGATGCCTCCAGACACGACAAGATCGCGCCCATCCTCCACCACATGGCCATAGGCGTAGCGGTTTCCATAGCGCGACGGCACGATGGGCGAATAGCCGCCCAGCCGGACCTGGCCGCCATGGGTGTGCCCGGAAAGGGTCAAGGCGAATCGCTCTGTGCCCTTTGCGAAGATATCGGGCTCATGCGCCAGCAGGATCGCCGGCGCATCATCCGTGATCTGCGCCAGCGTGCCTGCCATATCGTCCCTGCCGAGACGCCCCGCCGGCCGCAACGCCGGTGCCAAATGCTGATGGGCGAGTTGGTCCCCGAGACCCGCGAGCCAGAACGACCGCCCATCTTTCGACAGCTTGACTGCGCCGTTCTCCATCAGGGGCTGGCCCGCCGCCATGAAGGCAGCCTGAACGTCGGTGGTTCCTCGTTGCAATGCCCCCGGATCCTGCGCCCAATCGTGATTGCCGAGAACGCCATGAACACCCAGAGGGGCCCTCAGACTCGCAAGGCTGCGCGCCACCATCTCCGGAGCCATCGGAACCCGCCAGGGCTTCTCGTTCCCTTGGTAATCGCCGAGCAGAGCGATGAGATCTGGCTGCAACGCATTGATTTGGGCAACGATTTCGGAAACTCGGTCCGGTCCGACATAGGGCGCGCCGGCATGTAGATCGGCGAGCACCGCGATTTTCAGCCGCAGATCCCGCGGCCATCCCGACGGTGCGATGCGCCAGCGCTTCACCCTCAGGCTTTGCGCGGGCTCGACCCAACTCGCGTAGGCGCCCAGCAGCGCCGAGAGGCCGGAGACCGCCAAAAACGCCCGCAGTACCCGTCGCCGCGTCAGCATCACCGAACCCCGACTGTCGCTCTGCACCATTGCTATTCCCGTAGACCAACGGCGTTCAAGGGACAGGCCGCCGTGGTGCCCCGCCAGGGCCCCGAAGCCGCCGCGTGGTCCGCTGTCTTGAGAATGGGGTCGCGTTCCGCTATCTTCCGCTCTGTTGGCAGGTCGTTAACAGGGACCACCGGGGTTGCTGCGGCCAGACTGACGGAGGCTCGTTCTGACTGGACAGCTCGTTGTGGGCGCTACCGGGGCCCAAACGCCGATGACCGGAACCGGATCCTCGGCCGATGATCGTGAGAGCCAGGAGCTGCTCTCCCGTATCCTCAACTCCCTCGACATGGAAAGCGCGGAGGAGATCGTTTCGATCGACCTTGCCGGCAAGTCGCAGGTGGCGGATCATATGGTTATTGCGTCCGGGCGCTCGTCGCGCCATGTGGCAGCGCTGGCCGAGAAGCTGCTCGAGATGATCAAGCATGAGATGGGGATCGTCGCGAAGGTCGAGGGCAAGGATGCCGCCGACTGGGTGCTGATCGATGCGGGCGACGTCATCGTACATATCTTCCGGCCAGAGGTGCGGAGCTTCTATCAGCTCGAAAAGATGTGGCTGCCGGCACCGGATCGGACGGCGCGGCCGGCTTAACCGGTTCTCTGGCGAGTCGAAAGGCGAGATCGCACCTTGCGGTTGAGCATCCATGCAGTCGGGCGGCTGAAAGACTGCCTGGAAGCTGCGCTGGTCAAAGGCTACCTATCGCGCGCCGCGACAACGGGCCGGCCCATCGGGTTTGGGTCGGTCGACCTACGGGAGGTCGATGAGCGCAAGGCCCGCGACCCGGAGGCCCAGGCATCCGCCCTGCTCATCGGCCTTGCTGGTGGCGCCAGAGCTGTGGTTCTTGAAGAACGCGGCACGACGGTCACCAGCACCGACTTCGCGAAGAGGCTGGCGGACTGGCGCGACACGGGCAGTGCCGAGGCCGCCTTCCTCATCGGCGGCGCCGACGGACATGGCGCTGCGGTCCGGCGCCGGGCAGATCTGACGCTTTCACTCGGACCGATGGTCTGGCCCCATAGGCTGGTGCGCGTGATGCTGGCCGAGCAGCTCTACAGGGCCATGGCAATCCTCGCCGGCACGCCCTATCACCGCGAATAACCCACCAGAAGGGACCGGCCGGGATCCTCACGAGAAGGGAATACGAGCGTGGCGCAAAAACCGGTTGTGCTGATGATCCTCGACGGTTGGGGCCTGACCGAGCCTGGTCCGGGCAATGCGCCGCATCTGGCGCAAACACCGCATTTTGACCGGATCTGGCAGACCGACCCGCGCACCACGCTTTCAGCAAGCGGCCAGGATGTGGGCTTGCCCCCCGGGCAGATCGGGAATTCGGAGGTCGGGCATACCAATATCGGGGCAGGACGGGTGGTCTGGATGGATCTGCCCAAGATCAACCGGGCCATTGCCGATTGCAGCTTCGCAGGGAACGCCGCGCTGGCTGACTTCATCGCGAAACTGAAGGACAGCGGCGGCGAGGCCCATGTGATGGGCTTGGCAAGCCCCGGCGGCGTGCATAGCCATCAGGACCACATGGCGGCCGCGGCCCGCGCAATCTCGGCGGCCGGCGTGCCCGTCCGTCTGCATCTCTTCACGGACGGCCGCGATGTTGGGCCGAAAACTGCACGGGACCAGGTGGCCGCACTGCTCTCGCAACTCGCCGATCTGCCGAACACCCAGGTCGCCACCGTCTGCGGACGATACTTCGCCATGGATCGGGACAACCGGTGGGACCGTGTCGAGCAGGCCTACACGCTGCTGACCCGGGCGGAAGGGCACGCCGATGCGGAGACCGCGCCCGACGCCCTGGCGGCTATCGACGCGGCCTACAGGCGCGGCGAAACGGATGAGTTCATCAAAGCGACCAAGATCGGCGACTATCCAGGGCTTGCCGCGGGCGATGGTCTCTTCTTCATCAACTTCAGGGCGGATCGGGCGCGGCAAATTCTGGCCGCTCTTCTCGACCCGGACTTCGACGGGTTTTCTCGCGGCAATCGCGTGCCGCTTGCGGCTGCGCTTGGCATGGTCGAGTACTCGGACAGGCTCAACGCCTTCCTAAGCAGCATGTTCCCTTCGGAGGAGATTGCGAACACGCTCGGCCGCTGGGTCTCGTCGCAGGGGAAGCAGCAGTATCGCCTCGCCGAGACCGAGAAGTATCCCCACGTCACCTTCTTTTTGAACGGTGGTGTCGAACCGCCGGATCCAGGCGAGGATCGCTATGTCGCCCCCTCGCCGAGGGTGGCGACCTACGATCTTGCGCCGGAGATGTCGGCGGCGGAGGTGACCAAGAAGCTGGAGGCCGCGATCAATGGGGGCTACGATCTGATCGTGGTCAACTTCGCAAACCCCGACATGGTCGGCCACACCGGCAGAGTCGACGCTGCGGTAAAAGCCTGCGAGGCAACCGATCGGGGCCTCGGCACCGCCCTGTCAGCGCTGCAGAGAGCCGACGGCGCGATGCTGGTCACCGCCGACCACGGCAATTGCGAGGTGATGATCGATCCGGAAACCGGTGGTCCGCACACCGCGCATACGACCAACCCCGTGCCGCTCATACTAGTGGGCGCGTCGCGGTATGGTCTGGCCGGCGGTGGGCGGCTTGCCGATCTCGCGCCGACGGTGCTGGCGCTGATGGGGCTGCCGCAGCCGCCCGAGATGACCGGTCGCTCCCTACTGATCGAAACGCCATGATCGCGCGCCTGCTCACAGCTTTGTTCTTGTTGGCCGCAGTCCCCGCCAATGCGTCGAACGACCTGACCGAGGCGCGGAAGCTGTTGGCCGAGGCGTCGCGCGCGTTGGAGGATGTGGGTAAGGACCCGCGTGGCGCCCGTCTCGCAGCGCTGGGAAAGGCGATCCGCGCCCAGGAGGCCGCGCTTCTCGCCTATCGGGCCGGGCTGCGTCGCCTCGCTCGGGCGGAGCGGGAGGCAACGGCCGCCCTCTCGGCAGAAGATGAACGGTTTTCGATGCTGTTGACCGCCATGATGGCCCTGTCGCGGGCACCTCCATCGGCCAGCTTTGCGCTGCCGGAAGGGCCGGTGACCGCCGCGCGAACGGCCGAGATCATCCGTCGGGTCCTGACGCCCGTCGAGGCGGAGTGGTCTGGTTTTGCGGAGCGCGCAGCGCAACTGCAGAGCCTTCGGGTGTCGCAAGAGGTCGCACGACTGGAAGCGACGGAGACGCTCAAAAGCCTGCAGGAACTGCGCGGCCAGACGTCCACCGCGCTCGGCCGGCGCCGCCCCCTGATGCCCGAGCGGGACACCTATCGCCGTCTGGCCGCCCGGGCGGCAGCAGAGGCAGAGACACTGGGGCGGCTGACCCAAGAGCTTGGCTCGCTGAGCCCTCCGCGGCGCGCCGATGGGTTCGAGAGCGCAAAGGGCACCCTGCCCTGGCCGGTGATCGGCACTTTGTCGGCCGGTTTCGACGATGCCGATCGCCAGGGCCGCAAAGGCCAGGGTTGGCGCATCGCCGCCCCAGGCTACGCGGCGGTAACGGCACCGGTAGATGCCAGCCTACGCTATGCCGGACCGCTGGCCGACTATGGCCAAGTGGTTGTTCTGGAACCCGATGCCGGCTGGTTGTTGGTGATCGCAGGGCTGGGCCGGATCGACCGCCAGATCGGCGAAACTGTGCTGGCAGGCGAACGCCTCGGGGATATGGGTGCCGATCTGCCGGAAAGTGAAGACTTTTTGCTTGAAGCCGCTGGCCAACAGGGTCAGATCAAGGACAAGGTGATGTATTTGGAACTGCGGCGCGCCGGAAAGCCGGTGGACCCCGCCCTTTGGTTCCGTGCTGACAGGAAGTGAGGCAAGATTTATGCGCAGAACGATGATGGCATTGTTGGCGGGCGTCGCGATGGGGGCGGTGCTTCCCCACTTCGTTCCCACCACCGCCGCACAAGAGAGCAGCGCGCGTAACACCTACGAATATCTCGACCTTTTCGGCGATATCTTCGAGCGCGTGCGGTCCAGCTATGTCGAGGAAGCGGACGAGCAAAAGTTGATCGAAGCGGCGATCAACGGGATGCTCGCATCACTCGATCCGCATTCCGGCTATTTGCCGCCGGAGAGCTTCGAGGATATGCGAGAGCAGACCAAGGGCGAGTTCGGCGGCCTTGGGATCGAGGTGACGATGGAGAACGGCTTTGTGAAAGTCGTGGCGCCCATTGACGAAACCCCGGCCGCGAATGCAGGGCTGGAGGCCGGAGACTTCATCACGCACATCGACGGTGAGTCTGTTCTCGGCCTGACACTGTCCGAGGCGGTCGAGCGGATGCGCGGGCCGGTCGGTTCCGAAATCCTGATCACCATCAACCGCGATGGTGCGGAAGAACCATTCGACGTGTCGATCGTCCGCGACACGATCAAGATACGAGCGGTGCGCACCCGGACCGAAGGCAATGTCGGCGTTCTGCGGATCACGACGTTCAACGAACAAACCTATGACAATCTCGAGTCTGGGATCGAGAAGATCAAACGCGAGATCGGCGCAGATCAGATCGCGGGTTTTGTCATCGATCTGCGCAACAATCCGGGCGGCCTGCTGAGCCAGGCCATCGCTGTCTCAGATGCGTTCCTGGAGGAGGGAGAGATCGTTTCGACCCGGGGGCGCGACCTGGAAGAAGCGGATCGGGTCAATGCGCGCCCCGGCGATCTGACAGAGGGCAAGCCCCTGATCGTCCTCATCAACGAGGGGTCGGCGTCGGCGTCTGAGATCGTTGCAGGTGCGCTTCAGGACCAGCGCCGTGCGATTGTCCTCGGCGCGAAGAGCTTCGGCAAAGGCTCGGTGCAGACGGTGATGCGCCTCGGCGACAAAGGCGCGATGAAGCTGACCACCGCGCGGTATTTCACGCCTTCTGGCCGGTCGATCCAGGCGTT
This sequence comes from Pseudomonadota bacterium, assembly GCA_039513195.1. Classification (GTDB taxonomy): domain Bacteria; phylum Pseudomonadota; class Alphaproteobacteria; order Rhodobacterales; family Rhodobacteraceae; genus Thermohalobaculum. Next base: position 61,938 of record JBCCRM010000015.1, on the reverse strand, counting down.
GGGGATCGAGCCGGATATCCTGGTCGAGGAACGCCGCGTGACCGATGCGGACGAGGATGCGGACCGCCGTTCCCGGTCAGAGGCGGATCTCCGCGGCAGCCTGGAAAACGACCTCACAGACGATGAGCAGCGCCAGCTGGAGGAAGAAAGGGCGCGTCACGAAGCGACCGCGCAGCTTCGATCGGAGGATTTCCAACTCGCCTATGCTCTCGACCTGTTAGCGGGTCTGGCGATTTACGACCAAGCGGATTGACGCCGCACGGTCTGGGGCGGCGCGCTGCCGCCCCTATTACAACCCTTGTCCGACACGGGGGACGCCGTGAGCGATCAGCCACAAGCGTCTGCAATAACCGCCCTGCCCTACCGGCCATGCGTAGGGCTTATGGTTCTCAACCAAGCCGGGGAAATCTTTGCGGGTCAGCGGTTGGATTCGCCCTATGACGCCTGGCAGATGCCACAGGGCGGCATCGATGAAGGGGAGACCCCGCAGGATGCGGCCCTTCGGGAACTGACTGAAGAAACCGGGATCGATCCTGATCGTATCGAATTGTTGCGGGAAAGCGCGCAGTGGCTTCGCTATGACCTCCCCAACCAATTGGTTGGGCAAATCTGGAAGGGTAAGTTTCGCGGCCAATCCCAGCGATGGTTTGCGTTGAGGTTTCTGGGCGACGACGCGGAGATCCAGATCGAAACGGCCGAACCGGAGTTTCGTCGCTGGGCCTGGATGTCCCCGTCGGTCCTGATCGACAGCATAGTGCCGTTCAAGCGCGACACCTATAGCGCAGTGTTCGAGGAGTTTCGCGATATCCTGGGCGCGCCTGGATAGGCACGCACTCACCTGGCCGCGGGCACCAACTTGTTCACCTGAAAGACGTCGTATCCGGTCAGGCCCGTCGCGCCTGAGGTTTGGACCATGACGATGTCGTCCCCGTCGCGATAGATCCGTCCGCAGCCATACCGACCGGCGCCCCAGCCATTGTTCCACGCGCGGCAAAGTTCCCCCGCCTGGTTTACCTCCCACATACCGGTACCGGTCTCGACACCGATATCAGAAATCATGGTCGCGGAAACGGTGCCATCGGCCCTGAATTTGGCATCCCATCGATAGAACTTTCCCGAATATTGCGCCTTGGCTTCGGAGAAGAGTGCCTGCACAGCCGGCGCCTCCAACGGCTCTATACCGCGGAGAGCCAAATCCACCTCAACGGTCTTACATCCGGAGAGCAGCAATACAGTAAGGCCGCTGAAAAGCCCGAAAGGTCGCAGCATCGATCGGCCCCCCAACGCCAAAATCACCGCGGCGGATAGCTAGGCCACAAAAAGATGTCTTTCAAAAGGCAACCGAATACGGAAGCCGCTGGCCTACACAGGCCGCGTACATCGCGCAGGCGCGCCGGAAGCTTTGAGACTAGGCGGTCTGCTCTGCCAAAAAGCGGAAGTCACTCAGCTTTTGCGCCTCGATCTGAGCGCGCTCGGTGCCGGCATCGGCGAGAGCGGCTTCGGTCTGCTTGATCCGCTCCTCGACCCAGGCCCGGTCGAGCGCGGCCGCCTCAACAGCCTCCTCCGCCAAAACCGATACGGCATCGGGCGAAATCTCCGCAAAGCCGCCAGTCACCACATAGACGGTCTCGACACCGCCGCTTTGCACCACAACACGGCCAGGCCGCAGCGTGGTCAGGAAAGGCGCATGACCGGGCATCGCGGTCAAATCGCCAACCTGTCCGGGGACCGTCACAGTGTCTGCATCGACCGATGCCAGGCTCCGCTCCGGGCTCACCAATTGGAATTTCATCGCGGCTAGTCCCTTCTGGCAGTCACTCGGCGGCAGTGCGGGACGCAAGGGCCCCATCGAACGCGGTCACCGCCGTCTCGAACTTGTCGCGGCATCCCGGATTGCAGAAACCGACGACCGCGCCACGGTAGAGTGTCAGGCTGTTCGCAGACACCGGCTTGCCCGACCATGGGCAGACCTCGTTCACGCAGTCTGACAGCTTCAGTCCGCCCATCGTCACGCCGCCTCGGCCGCCATTTTCTGCGCCTTGGCGATCGCCTCATCGAGATCGCCGACCATGTAGAATGCAGCCTCGGGCAGGTGATCCACCTCGCCATCGACCAAACGCTTAAAGCCGTCGATGGTCTTCTCCACCGGCACCTGAACGCCCGGTGAGCCGGTGAACACCTCGGCCACATCGAAGGGCTGGCTGAGGAAGCGCTGCACTTTCCGGGCCCGGGCCACGGTCAGCTTGTCCTCTTCGCTCAGCTCGTCCATGCCCAGGATGGCGATGATGTCTTGCAGCGCCTTATAGCGCTGGAGGATCGACTGGACCTGGCGGGCAACCTCGTAATGGGCGTCGCCCACAATTGCAGGGTCGAGGATGCGCGAGGTGGAGTCGAGCGGATCCACCGCCGGGTAGATGCCCAGCTCGGCGATCTGGCGCGACAGCACTGTGGTAGCATCCAGGTGCGCAAAGGACGTGGCCGGCGCCGGGTCGGTGAGGTCGTCCGCGGGCACATAGATCGCCTGCACAGAGGTGATCGAGCCCTGCTTGGTCGAGGTGATCCGCTCCTGCAGGGCGCCCATGTCGGTGGAAAGCGTCGGCTGATATCCCACAGCCGAGGGGATACGGCCCAGAAGCGCCGAAACCTCGGACCCCGCCTGGGTGAAACGGAAGATGTTATCGACGAAGAACAGCACATCGGTGCCGGACTGATCGCGGAACTGCTCGGCCAGCGTCAGGCCGGTCAGCCCCACGCGGGCACGCGCGCCCGGGGGCTCGTTCATCTGGCCATAGACCAGCGCCACCTTCGATTCCTCGAGGTTCTTCTCGTTGATCACCCCAGATTCGATGAATTCGTAATAGAGATCGTTGCCTTCGCGCGTGCGTTCGCCCACCCCAGCGAAGACAGAGTAGCCAGAGTGCACCTTTGCAATGTTGTTGATCAACTCCTGGATCAGCACGGTCTTGCCGACGCCGGCACCGCCGAAAAGGCCGACCTTGCCGCCCTTGGCATAGGGCGCCAGAAGATCGACAACCTTGATCCCGGTGACCAGGATTTCCTGTTCCGTCGACTGAGCAGTGAAGTCCGGCGCGGGCTGGTGGATCGGCCGGCTCTCCGAAGACGGGACCGGGCCCTTCTCGTCGATCGGCTCGCCGACCACGTTCATGATCCGACCGAGGGTGGCATCTCCAACCGGGATGGCAATCGGGCCACCGGTATCCGTGACGCTCTGACCGCGGACCAGTCCCTCGGTCCCATCCATGGCGATGGTGCGAACGGTCGTCTCGCCGAGATGCTGCGCAACCTCAAGCACCAGACGATTGCCCTGATTGTCGGTCTCCAGCGCGTTCAGAATCTCAGGCAGGTGGCTGTCGAATTGGACATCAACGACGGCCCCGATGACCTGCGTGACTTTGCCGGTTGGCTGGCTCATGGGTGCCTCCCTCGTCTGGTCAGAGCGCCTCGGCGCCCGAAATGATTTCGATGAGCTCTTTCGTGATCGCGGCCTGGCGCGACCGGTTATACTGGATCGTCAGCCGGTCGATCATCTCGCCCGCATTGCGCGTCGCATTATCCATCGCGCTCATGCGTGCCCCCTGCTCCGACGCAGCGTTTTCCAGCAATGCGCCGAAAACTTGTACCGCCATGTTCCGCGGCAGGAGATCGGCGAGGATCGCGTCCTCCTCCGGCTCGTACTCGTAGTTCGTCCCGCCCTGATCAGCCGCCGGGGTATCTTCGTCCGCGACCTCGAAACTCGCAGGGATAAGTTGCTTTGCCGTCGGGACTTGGCTGATCACCGACTTAAACCGATTGTAGAAGATCGTCGCCACGTCGAACTCGCCAGCCTCGAACCGCGCCAGCACATCCTCGGCGATCCGCTGCGCATCTGTGTAGCCGAGACGCCGAACCTCAGTCATATCCACATGGTGGACGAAGTGCTCCGCATAGTCGCGTTTGAGTTGGTCCCGACCCTTTTTGGCGACGGTCAGCATCTTCACAGTCTTGCCTGCTTCGATCAGTTTGTCCGCATGGGCGCGGGCGAGCTTCACGATCTGCGTGTTGAAACCACCGCAAAGGCCACGCTCGGCGGTTGCAACGATCAACAGATGCACATCGTCCTTGCCGGTTCCGGCCAGCAGCCGCGGGGCCGTCGGGCTGTCCTTGCTCGCCGTGGCGAGGTTCGACAGCACCGCCCCCATCCGTTCCGCATACGGGCGTGCGGCTTCTGCCGCTTCTTGCGCACGGCGCAACTTTGCCGCGGCCACCATCTTCATGGCCGAGGTGATCTTCCGGGTCGACTTCACCGAGTTGATCCGGTTGCGGAGATCTTTGAGGCTCGGCATCGCCGGGGCTCCCTGTCAGGCGATGCGGCTCAGGCGAGCGTCCGCTTCACGTTCTCAACCACGGCCTTGATATTGTCAGCCAGTTCGCCGTCAACCTTGCGGTCATTGTCCCGGATGTCATTGAGCAGCGAGGCCTGGGTGCCGCGCAGCTCAGTCAGCAGGGCCTGCTCGAATTTGCCGACCGTGCCGACATCCATGTCGTCGAGATAGCCCTGAGTACCCGCATAGATCACACATACCTGCTCGGCATTGGTCAGCGGCGCGTATTGCGGCTGTTTCAGCAGTTCGGTCAGGCGGGCGCCGCGATTCAACAGCCGCTGGGTTGCCGCGTCGAGATCCGAACCGAACTGCGCGAAGGCCGCCATCTCGCGGTATTGCGCCAGTTCCAGCTTAATCTTGCCCGCAACCGATTTCATCGCCTTCGTCTGGGCGGCCGAGCCAACACGGCTGACCGACAGACCCACATTCACCGCCGGCCGGATGCCCTGATAGAAAAGCTCCGTCTCCAGAAAGATCTGACCGTCGGTGATGGAGATAACATTCGTCGGGATATAGGCAGACACGTCGCCCGCCTGGGTCTCGATCACCGGGAGTGCGGTCAATGATCCGGCCTGATGGTCCTCATTCATCTTCGCCGCCCGCTCCAGCAGGCGAGAATGGAGGTAGAAAACATCGCCCGGATACGCCTCGCGCCCCGGCGGGCGACGCAGCAACAGCGACATCTGACGGTAGGCAACGGCTTGCTTCGACAGATCGTCATAGATGATCAGCGCGTGCATGCCGTTGTCGCGGAAATACTCGGCCATGGAGCAGGCGGAATAGGGCGCCAGATACTGCATTGGCGCTGGCTCCGACGCGGTGGCCGCGACAACGATCGAGTAGTTGATCGCGCCGGTCTCCTCCAGCTTCTTCACAAACTGCGCGACGGTCGATCGCTTCTGACCGACGGCGACATAGACGCAATAGAGCTTCTTGCTCTCGTCGTCGCCGGCGGCGTCGTTATAGCTCTGCTGGTTCAGGATCGCGTCGAGCGCCACGGCGGTCTTGCCGGTCTGGCGGTCGCCGATGATAAGTTCCCGTTGGCCGCGGCCGATAGGGATCAGCGCGTCGATCGCCTTCAGGCCGGTCGCCATCGGCTCATGCACCGATTTGCGCGGAATGATGCCAGGGGCCTTCACATCGGCGCGGCGGCGTTCGGCGGAGTCGACCGGACCCTTGCCATCGATGGGGTTGCCCAGCGCATCTACCACTCGACCGAGGAGCCCCTTGCCCGTGGGCACATCGACGATGGCGTTGGTCCTTTTGACCGTGTCGCCTTCCTTGATGTCCCGGTCGGAGCCGAAGATCACGATGCCGACATTGTCGACCTCTAGGTTCAGCACCATGCCCCGGATACCGCCGGGGAACTCGACCATCTCGCCGGCCTGCACCTGGTCGAGGCCATAGACGCGGGCGATCCCGTCACCGACCGACAGCACCCGCCCGATCTCGGTGACCTCGGCCTCCTGACCGAAATTCTTTATCTGATCCTTCAGGATGCGCGAAATCTCGGAAGGTTCGATGCCCATCAGCCGACCTCTTTCATGGCGTTTTGCAGTCCGGCGAGCCGGGAGCGGATCGATGTATCGATCATCCTGGACCCCACCTTCACGATAAGCCCGCCGATAAGACTTTCATCGACGGTGACATCCAGTTTGACCTCTTGGCCGACCGAGGCTTTCAGTGTCGCGGCCAGTTCAGCCTGCTGCGCATCCGAGATCGGGCGCGCTGCCGTGACCTCTGCACTGATCTCGCCACGATGGGCGGCCAACAGAGCCGCGAAGACGCGGATCACCTGGGGCAGGGCGAACAGGCGGCGTTTCTCGGCCATCAGCCCGACGACATTCCGCGATAACGGGCTCAGCCCCATGGCATCGGTGACCGCCGCCATCGCCTTTGCTTGGTCGTCGCGGCTGTAGAGGGGCGACGCGATCAACGTGTGGAGATCGGCGCTTCCGTCATCAGGGTCCAGGGCCGCGCCGAGCGCTAAGAGATCTGCGTCGATCGCATCGAGCTGAGCCTCTTCCCGCGCCAATTCGAACAACGCATTCGCATAACGGCCAGCAACGCTCGCAGAGAGAGTGGAGGTCTCCGACACTGTTCCCCTTCCCGACTGTCCCATGGGCGCGTTGCCGCCCCAATTCCGTCGCATGCAACAGGGAACGGCGAAGGTGCCCGACCCGTTGTGCGACTGTGAGCTAGCACAGGCCGATGAGGCATGCAACGCTCCCCCCGGACCGGCCCGCGCGGCCGCGTATCGACCTTGATCCGACCCGTTCGAAACCGGCAAATACGGGCGGTACAGGGGCAGATCATCGCCGACGGATCCCATCGGGACGCCAGCTCATATACGCTCGACCCGGCAGGCGAAACAGTTGGTGTCGGCGGGAGATCGGAGAGGGAGATCGGCGACCCGCCTGTTTTTTGGAACGTCGGCCCCGCCCTGCCTCCCTTGGTAAACCGGTATGGCTCGACCCGAGCTAAAACGATACGGTCGGTGGCCGAACATCCCTTCCCAAGCCGTGCCTCGCCCGCGGGTGGCAGGACCGGCGGGAGGCCCGCCCAGCCCCACCGCGCACATGGCTCAGGACGCAGGAAGATCGGCACGGCGTCTGCACGATGCTCCCGGGCCGGGAACGGACGGTGGGCGAGCCTTGGCATCTCTTCGCCCAAACGGACATTGCGCACACAGTGGCGGCACGGGTTCTCAGAGCTGTTGCAGGCCAAATGCCCCGCGGACAGCCATAGGTATTCGTGCCACCGGCCTGCAGCTTGCGGGCCATGTCGGTGGGCAGCGGAAAGAAGGCTGGGTCGGGCCTGACCGGAAGCTCCTCCTCTCGATATCCGATGCCTGGCAGGATCGGTTGAACCGTCACGGACGGCCACCCAGACCTTGCGCCTGCACCGGTCTCCTGCGCCCGCCCGCCACCTCCCAAGGGTGGGTGGGGGAGGTGGTGGGCGGCCGCGGCCCGACAGGGCCGCGCAACCAAAATCGGCGGAGTCAGAAAAAGCTCTGTGGGTCGATATCGACGACCACCCGGACCGAAGACGGCACCTTCACCGTCTTGCGCCAGCGCCTGATCCCGTCCTGCAACGCGACGCCCTTCGGCGCCTTCACCAACAGCCGCGCCCGCGCCCGGCCCCTGATCCGCGCAATCGGCGCCGCCGCGGGACCGTACACCTCCGCACCGATCTCGGTAAGCGCCGGAGCCGCACGGCCGAGGGCGCGAGCACTCTCCCAGACCTTGGCCTCGTCGGTGCCAGAGACGATAACCCCGGCAAGACGGCCATAGGGGGGCATCCCGGCCCTCTCCCGCGCGGCAGCCTCGGCCCGCCAAAACCCCTCCGCATCGCCGGAGAGGATAGCCCGCATCACCGGATGATCCGGCGCGGTGGTCTGCACCAGCGCGGTTCCTGCCCGCTCCGCCCGACCGGCCCGACCCGATACCTGATGCAGCAGCTGGAACGTCCGCTCCGCCGCCCGCAGATCCCCGCCCTGCAGCCCCAGATCCGCATCGATCACGCCCACCAGCGTGAGATTGGGAAAGTTATGCCCCTTCGCGACCATCTGAGTGCCGATCACCAGGTCCACCGCACCGGCAGCGATGGCGGCGAGCCGGTCCTTCAACGCGGTCGGCCCCTCGGTCAGATCCGAGGAGAGTACGTCCAAGCGCGCGTCTGGAAACAGCTCCGCAGCCTCCTCGGCCAACCGCTCGACCCCAGGGCCGCAGACCGAGAGCCGGTCGTCCCGCCCGCAAGCCGGACAGGCCCGCGGCAGCGGCTCCTGGTGCCCGCATTGATGGCACATCAGCACAGCGCGATAGCGGTGGGTTACCAGACATGCATCGCAATCCGGGCAGCCGAAACGGTGCCCGCAGCCATGGCAGATCGTCAGGGGCGCGTAGCCACGGCGGTTAAGGAACAACAGCGCCTGCTCCCCACCACTCAGCCGCTCCCGCACTGCGTCGGCGAGCGGTTCGGAGATCCAGCGGTTTCGCCCTGGGCTCTCGAGCCGCAAATCGATTAACGCGATCTGCGGGAGTTTCGCGGATCCAAACCGTTCCGGCAGGTCGATCCGGCGATACTTGCCGGATGCGGCATTGGCCCAGCTTTCCAGCGATGGCGTCGCCGAGGCCAGCACCGCCGCCGCCCCCTCCAGCGAGGCGCGCAGCACCGCCATGTCGCGGGCATTATAGAGCGTCAAGTCCTCCTGCTTGAACGACGGGTCATGCTCCTCGTCGATTACGATCAGTCCCAGCGAGGCAAAGGGCAGGAACAGCGCCGAGCGTGCTCCAACAACCAACTGCGCAGCGCCGCTTGCCACAGCATGCCAGACGCGCCGCCGCTCCCGCGCGCCGATGCCGTGATGCCATTCCGCAGGACGGGCGCCGAACCGCTGCTCGACACGGGCCAGGAAGGCAGGCGTCAATGCCACCTCCGGGACCAGGACAAGGGCTTGGCGTTCCCGGGCGATACATTCGGCGACAGCCTCCAGATAGACCTCGGTCTTGCCTGACCCGGTCACGCCTTTCAGCAGCGTGGCCGAAAAACCGCCCGCAGCCAGGGCGTGGCGCAGAGTGCCCGCTGCCTCCGCCTGCTTGGTCGACAGATGCTGACCGATTGCCTGTCCGAACAGCGGCGGAAAGGACGGATCGGCCGCGACCAGCCGCTCGGCCAGCACACCCTGCTTTGCCAGCCCTGTGACGACGCCGGAGGAGACGCCCGCGGCCTGGCTGAGCTCGGCCGTGGCCAATCCGGCCCCGCCGAGGGTATCAAGCGCCGCCAAGACCCGTGCCCGCGCCTCGGTCGACCGCTCAGGGTCGGCACCAGTGCGCACCCAAACCCGGCGGGTCCGCGCCGGCGCCCCGAGATCCGGCACCCGGGTTGCGAGCCACAGCATCATGCCGAGCGGGTTCATGGTGTACGTCGCCGCTCGGTCGAGGAACCGGCGCATTACGCAGCGCATCCGCGGCACGTCGAGCCGCCCCGCAATGGGCCGGAGCCGCTCAGCCGGCAACCGCCCTTCCGGCGCATCCCAAACCACGCCGATGACAGCCCGGGGGCCGACGTCGACCGAGACGAAATCGCCGGGGCTGAGCCCCATCTCAGGCGGCTTAAGATAGTCCAGCACGCCCTCCAGCGGCAGCGGAACGACGACGCCGACCCGCTCTCCGCCCAAAAGATCCTCGGCGCTCACAACCGGGCTCCGGGCGACCTATCACCGGGCGCCAAAGCCTGCCGGAGACCTTGCCTTTGGGATAGCAGCGCCGTGGGCCTTCGCGTAGATTGCCGCCCGAAGCAGCGATCAGGACAGGGCATCCCAGGCATGAAGTTTTTCATTGACACGGCCGAGATCGACGAGATCCGTGAGCTTGCGGCCAGCGGCATGGTCGACGGGGTGACGACCAACCCGTCGTTGATCCTGAAATCAGGGCGCAAGATCGCCGAGGTGACCCGCGAGATCTGCGATATCGTCGAAGGCCCTGTCTCCGCCGAGGTTGCCGCGACGGAGGCCGACGCGATGATCGCCGAGGGGCGGGAGCTGGCGCAAATCGCCCCCAATGTCTGCGTGAAGGTGCCACTGACATGGGACGGTCTGGTCGCATGCCGAACTTTGGCCCAGTCCGGCCATATGGTGAATGTGACGCTCTGTTTCTCTGCCACCCAAGCGCTCTTGGCCGCGAAGGCGGGTGCGCGCTTCATCTCGCCCTTCATCGGGCGGATCGACGATGTCGGTCTCGACGGGATGGAGCTGATTTCGGACATTCGGCAAATCTACGACAACTACCATATGAGCACCGAGATCCTGGCTGCCTCGATCCGCACCGTGAACCATGTCAAGGACGCCGCCAAGATCGGCGCCGACGTCGCCACGATCCCGCCGGCGATCCTGAAAAAGCTCGCCGACCACCCGCTGACCGACAAGGGCCTCGACGCCTTCCTAAAGGACTGGGCCAAAACCGGCCAGTCGATCCTGGCCTGAGCGGGGCGCTGGTATGAGCCAATCAACGCCGGAGATCGGTGCCGGGACGGGTATCGCCTTGAACACGGATGAGCGGGATTTGATCCGATCTCTGCTCCTCGCCGACCCAAACCTGGTGTTGGACGACGACCAGGTGATGCGGGCGCTGTTGGGCGCGACCGAGCATCAGGACAGGCAGGTCGTGGATCTGCGCGACAAGCTGGTCGAGCGGCTGGAGCAGCGGCTGAGCCGTTTGGTGGAGGCCAATCGCTCGGTGATCGCGGCCGCCTATGAGAACGTGGCGAGCACAGAGCAGATCCACCGCGCAATCCTGCTGTTGCTCTCGCCCTGCGAGACGCCGGAGTTTCTGCGTCGTTTGACCCGCTCGGTGCCCAGCATCGTCGGCGTCGACGAGGCGCGGCTGTGTCTTGAGGCGGATGTGGAACACGCATCGCCGGCGGCAGAGCTGGGACCGGAACTCGGCGACCGGGTGGTGACGCTGCCGGTCGGTACCGTAGATGCCTATCTGATGTTGGAGGGGGAGGCCGAACGGGCCGGCGTAGTGCTGCGTGGCTCCGGCGAGGAGGCAGAGCTGATCTTCGGCGGCGCTGTGGTGAGGTCCGAGGCGTTGATGCCGTTACGCCTCCGCCGCTCCCGGGGATTGCTCGCCTTCGGCAGCCGCGACCCGGACCGATTTTCCCCGGATCAGGGCGTCGACCTGCTGACCTTTTTTGCCGAGGCAATCGAGCTTTTGCTGACCGGCCGCCTGTACGAGCAGCGCTGATGGCCATGCCCTCGGCGGGCAGCGAGGATCTTCTCGCACGATGGCTCGCGCAGTTGTCGGCGGTGCGCCAGGCGCGGGCGCAAACGGTGCGGGCCTACCGCCGGGATCTCAGCGACTTTCTCGGCTTCATGGCCGATCACTGCGGCGGACCTATGGGCAAGGCCGCGATCGCGCGCCTGCAGCGGGCGGATTTTCGGGCTTGGATGGCGGCGGAGCGGGCGCGCGGGCTTTCAGCGCGCTCGCTGTCGCGGCGGCTCTCGGCGGTGCGAGGCTTTCTCTCCTGGCTCGAAGACGCCGAGGGGGTAGCCTGCCCGGGCATTCTGACGGTGCAAACGCCAAAGCTTCCCCGCTCCCTGCCCCGCCCGATTGCCGTGGCCGATGCGCATGCCGTGCTCTCCGAGACCGGGGCGCAGGCGCGCAAGACCTGGATCGCAGCGCGGGACCAGGCCGCGTTGACGCTGATCTGGGGGGCCGGCCTCCGGATTTCCGAGGCGCTCGGCCTAACCGGGCATGCCCTGCCGCTTCCGGAGGTGATCCGGGTCACCGGCAAGGGTGGGAAGGAGCGGGAGGTCCCGGTGCTGCCGGTGGCGCGGGACGCGGTCGATCGCTACACCGAGCTCTGCCCCTACCGGATCGTCGGCGGTCGCGCGCTCTTCCTCGGCGCCCGCGGCGGTGCCCTCGATCCGCGCGTGCTGCGCGGTGCCATGGCGAAGGCGCGCCTGGCGCTCGGCCTCCCGTCCTCTGCGACGCCGCATGCCTTGCGCCACGCTTTCGCGACGCAGCTCCTCGCCGCCGGGGGCGATCTGCGGGCGGTGCAGGAATTACTGGGCCATGCTGCGCTCAGCACGACACAGATCTACACCGCTGTCGACGAAAGCCGGCTCCTCGAAGCCTACACTAAGGCGCATCCCAGGGCAGGCTGACCGTCTCCAGAGGCGTGAATTCCGTCAAACAGCACTGAAATCTGGAATATCGGGTGCGGGCGATCCGGGTAAGAGACCTCGGTTGCCGGCCCGAGGAGCCGGCTCTGAGAGAGAGGTACCTGCTCATGCTCCGCATGCTTCCGCTCGCGGCCGTCGCCTTCGGCCTCGCCGCTCCTGCGCAAGCCGCAGATCCCGGTGTCCAAATCGGCGTGCTGGAATGCTCGCTGGTCGACAAGACCAATCTCGTCGTGATCGCCGAGGCCTCCTACGACTGCACCTTCACCAACCAAAACGGCGAGACGGCAGGCTTCACCGGCAAGATCGACAAATTCGGGCTCGATCTCTCGGTGGTGACTGACCAAAAGCTGAATTGGCTGGTGCTGGCGCCAGGCCTAGAGACCAAGGCAGAGGTTCTGGCGGGTAGCTACGCCGGCACTTCGGCGGAGATCCAAGCCGGCGGCGGGGTCGGCCTTCGCGTCCTGGTCGGCGGCTCGGACGATCAGATCACGTTGAACCCGTTCTCGACCTCGGGTCAGGCCGGTATCGGTGCGTCCTTCGGGGTGGAGCTGTTCGAGGTCACCGCGAAATGAGCCTATGGCCCGGCGGACGCGTCCGGCTGGGCCATTCCCGCTCCGCTAGAGCATTTTCCAGCCAATCTGACTCAGATGCGCTTCATGACAATTCGCCCGAACAATACCTTAGAGCGCCAGAGCCGATGCTCGCGGGTCGGAGCGCGCTCTAGACCTCGGCGCGCAGGGCCGCCATCAGCGCGGTCAGGGCATCGGCCTTGGCCTGGTCGGCAAGCTGCCCTTCCTCGGTAAAGGCCTTATGCGCCGTGCCGATATGCACCTCCGGCTGGAAAACCAGCCGCACATGGAACGGCACCAGCATCAGATACATCGCCGATTTCGACCGCTCACCCCCAGCGAGGCCAGCGGTGGCCGAGACGACGGCGACCGGTTTGCCCACCATCGGCGCCGGACGCGGGCGGCTAACCCAGTCGAGCGCATTCTTCAACACGCCAGAAGGCGCCTTGTTGTACTCCGGCGTGGACACCACGATAGCATCGGCGGCCAAGATCTGCTCGCAGAGCTTCGCGACCGGGGCCGGCTGCCCCTCCGCCTCCAGATCTTGATTGAACAAAGGCAGGTTAAGATCGGCCAATGTGAAGTCGCAATCGCCGAAGACCCGCGCCGCCTCCTTGACCAACAGGGTGTTGAAACTGCCCGCGCGCAGCGAGCCCGAAATCCCCAACAGCTTCGTCATCCGGCCCCCAATCCTTCGGACGCTGATCTTCTTTCATTGCTATCGTAATCCCCGCGCCCCAGGGCCCCAGCGCCGATGGGCGAGTGGTTGCGGGGCCTGGCCCCGGGCCGCCCCCCGGCACGCGCTCTAGAAATGGATTGCGCCAACACCGCAGGCGAGCGCCGCCTCCCGCATTGCCTCGGAATAGGTCGGGTGGGCGTGGCAGGTCATCGCAAGATCCTCGGCAGAGGCGCCAAACTCCATTGCTACGCACACCTCGTGGATCAAATCGCCGGCACCCGGCCCGATCACATGGCATCCCAAAATGCGATCGCTCGTTTTATCCGCCAGAAGCTTCACGAAGCCGTCGGAAGCAAAATTCGCCTTCGCGCGACCATTCGCCATGAACGGGAACTTCCCGACCTTGTAGGCCCGACCCTCCGCCTTCAACTCCTCCTCGGTCTTTCCGACAGACGCGACCTCGGGCGCCGTGTAGATGACCCCTGGGATTACGCCGTAGTTCACATGGCCATGGCGCCCGGCGATCACATCGGCCACTGCAACGCCCTCGTCCTCAGCCTTATGGGCAAGCATCGGCCCTGCGATAACATCACCGATGGCGAAGACCCCGGCCACATTGGTGCGCCAATGGCTGTCGGTGACGACGAGGCCGCGATTTGTCACCTCCACCCCGATCTTCTCCAATCCCAGCCCGACAGTGTAGGGCCGCCGTCCGGTCGCCACCAAGACAACATCGGCCTTCAGCATCGTGACGCTGTCATCGGCGCGCGAAGTGTAGGTCACCGTCAGCCCGTCAGACCCCTTCTCGACCCCCTGCACCGCTGCGCCCAGAATGAAGGTCATCCCCTGCTTTGTGAGGATCTTCTGGAATTCCTTCGATATTTCAGAGTCTTGCCCGGGAGTGATGTGGTCGAGATACTCCACCACTGTGACCTTCGCCCCCAGCCTCCCCCAAACTGAGCCGAGCTCCAGCCCGATCACCCCCGCACCGATGATCACCATCTCCTTCGGCACGCTCGGCAACTCCAGCGCGCCGGTCGAGGTCACGATGCTCTGTTCGTCCACCTCGACGCCTGGCAAGGATGCCGGCTCCGACCCCGTGGCGATCACGATATTCTTGGTATTATACACCGTTTCACCGACCTTAACTTCGCCGGCGGCGACGATCTCACCCCAACCCTGCAGGTAATCAACTTTATTTTTTTTGAAAAGAAACTCAATACCTTGGGTGTTGGCTTGAATGACGCCATTCTTGTAGTCGAGCATTTTGGGAATATCGACCGAGACCTCTTTCGCAATGATCCCCATCTTGGCGAAACTGCCCCCCGCCTCATGCACCATTTCGGAGGCGTGCAACAGCGCCTTGGACGGGATACAACCGACGTTCAGACAGGTGCCGCCAAGCGCACCACGCCCCTCCACACAGGCGACTTTCAGCCCCTGCTGGGCCGCGCGGATGGCGCAGACATAGCCCCCCGGCCCGCCACCGATCACGATCACATCATAGTCCGCCATCGCTCGCTCCTTCGCCCGCCGGGGCCGTCAAAAACCGATGCACAAGACATGCATATCGTATTAACAAACCATACGGATAAGGCATCACTCAGGCATTGCTCAGCGCAGCCACGACCATCACTACCGTGGCCCCTAGGCCAACACCCCAGACCGCGGAGCGCACCCAGGGAATGCCCGCCCAGTAGCAGGGCACATAGGCGATGCGTGCCAGCAGATAGGCGACCGCGGCGCCCTGTGTCAGCGGCGACGACGCGCCGCCGGCAACCACAATCAGCACCGCCGGCGTGAAGATAGCCAGTCCTTCGATATGGTTCAGAAAGGCCCGCTGCAGGCGTGCGGTCCGGGTCGAGAGCGGCGCCATCTCCCCATCCCGCGGCCCGGCGAGCCAGTTCGACCCGATCTCCAGATTGGCGGGCACCGCAAAGAGCAGCAGCTGCACGACGGCGAGCAGCACCGCCCCGCCCAGAATTTGCAACTCGACGGTCATGCGCCGGCCTCGCGCACGGTGGCTGCCAAGCTCCAGCAATGCCCCTCGGGGTCACGGAGATGGGCCATCCTGCCCCAGCCTCGGTCACTCGGCTCCATCGCCGCCTCCGCGCCCACGGCAATGGCCCCGGCGAACGTTGTGTCCACCGCTTGCGGGCTCGCCATTTCGATCCGGATCGCGACCGGAGAGCCGCCAAGCTCACCAGGCGCCGCATTGCCCTGCAAGGGGTGGCTCGCCTCCTCGTAGAGCATCACCAAACCTTCGCCGATCCGAGTCCGGGCATGCGTCACATGCCCCTCTTCCGTCTCCAGCACCATGAGCGTCTGTCCGCCGAAGGCATCGCGGTAGAACGCCAGCGCCCGCCGCGCATCGCGCACCGTCAGATACGGAACGATGCTGGGGGGCACTGCATCCGCCATGGGGTCATAGATCCATCAACAGCCGCCGCGGATCCTCCAGGCTCTCTTTCACTCGGACGAGGAAGGTCACCGCCTCCTTCCCGTCGATGATCCGGTGGTCGTAGGACAGCGCCAGATACATCATCGGCCGCGCTACGATTTGCCCGCCAACGACCATGGGCCGCTCCTGGATCTTGTGCATCCCCAGGATCCCCGATTGCGGCGGGTTCAGAATCGGGCTCGACATCAGCGACCCATAGACCCCGCCATTCGAGATGGTGAAGGTCCCACCTTGCATATCGCCCATCGAGAGCTTTCCGTCCCGCGCCCGCTTGCCGAGCTCGGCAATCGTCTGCTCGATCATTGCAAATGACATGGTGTGGGCGTTGCGGACCACCGGCACAACCAGCCCCTGCGGCGTGCCCACCGCGACGCCGATATGGGCATAGTTCTTGTATACCACATCCTCGCCGTCGATCTCGGCATTCACTGCCGGGATCTCGTTCAGCGCATGGCAGCACGCCTTTACGAAGAACGACATGAAGCCGAGCTTCACGCCATGCTTCTTCTCGAACAGGTCTTTGAATTCCTTGCGCAGTTCCATGACCGCCGTCATGTCGACCTCGTTATAGGTGGTCAGCATGGCGGCGGTGTTCTGTGCGTCCTTGAGGCGCCGGGCAATTGTACGCCGTAGACGGGTCATCTTCACCCGCTTTTCTCGCGCGGCATCGTCGGGGGCGGAAGCCGGGCGCGCCGATGCCGGCACTGCAGCGGCCCCGGTGGGGACGGTTTTGGCGAGGTCGAGGGCCCGGGTCACGTCATCTTTCATGATCCTACCGTTGCGCCCGGTCCCGGTTACTTGATCGGGCGTCAAACCAGCCTCGGCCATGGCCTTTTCCGCCGAGGGCGCATGCTTGATCGTCTCGGCCGGGGCGGCGTTCGAGGCCGGTGCAGGCGCCGCAGCAGAGGAGGTCAAGGACGCCGACGCCCCAGCCGCAGGTGCGACGGCGGCCAGGACCGCGCCGCGGGCGAC
The DNA here is from genome assembly GCA_039513195.1 of Pseudomonadota bacterium. Lineage (GTDB taxonomy): Bacteria > Pseudomonadota > Alphaproteobacteria > Rhodobacterales > Rhodobacteraceae > Thermohalobaculum. Next base: position 45,188 of record JBCCRM010000015.1, on the reverse strand, counting down.
GGTAGCCCCTGTGGCCGCCTTGATATCGGCGAGCGTCCCGGCGGAAGGGGACGCGACCTCGACCGAAACCTTGTCGGTCTCCAATTCGCAGAGGATCTCATCGGCGGCAACCGTCTCGCCGATCGTCTTGAACCAGGTCGCGACGGTGGCCTCGGTCACCGACTCGCCCAGTTCTGGTACCATCACCGGCACAGTCTGCCCGCCTGCGCCCTCGGTTGCCGGGGCGGCGGCCGGGTGGGTGGGCGCGGCCGGCGTTGCGGAAGGCGCCGCGGCAACAGGGGAGGCCGCCGCCCCGTTCTCCACGGTCGTCAGCAAAGCATCGAGCCCGACCGTCGCACCCTCCGCCGCGACGATCGCACCCAGCGTGCCCGCCGAAGGCGCCGCAACCTCCACCGAGACCTTGTCGGTTTCCAACTCGCACAGCACCTCATCGGCGGTCACCGCATCGCCCGGCTTTTTGAACCAGGTCGCCACGGTCGCCTCGGTCACCGACTCGCCCAGGACCGGCACCCTGACTTCAACACTCATCTCTTCCTCCCCAAGCGCCGGTCAAACCGTCAGCGCGGCGCCGACCAGCGCCTCTTGCTCGGCCTTGTGCCGCGATGCGAGGCCCGTCGCGGGCGATGCGCTCGCGGGGCGCCCGGCATAGATCGGCCGCGCCGCCTTCGCGCCGATCCGGCCCAGCACCCATTCGATATTCGGCTCGACGAAGAACCACGCGCCCTGGTTTTTCGGCTCTTCCTGGCACCAAACCACATCGGCGTTCTTAAAGCGCGCCATCTCCCGCGTAAGGCTCAGCGCCGGGAAAGGATAGAACTGCTCCAGCCGCATCAGATAGACGTCCTCGATGCCCTGGCTGTCCCGCGCCTCGAGCAAATCGAAATAGACCTTGCCGGAGCACAGCACGACGCGCCGGATCTCCTCGTCCGGCTTCAGCTTGGCCGGCGAATTGCCGAGTTCCGCATCGTCCCAGAGCATCCGGTGAAAGCTCGACCCTTCCGACATGTCGGAGAGGCGCGAGACGCATTTCTTGTGCCTCAGCAGCGATTTCGGCGTGAAGAGGATCAACGGCTTGCGGAAGCTCCGGTGGAGCTGCCGGCGCAGGATATGAAAATAGTTCGCCGGCGTCGTGCAATTGGCGACGATCCAGTTGTCCTCGGCCGAAAGCTGCAGGAAGCGCTCGATCCGGGCCGAGGAATGCTCCGGGCCCTGGCCCTCATAACCATGGGGGAGCAGCATCACGAGGCCGGACATGCGCAGCCATTTCCGCTCGCCGGAGCAAACGAACTGGTCGATCATGATTTGCGCACCATTGGCGAAATCGCCGAATTGCGCTTCCCATAGGGTGAGGGCCTTCGGTTCCGCGAGACTGTAGCCGTATTCGAAGCCCAGCACCGCATATTCCGAGAGCATGGAGTCGATCACCTCATATTCCGGCTGCCCCTCGCGGATGTGATTGAGCGGGTAGTATTTCTCCTCGGTGTTCTGATCGACCAGGCCTGAATGGCGTTGGCTAAAGGTGCCACGGGTACAATCCTGACCAGACAGGCGTACCTTGTATCCCTCGTCCAGCAAGGTTCCGAAGGACAGCGCCTCCGCCGTCGCCCAGTCGATGCCCTCTCCGGTATCGATCATCTGACGCTTGGTCTCCAACAGCCGGCTGATCGTCCGGTGCGGCACAAAGCTCTCCGGCAGCTTTGTCAGAGCGTCGCCGACCAATTTCAGCTTTTCCAGCGGGACCGAGGTCTGGCCCCGCTGATATTCGCCCTCTGACGTCTCGAGCCCCGACCAGCGACCGTCCAGCCAATCGGCCTTGTTCGGACGATAGCTCTTCCCGGCCTCGAACTCCTCGGCCAAGAAATTCTGGAACGCGGTCTTGGATTGCTCGACCTCGCCCTCGTCCATCAGACCGTCCTTCACCAGCCGCTCGCCGTAGAGCTGCAGTGTGGTCTTCTTGGTCTTGATCGCTTTGTACATCAGCGGCTGGGTGAACATCGGCTCGTCACCCTCGTTATGGCCGAAGCGGCGATAGCAGAAGATGTCGATCACTACGTCCTTCTGGAACTTCTGGCGGAACTCCGTCGCCACCTTCGCCGCGTGGACAACCGCCTCCGGATCGTCGCCATTGGCGTGGAAGATCGGCGCATCGACCATTTTTGCGATATCGGTCGGGTATGGCGAGGACCGCGAGTGATGCGGCGCCGTGGTAAAGCCGATCTGATTGTTGACCACGATGTGGATCGTGCCGCCGGACTTATGCCCTTTCAGACCGGAGAGGCCGAAGCATTCCGCCACCACACCCTGACCTGCGAAAGCGGCATCGCCATGCAGCAGGACCGGGATCACCGTGGTTCGGTCATTGCCAAAGAATTCCTGCTTTGCGCGGACCTTGCCGATCACCACCGGATTCACCGCCTCCAGATGGCTGGGATTGGCGGTCAGCGACAGGTGGACCGTGTTACCATCGAACTCCCGGTCCGAGGATGCGCCCAGATGGTATTTCACATCGCCGGAACCATCGACATCCTCGGGCTTGAAACTCCCGCCCTGGAACTCGTTGAAGATCGCGCGATAGGGTTTGGCCATCACATTGGCGAGGACGTTCAGACGGCCACGATGGGGCATGCCGAAGACGATTTCCTTCGCCCCCAGCGCCCCGCCGCGTTTGATGATCTGCTCCATCGCGGGGATCAACGCCTCGCCCCCATCGAGGCCGAAGCGCTTGGTGCCCTGGTACTTCACGTGCAGAAAGCGCTCAAACCCTTCCGCCTCGACCAGCTTGTTTAGGATCGCTTTGCGGCCCTGCCCGGTGAACTGGATCTCTTTGCCGTAGCCCTCGATCCTCTCCTGCAGCCAGCCCTTCTCCTTCGGATCCGCAATATGCATGAACTGCAGTGCGAAGGTGCCCTGGTAGGTCCGGCGCAACAGCGCCTCGATCTCGCGGACGGTACCGTATTCGAGGCCGAGCACGTTGTTGATGAAGATCGGGCGATCCTTGTCGGCCTCGGTAAAGCCGAAGAACTCCGATGCGAATTCCGGATGATGGACCTGGCCGTGCAACCGAAGCGGATCGAGATCGGCGCCGAGATGCCCACGCGACCTGAACGACCGGATGTACATGATCGCCCGAATTGAATCGAGCACCGCCGCCCGCATCTCCTCCGCGCCGAGGCTCTTGCCCTCCTTCGCCGCGGCTTTCTCGATCTTGGCCTTTGCAGCCTGCGGCGAGGGCACGTCGTCCCACTGCCCGTCGAGCGCCGCAACCAGCTCGCCATTCGACGCGGGCGGCCAATCTGCCCGCGCCCAGGGCGCGCCGGCAGCCTCTGCCCGAACTTCGCCGGGATCGTCCCCCAGCCCCGCGAAGAAGGCAGCCCAGGCCGGATCCACCGAGCCGGGAGAGGTCACCCATTGGGCATAGAGCTGCTCGACGAAGGCGGCGTTGTGGCCTTGCAAAAAGGATGAAGCGTGGAAGAGGGTATTCGGGCTTTGCTCGTTCATGGTGCAAACCGGAGGCACATTGCCGCCTCCGTCTCCCCTGGAGTATGGCTACGGCATAGCGCCGCGGCTGGTCGAACGTGGGATACGGCTGACGCCGCATGTCCTCGCCAGCGCCATCATTACCATCATGAAACCGAACGGAAAGCTATTCCTGACGCCTTCACGGCCCCGCGACCACATGCCGTGCTTTGCCGACCTCGCTCGCAAGGGTTACGACCCCGCCGGCGGCTCTGGGCCATATCGGTTGTCGCCCGGCTGGCTCGGCATCGCGAAGAGGACGAAGACGAGCACCATAACACCTGCGAGGCCCAACATGGTCAGCGAAAAGACGACGGGCGGGCCGCCGCCCCCGGCGGTGCTGGCCAAAGTAAGCGAGATCATGAAGAAGAGCAGCATCTGCGCCAGAAACAGGATCACCGCCAGCCATCCCGGGCGGCCGACATCGTGGAGGCGCCGCCAGATGACGGCCAGGTGCGGGACAAAGGTCAAGAGCGTGAAGAGACCGCCAAAGCCCACCAACATCTCCTCGCCCCAGACCAAAGCGTCGATCTGGTCGAGGAACAGCCATCCGAGCGTCGTGAACAGCGTGAACCACCAAAACTCCGGCCGCCGCGCCCGTCCGGAGAACTTGAAATAGTCCTGGAAGCACGACTTGATCGCTTCCTGCGGGCCCATCACGACGTTGCCCCCCGATGCGCTGTCAGCCGATGGCCTTCTTCAGCGCTTCGCCCAGCCCTGCCGGGCTCTCGGCCACAACGATGCCGGCCTGCTGCATCGCCTCGATTTTGTCTTCGGCACCGCCCTTGCCGCCGGCGATGATCGCGCCGGCATGGCCCATGCGACGGCCCGGGGGCGCGGTGCGCCCAGCGATGAAACCGGCGATGGGTTTGGCCCGGCCAGCCTTCTTTTCGTCGGCGACGAACTGGGCGGCATCCTCCTCGGCACTGCCGCCGATCTCGCCGATCATGATGATGCTCTCGGTCTCAGGGTCGCCGAGCAGCAGTTCCAGCGCATCGATATGCTCGGTGCCCTTTATCGGGTCGCCGCCGATACCGATGCAGGTCGACTGGCCCAGCCCCGCCGCGGTGGTCTGCGCCACCGCTTCATAGGTCAGCGTGCCCGACCGGGAGACGATGCCGACATTGCCCCGCTTGTGGATATGGCCGGGCATGATGCCGATCTTGCAGGCATCGGGGGTTATCACGCCGGGGCAATTCGGCCCGACCAGACGGGTCGAGGAGCCATCGAGCATCCGCTTGACCTTCATCATGTCCACAACCGGAATCCCCTCGGTGATGCAGACGACGAGATCGATCCCCGCGTCGATGGACTCCATAATTGCATCCGCCGCGAAGGGCGGCGGCACATAGATCGCGGTAGCCGTCGCGCCGGTCCTGGCGACTGCGTCGGCGACAGTGTCGAAGACGGGCAGACCGATATGCTCGCTGCCGCCTTTGCCGGGGGTCACGCCACCCACCATATGCGTGCCGTATGCGATCGCCTGCTCGGTGTGAAAGGTTCCCTGGCTGCCGGTGAGGCCCTGACAGATCACCTTGGTGCTTTCATCGACGAGAACGGCCATCGGGCTCCCCTTTCCCTCTAGGTGTCAGGCTCTGCTCAGCAAGACATGAATGTTGTCATCGACCGCCAGGTTGAGGCCGTTCAACAGCCGGGTGTTGAACCCGGCCCTGGCAGCCATGCGCCTCAGCGTCGACAGCGTGAAGTAATTGACGTGGTCCGGATGACGAAAACCGCACCAATTGCGCCCCACCACACGGCGGTTCACCGAGCCGTAATTCGGCACTTTCACATAGACCTTGCCGGTGGATTTGATGACGCGGAGGGCGCCGCGCAGCACCTTCAGCGGCTCTTCCTCATGCTCCAGATAGGACCGCATCAAGATGCCGTCGAAATGCGTGGCCGGAAACTGCGAGATGCCGTCGGCGCCGGATGCATGGATGCAATAGCCGCCCTGCGCGCGCATGCGCTTATCCGCCTCCCGCGCCAGCGCTGTCGAAAGCTCGATGCCATAGGGGGTGAAGGGCGGGCCGATCCGGGCGCCTTCCGCGCAGCCGATGTCGAGCAGATTGCCGCCATTGCCGAACCAGCGGATGTATTTCTTCGCCTCATCGGGCCGGAATGCGGTGCGCAGCCGCCGGGTCGCATAGTCCAGGCCATACATCACCGGCGCCGCCTTCAGCCGCCGCTGTTTCTCGGAAACCGAGGTCTCTTCCCAAGCGAAATCCTCCTCCAACGCCGCATGACCGGGCGGATTGGCGAGATATACAAAACGGCAGGACCGACATTCGACCACGCGCCACGGCTCCCGCGAATAGGCGGGTAGCGGTGCCCGCTCATCCCTTGCGCAGAGCGGGCAGGCGCGGGTTTTCAGGGGTCTCAAAGCCTGGTCCACAGTTATCTCATCCTGCAGCGTGGCTGGTTGGGGACGTACGGTAGAGCTTGTAACACCCGGCGGGATTGGCGAAAGCATCGCGCTCGACCGGGTGAGGGCAATGAAGCCGAACCCGCTTAGGCGCGGGCGATCCGGCGCGGACGCGCCCGGGCACAGTGCAGCCTCTCGCGCCCATTGGCCTACCCCTTGACCGCCTTCACGATCTTCTCGGCGGCGTCGGCGAGGTTGTCGGCGGCGATCACATCGAGCCCGCTTTCGTTGATGATCTTCTTGCCGAGATCGACATTCGTCCCCTCGAGCCGGACCACCAGCGGCACCTTCAACCCGACCTCCTTCACCGCCGCGATCACGCCTTCCGCGATCACGTCGCAGCGCATGATGCCGCCGAAGATGTTGACCAGGATGCCCTTCACCTGCGGGTCGGAGGTGATGATCTTGAACGCCTCGGTCACCTTCTCCTTGGTCGCACCGCCGCCGACATCGAGGAAGTTCGCAGGCTCAGAGCCATAGAGCTTGATGATATCCATGGTCGCCATGGCGAGGCCGGCGCCGTTGACCATGCAGCCGATCTCACCGTCGAGCGCGATATAGTTGAGGTCGTATTTCGATGCCTCCAGCTCTTTGCCGTCCTCCTCCGTCTCATCGCGGTATTCGAGGACGTCCTTCTGGCGGTAGAGCGCATTCGAGTCGAAGTTCATCTTGCAGTCGAGACAGACCAGGCGCCCGTCCTCGGTCACGATCAGCGGGTTGATCTCGATCAGCGAGGCGTCCTTGTCGATGAAGAGCTTGTAGAGCGTCGCGATCAGCTTCACGCAGTCTTTTGCCGCCTGCCCCTCCAGCCCCAGGGCGAAGGCGACCTTGCGCCCGTGATAGGGCAGCACACCAGTCGCCGGATCGACGGAAAAGGTCAGGATCTTCTCCGGCGTCTCGGCGGCGACCTCCTCGATATCCATGCCGCCCTCAGTCGAGGCGATGAAGGAGATGCGCGAGGTCTCCCGGTCGACCAGGAGAGAGAGGTACAGCTCGCGAGAGATCGCGGCGCCTTCCTCCAGATAGATACGATTGACCTGCTTGCCGGCCGGGCCGGTCTGGTGGGTGACCAGGGTGTGGCCCAGCATCTGCTCGACCGCAGCGATGGCCTCGACTTCGTCCTTGGCAATGCGCACGCCGCCCTTCTCGCCAGCATCGGCCTCCTTAAAGGTGCCCTTACCGCGGCCGCCGGCATGGATCTGCGCCTTCACCACCCAGACCGGGCCGCCGAGCTCCTCAACCGCTTGTTTGGCATTGGACTTGTCCAGCACCGCCACGCCGCGGGAGACGGGCGCACCGTAAGACCGGAGGATCTCTTTCGCCTGGTACTCGTGAATGTTCATCTCGATCCCCCTCTGCGATGGGGCGGACAGCGACCCCGAAATCCTGCCTGTGGCGCGCTGTGCCTGAGAAAGCGGGCGGGAAGGCCGTCCGCGCCGATGCTGCGTGCTTGCTTTAGCGCCCGGTCCGGAATGCCGCAACCATGCAATGGTCGCGCGGCTCGCGGCGCAGGATAAGACGCGGTGGCGGGCGCCGCCTGGGGATGCTCCGATCAGCGCCCGCCAGCGACATCGACGAGCGCGCCGGTGACATAGCCGGATGCGGGCGAGAGCAACCAGAGGATCACCTCAGCCACTTCGTCGGCGCTTCCAGCGCGGCCCATCGGTGTCGTGGCACCGAGCCGGTCGGCTCGATCCGGCGCACCAGCGGTGCTGTGGATCTCGGTATCGATCAGTCCTGGGCGGACGGCGTTCACCCGCACCCCCTCCGGCGCAAGCTCCTTGGCGAGGCCAATCGTCAGGGTGTCCATGGCGCCCTTGCTGGCCGCGTAGTCAACGAACTCGCCAGGACTGCCGAGGCGGGCCGCCGCGGAGGAGACGATGACTATGGCGCCGCCAAGGCCGCCCCGCCCGGTCGACAGGCGGCGCGCCGCCTCCCGTGCCGTAAGCAGAGCGCCGGTCACATTGACATCGACAACCTCGCGGATCCGATCCTCCGTCATATCGGCGAGGGGCGAGATCGGCGCGACGATGCCGGCATTCACCACCACCGCGGAAATCGGCCCGAAGGCAGCGGCTGCCGCATCGAAGGCAGCGCGGGTGTCGTCGGCGGAGGCTGCGTCGGCGCGGATCGTCAGCGCCTTTCCATCCCGGGCTCTGATAGCGTCGGAGCAAGCCTCGGCGGCCGATTGATCGGCGCGGTAGGTTAGGCTGACCGCCCATCCGGCAGCCGCCGCCTGGGCCGCAGTCGCGGCGCCGATCCCGCGGCCCCCGCCTGTGATCAGCAGATGCAAAGTCGGAAACGTTAAGCCAAGGCCGGGTCAATGCCCTTACAGGCCTCGACCAAGCCCTTCACCGCGTCGACAGATTTGTCGAGCATCGCGCGCTCGTCCTTGTTGAGCTCGATCTCAACGACTTTCTCGACGCCTTCCTCACCGATAATCACCGGCACGCCCACATAGAGACCGTCTAAGCCGTAGGCGCCCTCCACCCAGGCCGCCGCTGGAAGCAGCCGGCGCTGGTCCTTCAAATAGCTTTCCGCCATCTGGATGGCTGAGGCCGCCGGGGCATAAAAGGCCGAGCCAGTCTTCAAGAGGCCCACGATCTCGGCGCCCCCGTCACGCGTCCGCTGCACGATCGCATCCAAATTGTCCTGTGTGGTCCAGCCCATTTTGACCAGATCCGGCAGCGGAATCCCCGCGACGGCAGAATAGCGCGCCAGCGGCACCATGGTATCGCCATGGCCACCGAGCACGAAGGCGGTCACGTCCTTCACCGAAACCTCGAACTCTTCGGCCAGGAAATGCCTGAAACGCGCAGAGTCGAGGACGCCCGCCATGCCCACGACTTTTTCCTGCGGCAGTCCGGAAAACTCGCGCAGTGCCCAGACCATGGCGTCGAGCGGGTTGGTAATGCAGATCACAAAAGCGTCGGGGGCGTGCTTGGCAATGCCCTCGCCAACAGCCTTCATGACCTTGAGATTTATCCCCAACAGATCGTCGCGGCTCATCCCGGGCTTTCGCGGGATGCCGGCGGTGACGATGCAGACATCGGCGCCCGCGATGTCGGCATAATCCTGAGTGCCGGCATAGATTGAGTCAAAACCATCGACCGGTGCGCTCTCGGCGATGTCCAGCGCCTTGCCCTGAGGCGTGCCCTCGGCGATGTCGAACAGCACGACGTCTCCGAGTTCCTTAAGCCCGGCCAAATGGGCAAGGGTTCCACCGATCTGACCGGCGCCGATCAGTGCGATCTTAGGTCTGGGCATAGTCCGTCTCCCTCGTCCTGTCCCTTCGGACCGCGCGCAGCCTGTTCAGCCCTGGGGCACCACCGCACCGGCCCGGCACTGCCCCAAAGCAGGACGAAAGGCAAGTGCCCGCGCGAACGCGCCGCAGATCGTGACGCTGCGCGGAGCCGATCTGACGGAGTTTGGAGATCGTAGTAAGGGGTCGGGCTGCGTCCAAAAGGACGTCTCTGCCCGCAGCGGCTTCGGTTTGCTAACGCCGCGCCGGGACCTCGACGACCCGTGGTCCCGCCGGTTCGCGGCAGCGCCCATCGGACGCCGCTGGGTTGGTCTGGGGCTTCAGGCGGGCTTGCCGCTGGCGGCCCCAACGCCTCACACAGCCTCGATGCGCTGCATGTGCTTAGACGGGGGCGCCCGCGGCGGTCTTTTGAGAGTCGGCCTGCCAAGCCTCGCCCGCCGCCATCAAACACGCCGTCCCCTGCGCATTGGTGATCAGAACCGTCCAGGTGCCGGTGTCCGGATTCGAATAAACCTCGACCACGCCCTTGCCCTGCGACAGGCCATAGGAGCTTCGGGTCTCGCCGTACTTCGCTTCGAGCTGCTCGACGATGGCATCGCGTTTGCCGCAGGCCATACGAGCCTCCGCCTCATCCACCGATGCCGTTGCCGCCAGTGCGGCGAGGAGGCCGCATGCCAGTCCTTTGAGAATATTCATCGCCGTCACCTTTCCGGCTTCTAGCCATTTACGAGCACAACTCGACCCACGACCAGCCCAAAGATCTATTGACTGTCCGCTCTTCGACCCACCACCGCTGATGGATGCTCGAAACTCGGAATTTCGTCTGAACAAAATTCCATTCTGATTTACTGAGCCTGATTTCACATCCTTAAGATGACGTGAATTGCATCTAGACTTTGCGACAATGCTTTGCATTGCGGTTCTTCGCTGTGTCTATCTGCGCGCCGAGAGTGCCGATCGGCCCCGGTCGCCGTCGATTTTCCCGCCCTGCGCGCGGGGCTTGAGGCCACGCCCGGGCTCGGCATAGTCTCACGCCGCATCATCGACCGGAGACATCTATGCCGACCAAAGCCCGTCCGCGCCGATCGGTTCTCTATATGCCCGGCGCGAAGGAGCGTGCACTGGTCAAGGCCCGCGAGCTTCCGGCAGATTCGTTGATCCTCGATCTGGAAGACGCCGTCGCCCCGGCCGAGAAGATCGCAGCCCGCGCCTTGGTTACGGAGGCAGTCAGAACCGGCGGCTATGGCCCGCGCGAAGTTGTAATCCGGATCAATGGCCTCGATACCCCCTGGGGCGAGGAGGACTTGGCTGCGGCCGCTGCCGCAGGGCCCGACGCCATCCTGCTTCCGAAGGTCGAAACCGCGGCTATGCTGACCGACCTCGCCCGGCGCATGGAAACACTCGGTGCGCCCGACCGCACGACGATTTGGGCCATGATGGAAACCCCGCTCGGCATGCTGCGGGCGGAGGAGATAGCCGGCAGCCACAACCGTCTCACGGCGCTGGTAATGGGCACGAACGATCTGGTTAAGGACCTGCATGCCCAGCACACGCCGCTGCGCTTACCGGTCATCACGGGACTGGGCCTGTGTCTGCTCGCCGCGCGTGCCCATCAAAAGGCGATTCTCGACGGGGTCTACAACGCGTTCCGAGATGAGGACGGCCTCGCCGCCGCCTGCCAGCAAGGCAAGGAATTGGGCTTTGACGGCAAGACCCTGATCCACCCTGCGCAATTGGCCACTGCCAACCGTGTCTTTGCGCCCTCCAGCGAGGAAGTAAGCCTGGCGCAGCGGATGGTCGACGCCTTTGCCGAAGCCGAAACCCGCGGCGAGGGCATCGCGGTGGTCGACGGACGGATTGTCGAGAACCTACATATCGAGAATGCGCGCCGCCTCCTCGCCGAGGCAGATGCCATTTCAGCCCTGGAGGCGGCCATCCAGTGACAGCGATGACCAAAACCGATCCCGGCCGCTTTTTCGAGGATTATCGGCTTGGCGAAACAATTCACCACGCCACGCCTCGGACGGTCACGGAGGGGGATCGCGCGCTCTACACGGCGCTCTATCCGAGCCGCTTCGCGCTGCAATCCTCCGACGACTTCGCCCGCGCCTGCGGTTTTCCACGTGCGCCTCTGGATGACATGGCGGCCTTTCACGTCGTTTTCGGCAAGACAGTCCCGGATATCTCGCTGAACGCGGTTGCCAATCTTGGCTATGCAGAGGGGCGGTTCCTGCACCCGGTCTATCCCGGCGACACGCTGTCGACGACGTCCGAAGTGATCGGCCTTCGCGAGAATTCGAACCGCCGAACCGGGGTCGTTTGGGTGCGCTCGACAGGCACAAACCAGACTGGCCAGGTCGTGATCAGTTATTGCCGCTGGGTCATGGTCCGCAAACGCGATCCGGACCACCCGGCGCCGGAGCCGGTGGTGCCGGAGCTGGCGGCGGCCGTAGCGGCCGAGGATCTCGTGCTGCCTCAGGGGCTCGATTTTTCGGGCTATGAAACCAAACTCGCGGGGTCGCCGCATTATTGGGACGACTACGCCGCCGGTGAACGGATCGACCATGTCGATGGCGTAATGCTGGAGGAGGCGGAGCACATGATGGCCACCCGCCTCTGGCAGAACACCGCAAAGGTCCATTTCGATCCAGCCGCGCGCGGCGGCGAGCCGCGATTGATCTATGGTGGGCATATCATCTCGTTGGCCCGGGGTCTCAGTTTCAACGGGCTCGGGAACGCACAGCTTATCGCTGGCATTAATGCAGGCGCCCATACAGCCCCCTGCTTTGCCGGCGACACGATTTATGCGTGGTCCGAAGTGCTGGAAAAATCAGAGACCGCCGTACAATCAGTGGGTGCATTGCGCATGCGACTGGTTGCGTTAAAAGATCGCGCGGCAGAGGGGTTTCCGCATAAGGGCCCGGACGGCAAACATGAGCCTGAGGTCGTGTTGGACTTCGACTATTGGTGCCTGCTGCCGCGCCACATTGCGTAGCTTTTGTCATTTTTTTGCCGGCGATACCCCTGCAGGTTGTGGCTTTCCCCGCGATGGGAACATAATTTTGTGGTGTGCTTGTGCTCCCATCTGCCGATATGGCATAGGATCATCAGCTAACCGCGGGTCTTCGCGGCAGTGACGGAGAGCGATATGCGTATCACCGGCCTGGCCTTTATGATCGCTGCACTGTCCGTCGCAGGCTGCTCGGCGCTTTCGTCCTCTTCGAAATCGCTCAACTCCGGCGTCCCCACCGTCGATGGTTTCCGACAGGCGGGAATCTCGCCGATGAACGACCCGGAGCTTTCGGAGTTCCTGATCGGCAAGCGGATCACAATGAAGGATGTCGAGAGTGGGAAGGTCGGCACAGTACGCCATGCCGAGGAAGGCAAACGTCTGATCCAATCCCACGGAATGCGGTTTGTAACCGACTTCTCGATTGCCGACGGCCAGTACTGTGCGGAGTCGGTGCGCAGCGGCGAAACCCATTGTTCTCAGGTCTACAGGACTACCGAGGGCGTGACCTATCTCTGCGATCCGCGCCACGAGGGGGAGTGCCGCTGGCGCCTTATCCCTAGCGGATAAGTCTCAAAACCGTCCTCACGCAACAGTCACACCTGCGCCACTGCGGCAATTGTGATCTGGCCACTGTTTTGCCCGGTCTTTAGAACATCTGTGGAAGATCGCAGTTTAGGAGTGCTTCATGGCCGATGTGAACCGCGGAAACCGGCCGTTATCGCCGCATCTGCAGATCTACAAACTCGGCATCACCGGCAATCTGTCGATCCTTCACCGCCTGACCGGTGTCGCGTTGACCTTCGGCGCGCTGCTCGGCGTCTTTTGGTTTTTGGCGGCCGCCACGGGGCCGCAGTACTTCGCCATCGTCGATGCCATCATGACAAGCTGGATCGGGAACCTGATCCTTCTCGGGTCGCTGTGGGCGCTGGCCTATCACACGCTGAACGGCATCAGGCACCTGGTCTGGGATCTCGGTTACGGCTTTGACCTCGACGACGTCCGCAAGAGTGGTATCGCGGTCGTGGCAGGCTCGGTCGTCCTCACCCTCCTGGTCGCGGCGATCGCCTGAGGAACCCAGAGAATGGGCTATAAGACACCCCGCGCCACTGCCTCTGGCCTCGGCTCCGCCCATGATGGCTCGCATCACTGGTGGGTGCAGCGACTGTCCTCGATCGCGCTGATCCCGCTCACGATCTTGTTCGTCTTTCCGTTCGCGGGCGCGCTCGGTGGCAGCCATGCCGATGTGGTCGCGGTCTATTCGAACCCATTTCACGCGATTGTCGCAGTTCTATTCGTTGGGGTGACTTTCCAGCATCTGCAACAGGGCTTGCAGGTGGTCATCGAAGACTATGTGCATCATAAGGGATGGCTGGTTGCACTGCTCATGGGCAACTGGATGTTCTGCGGAGCATTCGGTCTCGCAGGGGTTTTCGCGGTCCTGAAGATCGCTTTCACCGGCTGACCGGCACGGGGCGCCAAAGCTGAGAGGATTGGTCGAGCCATGGCGGCATATGAATTCGTCGATCACAAATACGATGTGGTTATCGTCGGCGCCGGGGGATCGGGCCTGCGTGCCACGCTTGGCATGGCCGAGCAGGGGTTGCGCACGGCCTGTATCACCAAGGTGTTCCCAACCCGCAGCCACACGGTCGCGGCGCAGGGCGGCATTGCCGCTTCGCTGTCCAATATGGGCCCAGACCACTGGCAGTGGCACATGTACGACACCGTGAAAGGGTCGGACTGGTTGGGCGACACCGATGCTATGGAGTATCTGGCTCGCGAGGCACCCAAAGCGGTCTACGAGTTGGAACACTACGGCGTGCCCTTTAGCCGGACTGACGCCGGCACGATCTATCAGCGTCCGTTTGGGGGACACACGACCGAGTTTGGCGAGGGGCCACCCGTGCAGCGCACCTGCGCCGCCGCGGACCGCACCGGACATGCCATCCTCCACACCCTCTACGGGCAGTCGCTGAAGAACCATGCCGAGTTCTACATTGAGTATTTCGCCACCGACCTGATCATGTCGAATGACGGGATCTGCCAGGGTGTGATCGCCTGGAACCTGGAAGACGGCAGCATGCACCGCTTTGCCGCGAAGATGGTGGTACTGGCGACCGGCGGATACGGGCGGGCCTATTTCTCGGCTACTTCGGCCCACACCTGCACCGGCGATGGCGCGGGGATGGTAGCCCGGGCAGGCTTGCCGCTGCAGGATATGGAGTTCGTGCAATTCCACCCCACCGGCATCTACGGCGCAGGATGCCTGATCACCGAAGGTGCGCGCGGCGAGGGCGGCTACCTGACCAACTCGAAGGGCGAGCGGTTCATGGAACGCTACGCGCCAACTTACAAAGACCTCGCCTCGCGCGACGTGGTGTCCCGCTGCATGACCATGGAGATCCGCGACGGCCGCGGCGTTGGCGACCAAGGCGACCACATTCACCTGCACCTAAACCACCTTCCGCCCGAGACCTTGAAGGCCCGCCTGCCCGGCATCTCGGAAAGTGCGCGGATCTTCGCCGGCGTGGACGTGACCCGCGACCCGATCCCGGTTTTGCCGACGGTGCATTACAATATGGGCGGCATTCCCACGAATTACTGGGGCGAAGTACTGAACCCAACCGAGGATGAGCCCGACCGCCTGGCGCCAGGTCTAATGGCCGTGGGAGAGGCCGGCTGCGCCAGCGTGCATGGCGCAAACCGTCTTGGGTCGAATTCGCTAATCGATTTGGTAGTCTTCGGCCGTGCCGCAGCGATCAAAGCGGGCCAAGTCGTCGACCGAGAGGCTGCGATCCCGGAACCGAACGAGGCGAGCGTCGAAAGATCGATGGAGCGCTTCGACCGCATGCGCCATGCCAATGGCGAGGCACCGACCGCCTCCCTGCGCATGAAGATGCAGCGGGCCATGCAGGAAGACGCCGCTGTCTTCCGTACCGACGAGACGCTGAAATCCGGCTGTACGCGTATGACGTCGATCTGGCAGGAGGCAGCGGATATCAAGGTGACCGACCGTTCCATGATCTGGAACTCCGATCTGATGGAGTCGTTGGAGTTCGAGAACCTTGTGGTCAATGCGATCACCACCGTCTATTCGGCCGAGGCGCGGCATGAAAGCCGCGGCGCCCATGCGCGGGAAGACTTTAGCGACCGAGACGACACAAACTGGCGGAAGCACTCGCTGTCTTGGGTGTCCGAAACCGGCAATGTCGCCCTCGGCTACCGTCCAGTGCATCTGGAGCCGCTGACTACAGAGGAGCAGGGCGGCATTCCGCTGAAGAAAATCGCCCCGAAGGCGAGGGTCTACTAGGCGGCATGGCCTCGGCGCCAGCAAAATGGCCGGCAAGGCCGATCTGGGCGCCCCCAGGCGAACGAGATGAGGCGGAACTCCGGCGCATCCTGGAGTTTCGGGCCGAGCGTGCAATTAGGCACTTCGGTGCCCTAGCGCGCGACGGCACGGAACGGCACTGTCCTATTTGCGACTATCGCGGGCCTTTCAGCCCGGTGCGGCACAAGCCGGAAATCTGGTGCCCGCAATGCGACAGCCGCCCCCGCCACCGGCTGATGAAACTGTGGATGGACCGGCATTTAGTGCTGCCGCGAGGCGCCCGCGTCTTGCACTTCGCCCCGGAACCCTGGGTGCGTGGCTGGCTGGAGGCGAGGGGTGCACGCTACACCTCGGCGGATATCTCCGGCGCGTTCGACCTGACGCTCGACATTACGGCCATGGATCTGCCAGATATGTCGGTGGACCTGTTGATCGCCAACCACGTGCTGGAACACGTCGATGACGCCGTGGCCTTGGCAGAAATCCACAGGATCCTGTTGCCTGGCGGCATTGCGCTGCTGACCGTGCCGATGATCGAGGGGTGGGACGAGACCTACGAGGATCGTACCCTCGACCAGACCGCCCGGTGGCTGCGCTATGGCGACCCGACCCACCTGCGTTTCTACGGTCGCGACGTGCGCGACCGCATCACGCGGGCAGGATTTCATCTCTCGGAAGCGGTGGCACGGGAACCGGACGTTTCGACACATGCCTTGAATAGGGGTGAACGCCTATTCCTGGCAACCAAACAGTAGCTGCAGTGCTCAGGAGCCAGTGATGGCCGAATTCACGTTGCCCAAAAACTCTCGGATTACGGTTGGGAAGACCTGGCCGAAACCGGAGAGTGCGACGCAGCTGAAAGCATTCAGGATCTACCGGTGGAATCCGGATGACGACGCCAACCCACGGGTCGACACCTATTTCATCGATCTCGACGACTGCGGGCCGATGGTGCTCGACGCGATCATCAAGATCAAAAACGAGATCGACCCGACCTTGACGTTCCGCCGGTCCTGCCGCGAGGGGATTTGCGGCTCCTGCGCGATGAACATCGACGGGACGAACACCCTCGCCTGTTTGAAAGGGATGGAAGAGATCAAGGGCGATGTCCGGATCTACCCGCTGCCGCATATGCCGGTGGTTAAGGATCTGATCCCCGACCTCACCCATTGGTATGCGCAGCACGCCTCGGTCAAGCCGTGGCTGGAGACCGAGACACCGCAACCGGGCACCGAGTGGAAGCAGTCGCCGGAGGATCGGGCGAAGCTCGACGGACTCTACGAATGTGTGATGTGCGCCTGTTGCTCGACCTCCTGCCCCAGCTACTGGTGGAACGGTGACCGCTATTTGGGCCCTGCGACGCTGCTGCATGCCTATCGCTGGATCATCGACAGCCGCGACGAGGCAACGGGCGAGCGGCTGGATCATCTGGAGGATCCGTTCCGCCTCTATCGCTGCCACACGATCATGAACTGCGCGCAGACCTGCCCGAAGGGCTTAAACCCAGCAAAAGCGATCGCCGAGATCAAAAAGCTGATGATCGAACGCCAGATCTAGAGCGTTTTTGGCGTCCCTAGCGGGGCGCCTTTTCTTTTTTTGCAAAGAGGTGATTGGTCGGATGAAATGCTGACTTCTCTCGTCTTTCGATTTCGACGGGCTAGAAAGACGACCTTGAATACCGACAAGTTTCTGAATTGGTGTCGGTCCGGGACCAAGTGTATCGTGACTTTTCGAACACTTGGCTGTGACGTTGGTTCCAAGGCGCCATCATGACGCCGCAATGAAGATTAACACTTCTTAAGTGTAATGTGCGTGAGGTGGGGAAACTGTTATGCGTCTGTTGGATCGTTTGCGGCGTAACGTAAGGCCGCTTCACGTGTTGGCCTACGCTGCCGTCTTCGCGGCGCTGGGGATCACTGGCGGCGAGGCCGGGGCACCAAAGCGTTTCTCAGCCGTTGGGGCGCAGGCGGATGCGGCCGAGTTCGACCCGATGCTGGCCGAGAAACCGATCATCCCACCCCTGATGACCGCCGAATATCTGCAATTGCTGATGAATCAGGCTACGCCGCTGCAAATCGTCGATATCCGGCGGAGAAGAGCGCGCAGCAGCCTCTTCAGCTATCTCTCGGGGCACATCCCGGGTTCGAGCAATCTACCCTATGGCGAGTGGCGCAAAATCTGGGCCGACCCGCTGGAGGTTCCGGGCGACCTTGCCTTGACCAACATTGTGCGGCGCGCGGGCCTCGTGAAATCGAAGCCCGTGGTGATCGTTCATTCGAGCGCGGCAAAGGGCAATTTCGGCTCCGCCGCCTGGGTCTACTGGGTGCTGAAATCGTCGGGTTTTAAAGACCTCTCGATTTTGGACGGCGGCATTCGCGCCTGGCAAGAAAACGGTGGCCCCCTGGAGAGGATCGCGCGGAAAACCGCGCCTTCGGGCGAGACTGTGAGGCTGGATCCGACCTGGCTTGCGACCCACGAAGACGTCGACGCGATGCTGCGCGGCGAGTCCGACGCCCAACTGCTCGACGCGCGGCCGCTCAATCAGATCGCGAAGCGCGGGATGCTAGACGGTGCGACCCATCTGAACGGCATCGCGCTCATGAATGGCACACGTGGTCAGGCGGGCGACATTCTGTCGATTTTCGAGCGGATCAAGCAGGTGCAAATTGCCTGGGGCAGTCAGGACGTCATCACCTATTGCAACAACGGCGCCCTGGCTGCAATCGACTGGTTCATGGCAAGCGAAATCGCCAAGATCCCGAACGTCAAGATCTATGGCCATTCGCTGTCTGCCCGGGACCGCGCCGCTTGGATCAACTGAGCGCAAGCCTGGCATACGGAGCCTTGCCGCGCGCCGTCAGGCCGGCGGATAGGCGGCGGACTGCATTTCGGTGAGCCGCGACACCGTGCGAGCAAACTCGAAGGCGCCTTTGCCCTCGGTATAGAGGGCCTCTGCCTCTGCCTCCGCCGAGCAGTAGAGGGTCACCTTCGCCTCGTAGAGCGCGTCGATGAGCGTCACAAAGCGCTTGGCCTCGTTGTTCTGAGCCCAAGAGAGCAACGGGACATCGTCGATGAAGAGAACTGGAAAGCGTTCAGCGATGGCCAGGTAGTCCGACGGGCCGAGCGGCGCCTCGCAAAGGTCCTGAAAGGTCGCGCGCCCGGCGGTCTCGGTCGCCTCGGCGATTTGTACCCGTCTCCCGTGGATCGACAGGGTCACCGGCGCCGTATCCTCTCCGTTCGTCACGCGCTCCCACGCCGCGGCCATCGCGCTTCGCGCACCAGGCCCAAGGGGCGCGAAATAGCGCCGCTCATCCACATCGCCGCCCAGGCGGTAATCGGTCGGGCTGTCGAGCTCCAAAACATCCATCCGCGTCTTCAGGAGGTCGATGAAGGGCACGAACAGATCGCGGTTCAGCCCATCCTTGTAGAGATCGTCGGGCGGACGGTTCGACGTCGTCACCACCACGACACCACGGTCGAACAGCGCCTCGAACAGCCGACCAAGGATCATCGCATCTGTGATGTCTGTCACCTGCATCTCGTCGAAGCAGAGCAGCACCGCGCTCTCCGCCACCTCATCGGCCACCGATTGGATCGGGTCCGGCACATTCGACTCGCGCGCGATGTGTATGCCGACATGGATTTCGGCCATAAAGGCGTGGAAATGCACCCGCCGTTTCTTGGGCACCGGGGCAGCCTCGGCAAACAGATCCATCAGCATCGACTTCCCGCGCCCGACACCCCCGAAGAGATAGAGCCCCGTGAGGGGGATCTGTTTGCGCGGCGCACCCCGGCCGAACCCGAACCAACCGCGAGCGACTTTCTTCCCCTGCCGCGGGTCGTAGTCGCGCAACCGCAAATGCAGGAGCTGCAGCTTCTCGACCGCGGCGAGCTGCGCCGTGTCGGGCCGGATCGCACCCTGAGCGATCATTCCGCGATAGCGCTGAATGGGTCCGTCGAGCATCCCCCTCTCCCTCCGGACGCCGGTGCGCAATGGATACCGACCGGACCCGCCAGACCACAAGCATGGTTTTCGGCCACCCGCCCATCACGTCCGGTGAACCTGTCCAACAGGGATCTTTGATTGACCGAGCGGGAGGTCAGAGAGGACAGTGCGGCTTCGGAGGTCCAATGAAACTGTCGCCCACAACGGTCATCATCGTTACCGGATCCATCGTGCTGTCGCTCAGCTTCGGCGCACGATCGATCTTTGGCGTGGTCCTGGACCCGATCTCGCAGGAATTCGGTTGGGCGCGGGAGGTGTTTTCGCTGTCGCTGGCGATCCAGAACCTGGTCTGGGGCGCGGCACAGCCGTTCTTCGGCTGGATCGCCGACCGATTGGGTGACCGCCGCGCCCTTTGGCTGGGCTTTGCGGTTTATCTGGCGGGGATGCTGATCTCGGCGGTCGGCTTTATGCCTTGGATGCAGCATTTGGGCGCCGGCGTCCTGGTCGGTATGGGCGTCTCAGGCACCGCTTTCGGGCTGGTTCTGTCGGTGGTCGGCCGCGCAACGCCCGAGGAGAAGCGCAGCCAGGCCCTGGCGGTCACGGCGGCCTTCGGCTCCATCGGGCAGATGGCGATGCCGTTTATCTCCGGCATGCTGGTCGCCTCCATCGGCTGGCAGGGAACGCTCTTGGTCATCACCGCCATGCTGCTGCCGATGGCCGTCTGTATTCCTTTCCTCAAGGCAGAAATCCCGGCGTCGAGCGCCTCGGAGCACGACAACCTTGCAACTGGCGCGCTGCTCCGCCGGGCCTTCGGGCACAGCTCCTACACACTGCTGACCGTCGGGTTCTTCGTCTGCGGCTTCCACGTGGCCTTTATCGGCGCGCATTTCCCAGCCTTTGTGGCGGAGGTCTGTGCCACACCCGAGGGGCCGGCGACCGAGCTTGGCGCGCTCACCCTCTCCATCGTCGGACTGGCAAACTTCATTGGAACCCTGATCGTTGGGCAACTGGGTGCGCGCTACCCAAAGCCGTACATCTTGTCCGCGATCTATGCCCTGCGGTCGCTGGTGATCCTGATCTTCATCTTGACCCCGATTTCACCACTGACGGTGATCATCTTTTCGTTCTCAATCGGCTTCCTGTGGCTGACCACCGTGCCGCTAACGACCGGGCTCGTCGCGACGATGTTCGGCCCACGCAACATGGGCACGCTCTACGGTTTCGTGTTTTTCAGCCACCAAGTCGGTAGTTTCCTCGGCATCTGGATGGGTGGCCGGGTCTATGACCTCTATGGCAACTACGACCTGATCTGGTGGCTTGCCATCGCGCTCGGCATTTTCTCAGCTATTGTCCACTTGCCGGTGCGCGACCGGGCCTGGAGCGCGGCGCCCGCATGAGCGGGCCGGATCTGTCAGCCGAGGCTTGCGTGTTTTGCCGTATCCTGGCGGGTGAGGAGCCGGTGAGCGCGTTCTACGAGGACGATATCTGTTTGGGCCTGATGACCATCGGCCCGGTAAATGCCGGCCACGCGATGGTAATACCGCGGCGCCACGCGCCCTATCTCGCAGACCTGCCCGCCGAGGAATGGGGACATGTCGCCCGGATTGGGCAGAGGACGGCGGCGGCGATCCGCACGTCTGGCCTCCAATGCACTGGCGTCAACCTCTTCGTCGCGGATGGCGAGAGCGCCGAGCAAGAGGTCTTTCATCTCCATCTACACATCGTTCCGCGCTTCGAGGGCGACGGTTTCGGCTTTCGCTATGACGAACGGCATTTCCGCCAACCGCCGCGGGCGGAACTGGACCGCGTTGCCACCTTGCTGCGGGACCGGATTGGCTGACTGAAGGCGGCGATCCTGCAACCGCGGCCTCGTCGAGCCCGATAACCGTTGGTTGGCACCAAGCATCGCGCTTGCCCGGCTGGGGGCAACACACTCTCACCAGTCACGGAACTGGCAGGTGCGGTCCGGTGCTGACGCAGCGGAGGCCAAGTCCGATACGACGCCTGCACAGTCTGCTTGTCGGTGAACTTCCTTCAATCCTCCGCGAGATGCGCACAGCCCCGCTGTCCGGCGAGGTCCGCCTGGCGTTGGCGTTCAGCAAAGCGGGCGCGGTCGTCCTCGGAATAGAGGTGGATGCAGGCCGGGCAACTCACTCCCTCCCGATACGCCGGGTGGTCCTGCGCCTCCGGCGCTACGGCACGCCCACAGGCATGGCACAGCGAGTGCCGCCCCGGCGAAAGGTCGGTATCGACCGCCACCCGACCATCGAAGACGAAACACTCGCCCCGCCAGCGATTCTGATCCCGCGGCACGTCTTCCAGATATCTCAGGATCCCGCCGTTGAGCTGCACCACATCCTCCACCCCCTGCGAGAGCAGAAAGGCCGATGCCTTCTCGCAGCGGATGCCGCCGGTGCAGAACATCGCCACCTGCTTCCCCGATAGACGCGCACGGTTCTGGCCCCACCAGGCCGGAAAATCACTGAACGAGGCGGTCGAAGGATCGAGGGCACCCGGAAAACTGCCGATCTCGGTTTCGTAGTCATTGCGCGTATCGATCACCACAGTGTCGGGATCGTCCAACAGCCGGTGCCAGTCTTCTACCCCAACCTTGCGCCCGGTCCGAGCCGCTGGGTCGAGACCCGGGACGCCCATCGTCACGATCTCAGGCTTGACCTTCACCTTCAGACGGCGAAACGGCATTTCGTCGGCTCTGCTCTCCTTCACCTCCAGTACAGCAAAACCAGGTATTGCCCGCACCGCCGCGATCGCCGCGTCGATCGCCGCCCGCGTCCCGGCGAGGGTGCCGTTCACCCCCTCTGGCGAGAGCAGCACAGTGCCCCTTACCCCCGCACGACACGCGAGGCGGCCAAGCCGGGTCTTCTCGGCGCCCGGTCGGTCAATCCGCGAGAACCGGTAAAACGCTGCGATCACGTACATGCATGCCCTATATCCGCCCGAAGGATGATGGATCAACGGCTTGCCCTTGAAGAACCGAGCTTTTCGCACCGGCAAGCGTGCGTTTCACCGGCCTCTGAGTTATGATCGCCGAGAACAACGGATCGCGGATATGAAACGGCGCCTGACAGCCATTATGGCCGCCGATGTGGTGGGTTACTCGCGGCTCATGGGCGCCGACGAGTCGGGAACCTTTTTGCGCGTGATGCGGTGTCTGGACCGGGTCGTGCGCCCGCGCATCGAACGCCATGGCGGTCGGATCTTCAAGCTGATCGGCGACGGTGTGTTGGCGGAGTTTCCGAGCGTGCGCGCAGCCGTGGTCGCAGCCGTCGAGATCCAACACGAAATGCCGATCTTCGCGGAGGAGGAGGAGCCGGCCGAGGAGCCGCTGCATCTGCGTATCGGGATCAATCTGGGCGACCTGATTGCGATGGGAGAGGACCTCTATGGCGAGGGCGTCAATGTCGCAGCCCGGGTCGAGGCGCTGGCGGAGCCCGGGGGGATCTGCATCACGCGTCCTGTCCGCGACCAGATCCGCGACAAGCTCGGCTATGAGCTGGAGGATCTGGGCGACATCTCGGTGAAGAACATCGCCCGGCCAGTGCGGGTGTTCAAGGTTTTGGTCGATACCTCGGTCCTGCCGTTGGCCGAGCGAGGACAGCTGGCGCGTCCCCGTCTGCGGGCCACCATGCGCGCGGGTGCGCTGGCGGCGGCCGTGCTGCTGGCGACAGGCATCTGGACCGAAGTCGCGACGCCGCCCCAGGAGGAGGCGCCCACCCAATTGACGCGCAGCGATCCTGCGCCGACGCAAATAGCATCTCTCCCACCAGCCGCGACCGTCGCACCGGCAGAGACACTGGAGTTGGCGCCTTTGGAGGTGCTCCCGAGACCCGATGAGATCGCGGAGATTGCGGCTGATGCCGTCGGCGCCACGGCCGCAGCGGAGAGTATCTCGTTCGCGATCTCCTTCGACGTCAATCCTGGCGCCTGGCCATCTTGCGCGATCTTCGGTGGGGCCGAGCGGCACACCTTGCCCCTAGGTGCCGGCGCCGAATGGACCCGCATACCGTTCCGCAATGGGCCGGAACTCGATCTCCTCGCCAAGGCGCGGCGAGAGGAGGAAGAGGTTGTCCTGACGCTGCTGCCCTATTCCGACGTCTGGCGAGAGCAGGATGCGATGCGCATCCGGCTGCCCGACGCCTCGCCCGGCGCTGCGGCGAGAGTGTTCTCCTCGAAACGTGCTATGCCGCCCTTGACCTCGTGCGGGCGCCTGGTCGCCTATGTAAATGTCGTGGAATGAGCGGGTAGTCACCCTCTGCCTTGACAGATCGGGCGCTCGGGACTAACGACCGCAGACTTCCGGAGGTGTATCGCTTCCGGTCCTGGACTGGAGCCAGGATCGCCGTCGGTCAGCGCGGATGCGCCCACCGGCGCAATTCTCGTATTCGCGGGTTGGGCGAGAGCCCGGCCATCGGCCTGGAGAGGCGCATGTTTGAATCGCTGTCGGAACGCCTTGGCGGCGCGCTGGAGAAGCTGACAGGCAAGGGCGCCCTGACCGAGGCGGATGTGAGCACTGCGCTGCGGGAGGTGCGCGTCGCGCTACTGGAGGCCGATGTCTCCCTGTCCATCGCGCGGAACTTCATCAAGCAGGTGCAGGAGCAGGCAACCGGACAACAGGTTCTGAAATCGGTCACACCGGGCCAGCAGGTTGTGAAGATCGTCCATGACGAGATGGTCCGCGTGCTCGCCGGCGACGATCCCGACCCGGGCGCGCTGAAAATCGACAATCCGCCCGCGGTCTTGATGATGGTGGGCCTGCAGGGTTCTGGAAAGACCACCACAACCGCAAAGTTGGCGAAACGGCTGGCGGAGAAGGAAGGCAAGCGGGTCCTGATGGCCTCCCTCGACACGCGCCGTCCTGCTGCGATGGAGCAACTCGCAGTCCTTGGCCGGCAGATCGGGGTCGACACCCTGCCGATCATGCAGGGTCAGACCCCCCCGCAGATCGGCAAGCGGGCGAAGCAGCAGGCAACGCTGGGCGGTTATGACGTGGTGATGCTCGACACCGCCGGCAGGCTCTCGATCGACGAGGAGCTGATGGCGGAGGTCGAGGCGGTACGCGACGCGACCGCGCCCCGCGAAACCCTTTTGGTGGTCGACGGCCTGACCGGGCAAGACGCGGTCAACACGGCGGAGAACTTCGACGGGCGGATCGGCATCAGCGGCTGCGTGCTGACGCGCATGGATGGCGACGGCCGCGGCGGTGCCGCCCTCTCGATGCGCGCAGTGACCGGTAAGCCGATCAAGTTCGTGGGCCTCGGCGAGAAGATGGACGCGCTGGAGGAGTTCCATCCGGAACGCGTCGCGGGCCGCATCCTCGGTATGGGCGATATCGTCACTCTGGTCGAAAAAGCGCAGGAGCAGATCGAGCAGGCCGAGGCTGAGCGCATGATGAAGCGGTTCCAAAAGGGCCGCTTCGACATGAACGACCTGAAAGGCCAACTGGAGCAGATGCTTAAGCTGGGCGGGATGCAGGGCATCATGGGCATGCTTCCCGGCATGGGCAAGATGACCAAGCAACTCGAAGAGGGCGGGTTCGACGACAAGGTCCTGCGCCGGCAGATCGCGATTATCCAGTCGATGACAAAGGAGGAGCGCAAGAAGCCCGACCTAATGAAGGCCAGCCGGAAGGAGCGGGTGGCCAAGGGCTCCGGGCTCGAGGTTCAGGACGTGAACCGACTGCTGAAGATGCACCGCCAGATGGCCGACATGATGAAGAAGATGGGAAAGATGGGCGGCAAGAAGGGAATGCGCGGCATGCTTGGCCAGATGATGGGCAAGGGCGGCGGCATGCCCGGTGGCGGCATGCCCGGCCTCCCCGGGCCTGGTGGTCCGGCGCCCGGTGGTCTTCCACCCGGTTTCCCAGGCCTCGGCGGCGGGGGTGGCGGATCGACCTTGCCTCCCGGACTCTCCGGCTTCGGGAAGAAGAAATGACTGATGCACCCGTCATCGAGACCGAGCGCCTGGTGCTACGTGGCCATCGGCAGGCGGATTTCGCAGCTTATGCGGAGTTTTACGCCTCCGATCGGGCGGAGTTCGTTGGCGGACCGGTTGGCCCGGCACAGGCCTGGCGGTTTTTTGCCGGCCAAGCCGGGCATTGGGTCCTGATGGGATTTGGATGGTGGATGATCGAAGCGGAGGGTCGGCCCATCGGTATGGCAGGCCTCCACCGTCCGCCACATTACCCCGAGCTCGAGATCGGCTGGACCGTCTTCGCTGGCGGCGAGGGGCACGGGTATGCGCAGGAGGCGGCCTCGGCGGCCCTCGCCTGGGGCTGGCGCCATGTCCGGCCAGAGAGCTTGGTGAGCTATATCGAGCCTGGCAACAACCGCTCGGTCCGGCTGGCCGAGCGCCTCGGTGCATCCCGGGACGACGCGGCGACCAAACCTGCCGGCGAGCCGGACCTCCTGGTTTATCGGCATGCCAAACCGGAGCAGGCGGCGGCATGACCATGGCCCGCTGCACCCGCGCGTCTTCGGACGCGGCCAGCGACCGCGCTATGCAATACCGGTCCGCGCTTCCGGTGTTGGAGACAACACGCCTGACCCTGCGCGCACCGGTTTTGGAAGACTTTCTGCTTTGGGCCCGGATCTCGGCCGAGCCGGGATCGGAGTATCTGGACGGCCCCGCCACACCGCAGGACGCTTGGACCGGCTTTTGCGGCTCCGTCGCCTGTTGGCATTTGCACGGTCACGGCCCCTTCACGCTAATCCGACGCGCCGATGGAGCGGGACTCGGCTTCGTCTTCCTCGGCTATGAATGGGCGGACGAGGAACCGGAGCTCGGGTGGTTGCTGGCGCAGGAGGCGCGCGGTCAGGGATACGGCACCGAGGCGGCGACCGCGGTCCGCGATTGGGGCCTAGGCCTGGTGCCCAGTTTCGTGAGCTGTGTGCGGACCGCGAATGCGCCATCGAATGCGCTGGCCCGACGCCTCGGCGCCGTCATCGACCGCGAGGCGAGTGCCCGCCTGGGCGGCAACATATGGCGCCACGGATCGGCACCGAATGCTGTCACGGATCTCCCCCGGGACCACGACGAGGTCGGGCGATGATCGCGGTCACCGGCATCCCGGTGCTAGAGACCGAGCGGCTCATCCTCCGCGCCCCGGAACCCCGGGACGCCGAGGCCGCGATTGCATTCATGACGTCCGAGCGGTCGCAACATGTCGGCGGGCCCTTGCCGCGAGACAAAGCATGGCGGCTTTTTGCGGTTGAAGTCGCGCATTGGGTTCTCCGCGGCTACGGCATGTGGGCCGTAACGTTGAAGGGCGATGACCGCTGCGTCGGCTTTGTTGGCTGCTGGTGTCCGGAGGGCTGGCCC
This sequence comes from Pseudomonadota bacterium, assembly GCA_039513195.1. Lineage (GTDB taxonomy): Bacteria > Pseudomonadota > Alphaproteobacteria > Rhodobacterales > Rhodobacteraceae > Thermohalobaculum. The sequence goes on along the minus strand of JBCCRM010000015.1, from coordinate 18,360 downwards.
GAGCGGGAGCTTGGCTGGAGCGTCTTGGTGGAGGCGGAAGGCAAGGGGATCGCCTATGAGGCGGCGCTGGAGGCGCGACGCTATGCCTATGACACGCTCGGCTGGACAACCGCGGTTAGCTATATCGACAAGCCCAACCAACGCTCGATCCGGCTTGCCCAACGGCTCGGCGCCGTGCTCGATGAGACTGCGGCCTATCCGGGTCAGGATGCCGCTGCGGAACCCTGTTTCGTCTATCGCCACCCCTCGCCCGCGGAACTGGTGCCATGAGCGGCCCGATCCTCTACACCCCGCGCCTGAAGTTGCGATTGCCCAAGGTCGGGGATTTCCCTTTGTATCGCGGCTTCTTCTCGGAGACGGGTGGGTCGAGCGCGTCTTACGGTGGCCCTTTGGAGCCGCACAGAGCATTTCAACGCCTAGCCGCCGATCTCGGCCATTGGCATCTCAAGGGCTTCGGGAAGTTTGTCCTGGAACGGCATCACACGGCGGCGCCGATCGGCGGCTGCGGCATCGTCCATCCGGAGGGCTGGCCGTCCCACGAGCTGACCTGGTGGCTGCTGCCGAGCGCGCGCGGTCATGGCTTCGCAACGGAGGCGAGCCAGGCGGTGCTGGATTGGGCCTATGGGCAGCTCGGCTGGTCCGCGGTCGAGACGCATATGCGGGACGAGAACACCGCGGCCCGGGCGCTGACCGCGCGCCTCGGTGGCCGGGTGATCCGCCGCGAGATCTTCCCCGACGGGATCGCGCGGGATGTCTTTGCGCTGCCCCGGGCCGAGACAGCGATGCGGGAGCGCGGCACATGAGCGATCCATCCGAAAGGGCAGAGGCGTTGCTGGGTATCCTGCGCCACTCCATCGACAATCTCGACGCGATCCTGGTCCACACGCTGGCCGAGCGGTTCCGCTGCACCCAGGAGGTCGGTCGGCTGAAAGCGACCCATGGGCTGCCGCCCGCCGATCCGAGCCGGGAGGCGCGGCAGATCGAGCGGTTGGAACGCCTCTCTGCCGAGGCAGGGCTGGACCCCGATTTCGCGAAAAAGTTTCAGCGGTTCATCATTGACGAGGTGATCCGCCACCACCGCCAAATGCAGGAATAACGCGCGGCAGGCGCGTGTGACGAAGGAGACCACGGAATGGCGATCAAGATCAGGCTGGCGCGCGGGGGCTCGAAGAAGCGGCCCTTTTACCGGATTGTCGCGGCAGACAGCCGGATGCCCCGGGACGGCCGGTTCATCGAAAAGCTGGGGACGTATAACCCGCTGCTGCCGAAAGACTCGGAGGAACGGGTGAAGATGGATATGGACCGGGTGCAGCATTGGCTGGGACAGGGGGCACAGCCAACCGACCGGATCAGTCGCTGGCTGGAAGCCGCGGGCGCCGTGCCGGCGAGGACCCGCGCCAATATGCAGAAAGCGGAGCCTGGCAAGAAGGCCAAGGAACGCGCCGATGAGAAGGCCGAGAAGCGCCGGGCCGCCGAGGAAGCCACCCGCGAGGCGGAGGCGAGCGCGGAGGAGACCGGTGCCGAGGAACAGGCGGCAGGATGACCCTGCGTCCTCCACCCGAAGCGCGGCAGGACCGCCGCCCGCCCCCACCCACCCTCCTGGCGCGCAGCGGCCCGGCCGCACTTCGGGTGGACTGGGTTTGCCTGGCAGACACTGCCTGCCGAGAGGGCGAGCTCGTCCAATGACAGGGCCGGCGCTCGAGACCTTGGTCTGCGTCGGTGCTGTCGCCGGCGCCTTTGGTGTGCGGGGCGAAGTGAGGCTGAAGAGCTTTTGCGCCGATCCCGCGGCAATCGAAGAGTATCAACCTCTATGGACCGAGGACGCCCGGCGCAGCTTCTCCGTGCAGCTGACACGGACGGTCAAGGGCGCCTTTGCCGCGCGTCTTGGCGGCGTCGCGACTCGCGAAGCGGCTGAGGCGCTGAGGGGCACGCCTTTGCATGCGGTTCGGGCAACGCTGCCCCCGCTACCCGATGACGAGTTTTACCACGCCGATTTGATCGGTCTCTCGGTGACGGATCCCGGGGGAGGCGCGTTGGGGCGGGTGCGCGCCGTTTATGACTTCGGCGCGGGCGATATGCTGGAGGTGATCGGCGGGCCAAAGCCACTGGTGATCCCATTCACCCGCGCTGCGGTTCCCTTCGTCGATCTGACCATGGGCCGGATCATCGCCGATCCGCCCGATGACGCGGCATCGCCAGAGACCGCAGAGGATGGCGGCGATGTGCGATAGGCTATTCGACATCCTCGGCTGCGAATTCGCGGAGCGCGAGCGCTGGGAGCTTTTCCCCATGGCCGATGCGGTGGTCGACCGGGTGGAGGCACTCGGCGAACGCTGGGTCACCTGGGCGGGCGATGGGGTGATCCTCACCTTCGAGCGGCATCTCCTCCGCTTCGACCTCACCGGCATCCAAATCCAGGTGGCCGAGACCGACGACCTCTTGCCCTATTCGGGAGCGCTGCCGATGGGCCTGCACCCTGCGATGACCGAGGAAATGGTTGAGGCCGTCCTGGGCGAGCCCCATCGCAGCGGCGGACACGACGATCTCGGGGCGCTCGGCTATCTGCCGCCCTGGCTCGCATATGGCATCCGGCCCGGCGTGCAGGCGCGCATCTCGTTCGGCGGCAACAGCCTGGACGACGCTGGCATCGACAGGATCACCCTTGGCCGGCCGACGGGCCTGCATTCGTGAGCGATCCCGGCAAACTGAAGTCCGATGGGCGGTTGCGGCCCGAGATATCGGCGGCGCCACGACCTCTGATGGGTGAGAAAGTGCGGGCGGAGGCGTTTTGCGCGAAGGTGCTGACCCTGTTCCCGGACCTGTTCCCGGGGCCGCTGGCCGCCTCGCTGACCGGCAAGGCCCTCGATCAGGGGCTGTGGTCCCTGCAAGCCCTGGACATCCGCCGCTTTGCGACCGATAAGCACCGGGTGGTGGACGACACTCCCGCAGGGGGCGGGCCCGGCCTGGTGATGCGTGCAGACGTCGTCTCGGCCGCCATAAGGTCTGCTCAGATGGGATGCCCCCTTGACCGGGGGCGCTGGCCTGTCATTTATCTGTCGCCGCGCGGCCGGCCGTTCACGCAGGCGCGCGCAAGAGCGATTGCCGCCGGGGACGGGGTCACCCTGCTCTGTGGCCGGTTCGAAGGGGTGGACCAGCGCGTGCTGGACGCCCATGACGTGGAAGAAGTGACGCTGGGCGATGCGGTGCTGACCGGGGGAGAGATCCCGGCGATGGCACTTCTCGACGCGGTGGTGCGGCTAAGACCCGGGGTCCTGGGCAACCAGGCCAGCACCGAGGATGAGAGCTTTTCGAAGGGGTTGCTAGAGCATCCCCACTATACGCGGCCCCAAATCTGGGGCGGGCGGACGATCCCGGAGGTGCTCCTCTCCGGGCACCATGGACGGATCTCCGCCTGGAGGCAGGCGGAAGCCGAGAAGATCACGCAGGAACGGCGTCCCGACCTCTGGAAGGCCTATCAGGCGGAGCTGCGGAGCCCAGAGCAATCGGACGCGAACGAGCCCCCGGACCAGGGTGGCGAGCAAGAGGACTGAGGCGATGAACCTGCTGCAGCAGATTGAGGCCGAGCATATCGCGGCGCTCGGCAAGGCGATCCCGGATTTCGCACCGGGCGACACGGTTAGAGTGGGTGTAAAAGTGACCGAAGGCTCGCGCACCCGCGTTCAGAATTACGAAGGCGTCTGCATCGCGCGCAATGGCGGCGCAACCCTGGGCGCCAGTTTCACGGTCCGCAAGATCAGTTTTGGCGAAGGGGTGGAGCGTGTGTTCCCACTCTACTCGCCGCAGATCGAGTCAATCACCGTCGTGCGCCGCGGCAAGGTGCGCCGCGCGAAGCTCTACTATCTCCGGTCACGGCGCGGAAAATCGGCGCGGATCGTCGAGAAGACCAACTACAGGCCCAAGACCGACAGCAAACCCACCGCGGGCTGAGGGACAGGACGCACCGGCCGGCTGCGCCATGGCAACAGATGTGGGGCCTAACCGGGCCGGTGCCAACGCCGAGAGAAGCGGCGGGACGCGCGTAGTCTCGGCGATCGCGGTCGGGCTGCTGCGCGTAGTTGCGGCAACCCTGGTCTTGGCGGTTGCGCTGAGTTTCCTGTCGCCGGTCCTGGCCGTTGCCGACGCGCTTGCGAACTTTCGGCATATGATGATGGGGCTCGCCGTTCTTCTTGCCCTGTCGGCCGCTTTGATGAAGCTCCGGATGCTATCGGCGGTGTTGGCGGCCGCCGCTCTCTCATCTGCCCTGTCGATGCCAGAGCTTTTGCCGCCCCGCCTCTCGCCCAACGCCGGCGACCAGCGCCTGCGGCTTCTTCAGTTCAACGTCAACTTGATGAACAGCCAGGCGGATGCCTTCGCCGCCCTGGTGGCGAGCGCGCAGCCGGATGTCGTGACGCTGCAGGAAATCTCTCCCGCCAACCGGCATTTCCTCAGGGCGGTGGCCGAAGACTTTCCCCATCAGAGGGTTTGCCCCTTCACAACGCAGCACGCGGTGGCAATCCTCTCCCGTCACCCGCCGGTTGCCCCGCCCGCCTGCCATCCGGGCCTGGGTCTCGTCGCCCTCCGGATCGCGCTGGAAGGGCGGCCTTTGACGGTCGCATCGCTGCATTTGCGCTGGCCCTGGCCCTACGGGCAGGCCGAGCAGGTCGCCTCGCTGGAACCGGTGCTGAGCGCCCTGCCCCAGCCTTTGGTATTTGCCGGCGACTTCAACGCGGCCCCCTGGACCCGGGCGGTGCGGCGTCTTGCGGACGCGTCGGACACCCGGGTAATCTCTGGCCTGCGCACCACCATCTGGGTGGGATTCTACAACAGGCAGGTGCAAGTTCCCCTGCCAATCGATCATGTGCTTGTCCCGCGCGGTGCACAAACCTCGAGGATTGAAGTCGGTGGGGCGAGTTTCTCAGATCACCTGCCGGTCTTGGCGGAGATTACCCTGCCCCACCGCTAGCGTCGCCCGACTTTATCGGCGATAGCAGTTCTGGCGCGGTCACGGACTGGCACAAGCAATAGGATTGGACTTCGGTGAAGACGTTTCCCTCGGCCCAGAATTGCAGCGGGTAGCGATCCAGCGTGGCGCATTCCGGCCGGACGCTCCAGGTCCCCGGTATCGGAGAGCAGATCTCCTGCGTGAAGCTCGGCATCGTCGCCAAACAGGCGAACCCCAGCGGATCACCGGTCCCGGCCGGGAACGCCTCCGCTTGACGCGAACTGTGCGCGACTGTGCCGGCTCCGCTTGCCGAGCCAGAGCGAGAACCGGACAGTCAACGATCTTGATGACTCAGAATTCAGTCCGATAGATCACTCTGCTTTAGGAAAGAGAGGAGATGGCTCGCCTCGGCATCGAAATTAGACAAAAAACGAGAACGATTGCGCGTCCACACCATCCGGGCGGACGCATCAGAAGTCCGAAATGATGCCATCCTTCTCCCAATCGCCGAACCGGGTCGGCTCCGGTCCGTCGCGCCCGCCGGTCTCTGCGGGCATGTCCGGCATCGCTTCCTTCTTACGCCGAGCCTTCGCCTCCGCCAGGGCCCGTTTGGCGGCGGCGGCAATGCGTTCTTCCTTGCTCGGCTGTTCGCCCATATATCCTCTCCGTGCGCGACAAACGGGATATTGCATCGCAACGCGCCAAAGACAACGGAGGTTTGACGGCCATGAACTACGCAAAGACCGTGTTCCTGTTGAGCGCGATGGCGGGCGTGTTTCTGGTCACAGGCTGGCTGATCGGCGGTGCGGCCGGGGCGGTGATCGCATTGGTGATCGCGCTCGGCATGAACGCCTATGCCTGGTGGAATTCCGACAAAATGGCCCTGCGCATGCACAATGCGCGGCCGGTCAGCCGGCAGACCGCGCCGGAGCTTTACCGCATGATCGACGAGATGAGCCAACGCGCCGAAATGCCTATGCCGGCAATCTATCTGATCGACGACCAACAGCCGAACGCCTTCGCGACCGGGCGTGACCCATCCAATGCAGCCGTGGCGGCGACGACCGGCATCATGCGGATGCTGACGCGGGAGGAACTCGCAGGCGTCATGGCCCACGAGTTGGCGCATATCAAGAACCGCGACACGCTGATTATGACCATCGCCGCGGCCGTCGCGGGTGCGATCGGCATGCTCGCGCAGTTCGCGCAATTCTCGATGCTGTTCGGCGGTGGCGACCGGGGGCGCAGCCCGCTCGGCTTTGTCGGGGTGCTGCTGGCGATGATCCTGGCGCCGCTGGCGGCGATGCTGGTTCAGATGCTGATCAGCCGAACGCGCGAATACTCTGCCGATAAGCTCGGCGGCGAGATCTGCGGCAACCCGCTGTGGCTCGCCTCGGCGCTCTCCAAGATCAGCGGCGGTGCCGCGAGGGTCGAAATGCAGACGGCCGAGGCGAACCCGGCCTCGGCGCACATGTTCATCGTCAACCCGCTCAGCGGTCGGGGCATGGACAGCCTGTTCTCGACCCACCCGAACCCGGCGAACCGAATCAAGGCGCTGGAGGCGCAGGCGGTCGAAATGGGGCGGACCGCACGGCCTGACGGCCCCAGCGCCACCAGCCCGCGGCGCGGCAGTCGAATGCCGCGGGTTGGCCGCGGGCGCAGCGACGCGGGCCAGAACCGCCGGCCTTGGGGTTGAGCCGAGGCTCAAGCAAAAGGGCAGCGCCACGCCGGTCCGGTCCGCCGGGTCTTGCGGCGCGGCGGGCGGCCGTCGGCCTTTTGGCGCAGGTGCTGGAGGACGGTGCGATGCTCGACGAGCGTGGGCTCGGCGCCCTCAGCTCGTCGGAAAGGGCCGAAGCCCACGGCATCGCCGCCACGGCGCTGCGCCGGCTGGGGCAGATCGATGCGCTCTTGCAAGTGTTTGTTACGCGAGAACCAAGGCCGGCGGTACTGCAGATACTGCGCGCTATGGCGGCGGAAATCGTTTTTCAGGGCACCGCACCCCATGCCGCGGTGGATCTGGCCGTCCGCCTTGCGAAGGAGCGGCGGGACAGCCAAAGGGCCGCCGGTTTGATCAACGCCGTCGGCCGCAGGCTGGCTGCCGATGGCGCCGAGATCACCGCCGACCAAGACGCAGCGGAACTGAACACCCCGGAATGGCTGGCGCAGCGGTTGGTGGAGGATTGGGGCCCGGCAATTGCCGGCGCCGTTGCTGCCGCGCATATCGACGGGGCCTATCATGACCTGACCATGCGCACCCCAGGCGATGCCAAGGCTTTCGCGCGGGAGATCGATGGCCGGCTCCTCCCGAATGGCTCGGTCCGCTGGCAAGGGCGCGGTCAGCTCACGGCTCTGCCGGGCTTTGCCGAGGGCGCGTGGTGGGCTCAGGACGCCGCCGCCGCCATGCCAGCGGCCCTAATCCCGACCACGGCCGGCAAGCGGGTCCTGGACCTTTGCGCAGCGCCGGGGGGCAAGACCATGCAGCTCGTCGCGGGCGGCGCACAGGTGACGGCGCTCGACATCTCGGCAGACCGGATGAAGCGGCTTGAGGAGAACCTCTCCCGCACCGGCCTCTCGGCCGACTGTGTGACGGGGGATGCCCTCGCCTGGACGCCGGAGGCACCGTTCGATGCGGTTCTCCTCGACGCGCCATGCTCTGCCACCGGGACGATCCGACGCCATCCCGACCTGCCCCATCGCCGAAGGCCGGATCTGAAGGCGCTGACCGCCTTGCAATCCCAGCTCCTTGACCGGGCTTGGGGGTGGCTGGCGCCGGGCGGAGTGCTCGTCTACGCGACCTGCTCGCTTCTCCGGGCTGAGGGAGAGGCACAGGCCGACGCGGTCCTCGCCCGTCACCCGGACGCGCGGCGAACCCCCATCGAGGCGCCCTGGGCCGACGGGCTGACCACGGCGCAGGGCGATCTGCGCACCCGTCCGGATCATTGGCGCGAGCGCGGTGGCCTTGACGGGTTCTTCGCCACCCGCCTCGCCAAAACCTAGCGACCCAGAGACGCTCTGTCCGACCCGCCCGGGGCGGGAAGCCCTGATCTTCGCGCGTGACCCTTGGCGGCAGCATGGTTAAGCAGTGGCGGTCCACCGGCCCCGTTCCAAGGGCCTTCCAAGCGTCTTGGAGGCAAGCCATGGCTGACGCCGCGTATCTGATGCCCCGGCGGGCCCTGATCTCAGTTTCCGACAAATCCGGGCTAGAGGAGCTCGGCACCCGCCTGATGGCCTGCGGTGTCGAACTGATCTCGACCGGCGGTACAGCGAGACGTCTGCGCGAGGCCGGTCTCGGCGTTCGCGACGTGTCCGAGATTACCGATTTTCCCGAGATGATGGGCGGCCGGGTCAAGACGCTGCATCCCATGGTGCATGGCGGTCTGCTGGGACGGCGCAACAATGCCGAGCATCTGGCCGCAATGGATCTGCACGGGATCGCACCAATCGATCTGCTGGTCGTCAACCTCTACCCATTCGAGGCGACTCTCGCCCGCGCCGCGCCCTTCGACGAATGCATCGAGAACATTGATATCGGCGGACCTGCCATGATCCGCTCCGCCGCCAAGAACCATGAGAGCGTGGCTGTCCTGATGGACACGGTCGACTACGAGCCGGTGCTAACCGAGATCGAGGGCAAGGGCGGCACCAGCCTCGCGACACGTCAGCGCCTCGCCGCGGCCGCCTATGCGCGTACGGCAGCCTATGACGCAGCGGTGGCGAACTGGTTCTCGACCGAACTTGGTGAAACATACCCGCGCCGCCGCGCCTTCGCCGGGCATTGCGTCTCATCCCTCCGCTATGGCGAAAACCCGCATCAGCGCGCGGCCTTCTATGCCGATGGCAGCGCCAGCCCCAGCGTGGCGACTGCAACCCTGCTGCAAGGAAAGGCGTTGAGCTACAACAACATCAATGACAGCGATGCGGCGTTGCAGCTGGTGGCATCCTTCGACCCGGGCGACGCCGCCGCCGCCGCAATCATCAAGCATGCCAATCCTTGCGGTGTCGGAACCGCGGCCGCCCTCGCGGATGCCTATCAGGCGGCCCATGACTGCGACCGCGTGTCGGCCTTCGGGGGGATCGTCGCGCTCAACCGCATGCTGGACCGCGAAACGGCGGAGGCGATCCTCGGCATCTTCACCGAGGTGGTCATCACGCCAGGGATCGACGAGGAAGCCCGCGCGCTTTTTGCAGAGAAACCCAATCTCCGCCTCTTAATCACCGAGGGGTTGCCCGACCCCGCCGCTGCCCGCAAAGAATGGCGCCAAGTGGGCGGCGGGTTTTTGGTGCAGGACCGCGACGCAGCCCATCCGGCGCGGGAAGATTTTCAGGTGGTGACCAGCCGTCAGCCGACAGCAACCGAGATGACCGATCTCGAATTCGCCTGGCGCGTCGCGAAGCATGTAAAATCCAATGCAATCGTCTTTGCCAAGGGCGGCGCGACGGTCGGTATCGGTGCCGGACAGATGAGCCGGGTCGACGCGACGCGGATCGCCGTGCGCAAGGCCGCGGATATGGCCGAGACACTGGGTTTGTCGCAAAGCCCGTTGGCGGGATCGGCCGTGGCTTCCGACGCATTCTTTCCTTTTCCGGACGGAATGCTGGCTGCGACGGACGCTGGGGCCACCGCTGTGATCCAGCCCGGTGGCTCGAAAGGCGACGACGCGGTGATCGAGGCCGCCGACCGCGCCGGTGTCGCCATGGTCTTTACCGGGGTCCGCCATTTCCGCCACTGACCGACGCGGGCGTTGATCCCGTCGACGCGACCGAATATCTCGCTCGACAGACAGCGGAGGAGGTTTGCCGGTGGAACAAGCAACGGGCAAGAACCAAGGGCAGGCGGCTCAGCCGCAGATCCAACTGCGCAACATCTTTCCAACACCCATTGCGGTTATGGCGGTGCCCGGCGCCGACGCGATCAACAAGGCCCTGGAAGCCCGGATTCTCGCCCGCGAGCAAGACCAGCAGAGCCTGCAACATTCGAACCGCGGCGGCTGGCAGTCGACCCACGACCTCGACCAATGGGGCGGGCCGGAAGCGGTACAAGTCCTGACCATCGCGCAACAGCTTGCAAGCCAGCTCACTGGCGAGCGGTCGGGCAAGCCGGCGACCATCAAGTGGCGCCTGAATGCCTGGGCGAATATCAACCGCCACGGTCAGGCGAACGAGTTCCACACCCATCCGGGCGCATTTTGGTCGGCAACCTATTACGTCTCGGACGGCGGCGCCGGGCAGTCGCCCGATATCGGTGGCGAGTTCGAAATGCAGGACCCCCGCGGTGTCGGCCCGGCGATGCTCGCCCCGCAGCTTTGTTTTCGGACCCAAGGCGGCCAGTCGATGGGCGCGAGCGAGATGCTGGTTCCCCGCGCCGGCGCCCTTGTCATGTTTCCGTCCTGGCTCAGCCACGCGGTGAGACCCTATCACGGCGACGGCGTGCGCATCTCGATTGCGCTGAATCTGACACCGTCGTAAGTCCTGCGACCGGCGCATATCGGCGTTAACCTCTGAATCCTTGAAATCCCCGGGCCGAATCTGTATCTGCCTCCGAACAGGGTCACCGATCCAAACCTCGCCTCCGCGGGGGGCTGCTAAGGGGCGCTGGGTTATCGTCTACTGGTAGGGGAGGCTGCGCCATGAGCCAGGCACACCTCTTCCAACTGGGGATGGACCTGGATGCAGGCACCACCCATGCGGAAGATACGCGAGAGAGCCGCGGTCATCTGACCGTTGTTGCGGAGCGGGACATTTTTGATGAAACCCGCGACGATCATTTCATTCGGCGAGACGGAAAGGTCTTCGCCGGCACCCATCTGATCATCGAAGTGGTGGACGGCGCCGGTCTGGACGATCAGAGCCGGATCGAACAGGCGTTCCGCGATTGCGTCGACGAATGCGGCGCAACGCTGTTGCACATACACACCCACAAGTTCTCGCCCCAGGGCGTGAGCGGCGTTGCTGTGTTGGCGGAGAGCCATATCAGCGTCCATACCTGGCCGGAGATCGGCTATGGCGCTTTCGACGTGTTCATGTGCGGCGATGCGACGCCGTGGAAGGCTGTCGAGGTTTTGCGCAACGCGTTCGAGGCAGGTGAGATGAGGGTGAAGGAACTCCTCCGCGGCGAGGAGATCGTGGCCGACCGCGTCTGAACCGGCGCTTTGGGCCGGCACAGGGGGCTGGCCCACCCAAAACCGTTGCGGTGAAAACACATTTGCCGGGCCCTCGCGGGTCCGCTGCAGCTTTCTGTTGTGTGAGAAAGGCAACTGCTGCGCGAGCTTGGCTGCCCGCTTCGCCTCCTCTCGTTCTTCTTTCTCGCTCACTGTGATTTGTTGTTAATCAGTACTTACGGTATTGCTTCGACCACTCGGTAGTGGAGCACGGTGATCGCAATGTTCAATTTGGGAGTGAATGAAGGCAGCGCCCGCAAATGGGGCGCCGATCTTTCGCTCGGCACACCCGGCGATGTCGTGTCCTGGAGCATCGTCGGCCCCGGTGAGGAGCTGGCCGCTCTCGAATTCACCAACCCGGTGACTGGCGAGACGCCGCTGCCTGTCAACGGCATTCGCTCCCGCGATCCGTTCAGCGAGCTGAGCTTCGATGTCGAGGCGCGTCTGCGAGCCGCCTTTGCCGACTGGTCCGAGGTCGCGAATGTCGAGTTCATCCAGGTCGAGGACCAGGGCGGCGCGGCCGGCGTTGGGGAGACCGCGGATGTTCGGTTCTTCTTCGGCAATGGCGGCCCGGGCTATGACGCCTTTGCCTATCACCGGCTTTTGAATGCCAGCTCGATCTCTGGCGACCTGCTTTTCGACATGCTCGCCCTGTCGCGCTTCAACAATGATCCCCAGTATTTTCAAGACCTTGCACTCCATGAGATCGGGCACACCATCGGGCTCGACCATGTTGGCGGTCTGCATGTGATGAACCCGAATATCGTCACCGGCACGTTGCAGCAGGGCGATATCGACGGGGCGCAGACGATCTATGGCGCACAGGACAATGGGCCGTCGACCTATCGCATGTCCGACGGTCAGGGCGATCTGGTGATCCTCGACGGTCTCGCCAATCTGACGATCATCGGCAATGCACGTGACAATGACATCCATGGGACCGGCGCGGTCGAGAGCATCGAGGGTGGCGCCGGGCAGGACCGGATTTTCGGCGGCGACGGCCGCGATATGCTGTTCGGCGGCGACGATGCCGACCGGCTGGAAGGCGGCGGGGCTATCGACCGAGTAATGGGGGACGCGGGCAATGACCGCCTGTTCGGCGGCGCGGCCAACGACTTCCTCTATGGCGGTGCGGGGGGCGACTTCCTCGACGGCGGTGCAGGGGTGGACCGGGTCAGCTATGAGACCGCAGCGGCGGGCGTCCGCGCCGACCTCGCCCGCGCCGGTTCCAATACCGGCGAGGCCGCCGGCGACCGTTATGCCGGGGTCGAGGATTTGGCGGGCTCCGCCTTCGACGACACGATGCTCGCCAATGGCCGGGCGAACCGGATGTTCGGCGAGGATGGGGACGATCGCCTGTTCGGCCGGGCCGGGAATGACCGGATCTTCGGCGGCGATGGCGACGACCTGCTGGAGGGCGGGCCGGGCCGCGATCTGCTCACCGGCGGTGCCGGAGGAGATCGCTTCCTGTTCCGTGCCCGCGATGCTGAACCACCTGATATCGTGAGAGATTTCGACGCCGGCGACAGCTTCATTCTGCGCGGTTTCGGCATCGGCGAAGAGGATCTCACCGTCTCTAATCGCGGAGCAAAAACCCTCGTTATCGCCGATGGAACGGTGATCGCCGTGGTCCGCGGTGACCTAAACGAGCTCGACGAGAGCGATGTCCTCCTGATCGGCTGAGCGCCCGATTGCGGCGGCCGGACCCGGTTGCTAGGGTCCCGGGAACGCGCAGCCGAGAGGGACCGAGCCGATGACCGACATGCCGGGATGGACTGTCGAGCCGCTCTATGACGACTACCACCAGGCGCTGCGCGAGGACCGGCTGCTCTACGACAGCCAGACTGACCACCAGCGTCTGCGGGTGTTCGAGAACGGCCGTTTCGGGCGGATCCTGACCCTCGACGGCGTGGTCCAAACCACCGAGGGCGACGAGTTCATCTATCACGAAATGCTCGCCCATGTGCCGATCCTGGCCCATGGCGCGGCGAAACGGGTGCTGATCATCGGCGGCGGCGACGGCGGCATGGCCCGCGAGGTGCTGCGCCACGCCACGGTGGAGCATCTGACCATGGTCGAGATCGATGCGGGCGTGGTTGAGTTTTCAAAGACTTACCTGCCGAAGCTGTCTGCTGGAGCATTCGACGATGCGCGCCTGGACCTGGTCATCTCGGATGGCGCAGATTTCGTGCGGCAGACCGACCAGCGCTATGACGTGATCATCTCGGATTCCACCGATCCGATCGGCCCGGGCGAGGTGCTGTTCACGCAGACCTTCTACGGCCACGCTAAGCGCATCCTTGCCGAGGGGGGCATCCTGGTGACCCAGAACGGCGTGCCCTTCATGCAAGGCGAGGAGCTGACCGACACCATGCGCGCCTTCAAGGCGCTGTTCCGCGACTGGGGCTGTTACCTCGCGACGATCCCGACCTATGCCGGTGGACCGATGGCCTTCGGTTGGGGAACCGACGGCGCGGCGCGGGAGGTACCGCTGGCCGAGATCCAGGCGCGCTTTGCCGCCGCCGGGCTGACGCCGCGCTACTACACGCCCGAGGTGCACAAGGCGGCCTTCGCCCTGCCCGGCTATGTGCAGAAACTGATGCCATAGGGGCCGGCGCGCCAGACGCTCAGACAGATCACGCAAGCCCCTGACATCGCTGAAAATTCGCCATGCACGGCGCATACACACTCTATGCACAACGCATATGCATACCGTTTTGGTCAGGCTTTAACCAATTCGGCCCGGTCGAGGGCGCTCGACCTGCGCTGACGTGGCATTTGGCGGCGCGGTAAAGCTGCGCCTCTGTGGAAGCCAGTTCCGCCCCATGGTTGCAGTCGGCAACCCGTGATACCCTCCTGAGAAAAAGGGGGAGGGTTGTGCGATGACCGGAACCGTGCGGCTGCTGGTCGGCACGACAAAGGGCTGCTTCATCCTCACGGCCAATGCCGACCGGGCGGGCTGGTCGCTCAGTGGCCCGTTCTGCGACGGCTGGCCGATCAACCATGCTATCGGCCGGGCCGCGGACGGGATGCTGTGGGCCGCTGGCGGTAACGACTGGGTCGGCGCCGGGGTCTGGCGGTCGCCCGATGGCGGCGAAACCTGGTCGCTGACCCGCTTCTCTAGCGGGTATTCGGATGTCTGGATCGCCGAGAACCCAGAGTTTGCGGCGCAGCTCGGACTGCAGCCCAGACCGCCGGCCGCCTTTGGCAACGAGGTCGACGCCATCTGGTCGCTCGCGTCCCAGGGGGACAGGCTCTATGCCGGGTCGAAACCCGCAGAGCTGTTCCTCAGCACTGACACCGGCGAGACTTGGCAGAAGGTCACCGGCCTCCACGATCACCCGTCGAAACAGGGGTGGGAGCCGGGGGCCGCGGGCCTGACGCTCCACAGCATCGTCACCGACCCAGAAGATGCGGCGAAGCTTTGGGTCGGGATCTCGGCCGCTGGTGTCTTCGCGACCGAGGATGGCGGCAAAAGCTGGGAGCGGCGGAACCGTCTGGCCAACGGCAATGCACGAGGCGACACCGAGACCGCCCTCTGCGTGCATCATCTCGAACGGGCCCCTGCCGCCAATGGCGTGGGCCGCGACCTCCTCTATCAACAGAACCACCAGGGTACTTTCCGCAGCAGCGATGGCGGGCGCAGCTGGCAGGATATCACCGCGGGCCTGCCCTCCGATTTCGGTTTTCCGATTGCCGTGGACCCCCATGATCCCGCGACGATCTGGGTGATGCCGCTGAATGGCGATATGGTCGGGCGCTATCCCCCGGACGCTGCCGCGGCGGTTTGGCGCTCATGCGACGGGGGCGCAAGCTGGGGTGCCTGCCGCGAGGGCCTGCCGGGACGCAATTGTTTCTTCACGGTGCTTCGGCAGGCAATGGCGACGGATCGGGGCCGGCCCACGGGCGTCTATTTCGGCACCAATAGCGGGTCGGTCTTCGCGAGCCGGGACGGCGGCGACAACTGGGCGGAGATCGCCCGGCATCTGCCCACGGTGCTGTGCGTCGAGACTATCGAGGGCGCGCCGACCGGCGCTTGACCCACAGGGCCTTCGCGGTGTTCCTGGCCCGGTCGACACCCCGCATGCCCGCGGGCTATTCGGAAGGCTCCCGTGACCGCAACCCGCAGCGCCGCTCAGGCCGGCATCTTGGCGATTTTGGCCGTCACGGTCCTGTTTGTGATGATGGACACCACGGCGAAATGGTTGTCGCAGAGCCATCACCCGTTTTTCGTCGTGTGGGCGCGCTATGCGGGGCAGGCGGTGGGGACGCTGATCTTCTTTGCGCCCCGGCTGCGGCAGGTCGCCCGGACCAAGCGCCTGGGGTTGCAGATCTTCCGCTCGGCGCTGCTGTTCGGGGCGACGCTGATGTTTTTCAGCGGGTTTGCCCTGATGCCGATGACCGAGGTGGCGGCGATCTCGCAAATCGCGCCGCTTTTCATCATGGCGCTGGCGGCCCTGGTGCTGGGCGAGAAGGTCGGGCTCTACCGCTGGGCTGCGGTGCTCGTCGGTTTCGTCGGCGCCATGGTGATCGTGCAGCCCGGGACGGATGCGTTCCAATGGGCGGCGCTGCTGCCGGTGGCGGGGTCGCTGCTGTTCGCGGGGTTCAGCATTGCGACCCGGTATCTGGGCGGGGCGGACAGCACCTGGACGACGTTTTTCTACACCGGCATGGTGGGCGCGGCGGTGGCCAGCCTGGCGGTGCCGTTCTTCTGGACCATGCCGTCGATGGCCAATCTGCCCTTCCTGCTGCTGATCGGCGCGTTTGGGGCCGCGGGGCAGGCGATGCTGATCGTCGCGATGCAGCTCGCCCCGGCCTCGCTGGTGGCGCCGTTCCTTTATGTGCAGCTCATCTGGGCGGCCGCGGCGGGGTTCGTGGTGTTCGGCGAAGTGCCGTCGGTCAACACGGTGATCGGTGCCGTCATGGTGGTTGCGGCGGGCCTGGTGGTCCATTGGCGCGAGCAGGTGTTGGCGCGCAGAACGGCGGGGTAGCCAGCGTTCGGTGTGGAGGCCGCAAGGCGGCTCGGTCTTCCGTTGCAGATGCGCCGGCTCGAACCCGCCCGAACCATGTCGGGTCCGCTTCGTCGCCACCACCCGGGCAGGCGCGATCCTGGCCACGATCGCAAGCCTTGCTTCGCGGTTTCGTGGACGCTGCCCTGATGGTTACCGAGCGGCCGCGATCCCTTCGGCGATGAGGGCCTCCATCTCGGCCAGGGTGGCCTGGCGCGGATTGGTCCCCGCAGCGCTGTCGTGCATCGCCTTGGCCGCGATCCTGGGGGCGCAGTCGCCCGGCACACCGATCTCGCCGAGGGAACGCGGGATCTCGAACCGGTCGAGCAGATCGCAGATGGCAGTGTGCAGCCCCTCGGCACTGTGGTCGCGGAGATCCATCGCCTCGGCCAACGGGCGCACCTGATCCGTGGTCGCCGACGCATTGAAGCGGAGCGCGACGGGCAGCAGCACGGCATTGGTCAGGCCGTGATGGGTCTCGAACTCCGCCCCCACCATATGGCTGATCGCATGCACGATGCCGAGACCCTTGAGGAACGCGACCCCAGCGAGGCAGGAGCCGGTGAGCATGCCGCCCCGTGCCTCCAGCGAGTTGGGCTGATCGACCGCGACCGGCAGCCATCGGGCGACCAGGCGCAGCCCCTCCAACGCCGCACCGTCGCAGAGCGGATGGAAGCCCGGGACGCAATAGGCCTCCACCGCGTGGGTCAGGGCGTCGATCCCGGTCCAGGCGGTCAGATCCCGCGGCAGTCCGAGGGTCAATTCCGGGTCGAGCACCGCATGGGCCGGCTTCAGCCTGGGATGCCATACGCAGAACTTCATGCCTTGGTCCGTGTCGGTGACCATGGCGGTGCTTTCGGTCTCGGCCCCGGTGCCGGCAGTGGTCGGGATGCAGATCAGCGGCGGGAAGCGGTTGGGGGCCAAGTCCGGCGTCGGCCGTTCAAACTCAAAGTCCCAGAGCGCCGTGTCGCTGAGCGCGGTGAGCGCGATGGCCTTCGCCCCGTCCATGGCGCTGCCGCCGCCGATCCCGATGACGCCGTCATGGCCGCCGTCCCGGAACGCCGCGGCGCCCAGACCGATTTCCGTATCCCGCGGGTTGGGGGAAATCTCGGCGAACAGGCCAGAGCCGAGCCCCGCGCCCGTTAGATGCCCCTGAAGCGCCGCGATGAAGGGAAGATCGCGGCTGCCCCGGTCGGTCGCGATCAGCGGGTAGCGCATACCGGCCGCGCGGCAGAGCGCCCCGATCTCCGCCAACCGGCCGGGGCCATAGGCGATGGGGACGGGGAAGGTCCAATCTTGCGGATCGAGGAGGGTCATCGGGCGTCAAGGCTCTGCGGCAGTCCATTGCTAGCCGTATCCGCCAGAGGCTCCGCTGTCTCCCTGAAACTGCCTGCGCGCCCAGAGAGCGGTCCGATCGCTGCCCGCGCCGCCTCCCCGGTGGGAGAGCAGCAGTAAGGCGCCGCCGATCCCGCTTCTGCGCTACTCTGCAGGCGGGTAGCGGTCCCGCCGCTCCGTGCCTTCAATCTCCGCAAAGAAGCGGTCCAAGGCATTGTTCAGCCGGTCCTGTTCCGTCCGCAGCGCTGTGAAGCCACGGATCATGGCGTCATAGCTCTCGCGCTGTTCGGCGGTGAAATGGTCGGCAACCGGGTCCGGAGTACCCCCGCCTCCACCGCCGTGCTTTTTGTGGCATCCGTTGATTTGCTGAAGAATGCAGATCGAATAGCCGATATCGGCAGGCTGGTATCGCTCGCTGCACCACATGATCCCGAAATCGACGCATTCCTCATAGGTCTCCGCCGAGGCGATCTTTGGGCCGAATGAAACGGCCAGAAAAATGGCGGCAACGCAGCAATAGGGCGTGATAAGGCGCATCGGACGATCCTCCGGTTGCTCGCAATGGGAGAACGCTACCACCAAACAACCCTAAGATGTGTGCAGGCCGTCACATTGCGGCACCCACTCAGGCGGCGCTGTCGGCGCGGGCTGCTTCCCAGGCGAGCATCGCGCGTTTGACCGGCAGCCCCCAGCGATACCCGCCGAGCGCACCATCCCGACGGATTGCCCGATGGCAGGGGATCAACCAGGAGATCGGGTTCCGCCCGACCGCCGAGCCGACCGCGCGCATCGCCTTCGGATGGCCGATGGCCTTCGCGATTTCCGAATAGGTCGTCACATGGCCGGAGGGGATGGCGAGCAGCGCCTCCCAAACCTTGATCTGGAACGGTGCGCCGATCAGGTAAAGCGGCACCTC
>JBCCRM010000014.1:0-120893 GCA_039513195.1 Pseudomonadota bacterium | reverse complement strand
GACGCAGAACCGGGCGAGGTGCTCGACGAGGTCGCCGAGTGGCAGAACCGCCCGCTCGAGCCGCTCTATCCCCCGGTCTTCTTCGATGCTCGCCATTGGTGCGCCATCGGTTCGAGCACAATGACGACACGGGTCAAGATCCGCGACGAGGACATCCTGATCGCCGTGGTCGACGGCCTGAAGGGGTTTCCCGATGCGATCACCGCCGTGTTTCCCGAAACCCAGGTCCAGACCTGCGTTCGCCATCGGGCTCGAACCGTCGCTAACGGTGAAGGCACCCTTGAAGAAGGCGAAGGCCCGGTCGTGGGCATCGAACACCATCTCCGTTCGCCATCGGGCTCGAACCAGTGGCACTTTCAACGGGCTACTGTCCACGCCCTTCATCCCCATCCGCCCATCCAGATCACAGGACGGGCAGGCCTACTGGAGATCACCAAGGGGGGTCAATTTTAGAAGCCGATCCCTCGGCTCAGGGGGTCAACATTCCAGGCCGACCCACACTTCTGGGGCCGCCGCGCGCCTCCGGCCTTGCCACAAGCGCGATCTTGCCAACGCGCCGCGGGCAGTTTCGGTGCCACGGGCCGGGCGCCTGACGCGGCGCCCCGGAGACGTGTCCAATCCGTATTGCACGAGGTCTCTGTGAGACGAAAGGGCCGGGGGTTCCCGGCCCCGGCGCCTTCGCTTTCTACCGCTGGCCTTTGCCGCCCAGCGTCTGGAGGTTACTCGGCCGCTTTCAGCATCGCGCCGGGTCGGCTCTCGCGATACCAGGACTGGGCTGCGGCCACGCCGGAGCCGAGCTCGACCTTCGCACCGGCGTCCGCCAGCGCCATCTCCGCCACAGACAGGGCGGTCAGGCACATGCCCTCGTTCAGGTCGCCGAGATGGCCGATCCGGAACACCTTACCCATCACTTTGGTCAGGCCGCTGCCGAAACTGGTATTGTAGCGCTGATAGCCGGCCGCGATGACGTCCCGCGCATCGATTTCGCTCGGCACTACGATTGCGGAAACGGTGTCAGAGTGCCATTTCGGCTCGGTTGCGCAGAGGTGGCACCCATGCCAAGCGGCGATTCCGCGCCGCACGCCCTCGGCCAGGCGATAATGGCGAGCAAAGATGTTCTCCAACCCCTCCGCCTCGATCAACTCGATCGATTTCGCGAGGCCGTGGAACAGTTGCGTCGGCGGCGTGTAGGGGAAGTAGCCGCTGTCGTTGACCTTTAGCATGTCCTCGAAGGAGAAGTAGCACCGTTCCATCCCGCCGGTCTCGGCGGCGGCAAGCGCCTTTTCGCTCACGCCCAGCATCGACAGGCCGGCCGGCAGCATGAAGCCCTTTTGCGACCCGGCAACAGCCAGATCGACGCCCCATTCGTCCATGCGGAAGTCGATCGAGGCGATCGACGAGACGCCGTCGACATAGAGCATGGCCGGGTGACCAGCGGCATCGAGCACGTCGCGTACGCCCTTGATGTCGGAGGTTACGCCGGTCGCCGTCTCGTTCTGCGTCGCGAACACTGCTTTGATTTCATGCGCTTTGTCGGCTTCGAGCACCTCTGCATAGGCCTCAAGCGGCACGCCCGTGCCCCAGTCGCATTCGATCACGGTCACGTCCAGGCCAAGCCGCTCTGCCATATCGACCCAGAGATGGCTGAATTGGCCGAACCGGCTCATCAGCACTTTGTCGCCGCGCGAGAGCGTGTTGGTGATCGCGCTCTCCCAGGCGCCGGTGCCGGAGGAGGGGAACATTAAGACGCGGCCGGTTTCGGTCTTGAAGATCCTTTTCAGCCCCGCAAACAGTGGCTTTGTCAACTCGCCGAAGTCCGGGGCGCGCATGTCCTGCATCGGCACATTCATGGCCTGGCGCACTGGCTCCGGGATATTCGTCGGCCCCGGTATGAAGAGGTGAGTGAAGCCGGTTGTCATCGCGTTTCCCCTATTCTCTGTTTGCTGAGGCGGCTTGTCGGCCAGCTCGGCTGCGGGCGGAAGCCGATCTGGAAGCTTCCTTCGTCTGATGGATCTAATCCTGAGCGGGCAGGTATCACGCGGATTGACGGAAGCAACAGCAAAAATGGGTTGTTTTGTAGGAGACGTCGTTATCAAGCTTTACAATTGTAATATCTGTAAATAGATTTTCACACACCGGAAAAATCTGGTCTTTCCTCTTCACGGTATCGGTATGAAACCAAAGAAGAATTTCGTCGGCCCGCAGCTGCGGCAATTGCGACGGGACCACCGGCAGACCCAGGCGGAGATGGCGCGCGCGCTCGGTCTTTCGCCGGCCTATGTGAATTTGCTTGAAAACAACCAACGTAGCCTGTCGGTACAGGTTTTGATGCGCCTATCCGAAGTCTATGGGGTCGATTGGCGCGACATCATCAAAGATGACGGGCCGACAAAGCTCGCAGATCTTCGCAATGCCTTGCAGGATCCCGTTTTCGGCCGCTCGCGCCCAGATCTGGAAGAGTTGCGCGCCGGGCTCGATCATTGCCCGACCCTGGCCCAGAGCCTTTTGGTGCTGCACAAGAGCTATCGCCAACTGACCGAGCGGTTGATGAGTGCGACCTCTGGCCAGCAGGCGGCGGCGAACCTGTTCGACCAGAGCCCGGAGACGGTGGTGCATGACCTCTTCCGAGCGCATCGCAACCATTTCGAAGGGTTGGAGCGGGCAGCGGAAACCATCGCCGCAGAGGAAATCACCGCCCGCGACGAGATTTACAGCCTCATGAAAGGGGTGCTCGACCGTCGTCTCGGCATCGAGGTTGCCGTGGTTCCGGTCACAGCGATGCCGACGGCGCTGCGATACTACGATGAACAAGAGAAGCGGCTGCTGCTCTCCGAAGGGCTCGACCATCAAAACCGGGTGTTTCAGCTGGCCCATGTCTTGGGACTGCTGCTTCTGCGAGAGGAGATCGACGGGCTGATCGCCGATGCCGGCATTGGGCCCGGGCGGGCCCAGGCCCGGTGCCGCGTCGAGTTGGCGAATTACTTCGCGGCGGCGATGCTGATGCCCTACACGCCCTTCGTCGGGGAGGCGGATGCGAGTGGGTACGATATCGACCACCTCGCCGCGCGCTTCGGAGCGAGCTTCGAGCAAGTCTGCCACCGCCTGACGACACTGCAGCGCGATGGCGCACATGGCGTGCCGTTCTTCTTTATGCGTATCGACAAGGCGGGCAATGTCACCAAGCGCTTCAACGCCACGAGCTTTCAGTTGGCGCAGTATGGCGGGGCCTGTCCTCGGCTCGACATTCATGTGAGTTTCCGGGTGCCCGGGCGCATCATTCCGCAATTCGTCGAGATGCCGGACGGCTCCCGCTATTTCACGATGAACCGGACGGTGGACCGGCCGGTTCTGGGCCGGCAGACCCAGGACAACCGGCTGGCCGTGAGCCTCGGCTGCGCGATCGAGCATGCGCCGAAGCTGACCTATGCGGAGCCGTTTCAGCTCGGCGATGCGGGGCTGTTCACGCCGACCGGGATCAACTGCCGGCTGTGCCCGCGGTTGAATTGCGCGCAGCGGGCTCATCAGCCGGTGCATTTGGAGCTGCCGATCGACGAGCATCGCCGCGGCGAGACCCGGTTCGAGAGCTGAAAGGGCGGGCGAGATGGGGCAGTTTGCCGGACTGATCGAGGTTGCACTGGTCTTCGGGACGGTGATCGCCTTCTGCCTCCACCAACTGCATGTGGTGAAGAAGCGCGATGACGACTGACGCCTATGGCCCGCGATGCCTGGCCCCGGGGGAGGGGCCGCGGTGCGCCGCGTCTGCCGCCCGGCCCGTGGCCGCCGAGGCGCCCGCGGCGCGGCGTCGGCGCCGGCGCTGGTGGCACTGCCGCAGGCTTGAGCAGATCGCTGTCCGCGGAGGGGTGGAGACTTAGCCCGGCTTTGCTCGTTCGCCTTCAGTAGAATGGTCGCACGAGAGCCGATGATCGTGGCGCTGCGGGCGGTAGAAGACTGCCGGGGGCGGTCATGTCAGAGCCTATCCAAGCCTTTCGCCGCCTCGGGGCCACGCCGCGCAAGCCCGAGTCTGGGCTGTCGGTGTGGAATTGGTCGTTTGCAGGACCGCAACGTCTTCAGGGCGCAATCGGGCGGTTGCGTGTGCCACCAAACTCATCCTCCTATGCGGCGGCAGGATGCGCCCGCGGCCGTCCCACAGGCGTCTTCGTTGAAGCGCGCCGCGCGCGCCGACGGTGCCAGGCGCCGGGCGGCTGACGCGGCGCTCTGGACACTAACGGTTACCACCAGATCCGCGGCATCCGGAAGGGCAGCATCGCCCGCACCACGGGCAAACGGAGCCGGTCGAGATCCAGGCTCTCATGCACCGCCGGCACCCGCTCTCCGAGGAGATGGGTCTCCAGCTCCGCTCGGGCATAGAAGGGTGCGTCCTCCAGCTTACGAACCAGACGGGCGCCGCCCTCCTCCGCCCGGGTGGCTCGACGGACCCGCCAAAAACCCATCGGCAGGTCTTGTCTTGCCGGGGGCTCGAAATCCGCGACGCGGCCATCGCGCCCGATCCGGAAGCCGAGCGACCGTGCCGTGCCGTCCCGCCGCTCCATATCGTAGAGGATCGCCGCCCCGTCCGGCAGCATCGCCCGCGACCAATCCCACCGGCGAAACGCAGCCTCAAGAGGTTCGTCGCCGTAATTCATGTCGAGATAGCCATGGCCGGACCAGGCGAGATCGGGGTCCGAAAACGCCATCTCCACTCGGGCGGCGGGTGCGATTGGACGCCAGTGGTGGCGGCTCGCCGCATCCAAGGCCGTCAGCGCGTCGGTCATCGCCTCCGGCACCAGGCGCACTTTGCCCTTCAGCCGCCGGGGCAGAGGGGCGGTCACTGCGTCGATCTCGACCGTCAGGCCGGACCCGTCCCAAGAAAGCGCGCTCGGCCCAACCACGAAGCGCGTCGGATCGCGGGACAGCGCCTTTCGCCCCCGCTCGGTCATCGACCAGAGATGCTGCTGGGGTCCGTAAAGGGCGACATTGATACAGACATGGTTCTCCGGATCCTGCCGGCCCGACCAGTGATAATAGGGCGAGAAAACCGACCCCACGAAGGCGATGATCGTCAGCCCGTGGCGCCCGTCGTCCGAGAGCGCATCGAGATACCACCAGAGATAGCCGCCGGCCGGGACCGCTTGGTCGAAACGCGGTCCGCCATCAACCGCTCTGCCGCGAGCTTGCCCGAGAGCGCCGCCATCGGGATCCCCGCGCCCGGATGCGCGCTGCCTCCCGCCAGGTAAAGGCCCGGCACCCGCGTCGCTGCCGTGGGCCTGAGAAACGACGCCACAGGCCCGTGGGTGGTCTGCCCGTAGAGCGCGCCGCCCGTCCCGGGAAACAGCCTCTCGAACGCCGCCGGCCCCGTGGTCGAGATCGCCGTCGGCTCCGCCGCGATCTCCAATCCGCAGCGCGCCATCAGCGCCCATGTCCTCTCGCGGCATCGTTCGATCTCCCTGTCGTTTAGTCCTGCGCCATCGCCATCGGCGGGGGCATTGATATGGATGTGCAGCCGCTCGGCACCCGATGTCTCGGGCGCTGCGGTTGCGGCGGGCCGGTCGAGGGCGCAGAGATAAGCCGTCGGCTCGGCCGGCACGGTGCGGCGACGGAAGATCGCTTCGAACTCTTCGCGATAGTCGGTTCCGAACACCACGGTGTGGTGCGAAAGCGGCAGGCCCTGGGTGCGCCCGACGACGCTCCAAGCGATTGCGGAGAGAGAGCGGCGGCGCACCGGCACCTTGGGCGTTGCACGGCGTGTGGCAGGGCCGAGCAGTCCTGCCGATAGTGCCCCGGCATCGCCGTTGAAGACGACGGCGCCGGCGCCCACCGTGTTGCCGTCCGCCAGGCGAAGCGCGTGTATTCGGCCGGCGCGGGTCAGGATTTCGGCCACCGGTGTGCGATAGTAGATTTGCACCCCCATCCGCCCGGCGAGCGCGGCCAGCGCGGCCGCGAGTTGGTGCATCCCCCCACGCACCCGCCAGACCCCAGCCCGTTCGACATGCGCAATCAGCATCAGGGTGGCCGGCGCCGCAAATGGCGAGGAGCCGCAATAGGTCGCGTACCGCCCGAAGAGCTGCCGCAGCCGCGGGTCGTGGAAATACCGACCCAGGCGGCGCCAAAGATTGGCTGAAGGTTGCGCTGCGATCAGATCGCGCCAGCGCGCCGGGCCGATGCGGGTCAGAATCGACAGCGGCGACGGGCGCGAGGCAGCGATGAAACTGTCGCGGAACAGCGTGTAATCCGCCGCCGTTTGGGCGGCGAAGGCGCGGTAGCGGGCGGCTTCCTCGGCCCCTGACAGGCGGGCAACCTCCGCCATCGTCGCCTCCAGACCCGCGAGCAGATCGAAGCGGGACCCATCGGGCCAGGCATGGCGGGCCAAGATATCGGCAGGCTCGAGCGTTACATAGTCGTCGAGGCGGGCCCCCGCGGCCTCGAACAGCTCCCGAAACACCCAGTCCATGGTCAAAACGGTCGGTCCAGCATCGAGCTGCCGCCCCGCGACCGTGACCTGGCGCATCTTGCCGCCTGGATAGGCCGCTGCCTCGTAGAGGTCGACGCCCACGCCCTCCGCCGCCAGGCGGATCGCGGCGGCAAGCCCGCCAACACCGGCGCCGATCACGGCCACCCGTCCGTCCGACATCCGCGCTCTCCCCTGCGCAGCCCATAGCCAACGTCCATCCTGCTTGACATTATACACCGTCAGAGAAAACTTACAAAGAGGCTGTGTCCCCGAACGGTGGCGCGGCGGCAGGGAGGAAGCGCGATGGATGAGACGGCCCGGATCGAGGCGGCCTTGGAGCGCGCGCTCGACCATGCGGAGGCGCCCGGCGCGCCCCCCAGATTGGGCGAGGCGATGCGTCATGCGGTGTTTCCGGGCGGTGCCCGGGTCAGGGCGCGGCTGTGCCTGTCGGTGGCGCGGGCCTGTGGCGATGCCGACCCCGGGGCGGCGGCGGCGATGGCCGCGGCGATCGAGCTGATGCATTGCGCCTCGTTGGTGCATGACGACCTGCCCTGTTTCGACGATGCAGATCTGCGCCGAGGCAAGCCGAGCGTGCACGCAGCCTATGGCGAACCGATTGCGGTGCTGGCCGGCGATGCGCTGATCGTGCTGGCCTTCGAGACCTTGGCGAGGGAGGGGGCGCGCAACCCCGCGACCTTGGTGCGGCTGGTCTCGCTGGTCGGGCACGCCGTGGGAATGCCCGCCGGGATCTGCGCTGGCCAAGCCTGGGAGAGCGAGGACAACCCGGATCTGTCCGAGTACCAGCGGGCCAAGACAGGTGCTTTGTTCGTAGCGGCCTGCACCGGCGGCGCGGTAGCGGCGGGCGGCGATCCTGCGATCTGGCGCGGGCTCGGCGACCGGTTGGGGGAGGCCTATCAGGTCGCCGACGATCTGCGTGACGCGGTGGCGGATGCCAAGGAACTTGGCAAGCCCGTGGGCCAAGACGACGCTCATCACCGGCCGAATGCGGTCGGCTCCCTGGGCCTCGCCGGCGCGGTCGAGCGGCTTCAAGGCCTCGTGCAGGGTGCCGTCGATGCGATCCCGCCGTGCCAGGGCCGCGAGCTGCTGGTCGCCCTGGTGATGTCCGAGGCGAAACGGCTGAAGCCGCGCAAGCTCGACGCGCTGGTTGGTTGAGCGGCGATGGCAGTGCTGAGCGAACGCGCGAGCCTACGGGACCAGTTTCTCGCCTGGCGCGACCGGTTGATCGCGCGCCCATGGTTTCAGCGATTTGCCGTGGCCTTTCCGCCGACGCGGGCGATGGCCAATACCCGGGCGCGCCAGCTCTTCGATCTCACCGCAGGCTTTGTCTACTCGCAAATCCTCGCCGTCGCGGTCGAACTGCGGCTGTTCCATGTGCTGGCCGAGGGTCCGGCCAGCGCGGAGGCCCTGGGGCTCCGCTTTGGGTTGAGCCGCGGGGAGGTGGAGCGCCTGCTGGAAGCCTGTGTCGGTCTCGGCCTCGCTGCCCGGCGCAGCAATGGGCGCTACGGGCTTGGACAGCTCGGGGCGGCGCTCAACGGCAATCCGGGCGTCGAAGCGATGATCGCCCATCACGCCATGCTCTATCGCGATCTGCAGGATCCACTGGCGCTGATGCGCGATCCGGCGGCGGAGACGGAACTCGGCCGCTATTGGGCCTATGTCCGCGGGCAGGGCGCGGAGCTCGCGGCCGGGGAGGTGGCGGCGTACTCCACACTGATGGCCGCTTCTCAGCAATTTATTGCCGAGGAGGTGCTGGACGCCTACTCGATGCGCCGCCACCGGCATCTGCTGGAACTTGGCGGCGGCGAGGGAGCTTTCGCCATCGCGGCGGCGCGGCGCGCCCCGGAACTGCACGTTACGCTTTTCGATCTACCCGCCGTGGCCGCCCGGGCCGAGATGCGTTTTGCCGAGGCCGGACTCTCCGACCGTGCGCGCGGAATTGGGGGCGACTTTCTCGCTGACCCGCTCCCCGAGGGCGCGGACGCTATCTCGCTGGTGCGGGTGCTCTACGACCACGGCGACGAGACGGTGGCGTCAATTCTCCGGGCTGCCCATGCCGCCCTGCCGCCTGGCGGGCGCCTGATCGTCGCCGAGCCAATGGCCGGCACCCCAGGGGCGGAGCCGGTGGGGGCCTACTTCGCCTTTTACCTGCTCGCCATGCGCTCCGGCCGGGTTCGCAGCGCCGAGACGCTCTCGTCGATGATCCGCGCCGCAGGCTTTGCGCGCGTGCGCCCGCTTTCGAACCGCCGACCGCTCCTGGCACGCGTGATCGTAGCGGAACGTTGATGCTAGGGACGAGGAAGGGCTGTACAGTCTGATTGACACCATGTACCGTCTATTACGTTAGACAGTGAGCCGCGGCAGCATATGCGAACCGCTGCCATGTGAGGAGGAACACCGATGCATGCCCTCGCGGTGGTGATGGAGAGGCCGGAAAGCGTGGCGCTGGCCCGCTTGGCTCTCGCCGCGCCGGGGGATGACGATTTGGTGGTCGATATCGACTGGTCAGGGATTTCGACCGGCACCGAAAAACTCTTGTGGTCCGGTCGGATGCCAAGCTTTCCGGGAATGGGCTATCCGCTGGTACCAGGCTACGAGGCCGTGGGCCGGGTGGTGGCTGCCGGGCGGGCCGCGGGCATCGCGGAGGGGGCGGCGGTGTTCGTGCCGGGCGCGCAGTGCTTCCAGGACGCGCACTGCCTCTTCGGCGGCTCGGCCAGCCGGGTCGTGGTACCCGCGTCGCGCGCCGTGCCTGTGGACGATTCGCTGGGGGCCGAGGCAGTGCTGCTCTCCCTGGCGGCGACCGCGCATCACGCGCTGCAAGGCGCGAGACTGCCGAGCTTGATTGTCGGCCATGGTGTCCTCGGGCGGTTGCTGGCGCGGATGACGGTCGCCCTCGGCGGTGCGCCACGGGTTTGGGAGATCGACGCCGCCCGCATGGATGGCGCGATCGGCTACCGAGTGCTGCACCCCGATGACGACGCGGACCGCGGCCATGATGCGATCTGCGAGGCGAGCGGTGCCCAGGGCGTGCTCGACCGGCTTATGCCGCGGCTTGCAAAAGGCGGCGAGATCACGCTGGCCGGGTTCTATGAGGAGCCGGTGGCCTTCACCTTCCCGCCGGCTTTCATGGCGGAGGCGCGGCTGCGCATCGCCGCGGAATTCACGCCCGAGGACCTCGCCGCCTCCCGCCAACTGATTGCGGAAGGGCGCCTCTCGCTCGATGGCCTCGTCACCCACCAAGCCAGGGCGGAACGGGCCGAGACGGCCTATGAGACCGCCTTTTCCGATCCCGCCTGCCTGAAGATGGTTCTCGACTGGAGGAACGCGCAATGACCGCAGCCGCCGATGGCGCCCCGGCCTTGTCCGATACGCCGGAGACCCGGTCCTTCGACGAGATGACGCAAGCCTTGCGCGAGGAGGCCTCGGTCGAGCCAGAG
This sequence comes from Pseudomonadota bacterium, assembly GCA_039513195.1. GTDB lineage: Bacteria > Pseudomonadota > Alphaproteobacteria > Rhodobacterales > Rhodobacteraceae > Thermohalobaculum. Next base: position 110,990 of record JBCCRM010000014.1, on the reverse strand, counting down.
GCGCCGGCAACCGGCCCCGTGAAGCGCGAGACGCAGATCATCGCGATCTATGGCAAGGGCGGGATCGGCAAGTCGTTCACCCTCTCCAATCTCTCCTACATGATGGCGCAGCAGGGAAAACGGGTGCTTCTGATCGGCTGCGACCCGAAGTCCGACACCACCTCGCTGCTCTTCGCGGGGCGAGCCTGCCCAACGATCATCGAGACCTCGACCGCCAAGAAACTGGCGGGGGAGGAGATCCGGGTCTCCGATGTCTGCTTCAAGCGCGACGGGGTCTTTGCGATGGAACTCGGCGGGCCGGAGGTCGGTCGCGGCTGCGGCGGTCGCGGCATCATCCACGGCTTCGAGACGCTGGAGAAGCTCGGCTTCCACGACTGGGATTTCGACTATGTGCTGCTCGATTTCCTTGGCGATGTGGTCTGCGGCGGCTTCGGCCTGCCGATCGCGCGGGATATGTGCCAGAAGGTGATTGTGGTCGGCAGCAACGACCTCCAAAGCCTCTATGTCGCAAACAATGTCTGCTCGGCGGTCGACTACTTCCGCAAGCTCGGGGGCAATGTCGGCGTGGCAGGCATGGTCATCAACAAGGATGACGGCACCGGCGAGGCGCAGGCTTTCGCCGAGGCGGTCGGCATACCGGTCCTCGCGGCGATCCCGGCGCATGAGGATATCCGGCGGAAGTCCGCGAATTACGAGATTGTCGGCCGCCCGGACGGCGAGTGGGGGCCGCTCTTCGACGAGCTTGGGATGAATGTCGCGGTGGCGCCGCCGGTGCATGCCAAGCCCCTCACCCAGGATGGGCTGCTCGGGCTCTTCAAGGCGGAGGATACGGGCGGCAACTTCGTCCTGGAGCCTGCGAGCCATGCAGATATGTGCGGCAAGGACTACGAGCCTAAGCCCTCCCTTGAAGTCATCTACGACGATGTGTGAGGCGTGATGACCGAGGAGCGCCACGACGGGACCAGGGAGGCCGGCGAGATCGCCTATGACGCCGCGGGCGAGGCGCCGCTCGATAACGCCCTTGCGGCCCCTGACGCAGACGCCGAGATGGATCGTCCGGCCTGCGGCTCGGCGTCCGGCGCTGGCGAGACGCTCGGCTGCCACGCGCCGGCGGAGCAGATGCAGGCAGCGGCGGAGGCGGCTGGAAAGGGCGATATTCTGGCGCGTTACGCACAGGATTACCCACAGGGGCCCCATGACAAGCCGCAGAGCATGTGCCCGGCCTTCGGCAGTTTGCGCGTAGGCCTCCGGATGAAGCGAACTGCGACCGTTCTTTCTGGTTCTGCTTGTTGTGTTTACGGGCTTACGTTCACGTCGCATTTCTACGGTGCGAAGCGCACGGTAGGCTATGTGCCCTTCAACTCGGAAACTTTGGTTACTGGTAAGCTCTTCGAAGATATCCGCGATGCTGTCCACGAGCTTGCGGATCCAGAGCGCTACGACACCGTTGTGGTCACCAATCTCTGCGTGCCTACCGCGTCGGGCGTGCCTCTGCAGCTGTTGCCGAAGGAGATCAATGGCGTCCGCGTGGTGGGGATCGACGTGCCCGGGTTCGGCGTTCCGACCCATGCGGAGGCGAAGGATGTGCTGGCCGGCGCGATGCTCGCCTATGCGCGGGCGGAGGCGCTGGCCGGTCCGGTCGCGGCCCCAACCTCGCGGGATGCCAGGCCGACCGTGACGCTGGTCGGCGAGATGTTCCCCGCCGACCCGGTGATGATCGGCAGGATGCTCGAGCCGATGGGCCTCGCCGTCGGGCCGGTTGTGCCGACGCGGGAGTGGCGCGAGCTCTACGCGGCCCTCGACTGTGCAGCGGTGGCGGCAATCCATCCGTTCTACACGGCGAGCTTCCGGGAATTCGAGGCGGCGGGTCGGCCGATTGTCGGCTCGGCGCCGGTGGGTGTCGAGGGTACAGCGGATTGGCTCGAGCGGATCGGGACCGCCGCCGGCGCCGCGCGGGCGCAGATCGATGCCACCAAGAACGCGATGATCGGGGCGGTGAAGGCCGCTCTCGCCACGCGGCCGGTGACCGGGCGCGTGACCCTCTCCGGCTATGAAGGCTCGGAACTGATCGTAGCGCGCCTGCTGGTAGAGAGCGGCGCCGATCTGCGCTATGTCGGCACCGCTTGCCCGCGGACCCAGTTCTCGGACCCCGATCGGGAATGGCTGGAGGCAAAGGGCGTCCATGTCCAGTACCGTGCCTCGCTGGAGCAGGATCTGGCCGCTTTCGAGGAATTCGAACCGGATCTCGCCATCGGCACTACGCCGGTGGTCCAGAAGGCAAAAGAGAAAGCAACTCCAGGGCTTTACTTCACGAACTTGATCTCCGCGCGGCCATTGATGGGTCCTGCCGGCGCCGGCTCGCTCAGCGAGGTCGTCATGACGGCGATCGAGCGCAAGGCGCGGATGGATTTCATGCGGGAGTTCTTTGCGGGCGTCGGCACAGGCCATGCCGCCGGCGTTTGGGAGGAGGTGCCCAAGGACAATCCGGGCTTCCGCAAGAAATACGCCCGCCAGATCGAGAAGATGCGCGCCCGCCAGGGCCGGGAAGAGGAGATCGGGACATGACAAGACCCGCGTTCTCCGGACGTTCCCAGCCCCACGGCGACCGCAATTGCATCTTGTCCACCCGCGGTCGCGGTCTGGGTCAGGGTTCCGCTCGCGCGCTCCGCAGCGGCGCTGGAAGAGCTCTCCCTCTGGATGGGGGAGGGTTTGGGAGGGGCTCACTCATCCGTCCCGGAGGGGCGCCATGCTGATCTCGGATCTCGACCGCGCCGGTGGCTATTGGGGCTCCGTCTATGTCTTCACGGCGATCAAGGGCCTTCAGGTGATCATCGACGGGCCTGTGGGGTGCGAGAACCTGCCGGTGACCTCGGTCCTCCACTACACCGATGCGCTGCCGCCCCACGAGCTTCCCATCGTCGTCACCGGCCTGGCGGAGGAGGAGCTCTCCCGCGACGGCACCGAGGGTTCGATGAAGCGCGCCTGGGGTACGCTGCGCCATGACGAGCCTTCGGTCGTGGTCACCGGCTCCATCGCCGAGATGATCGGCGGTGGCGTGACCCCGGAAGGGACCTCTATCAAGCGCTTCCTGCCGCGGACCATCGACGAGGATCAATGGCAGTCTGCCGACCGGGCGCTCAAATGGCTTTGGACCGAGTTCGGCCTCAAGGGTGGCAAGCGGCCGAGACCGCGGACCCGCAAAGAGGGCGAGGCCCCGCGGGTCAACATCATCGGTCCGATCTATGGCAGCTTCAACCTGCCCTCGGACCTCGCCGAGATCCGGCGTCTGGTGGAGGGGATTGGCGCGCAGATCAACATGGTCTTCCCGCTCGGAAGCCATCTCGCCGATGTCTCCCGCCTGGTCGATGCGGATGTGAACATCTGCCTTTATCGCGAGTTCGGACGTTTGCTTTGCGAGGAGATGGACATCCCCTATCTGCAGGCGCCGATCGGGCTCACCTCCACCACCAAATTCCTGCGCAAGCTGGGCGAGCTCACCGGGCTGGACCCGGAGCCGTTCATTGAGCGGGAGAAGCACACCACCATCAAACCCATCTGGGATCTCTGGCGTTCGGTCACGCAGGATTTCTACGGGACGGCGAGCTTTGGCATCCATGCGGGCGAGACCTATGCCCGGGGCGTGCGCCACTATTTGGAGACCGATCTCGGGATGCCGTGCCGCTTCGCCTTTGCCCGGCGGGCTGGCGCGAAACCGGACAACGATGCGGTGAGAAAGGCCATTCACGAGACGACACCGTTGATTCTGTTCGGCTCTTACAATGAGCGCATGTATCTGGCCGAGATCGGCAATCGGGGGATTTACATTCCCGCGAGCTTCCCCGGCGCGATCATCCGGCGGCATACGGGCACGCCGTTCATGGGCTATGCCGGGGCCACTTATCTGGTGCAGGAGGTTTGTAACGCGCTGTTCGATGCGCTGTTCAATATTCTCCCCCTCGGCACCGAGCTCGACAAGGCCGAGGGCACGGCCGCCCGCCTGCACCAAGACCTGCCGTGGGACGACGCGGCGCAATTGGCGCTCGACCGCCGGGTCGAGGGCTTCCCGGTGCTCACCCGCATCTCGGCCGCCAAGAAGCTGCGCGATGCCGCCGAGGCCGCAGCCCGTGAGGCCGGCGAGGCACGTGTCTCCGCAGCGCTGGTCGAGAGCCTGCAGGGGGTTGCCGCATGACCAACATCGACATTGCCATCACCAAAGCACCGACCGCGCCCCGCAAGCGCGGCACAACCGCCCGTTCGAGAGGAGAGATCATGGCCGACACCGTCACCAATGCGCCCGGCAAGGCGCATCTCGCCCGCGCGAAGGACCGCGAGTACCGGGCGATGATCTATGCCAGCCTGCCGATCTTTTTGGTTGCGGCGACGATGAAACGGATGCTGCCGGACCAGGGCGCCTATTACGGTACCGCGCCGGGCAAGCGGCAGAGCATCTATCGCGACGCCGTCGCGATGGCGAACACCTTCATCCCCTTTGCGTTCATGCATTGACGGGGTGAATCCGAATTCCGCCCGGGTCCAAACCGGACGGATGAGGCCGTGTGATGGCCCTCACCATCCCGGCCTGTTCTTGCCGCAGAAGTTCTGCGGTTTCGGCCTTAGGCCTAACAGCTGGAGGGAAACATATGGCTGAAGACAAGAAGGGCTTCTATACGGGGCTCACTGAAGACGAGGCCAAGGAGTTTCACGAAGTTTACATGAGTGGCTTCGTGCTCTTTACTATCGTGGCCGTCGTCGCGCATTTCCTGACCTATATCTGGCGCCCGTGGTTCCGGCCGCTGCCCGAGGGGTATGCATCCCTCGACGGCGTTCGCGATATCGCGGTCAGCGCGCTGAGCGTGCTGGTCTAAGTCGGAGGAGATGGACATGCAAAACTTCTACAAGATCTGGCTCGTCTTTGATCCAAGAACGGCTCTGGTCGCCCAGGGTGTGTTTCTGTTCTCGTTGGCGGCCCTGATCCACTTGGTCGTTCTCTCGACCGACCGCTTCAACTGGTTCGACGGCCCGCGCTCGGCGAGCGTGGAGCAGTCGTTGATCGCACCGGCACCGGAAGTCCCCACGCTTCTGGGCTGACGCGAGCCTCCAATAAGGCTGCGGGCGGGTTTTCTCGCCCGCGCCAAACCAACCGACTGGAGAGGTGCCGCCGGCCGAGGCGGCCGACCGGAGGATGCCATTATGGCAATGCTCAGCTTTGAAAAGAAATACCGCGTCCGCGGCGGGACGCTGATCGGTGGGGATCTGTTCGACTTCTGGGTGGGGCCGTTTTGGGTCGGCTTCTTTGGGGTCACGACGATCTTCTTCACCATTCTAGGAACGACCCTGATCTTTTACTCCGCCGCCGTGCAGGGGACCTTCAACCCGTTCACCATCCATATCGCGCCGCCGGACATCTCTTACGGCTTCCGGCTTGCGCCATTGAAGGAGGGCGGTTTCTGGCAGCTCATAACGTTCTGCGCCGTAGGAGCCTTCGGTTCCTGGGCGCTGAGGATGGTCGAGATCAGCCGAAAGCTGGGCATGGGCTTCCATGTCCCGGCAGCGTTCTCCGTCGCAATCTTCGCCTATCTGACCCTGCAGGTGTTTCGCCCGGCGCTTATGGGCGCCTGGGGATATGCCTTCCCTTATGGCGTTTTCAGCCATCTCGATTGGGTGTCGAACGTCGGTTATACGTACGGGAACTTCCTCTACAACCCGCTCCATATGATTGCGGTGACGTTCTTCTTCACCAACTGTTTGGCGCTCGCCTTGCATGGTGCCCTGGTTCTGTCGGCCACCAACCCGCAGTCCGGCACGCCGGTGAAAACCCCGGAATATGAAGACACGTTCTTCCGCGATTTCATCGGCTACTCCATCGGAACCTTGGGGATCCACAGGCTCGGTTTGTTCCTGGCCCTCAATGCGGGCTTCTGGTCGGCGATGTGCATCGTGGTCTCCGGTCCGCTCTGGGAAGGCCCATGGGGCGACTGGTGGGACTGGTACACTGACCTGCCGATTTGGGGCTGAGGGAGGACCCAAGACATGGCAATCGAATATCAAAACATCTTCACTCAGCTGCAGGTCCGTGGCCCGGCAGAGGAAGGGGTGCCGTCACCGGTCTCGACCTGGCCGCGGCTGGGGCAGCCCTGGTTCGCTTACTGGGTCGGAAAGCTTGGCAACGCGCAGTTCGGCCCGATTTATCTTGGCGGTCTCGGCTCGGCTTCGCTCGCCTGCGGGGCGCTCTGGTTCTTCATCGTCGGGATGAATTACTGGGCCCAGGTCGACTACAACCCGGCTGAGTTTCTGCGGCAGCTCTTCTACCTGTCGCTTGATCCCCCGGCACCTGAATACGGGTTGTCCTTCCCGCCGCTGCAGGAAGGCGGGTGGTTCCTGATCGCGTCTTTCTTCCTGTTGGTCTCGGTCATCCTGTGGTGGTTCCGGACCTATGAGCGGGCGATCGCGCTTGGCATGGGGACCCATGTGGCCTGGGCTTTCGCCTCGGCGATTTGGCTGTTCCTGGTGCTGGGCCTGTTCCGTCCGATCCTGATGGGTTCGTGGTCCGAGGCGGTTCCCTATGGCATCTTCTCGCATCTCGACTGGACGAACAATTTTTCTTTGGTGCACGGCAACCTCTTCTATAACCCGTTCCACGCCCTCTCGATCGCGTTCCTGTTCGGTTCCGCGCTCCTCTTTGCGATGCACGGAGCGACGATCCTGGCGGTCAGCCGTCTGGGTGGCGAACGGGAGATCGAACAGATCGTGGATCGGGGCACGGCATCCGAACGGGCGGCGTTGTTCTGGCGCTGGGTGATGGGCTTCAACGCAACCATGGAGTCGATCCACCGTTGGGCCTGGTGGTTCGCGGTCCTGACCACGCTCACCGGCGGCATCGGCATTCTGCTGAGCGGCCCGGTGGTAGAGAACTGGTACGATTGGGCAATCGACCACCACTACGCACCGGACTACGGCGACGCCAATCCACCCGGAGTGTACGACGACTGAGACGCGCCGCCGCGCGCTTCCCTCTCCGTCGGACAAAACCCCCCTGCGCCAGCCTAACCGCTGGCGCAGATTTTCTTTTTGGAGCGCTGTCTGGCCCTATTGCATCGCTCCTCGCGCTTTAAGGGATTGTTCGGGCGCCGCTTCGCGACGCCGATCTGATCCAACTCGGCTGGAAAATGCTCTAGAAGCGATATTCAGAGCGCGCGGATCAGGCCTGCTCGGTCAAGCCGGGCAGGGGGCACCGTCCCTCCCAGGTCCCGCGGTCATGACCCGCTACCGCGAAGTGGGCATAGAGCTCCTCGCTGAACCAGCCGCCTTGCCGCACACCGTGGACGGCTGCGCCATGGGCGCCGCTGCGGGCAAAGGCGCACATGGCCCGACGGTCATCCCAGATCGAGAAAGTCACCTGGTGCAGCCATGGGATCTCGCCCATGCCGATCTTGAACAGCAGATGATCCTGCGCCCGGATGGCGCCGTTGATGTCGGGCACATTGCGCCAGAAACGCAGGAGATGGCGTGGCTTGACACTCGCCCGAGTGAGGACCGCAATCGGCCCCTCTCGACGGGGCTGAACGACGAAGGGATCGCCACCATCCCATCGGCCCCGGCTGTGAGTGGGCGAGAGGAAAACGGTCCAGCTCTCGGCCGCTCTCCGGCGGTAGCGGCAGAAGACCGGCGCCGTGGTGGTTTGCCGGCGTGCGACCGCTTCGGAAGGCCACACCGCCATGATGGCATAAACCGCAGTGTTCGGTAGCGGATCGAACCCCTCTCCGGTGCCGGTCCCGAACAGTTTGTGAAAGCCGATCCCGTCGGTCAGCCGCAGGGCGCGGCGAGAGAAACCCATCTGCGCGAGCGCCCAGCTTCGCGCCCCTACGCTCCCAAACCGAAAGAACGAGACCGAGACTGTTGCGCGCGTTGGCGCGCCGATCTCAGACCCGCCGTCCATCCGCCTCGATGACGCCTGCGCCATCCTCCCTGTGGGCCGGTTCGGGCGGCCATGTGTCCGGGAGATCCAGTACCGTCTCCAGTAGTAGGCGGAGACACCCGCCTTTCAGCATGGTTCTCCGCGGATGCGAGTGGCCGATTTGAAGGCCGCGGGCGACCGTATTTCTGGATCCTGCTCTCTCGACCGAAGCGACGAGAGTGCGGGACGTCACGGAACTCGGGTTCGGATGAGCCGGGACACGGAACAAAGGTGCGCGATCCAGCATCGTCGTCTCTCCCCTCGCCCGCTTCGAGGTCAGAGATCCGCCAGCACCCGCGGGTGGGTGGGTGGAGGGTGGTGGCGGATCTCCACCGCGCGCAATCAGCGCCCGGCTGGTCTTACTCTGCCGCGCGCGGCACCGCGCGGCAGAGTTTGCACTGCGTCCAAAGCGCCTCCAGCGCTTCGGTCAGATGGTCGAGATCGGCCTCACTGTGCAGTGGACCTGGCGTAAAGCGAAGCCTCTCGGTCCCACGGGGAACGGTCGGATAATTGATCGGCTGGACGTAAACGCCCCAATCGTCGAGCAGCAGGTCCGAGATGAATTTGCACTTCACCGGATCGCCGACCATGACCGGCACGATGTGGCTCGGATTGTCCAGATGCGGGATCCCGATCTCGTCGAGGCGCGCGCGGAGCTGGGCAACACGCTCGCGCTGCAACAGCCGCTCTGCGCTCGAACGCTTCAGATGTCGGATCGCCTCGACCGCGCCCGCCGCCACCGACGGCGGGATAGCGGTTGTAAAAATGAACCCCGAGGAATAGCTGCGGATGAAGTCGCAAAGCGCCGCCGATGCGGTGATATAGCCCCCCATGTTGCCGAACGCCTTGCCGAGCGTGCCTTCGATCACCGTGACCCGATTCATCACGCCGTCGCGTTCCGCGATGCCACCGCCCCGGGGCCCATACATGCCGACCGCGTGTACTTCGTCGAGATAGGTCATCGCGCCATGCGCTTCCGCGATGTCGCAGATCTCCTTGATCGGGGCGATATCGCCATCCATGGAATAGACGCTTTCGAAGGCCACAAGCTTGGGCCTTCCCGGTTCAATCTCACGGAGCTGCCGGTCGAGGTCCTCCATGTCATTATGTTTCCAGATCCGCTTTTCTGCCCGCGAATGCCGGATTCCTTCGATCATCGAGGCGTGATTAAGCGCGTCCGACAGGATCACGCAGCCCGGCATGCGGCTGCCGAGAGTGCCGAGGCTCGCCCAATTCGACACGTAGCCGGATGTGAACAGCAGCGCCGCTTCCTTGCCATGGAGATCGGCCAATTCGCGCTCGAGCACGTCGTGATAGACATTGGTGCCGGAGATGTTGCGCGTACCCCCTGCGCCCGCGCCGCAACGCGCGACCGCGTCATGCACCGCCGCGATCACATCGTGGTTCTGGCCCATGCCCAGATAGTCGTTCGAGCACCAGACCGTCACAGGCTGTTCCGCCCCGCCGACCCTTCGCGTCGCGCGTGGAAAAGCGCCGCGATGGCGTTCCAAATTGCAGAAAACGCGGTAGCGCCCTTCGTCGTGTAGCTTTGAGATCTCGCTCTGGAAAAAGCGCTCGTAATCCATGGCTCTATCCCCCGGTGGGTGTCTCAGCGATCCGGGCAAGCTCCGGAGCGCGACGTTGCTGAAAGGTATGATGGGCGTGCGCGTTCGACCTGTCACAATCGGTCGCAGGCCTTGTAGCGGCTTGTAGGTCGGTCTCCATAAACCACCGCCAAAGAACGCTTTCCTTCAGCGGCAAAATCATCAGCCAGTGTTCCACGATGCCGAGCGCCAGCATCGTTCCGAAGAGCGTGTAGCCCACGGCGTCGAAATCTGTCGCGGCCGGGTCCACCGCCCGCCAAGCGACCAGCGCCGCGACCAATGTCGCCAAGGTGATCGCGGCCGGCATCAGCGGCGTGATCGCGCGCCTGCGGAAATAGCTGCCCATATGGGCGAGATGGGCGGGTAAAAGCTCCGCCGGCGGATAGGGGACGCCCATGAAGAGATTGAACTTCGCCGAGACGCGCATTGCCAGCAACAGAACGAAGGTCCAGGCACCCACCTGGTTGGGGTGCCCCCAAGAGATCCAGACCATCAGGACGCCGAGAGCCGCGGCCGCCGCTTCGTGCCACAGCACGGTTTCGACCGCCAGGACGAAACGGCGCAGGCCGTCGGCGCGGGGCGGGCAGGGGATCTTTCGCGGGCCAGTCAGGCCCCCGGTCAGAAACATCACCTCGAGCCAGGCCCAGGCCACGACCCCGCAGGCGAACGAGAGATAGGCGGCGGTGACCGTGGCCTCGCCCCTGATCTGCACAAGGCCGGCGAGGGCGAGGGCCAAGGAACCCGTCGCCGCCGTTTGCGCGATCAGTGGGTTCCAGCGGCGCCTTCCGACCAGCCAAAAGACCGCCCCGGTGCTGAACCACCAGAGGAACAGTGCCGCAAGCACCGGGACGCCGTAGGCAGTCATGCGGGTCTCACCAAACCGGTTGCAGCCGGATATCCGCCGGCATTTCGTTCTGTTTCACCGGCAGGCAGTAGAGCCGCGCGAAGATCGCCGCAGCCCGAAGGCCCAGTCCTACCTTTCGGATCCTCCCGAAAACGCCCTGGTTCTCGGCCGCCGCCATGCGCGCCGAGACATCGGTAAGCCGGGCGAAGCCGTCCCAAAGGGCGGGGTTGTCGAGGTCGATCTCGATCGGAAAGGTCTGCCGAGAGATTTCCGAGGTCAGACGGATAACCTTCTTATCGTACCACTCGATATCAACCCCAAGCGCCTCGTGAAAGGCCGGTCGGGCGTGGTCGCGGACATACATGGTTGCAAACACCGCTAACAGGAAGAACCGGATCCAGAGCTTGTTGCCGCCGGAGAGGAGATGCGGATTGGCTCGCATCAAAAGCGCGAAGGCTTCGCCATGGCGGAACTCGTCGTTGCACCACTGCTCGAACCATTTGAAAATCGGATGGAAACGTTGATCAGGATGCTTCTCCAGATGCCGAAAGATGGTGATGTAGCGCGCATAGCCAATCTTTTCTGACAGGTATGTCGCATAGAAAATGAATTTCGGTTTAAAGTACGTATATTTCTTCTTTTTTGTTAAGAAACCAAGATTCACTCCGATGTTGAATTCTTTCAGAGCATCGTTAATGAAGCCGGCGTGACGGGCCTCGTCGCGAGACATGAAGGTAAAGAGCTCGCAGATATCGGGGTTCTTCCCACGCTTTTTCATCTCCTTATAAAGCACGCAACCGGAGAATTCGGCGGTGAGCGACGACACCAGGAAATCGACGAATTCTGGCTTCAACTCCTCGGGCAGCGCATCGAAATCGATGTGGTCCCAATCGGCGTTCTTCTTGAAGTGCCCCTTGTTGGGGTCAGCACGCATTTCGGCTAGCAGCTTGTCCCAATCCTCCCGGACCGCCGAAACATCGGTTCGGTCCAACTCGTCGAAGTCGGTTGTGTAAAAGCGCGGCGCCAGCAGCGTCGTTTCCTGCGCCATCGCGGTGGTTTCGTTGATGCCGAGCTCTGCAGCGATTTCTGTATGCGCATTCATGGCCGGGCCTCCTCCGAAAAGCTGAATTCCAGCAGTTCCATGTACTCCAAATCACCGGTCAGCCGGGTCCATGCGCGCTCTAAGGCATTGGCGCGGGTCACCGTGGCTGTCCGTTCGATGCGCACCATGTCCCCATACGGCACCTCGATCGGGCGGCCATGGACCAGGACCTCGTCGCCTGGCTGCAGCAGTACGTCATCGGGAAGTTCGACATGGGCGGACAGCTCGTCGAAGGTGTTTTGCACAGTGACGGTGCAGGGCACATCGGTCGATTTGCGTCCAAACAGGGCAAATGGGTTCATCAGAGCGCTCCATTAGCGGTGAGAAGGCGGACGAAATTGTGTGCATTGGCGGGGCCGAAAGCGCCGACGTCGATCACCCGCCCGGTGGCGAGATCGCGGATCGACAGGCGGCCGTCGGCGAAACTGGTGAGGCGGAAAGCGTCTTCCCGCCCGATGCCGCGGCGTTTGCGGTCGAAGGTTAGGCTGCGCATCACGCCGCGGATGAAGCCGCCTTTGCCGGCGTTGTAGGTCGCGATGACCGCGCCGCTCGTCGGGTCGATCACTGAAAAGCCGCCGCCCGCGAGGTCATCGAAGGTCAGGTCGCGTTCCTGCGTCACCGATGCGTCGGTGATGTCAGGGGGCGGTCCGTCGTCGGCCGTCATCCGGGCGATGCTGGCGATCGCCAAGGCGAAGGCGATCAGGAGGCCCGCCCCGATCAGGGCAGCGCGGGGAACCTCCTCGCGGGTCTCTTGGGCAGGCATCGGGCTCTCGGTCACGGTCTGGTCTCCTCCGTTACTCCGCCGCGAAGGCGGGCACTGGGTGACGTCCCGGCGCGGCAACCGGTGCAGCAGGCGGTGTCGAGGTGGCGGCCGCCGCATCGGCGAGCGCGGTTGCCAGCAGGCGGGCAACGCTCTCGGCATCCGGAACTGCCCTCAGCATGGGCTCCGGCGCCTGGAAACGCCAGGGCCTGGCATGCGGCCAAAGGTGCAGATACGCAATTTTTGCCTTGCCGGTCAGCGCCAGGGGCAAATCGCCGCTGCCGTCCTTTTGCACCCTGACAGAAGCTGAGCCGATCTGGCGGAAGGGCAGGTTGAGGGCGATCGGCACCGCGATACCGAAGCGCATTACCAGCCGCTTGTCGGTGATCGTGTAAACTGTCGTGCGGGCTGACGCATAGGCGACGACGGCCAAAATCCCGACCGCCAGCGCCGCGGGCAGGGCGAGCGCCACCGTGGACCCGACCGCATAGCCGAGATCGTCCGACAACGCGACGAAGCGCAGGGCCGCTACGATGCCGAAATAGATCAGCACGCCCCGCACGAAGTAAGCCCTCTTTGCCAGGGCCCACCAGTTCGGTGAGCCCTGCCACAGAATCCGCTCGCCCGGCGGTAGACGCCCGGGCAAGCCTCGGGCCGCTTCGAAATCGTGCTCGCCTCGGCTCATGTGATTGGCTCCGCACGTGACGCGGTCGCATACAGCGTGCCGCCGGTGAAATACGCCTGGATCTTATCTTCCTCGAGCAGCGTGATCTGATCCGCGGCCTTGGTCCGCGGCGCTCGGGCGAACTGCTCGGCATTGACCGAACGGACTTGCACGATCTCGCTGCTCGCGTTGATCACCGCGAGGTTCATTGGCAGAAGCACTTTGCCGCCATCGGCGAGCGTTACCTCGATATAGCGCACCAGATACTCGGCCCGGTCGATCCAGACATCCGAAACGGTGCCGGCCTCGGACCCGTCGAAGCAAATGGCGGGCCAACCGCGGGGATCGGGGTCACGCTCCTCCAGCCAGAAGTCCGGCGAGGCGCTGAGCGGGGCGATGCGGACATGTTTTTCATGGTTCATATCCGGCACGTCAGGGCGGTTGGTGTAAGCTGCAGGGCCGACCGCGTCTGCGAGCGGGTCGCCGGTCGGTGCCATGGCGCTGCCGGTGAACCGGCTGGTGGGCTCCAGTTTCGGCTCGGCCTCGGGCGCTTCGGCCCGCGGCGCCAAAACTTCCGAACCGTCGCGCTTCAAGAACTTTTTCGGCAACGGCATGCTCAGGAAGGTGCCGCCATTCATCTCGCGCCCTGACACTTCCGAACGCGTCGGATATCCCTCGCGCATCCCCTCGCGCACGAGATAAAGAACCAAGGCTGCAAAGAAAGCCCAAAACAGATAAAGGGTGATCAGGGCCAGGTCGATGGTGCCAACGATGTAGTTCATAGAGTCCTCCTGAGGTCGTCTTCAGGCCGGCAAATCGGCCAGGCCGAACTTCTCCTTGCCATCTGGCGGGTTCTGTCTGGTGCTGCGGACAAGCGGTCCAATCGCGACAAGCGTTGCGAAAAGGAGCGCAATTTCAATGTGGTAGACCGTTGTATAGCCAGCCTCTTGGCTCGACATGGCAGGGCCGAGGGCGCCGGTGACCGCCAACTCGCTGACGATATCGCGGATGGCGCCGCCAAGCGCGATAGCCACCCCCGCCGCGGTGGCCTGCACAGCCCCCCAAGCGCCGAGCGCAATGCCTGACCGCCCCTCTCGCGCCAGATCCATGGCAGCCGTCAGTGTGCCGACCGCGAAGAGCCCGGCGCCGAGGCCGATGAAGAAGCTTCCCGCCCGGAACAGCGAGGCCGACTCAAGTGGGGATGCGAATATCACCGCCGAGAACGCGCCCGCACCGATCAAAGCGCCCCATGCGGCGAGGCGGCAAGGATCCGACCCGCGGGTGAGCGCCCGTGCCGCATAGGCGAAACCGATCAGAGACCCGGTTGCCATCAGAGCCGTCAGCAGCGTTGTCGAGGAGACGGAGAGGCCAAGCACTTGGCCGCCGTAGGGCTCCAGCAGGATGTCCTGCATCGCAAAGCCCGCCGTGCCCAGGCCGACCGCAACCAGAAGCCGCCCGGCCCGGCCGCCGGCCATCAGGTCGCGCCAGGCCTCGGCAAAGGTCGGGCGCGGAACCTCCGGCCGGGTGATCTCGGGGCGCCTGACCTCCTGATGCCAAAGCGCCGTTAGGTTCAGGAGCATCACAGCCAACGCCGAGCCTTGGATCACCTGGATCAGCCGCAATTGCGAGAAGTCGACCAGTAGCAGGCCGTAGACGATGGCGGCACCGACCATGCCGACCAGCAGCATCACATAGAGGAGCGCCACGACCCGGGGCCGCGTCTCTTCCGTCGCCAGATCCGAAGCGAGCGCCATCCCCGCGGTTTGCACCATGTGCATTCCCAACCCGGTCATTAGGAAAGCGAGCGCCGTGCCGAGCTGCCCGGCCCATTCGGGTCCCGTGGTGTCGCCGGAGAGATTGATCAGCGCAAAGGGCATGATCGCGAGGCCGCCGAACATCAGCCAGGAGCCGAACCAGATATAGGGCACGCGCCGCCAGCCCAGGATCGATTTATGCGTATCGCTTTTGTAACCGATCAGCGCGCGCAGCGGTGCAAAGCAGACCGGCAGGCCGACCATCAGCGCAACCAACCAGGCTGAGACGCCGAGCTCGACGATCATCACCCGGTTGAGCGTGCCGGTCAGCAGCACCATGCCGGCGCCGACAGCGACCTGGAACAGCGAGAGGCGGAGGAGCTGGCCAAGCGGCAAGTTTTCCGATGCCGCATCGGCGAAAGGCAGGAACTTGGGCCCCACTTGACGCCACAGGTCGGCAAAGCTCTGCGGACGGTCTGTCATGACCGGGCCACCTCCAAGGCTTGGGACATGTAAAAGCCGCTGTCGATCCGATGCGTCCTGTCGGCGCGCCAATTGGCGAGATCCGGCGCGGTGGTGATCAGATGGGCGAGCCGACGGGCAGGGACCGGCACGATCGCTGGTGCGCGGTCGGAGCGCGGAAATAGCCGCCCGGCCATGTGCATCGCGGCCAAAAGCGGGGTGCGCGGGGCAAAGGTCACAATCATCGATCGGGAGGACCGTTCCGACAGGCGCCCCAAGGCCCGGACCATATCCGGCGTTGCATAGTGGATCAGGCTATCCATAGCGACGATGTGGTCGAAATGGCCCAATCCATCGTCGAGCATATCTCCAACCCGCCAGTCGATACGGCCAGGCAGAGCCTTTGGGGCCCGCTCGGCCGCCGTCTCGACCAGGGAGCACGCCACATCGACAGCCACAACCTCCGCCCCTCGGCCAGCGAGCTCCGCCGCCATCGCCCCGGTGCCGCAGCCGGCATCCAGGACCCGGCGCCCGGTCAGATCCCGTGGCAACCAGGAGAGGATGGTGCGCCGCATCTCCTGCCGGCCCGCCCGCACTGTCGCCCGGATCTTGCTCACCGGCGCGTCGGAGGTCAGCCGCTGCCAGGTCTCGGCCGCTGTGCGGTCGAAATAGGTTTGGATCTCGCTCCGACGGGTCAGATAGCCCTGTTCCATCAATCGAATCCCAGCAATTCGAAGATCTCCCGGTCCTTCATCGGATCGGGCGCCAGGGGCTCTGTTCCGGCCCAAAGCGTCTCGGCGAGGCGGACATATTCTTTCTGAACCGCCACCATCTCCTCGGCATCGCCCATCTCGAACAGGGTGCACTTCTTCAGGCGCGAGCGGCGGATCGCGTCGAGATCTGGTAGATGCGCAAGGCGCTTGAAGCCGACCTTCTCGCAGTAGCGGTCGACCTGCTCGGTCTCGCGGGAACGGTTGGCGACACAGCCAGCGAGGCGGACCGTGTAGTTCTTCGACTTCGCCTGCACCGCCGCGACGATGCGGTTCATGGCATAGATCGAGTCGAAGTCGTTCGCGGTGACGATGACGGCCCGGTCGGCATGCTGGAGCGGCGCGGCAAAGCCGCCACAGACCACATCGCCAAGCACGTCGAAGATCACCACATCGGTGTCTTCGAGCAGGTGGTGCTCCTTCAGCAGCCGCACGGTCTGGCCGACCACATAGCCGCCGCAGCCAGTGCCCGCGGGCGGCCCGCCGGCCTCGACGCACATCACGCCGTTATAGCCCTCGTAGACGAAATCCTCGGGCCGCAGCTCCTCAGTGTGGAAATCGACCTCCTGGAGAACGTCGATCACCGTGGGTACCAGGCATTTGGTGAGCGTGAAGGTGCTGTCATGCTTCGGGTCACAGCCGATCTGCAGCACCCGTTTGCCGAGCTTTGAGAAGGCGACCGACAGGTTCGACGAGGTCGTCGACTTCCCGATCCCTCCTTTGCCGTAGACCGAGAAGACCTTCGCACCGTCGATCTTCATCTTCGGGTCCATATGCACCTGGACCGAGCCTTCGCCATCGCCCTGGCGGCGTCGGGGGCGGCGGATGATGGGCGGTTCTCCGAGCGGGCTCATCGCGTCTCCTTCAGGCGGCGTAGACAGGGTTGGCCTCGACCGCGACCCCTTCGAGCTGGTCTTCGAGCTCATCGGCAGCGGCTTGCAGCGCCGCCAGCGTTTCGTCGTCCGGGCTCCAGAACTGGCGCTCATGGGCCTCGAGCAGGCGGCCGGCCATGCGGGCGGAGGCTTTGGGGTTCATCTCGGCGAGGCGTTTGCGCATCTCCTCGTCCAGGACGAAGGTTTCGGTCACCCGCTGATAGACCCAGGGATCGACCGCCCCCGTCGTGGCGGACCAACCGACCGTGTTGGTGACCGAGGCCTCGATTTGGCGCACACCCTCGGCGCCATGCTTCAACAGTCCCTCGAAGTATTTTGGATTGAGTGTGCGTGTCCGGGTCTCGAGCGCCACTTGCTCGGCCAGGGTCCGCACCTTGCCCTCACCCCGGGTCTGATCGCCGATATAGACCGGGATGTCGCTGCCCTGGGCACGCCTCGCCGCGCGGCCAATCCCGCCCAGCGTGTCGAAATAATGGTCGATGGTGGTGACCCCAAGCTCGACCGAGTCGAGGTTCTGGTAGGCCAGCTCGACATCTGAGAGCACGGTCTCGAGCAGTTCGGGCTGCGGTTTTGGCTCACCGCCCACCCCATAGGCAAAGCACTTTCGGTTGGCATAGGCCTGGGCCAGCTCGTCCGCATCCTCCCACGCGCCGCTATCGACCAGGAAGTTGACGTTCGAGCCATAGGCGCCCTCGGCGTTCGAGAACACGCGGAGCGCCGCCGTCTCCATGTCGCAGTTTGTCTTCGCGGCATAGGCGCGGGCATGTTTGGCGACGAAATTGGTCTCGTCCGGTTCGTCGGCCGTGGCGGCGAGGAAGGCTGCCTCCGCCAGCATCCGGGTCTGCACGGGCAACAGATCGCGGAAGATGCCCGACAGGGTCATCATCACATCGACCCGGGGCCGGCCGACCTCCTCCGCTGGGATCAGCTCGGCCCCGGCTACGCGCCCATAGCTGTCGAGCCGTGGGCGCGCCCCGATAAGCGCAAGGGCCTGCGCCAGCGGCCCACCCTCCTGTTTCAGATTGTCGGTGCCCCAAAGTACAAGCGCCACCTGTTCTGGCAGCCGCCCGGTCTCCGCCCGATGGCGGGCCAGCATCCGCTCGGCCTGGGTGCGCCCCTCCTCCACCGCGAAGGCGGAGGGAATGCGGAATGGGTCAAAGCCGTGGATGTTGCGCCCGGTCGGCAGGATCGCGTCGCTGCGTATCAGATCGCCGCCGGGGGCAGGGGCGATGTACCGCCCGTCGAGCGCCTTGACGATTGCCGGGGCCTCGTGATCCGCCGCCAGCAGCGTCGCGGTCCTGGTCAGGGCGTCGCCCGCCGGGCCTTGCACCGTCTCGCCATCCGTCAGCGCCAGGAGGGTGTCGCGGTCCGGGGTCAGGCCATGCTGAGCCTCCGCCACCGTGGCGAGGAGATCGGCACGTTCTTCCCGGCTCGGCGCCTCGCCAACGACATGCAAGCCATGGGGGATGAGGGTGTATTCCAGCTCCAGGATCTGATCGGTGAGATTGCCGATCCGCGCCTCCGGATCCGGCCAGGCGGGCTCCGCGTCGGCGAGGTCGAGGGTCGCGGCTTGTGCCTGGATCATCTCCGCCAGCCTTGCCCGCGCGTCCGGGCCGAGATCGTCGGTCGCCCCCCGCCACCGCTCCAGCGATGCCTTTAGATCGGCGAGGTCGCGATAGAGCCCGGCATGGGTCAGCGGCGGCGTCAGATAGGAGATCAGCGTCGCACCGGCCCGGCGTTTGGCGATCATACCCTCGGACGGATTGTTGGCGGCATAGAGATAGAGGTTCGGCAGATCGCCGATCAGCCGGTCCGGCCAGCAAGCGCCAGAGGGGCCGGATTGCTTGCCCGGCATGAATTCGAGCGCGCCGTGGGTTCCGAAATGCAGCACCGCATGGGCCCCAAAGTCCCGTTCGATCCAACGGTAGAAGGTCGAGAATGCGTGGGTCGGTGCGAACCCCTTCTCGAAGAGGAGGCGCATCGGATCTCCCTCCCATCCGAAACCGGGTTGGATGCCGACGAAGACATTGCCGAACCGGGCGCCGAGGATCTGCACTGCCGCCCCGTCCGAGAGCTGGCGACCTGGGGCCGCGCCCCACACGCCCTCAATCTCCGCCAGATGCGGCTCAGCGCGCACGATTTCCTCGGCCGGGACGCGGGCGTGGACATTCGCGTCGGTGCCGAGGCGAGCGGCGTTCCCTTCCAACACCGCCTCGCGGAGGGCGTCGACGGTCGATGGAACCTCGACAGCATACCCGCTGGACGCCAGCGTTTTCAATGTGTTGTGGAGGCTTTCAAAGACGCTGAGGAATGCCGCGGTCCCTGTTGCTCCGGCATTGGGCGGGAAGTTGAAGAGGACGATGGCGACCCGGCGGCCTGCTCGTTCTTCCCGGCGCAGCGCGATCACACGCTCGACTCTGGCCGCGAGACGCTCCGCCCGCTCGACACAAGCGCGCATATCGCGGCCCTTTTCGCCGCCGGTGATGCAGCGCGGATCGCCACAGACACAAGGCCCGGAGCCATCGGAGCGACCCCCGAAAACTGTCGGCCGGGTGGCGCCATCGAGCTCCGGGATCGCGACCATCACTGTGCTCTCGATCGGCATCAGGCCGCGACTGGACCCGCCCCACTGCTGCAGGCTCTGAAACTCCAGGGCATGCGCGGCGAAATAGGGGACGTCGAGGCGGCTGAGCATTTCCTCCGCCGCCTCGCAATCGTTGTAGGCCGGGCCGCCGACCAGGCTGAACCCGGTCAGCGAGAGCAGCGCGTCGATCCTGCCCTGGCCCTCTGCCATGCAGAACCGCTCGACTGCTGGGCGGCTATCGAGTCCAGCGGCGAAGACCGGAATCACCTGAAGCCCGCGCGCCTCCAGCGCCGCGATCATGCCGTCGTAATGCCCGGTGTCCTTAGAGAGCACATAGGATCGCATGACGATCAGACCGACGGTGCCGGTGATCTCGCCGGTCGGGGGCTTCGGCAGATCCGTGAGGTTCTCGCCGACCCGTCCCGGCATCCGCGGGTGGTAGAGCCCAACGTCAGGGTAGTCGACCGGCGCCTCGACCTTCAAAGCGCCGCGCAGTGCGGCCCGCGCGCCCTGGGCATAGCGATCCACCAGGAGACGGACCATGTTGACAACATTTTCGTCCGACCCGGTCAGCCAATACTGCATGGTCAGGAAATAGGCGCGCAGGTCCTGGGCCTTGCCTGGGATAAAGCGCAGGATCTTCGGCAGCCGGCGCAGCATCGCCATCTGGCCAGCGCCAGAAGAGCCCTGTTTCCGTTTGCCGCGCAGACGCTTTAGAAGCGCGAGAGGACCCTTCGTGGGCTTGCTCATATCCAGGCGGCCGAGCTTGGTCAGCGCCACGACCTCGCCCGCCGACATGATCGCGGCCATGGCATCGCAGGCGTCGCGCCGGGCCTTCAGCGCGGGCAAAATTGCCTGGATTTGGTCGTCCAGGAACAGCATTGAGACGATGATGATATCCGCCTCGGCAATCGCCGCCTTCGTTGCCTCCAGCGTTGCCGGCTCGCCGGCCCAGCGGGACGCGGCGTGGAGCGAGAGGCGCAGGCCTAGGATCTCCTCGCCAAGGCTTGCCGCCGCCCTCTCGATCGCACGGGCGAAGTGATCGTCCAGGGTGACGATCACCACGCGGATGGTCGCGAACTCAGCGGGCGAAATGCGCTTTTGCATCGTAGAGCGTCTCTAGCGTGACGGTGGCGAGGCCTTTCTCGGTCGCGAATGCCTCGGTGTTGCGTCTGGCCTTGCCCCGGACAAAGAACGGGATCTTTTTCAGTTCTGTCTCGGCCTCGGGCGCCCAGAGGATTGGGCCGGATGGGCCAGTCCCCGGGTCTTCGCCTGGAATAACGCCTGGTGCTGCGACCGCTTGCGGCTCTGCCCGCGCGCCATGGCCGAGATGGCTCGGCTGAGCCTCGTCATGGAACTCGAAATCCTCGCGGAACATGCCGAGCAGGTGCTCTTCCAGCCCCATGACCAGCGGATGGACCCAGCTGTCCCAGAGGACATTCGCCCCTTCCCAGCCCATCTGCGGAGAGTGGCGGGCGGGAAAGTCCTGCACATGCACCGGCGCCGAGATCACGGCGCAGCCGATACCGAGGCGCTTGGCGATATGGCGCTCCATCTGCGTGCCGAGGACGAGTTCCGGCGACAGGGCGGTGATCGCCTCCTCGATCTCGAGGTAATCATCGGTGATCAGTGCCTCGACCCCATGGGCCTTGGCGGTCGCCCGCACCTCGCGCGCCAACTCGCGAGAATAGGTGCCCAGGCCGGCGAGCTCGAAGCCGAACTCCTCCACCGCTACGCGCGCGGCGGCAATCGCATGGGTCCCGTCGCCGAAGACGAAGACGCGCTTCCCGGTCAGATAGGTCGAGTCGACCGATCGCGAGTACCAGGGCAGGCGGGAGGGTTCTCCCGCCAGGGCAGGGGCGGGGTCGACGCCCGCGAGAGCTGCCACCTCCTCGATGAAATCCTTGGTCGCGCCGATCCCGATGGGCACGGTCTTGGTCGCGGGCAGGCGGAATTGACGCTCCAGCCAACGGGCAGCCGTATGCGCGATTTCCGGATAGAGGACGATGTTCAGATCCGCCTCCGGCAGCCGGGTCAGATCCGACGGCCGCGCGCCCATTGGCGCACAGACATTTATGTCGATCCCCATGACCGCAAGGAGCCGTTGAATTTCAACTAGATCGTCGCGATTTCTAAAGCCAAGAGAGGTGGCGCCCAGGATGTTTGCCCGCGGCCGGCTCCAATCCTTCTCCGGCACCTCCGCCGGCGCGAAGGCACGGACCATCCGATAGAAGGTCTCAGCGGCGCCCCAGTTCTCTTTCTTCTGATAGGCGGGCAGCTCTAGCGGAACGACGGGCATGGAAAGCTCCATACCCGCCGCCAATCCGCCCGGGTTATCTTGGATCAGCTCCGCCGTGCAGCTCTCGCCGACCAGCATGGCTTCTGGCTCGAACCGCTCGGCGGCGTCGCGGACGCTTCGCTTTAGCAATTCAGCGGTGTCGGAGCCGAGATCGCGCGCCTGGAAGGTGGTGTAGGTCACGGGCGGGCGCCGGTCATCCCGCTGGATCATCGTGAAGAGGAGGTCGGCATAGGTGTCGCCCTGTGGCGCGTGGAGGACGTAATGCACCCCCTCCATCGATGCTGCGATCCGCATCGCGCCCACATGCGGCGGCCCCTCATAGGTCCAGAGCGTGAGTTTCATGCGCCGCCCTCCCTCACACGGCCAGCCGGGTGCGGCGCACCAGCGGGCGGGCGAAGAGCTCGGCCAAATCGGCGGCCTGCTCGTAGCCTTGGATTGGGGTGAAGACGAGTTCGATCGACCATTTCGTGGTCATGCCCTCGGCCTCCAGCGGGTTGGCGAGGCCGAGCCCGCAGAGCGTGATGTCAGGCCGCTGCGCCCGCGCGCGGTCGAGCTGGCGGTCGACATCCTGCCCCTCGGACAGCGAGCAATCCGGTAACAAATCCAGCTCCGGCCCCATCAAGCCGCGATGGAGATAGGGGGTGCCGATCTCGGTCAGCTCCATGCCAGCCTCACGCGAGAGAAACCGCGCAATCGGGATTTCGAGCTGGCTGTCCGGGAAGGCGAAGAGGCGTTTGCCGCGCAGGTTTTCCGCCCGGGCGGCCACTGCCGATCTGGCGCGTGCCTCGGGCGCTGCGGTCACCTCCCGCAGCCGGCTATGGGCGACGTCGAAGGCCCGAGCGGCTGCGGTGAACCACGCCGTCGTGCCCTCTGCCCCCAGCGGAAATGGTGCAGGGATATGATGCGCGCCCCTGGTCTCCAGAAGCCGCAGCGTCTCCGCCAGGAAGGGCTGAGCCAGCAGCACCTGCGTCTTCGGTCCCACCGCCGGCAGATCGGCGGCCCGGCGCGGCGGCAAAAACCGCACGGGGATGCCGAGATCTGCAAACAGCCGAGCGAATTGATCCTCGACAATCTCGGCAAGCGCACCGACCACCAGCAGGCCCGGCGCGTCGGTTTCCGGCAGTTCCGGCACCAGGGCCGAGAGGCAGGTGTCCTCCCCCTCGGTAAAGGTCGTCTCGATCCCGGAGCCCGAGTAGTTCAGAACCCGCACATCGGGCATGAATTGCGAGGACAGCCGCTCCGCCGCGCGGGAGAGGTCGAGCTTGATCACCTCCGACGGGCAAGAGCCGACCAGAAACAGCAACTTGATGTCCGGCCGTCGGTCGAGGAGCTGATCGACCACGCGGTCGAGCTCCTCATTCGCATCGGCGAGGCCTGCCAGGTCGTGATCGTCGATGATCGCCGTAGCAAAGCGCGGTTCGGCAAAAATCATCACCCCGGCGGCCGATTGGATCAGATGCGCGCAGGTGCGCGAGCCGACAACCAGGAAAAAAGCGTCTTGGATCTTACGATGCAGCCAGATGATGCCTGTCAGGCCGCAAAACACTTCCCTCTGGCCGTCCTCCCGCAAGATCGGGCGGTTGCAGCCGGTGCCTGGGGGGCGCATCCGCTCGTTCATGCCACAGCCCCTTGGTCTTCACCCTCGAGCCGCGCGAGACGCAGCTTCCACAGGAACTGCCCAGCGTTGACGACGTAAGTGGCATAGGCCGCGAGCGCGAGTTGGATTTGCTGCATATCAGTCCCCCAACCGAGGAGAACGGCGGCGAGATAGGCAGTGTGGAGGGCGACAACGATCATCGACATCGCGTCCTCCCAGAAGAACGCCGGCGCAAACAGGTAACAGCCGAACACCACCTTCTCCCAGATCGCGCCGGTGACCATGATCGCGAAGAGCACCAGGGTCTTGAGGATGATCGACCAGGTGGCGACGTCGTACCCGAGGCCGGTGGCTAGGTAGCGCAGCACGAGCGCTAAGCTGACGAGAAACACGAGGAATTGGAGCGGCGCGAGGATCCCTTGCACCAAGGTCCACGCAGTCGCGTCGCGGCGCGCCCGCTCCGCCCGGGTGTAGAGTCGGCGCCGCCCTTCGGACGATTCCTGGCTCGCCGGCACTGCCGTCCTCCCCTGTCTGTTATCCTGTTTTGGTCGTCGCGCTCAGGGAAGGCTATGCGCGAAAGGAGATGTGTGTCAATGTAGGTTTACGTCAATCGGGCTGGACTAATTGCTTTATGGAAGCCGCTTCCGCAGGCCGAGAGCAGTCTTCGATATCATAGCTTTTTCGAATATTTTCAGACCTCGGCAGATTTCATTCAAAGACTGAAATAGGCTTGTAATCAATCAGTGTTGGTGCTTCGATCAAGTGATAAGTTTCGATAGTCAGAGTGGTATTGTCAGGAAAAGTTGACGCGTAAGCGGGGTGACAGGATACATGCGTCGTGGGAAGCCAAGGGCTTAAGCCAACCGCAGGATGCATCGGACGAATAACGGGCACCAGGCGGAGATCGGGTGCATTTGCCAATCGGACCATCGGTTCTGATTCGGGATGAGGAGGACAAAGCCATGACAGAAGCCCCTCTGCAGCACGGTTCCAACGCCAGCGACGGCTGCACTGCTTCCACGGCGCCCGACCGCCACAAGGCGGCGCACTTGTTCTCAGAGCCGAAGGCGTTGGTCCGCGCGATCGAGGATCAGGTGATCCCGCATCTTCTAGTGGCCCGGCGGCGGCACGCGGCCTCTCCGACCGGGCGGGACGAGGTTGCCCATCTGACCCGTCTTCTGCTCGAGCCCATTGGCCAGGCGGCCGAGGATTTCGTCGCCGAACTGGCCGAGGCCGGCCGTCCCGCCGCAGACCTGATGCTGGATCTGCTTGCGCCCTCCGCGCGCCGTCTGGGTGTCTTGTGGGACGAGGATGTTTGCAGCTTTTCGGAGGTGACGATCGGGACCATGCGGCTTCACCGCATGACCATCCAACTCTCTGAGAGTGGCGGCTCGGTACAAGACGCCGTCTTGCGAAAGCGCCGCGCGCTTCTCTGCGCCGATGCGTCGGAGCAGCATGTGCTGGGCCTGCGCATGGTGGCAGAGTGTCTGGGTGCGGCGAATTGGGAGGTGGTGTTCCGAACCGCAGCGCCGGACTTGGAGTTATCGCGCATCGTTCGGGCCAATTGGTTCGAACTCATCGGTATCACGGTGGGCGGCGAGCGGTCGGTGGTACCGGCGGCGCGCCTCGTTCGGACTTTGCGAAAGCAGTCTCGCAATTCTTCTGTCTACATTCTCGCCGGCGGACCGATCCTTTGCGAAAAACCTGAATTCGGTACGGAAATCGGCGCTGACGCCGTGGCGCTCGACGCGCGGGAGGCGGTGACGCTGGCCGAGCGTGTGCGTTTCGGTAGCGAAGCGCATTGCTGACTCCCATGACGAGATAAGGACCCGTCCCCTGTCGCGGCGAAACGTAAAAGGACTCCAGGACGTGAAGACCTTCGCGGCACCGAAGGAGTTTTTATCGGACATCGATGTCGAGGCTACGGCGCGTTTGATTGCAACGGCCGCAGATATCGCTTTGATCGTTGATCCCGATGGCGTCATCCGCGATTTTGCCATTGATCGCAGTGAGATGGCCCTTTCGGGGGTCGAGCACTGGCCGGGGCAGGCTTGGTCGGAAACCGTCACGGTGGAAAGTCGCCCGAAGATCGAGGCGCTGATCCGCGACGCCTTTGCGGGGGCGCGGCCTCGGTGGCGGCAGGTCAATCATCCGAGCCAGAAGGGACCCGATGTCCCGGTGCTCTACGCGGTCCATAAGGTCAATCCGGAGGGGCTGTTGATCGCCTTCGGCCGCGATCTCCGGACGATTTCGCAGCTTCAGCAGAGGCTTATCGACGCGCAACAGACCCTAGAGCAGGACTATGCCCGGTTGCGCCATCTCGAAACGCGCTATCGGCTATTGTTCCAGGTGTCGTCCGAGCCGGTACTGATTGTCGACGGCGCCAACGAGAAGGTGCTTGAGGCCAATCCGGTGGCTGAGCAGATGTTCGACGACGGCCGCCGCGGCTTGGTCGGCCGGCGCGTTGCCGATTGCGTCGACGCGGCCGACGGCCAGGCGCTGGAGACATTGATGACTACGGTCCGGGCGACCGGCCGCGCGGATGAGATCGATGTGCGCAGCCGGGACCGAACGATGCTTCTCCGAGCCTCGGTGGCGCTGTTGCGGCGCGATGCCGGCTGGATCTTTCTGCTTCGCTTCGCGCCGGAGGAGGGCGGCAAAGGTGCCGCCCGATCGGCGGAGCCGAGCCTCAGCCGCCTGGTCGCTGCGATGCCCGACGGGTTCCTGCTGACCGCGCTCGATGGAACCGTGCTCTCGGCGAACTCCGCGTTTCTCGACCTCGCGCAGCTCGCGACCGAGGAACAGGCCCGCAGCGAGTCGCTCGACCGTTGGCTTGGCCGCCCCGGTGTGGATCTCAACGTTATGCTCGCCAATCTGCGGGAGCGCGGCGCGGTGCGGCTCTTTGCCACCAATCTCCGTGGCGAGTATGGGACCGAGACCGAAGTCGAGATTTCCGCTGCGTCCCTGACCATCGAGGGCGAGCCTTGTTACGCCTTCGCGATCCGCGATGTCACCCGACGGTTGACCTCCGTAGCCCGGCCCGACCGGCAGCTTCCGCAATCCGTGGAACAGCTCGCCGAGCTGGTGGGGAGGGTCTCGCTGAAGGATTTGGTGCGCCAAACCACCGATGTGATCGAGAAAATGTACATCGAAGCGGCGTTGGAGATGACTGGCGAGAACCGTGCCTCGGCGGCCGAGATGTTGGGTCTGTCCCGGCAAAGCCTTTACGTCAAACTGCGGCGGTTCGAGCTGCGCGATCTCGACAGCTCGCGGGACGACAGCGACAGTGATGACGCCGGAGGTTGAACACCTTCCGACCTGTCGAAACCCCCCACGAAACAGTTTCCCTGGCAGGACGACTGTCATATAATCCTGACAGCATGAGTGTAAATTATTCGATACAGTCGCAGGCGCGGCGGCTGCCAGACCCGGCAGCGGTGTTGGAGCTGCTGAAGCCCATCACATGGTTCCCACCAATGTGGGCCTATCTCTGCGGCGCGGTCTCCGCCGGGGTTGCGTTCTCGGGACGGTGGACCGACTTCGCCCTCGGCGTGCTGTTGGCCGGACCCTTGGTTTGCGCCATGAGCCAGGCGGCCAATGATTGGTACGACCGCCATGTCGATGCGATCAACGAGCCGGCCCGCCCGATCCCGTCAGGCCGCGTTCCTGGCAGTTGGGGATTTTGGATCGCCGTTGCTTGGACCGCCGTTTCGCTCGGGGTAGCGAGCTTGCTGGGGTTGTGGGGCTTCGGCGCCGCCGTCGTCGCCTGCGCGCTCGCTTGGGCCTATTCGGCTCCGCCGCTGCGCTTGAAGCAAAACGGCTGGTGGGCCTGTGCCGCGACGGGGCTTTGTTACGAGGGGCTGCCCTGGTTCACCGGCGCCGCGGTGATGCTGGGCACGCTGCCACCGGGAGAGGTGATTGTCGTTGCTGCGCTCTATGCGCTCGGCGCCCACGGTATCATGACGCTCAATGACTTTAAGGCGATCGAGGGGGACACCCATCTCGGCGTCCGCTCTCTGCCTGTGATCCTGGGGCCGGAGCGTGCGGCGCGTTTCGCATGCTGGGTCATGGCGGCGGCGCAGATGGCGGTGATCGCCCTGATGCTGGCCTGGGGCCATTGGCTGGCGGCTTTGGCGGTGGCGGCCGTGCTGGCCGGTCAGGGCTTGGCGATGCGGCGGATGCTGCGCGACCCGCGCGCCTTGGCCCCCTGGTACAACGCCACCGGCGTCAGCCTCTACGTCCTCGGCATGTTGGCGAGTGCCATCGCCCTCGGCGCAGGTTGAAGGGAGAAACAGGCATGCACCCGTATCTCGGTTGGCTCGGCATGATGCGTTTGGGTCTGGTGCAGATGGCCCTTGGCGCGCTGGTTGTGCTGACGACGTCGACGCTGAACCGCGTGATGGTCGTGGAGCTGGCTTTCCCGGCGATGCTGCCAGGCGCATTGGTCGCTTTGCATTATGCGGTGCAATGCTTGCGCCCGCGCTGGGGATACGGGGCGGATATCGGCAGGCGCCGCACATCTTGGATCATTGGCGGTATGGCGGTGCTGGCGCTCGGCGGTGTTGGGGCCGCATTGTCCGTCGCGCTGATGGGCGTTTCACCAGGTTGGGGGATCGCGGCCGCGACCATCGCCTTCACGTTGATCGGCATAGGCGTTGGGGCGGCGGGCACCAACCTACTGGCGCTTCTCGCGGTTCGGGTCGCGCCGGAGCGCCGGCCGGCAGCGGCAACCATTGCCTGGTTGATGATGATCGCGGGTATCGCGGTGACGGCCGGTATCTCGGGCGGACTTTTGGACCCGTTTTCGCCGGCGCGCCTGGTCGCCGTATCGACCGGCGTTGCCGGCATCGCGATGTTGCTGGTCATCGTCGGCGTTCTGGGCATCGAGGGCCGAGCGCCAGCCCAGAGCCGTGCCGCAGAGGAGCGGCCGCAGAAAGCCCCGTTTAAGGAGGCAATCGGCGAGATTTGGCGGGAGCCGAAGGCGCGGCAGTTCACCGTCTTCGTCTTCGCGTCGATGCTCGCCTACTCGGCGCAGGACCTGATCCTTGAACCCTTCGCGGGCCTGGTCTTCGGCATGACACCTGGCGAATCCACATCGCTCGCCGGGGTGCAGCATGGTGGTGTCTTCCTCGGTATGGCGCTGGTCGGCGTCTTGGCGACCGCCTGGGGCAAGGGCCGACCGGAGGTCCTGCGCGCCTGGACCGTCGGCGGTTGCCTAGCCTCCACCGCTGCTCTGCTGGGGTTGGCTGCGGCCGGGCTGGTCGGACCCGCCTGGCCGTTAAAGCCTACGGTCTTCGCCCTCGGCGTTGCCAATGGCGCCTTCGCGGTCGCGGCGATTGGCTCAATGATGGCGCTCGCCTCGAGCGGGCGGGCGAAACGCGAGGGAACGCGCATGGGTCTCTGGGGGGCAGCCCAAGCGATTGCCTTCGGGCTCGGCGGCTTCCTCGGCACCGTGGCCGTCGATGCAGCGCGGCTCGTTTTCACCGATACCGGAGAGGCCTATGCGGCGGTCTTCGCGCTCGAGGGGGGTGTCTTCCTCCTCTCTGCGCTGCTCGCCGCCCGGATGGGCCGGCGAATGGATACCCGTCCACCCGCGCTCGCAACCCCGATTGCAGGAGAATGACTATGAGCGACGAGATCTTCGACTGCCTTGTCGTGGGCGGGGGGCCGGCGGGGGCGACGGCGGCCAACGATCTAGCTTTGGCGGGGCGCAAGGTTGCGCTCTTGGATCGGGCCGGGCGGATCAAACCGTGCGGCGGCGCGATCCCGCCCCGGGCCATAGATATGTTCGGGGTACCGGAAGATCTGCTGGTCGCGAAGATAAAGAAGGCGCGGATCATCTCTCCGAAGCACCACTACGTCGATATTCCGATCAAGGGCGGCTTCGTCGGCATGGTCGACCGTGAGGATTTCGA
Source organism: Pseudomonadota bacterium (assembly GCA_039513195.1). GTDB lineage: Bacteria > Pseudomonadota > Alphaproteobacteria > Rhodobacterales > Rhodobacteraceae > Thermohalobaculum. The sequence goes on along the minus strand of JBCCRM010000014.1, from coordinate 81,788 downwards.
CGAATGGCTGCGGGCCCGGGCTTGCGCAAACGGTGCGGTGCGGCTGACGGGCACCTATCAGTCGCTGGAGCGGGACGCTGACGGCATTGCCATGGTGATGTGGCGCCCGAAGGCCGAAGGCCATGGGGGACGCCCGCGGCGGATCCGGGCCCGGACGATTATCGGGGCCGACGGCGCCCGGTCGAATGTAGCACGCGACGCCGTCCCTGGCGGCGATTCAATCCCCTATGTGATCGCCTACCACGAGATCGTCCGCGCGCCCCGCTCTGGCTGCGACTACGAGCCGGATCGCTGCGACGTCTATTATGACGGCCGGATCTCGCCGGATTTCTATGGCTGGGTATTCCCCCATGGGCCCTGTGCCAGTGTCGGGATGGGGACCGAGCAGGACGGCATCTCCGTCAAAGGCGCAACCCGGGATCTGCGCGTGATGGCGGGGCTCGACCGGGTCGAGACCCTGCGGAAGGAAGGTGCGCCGATCCCTCTGCAGCCGCTGAAGCGCTGGGACAACGGCCGCGATGTCGTACTGGCCGGCGATGCTGCGGGGGTCGTGGCCCCGTCCTCGGGGGAGGGGATCTTCTATGCCATGTTCGGAGGGCGCTGTGCGGCGCAGGCGGTGGACGAGGCTCTCGCCACCAGGCGGGCAACGGCCCTTGCCGGCGCCAGGAGGCAATTCATGCGCACCCATGGCGGGGTGTTTTGGATCCTAAGGAAGATGCAGGACTATTGGTACACCACGGATGCGCGGCGGGAACGCTTTGTGGCGATCTGCCAAGATGTTGATGTGCAGGAACTGACATTCGACGCGTATATGAACAAGGAGCTTGTGAAGGCGCGGCCGCTCGCCCATGCACGGATCTTCTGGAAGAATGTCTTGCATCTTGCCGGACTGGTTCCCGCTTGGGGCCGGGAGACGGCGCGCCGGGCAGAGCCCGGGGGTGTTGGCACCTAAGCGCCGTCGCGGCCCGAGGCTCACCCGCCCGCCAGAAATGAGCGCCTGGCCGCAATGGCGGGGCTGCCCCCTGCCGCGGGCCGCGCCGGCAGCCCGGCTAGCTGCGAAAGCGAAGGGTTTTGGCTTTGACCGGGTTCGCAAAGGGCCTGCCTTCCCGTCGGTGGGCGCGCCACTCATGCTTTAGCCGCAGCCACCACTTCATCTGCGCATCCGCGTCTGCGACCAGCATCTGTCTAGGATTATAGGCCAGACCGACATTCTGCTTCACGATGATATCGCCGTCCTGGGACAGGAACCGCCGCGCTCCCGCCCGCACCAAGGGGGCCATGAAGTCGAGCCAAGGCATCGACCACCAAAGCGCTTGAAACATTTGCGTACGCTTGCCGTCGATCGGGGTGATAGCGAGGAGGTTCAAGAGCTGGTGCCGCTCGCCGAACACCCGCTCGATCCGAAAACCGGGCAGGCGGATGATGATCTCGGTTCGGACATCCCGGCCCAAAAGGCGGTGAAACGGCGTCACATTGCGGATCGGATGCGGCGCCATCCGCCACCCCCGATCCGCCGGCTCGAATGCCTTTTCCTTGATCTTCAGCGTTGCTTCGGTGCGTTTCAGCCACCAGGCGGAGTGGACATAGGCGATATGGGCTGGGTCCATCATCCCAAAAGCGGCATTGTCGTAGTCGCTTTCATAGAGGAGCGTGACCGCCGCTTTCGGCGCATCGTCCTCAAAATCTGGGAACGGCTCTGGCGCATCGGGTGCCGCGTCGGCCGGCACAGCGGCGTCCGGCATAAAGATCCAAATAAGGCCCTGGCGATCCGCACAGGGATAGGCGCCGCAGCGGATCCGCGCGACATTCGCCTGACTCTGGTCGACCAGCGAGGGGATTTCGACACAACGCCCGGCGCCATCGAACCGCCAGCCGTGATAGCCGCAGCTGATCGTTTGTCCGTCGAAGCGACCGAAGCGCAGGGGAATGCCGCGATGCGGGCACAGATCCCTGATCGCGAAGACCGAGCCATCGCTGCGCCGGGCGAAGAGAATCGGATCGCCCAAAAGAGTTTTCGCGACCATTTTGCCGGGCTTCAGCTCCCGGCTTGGCATCGCCACATACCAGAGACCCCGAATGAAGGGATCGTCCTGGTGTGGCTGCGGGACGGGATTTTCCTCTCCGCTCAGAAAGCGGTGCGAGGCTGGCTGTTCGGTCATCGCTCCCCTCCGCCGCGCCTCTGCTCTTTTCGGGCGGCGCGGTTGGTCCCTGTGCACCGGCGGTGCCTCACCGTTTCGGGAAAAGACCATATTCCCCGACAAAACGCGACCATTCGTTTTCGTGTCGGGACGCAGCCCCTGAGACAATCAAAACGCCTTGAAAGTCAGCGTGGTGAGCGACCGGTCGATCCCGTCGATATCCAAGAGTTTTTCGTTCATGTAGCGGCCGATATCCTCGCCGTCGGGGATATAGATCTTCATCAGCAGGTCCCAGTCGCCGCTGGTCGAGTAGAGTTCCGAGACGATCTCCCGCTCCCAAATCGCGTCGGCCACAGCGTAGGTGCGGCCGGGGCGGCAGCGCAGTTGCACGAAGACGCAGTGCATGGCCGATCCCCTAGTCGAACAGCGCTGCGGTGATCGCGCTCTCCGCCTCGGCGAGCGCATCGATCACGGTGAAGTGGTTGTGGCCGGGATCGTTTACGAAGCGCGTGGCGAGGCCGAAGCCGGTCCAGACATTCGCGAGAAGTTCGGATTGCCGGATGAATTCCGGGCGCTCGTCGCCGCCGACCCAGACCGTCACGCGCATACGGCCCACAGGGGTGTGGAGCGCCGGGCTCTCGGTCGCGGCCTCCATCTCGTCCATGCGGAAGAACTCGGCATTGGCGGCGAGCTCGAGAAGTGGGCGCAGATCGGCGAGGCAGCTGATCGGCATCACATGCTCGACCCGGTCCAGCACCTCCGGCGCGACCCTGGTGTCGGTGCAGATCATCCGCGCAGCAAGATGCCCGCCGGCGGAATGACCCATGAGCCTGATAGGCCCCGCGATTTCGCGCGCCACACGGTTGAGCGCGGTGCTCATCTGTCGGGTGATCTCCGCAATTCGCGCATCCGGCGCCAAGGTGTAGGACGGCATCGCCACGGCCCAGCCCCGATCCACGGCGCCGGCGGCATAATGGGACCAATCGGTGCGATGAAACGATCGCCAGTAGCCGCCATGGATGAAAACGACCAGCCCGGCGGGCGCCCCGTCCGGCAGAAAGAGGTCGAGCTTTTCCCGCTCCGCGTCGCCATAGGGAATGTCGAGCCGCGCCCGGCCCGCTGCTGTCAGCGTCTCGCGATAGGCCGCGGCGTCGCGCGCCCAACGAGGTGGAATATCCTCCCATCCCGGCGTGTTGCCGCGGTTGTCATAGGCGTCATCCCAGCCGGTGACTTGCGTCCAATCCATCCGGTCCTCCCCAGAGCAATGCCCGACTATGGCGCGGCGGTGCGAGGCTTGTCGAGGCGGATCGTCCGCGAGCGAAGCTGAGACCGCGGCCCGCCATCGGCTCAGCGCAACGGACGCTAGGGTACGGGCTGCAGCCGCCGCCCTAGGGATGCCTGAGGGAGGATCGACACAATACTCGGAAAGGGCGGGCGCGCATTGTCATAGGCGCCGGTGATCGCGACCATCCCACCGGGCGAGACGGCGACATTGGTTACGAAGGGGGTCTTCACCTCGACCACGCGGAGGCCATCCTGCCCGATTGCGAGGATCCGCCCTTCGCCATAGTCCGGCACCCAGATCGTGCCGTCGGGCGCAATTTCCACACCATCCGGCCCGGCCTCGGCATAATTGGGCGGGGAAAGCCCAGCCGTATCGAGATCGATCAGGGTTTCTGGCTCGCCAAGGCTGCCATCGGCCATTACCGGGTAGCTCAGCACTCGCCGCGCCAGGTGTTCAGAGACGAGGATCTGCTGGGCACCCGCATCGAACGCGATGCCATTGGGGTAGTCGAGCCCTTCTGCCACGGCCCGCAACGCTCCCGTGGCAGAGAGATGCATGACCCTACCGGTCTTCGGCGCGCCCTTTCTGAAGCGCCCGGGATCTGAGAAGTAGACGCCGCCGCCAGGGCCCGCAGCACTGTCATTGGGATTTTGCAACTTCGCACCCTCGGCATCCTCTCCGAAGGCCTGTAGCGTCTTGCCCTCCGCATCGACGGCCACAATCGAGGGGTCGAGATGGCAAAGGACCAAAAAGCCCGCCCGGTAAGGCGCAATCGAGGTCGGCCCGCAGCCCGGCCGCTCCCAAAACACCGCCGCGCCGCCTGCCTCGGTCCAGGTTATCACTCGGTCGCGATACATCTCAGCATAATAAAGCCTTTCGCCGACCCAAAACGGCCCCTCGGTGTAGCTGCCGCGGAGCACCGTTTCCTCTGCCCGGGCGGGGAGGGCCGCGAGCAGCGCCAGCCCGGCCAGGCTCGCCCGGGTCACGAGGCGTCCTCTAACCGGCTCAGTCGGATCAGCCAAAAGGCAGAGAGCAACACAATCACGGCAAAGGCATAGGTGATGACCCGGGTACCAAAGCTGGGGATCAGCACGAAGGATGTCACCAGCGTGCCGAGGATATTGCCCATGGTGTTGATCGCATAGACCGCGCCGGTCTGCCGGCCCGTCGTCGCAACCGAGCGAAGCAAGAGGCGCACGCAGAACGGCGAATAGAAGGCGATGATCGTCAGCGGTACCAGCAGGATCACCAGCGAGGCCGCGATCACCCCGCCGCCGCCATCGCCGATATTCACCATCACGCTTTGGATCACCGGGTCGATCAGCATCGGCGTCAGGGCCATGGAGGCCGCGGCCGCGACCAGCGCGGCGCCCAGCACCCAGGCCCGGGGCATTCGGTCGACCAGCATTCCGCCGAGGTAATAACCGAGCATCAATGCGAACAGCGTCACCGAGATCAGCGCCGCCCAAGTGAAAATTCCGCTGCCGAACCACGGGTTGAGATATCGGCTCGACAGCATCTCGAAGCCCATCAAAACAAAGCCGAGGACGAAACCGTTGGCGTAGAGGCCGAGGCGGTACTGCGTATCGGTGGTCACTGGGTCGGGTCCTCGACCAGCCCGTCGATGCCGGCATTGTGGCGCTCGATAGCCTTGAGCATCTCGACCGGTGCGAAGTCATCGACGAGGGGCTCGCCCTCCGGCAGATTGGCGACGATCCGCCGATCCTTCAGCAGTGTCGGTAGCGGGTACTTGAAGCCATGTGCCTGCTGCAGCGCCCTCGCGCGGTTGGCCAGATCGGCGCCTTTGCGCTCGGGCCCGTCGTAGGCGATAGCAACGATATTGCCACGGGCATCGAACAACTCGACGACATCAAAGACGCTTTTCAACGTCACCACCGTTGCTTCGAACAGCATGGTCGTCGGCTCGATGTTCTGAACCAGGATCCCCCCTGGGCTGAGGCGGTCGCGCGCGATCTCGAAGAACTCCTTGGTCAACAGATGGAATGGCACGAAGGGGCCGCGATAGGCGTCGACAAGGATCAGGTCGTGGGTGTCTCGGTTCGCAGCGAGGTAGAGCCTGCCATCCTTCTCGACCAAGCGCAGCGTGTCGGACGGGACGACGTCGAAATACTCCTCGGCCAGCTCGATCACCTCGCCGTCCAGTTCGACCGAGGTGATCGGCAGCTCCGGCATATGCAGGTTCAGATAGGCTGCGGTCCGCCCGCCGCCGAGGCCGATCTCCAGCACCGATCCCAGCGTTTCCGGATAGGCCAGCGCCACTGTCATGTAGCGCGTATAGCGCACCGGCAGGGCACGAGCGTCGTTCGGATCATAGGCGCTTTCGGTCCAGAACCGGCGATTCTTGCCGAACAGCATGGTGATCAGGCCATCCTGTTGCCGGTAGACATAAATGTTATTGTAAAGGGACTCGCGGCTTTCCAGCAGCTCGCCATCGGACTGTGCGCTCGCCTGCGGTCCGATGAGCGATAGGCCTGCGAAGAAGAGCGAGACAAGCGCCAGGCGCGTGGGGTTCATTCCGTCTTCTCCCGCTCGACCGCGCGCATCTTCCCGGCCGGGTGGCCAGGAGAATGCAACGCCCCGGCCCCTAGATACGCAACTGCACTGTGCCGGCTCAACCCCGGAAATCAGAAGGCGGAGTTCGTTGCCGACTGCTGTCCACACGCGGGGGTTTGGGCGGTCCGTCGGCCTGTCGGTACAATCGCCCGTGACGTGTGGCCTCCTTGCACAAGTCTGCCGCAAGGGTGCATCTATGCCGTCCGGACGTGCCCCACACAGGGTCGGGCGTGCTGCCGGGCGGCACGGATTGGGGGCGCCATGCCAGATCTCATCCTGACCCTGAATGCTGGGTCATCTTCGATCAAATTCGCGCTCTTCGCGGCCGAGGCAGAGCCGGTGGAACGATTGCGTGGCCAGGTTGAGGGCATCGGGGCTGAGCCACGGATCGAGGCGAAGGCGGGCGGTCAAAAGATTGCCGACCGTCCAGCGCCGGAGATTGGCGACCATGACGGCGCACTAGCCGAGATCCTGGCGCTGATCGAGGATGCGGAGCCGGGAGCCACTGTTCCGGTCGTGGGACACCGGATCGTCCATGGCGGCACACGCTTCGCCGAACCGATGCGCCTGGATGCAGAGGTGCTGGTCTATCTGGAAAGCCTGAACCCCTTCGCACCGCTGCACCAGCCGCATAATCTCGCCGGGGTCGCGGCCGCAGCCTTGGCGTTTCCGCGGGCGGTGCAGGTCGGCTGTTTCGACACCGCCTTTCACCGGCGCCAACCCTGGCTCGCCGATACTTTTGCTCTGCCGCAGGCCTATTACGAGAAAGGCGTGCGGCGCTACGGCTTCCACGGGCTGTCCTATGATTTCGTCTCTGGCGCCTTCGCCAAAGTCGCGCCGGACCGGGCGGCTGGCCGCGTGGTTATCGCCCATCTCGGCAATGGAGCGTCCGCCTGCGCAGTGAAGGGCGGTGTGCCGCAAGGCTCGACCATGGGATTCTCCGCCCTGGATGGCCTTCCGATGGGCACGCGCATCGGGCAACTGGACCCCGGTGTGATGCTGTACCTGATGGAGCAGGAGGGGATGGCGCCTGCCGAGATCTCCGACCTCGTCTACCGCCAATCCGGTCTCAAGGGGCTATCCGGTCTCAGTCAGGACATGCGCGTGCTTGAGTCTGCGGGTACCAAGGCGGCGGACCAGGCCATCGCCTACTTTGCCTATCGCATCCAGCGGGAGATCGGCAGCCTTACAGCCGCGCTCGGCGGGCTTGACGCGCTGGTCTTCACGGCTGGTATCGGCGAGCACTCGGTCACGGTTAGGGAGCGGGTCTGCCGAGGGCTTGGCTGGATCGGCCTCTCCCTCGATGCGGAGCGGAACCGGGCGGGCCAGACGGAGATTTCGGAGCCGGGCTCAACTGTCGGCTGCTACATCATGCCGACTGATGAAGAGATGACTATTGCGCGGGCAGGTCTGCGATTTGTGGGGGAAAATCTTCGTTGAGTTGTCAGGCGCATCTCTCGCCCCGACGAAGAGCACGCTGAGGCGCAGCGAGATCGGGTAAAACGAAAACCTAGGCAGCACCACGCGCGCTTGCAGCAGTTCGAAAGGCGCCCGGGCTTTGACGGGGGCTGGGCCAGAGTGGCGACGACGTCCTCTTCTGCGACCGCGGCGATGGCATCGTTGTGATTGTCGATAAGGGGCCGGCGAGCTTCCTGATTACGCCAGCCATGGTTTCATCGCCGGCTTCGAAGACCTCCGCTTTGTCGAAAACAACGGCAATCACTAGGTCGGCGAGGGCGAAGTACCGGTTCTGATCGGCACGCCGGACGCTGAAGTCTCGCAGGATCATGTCAACTCCACTTTGTGAGGGGCATGGTGTTGCTATGCAGGGTGGCTGGCCGAAAAGCTGTGCTGACGATTCATTTTACGGCAGCAAAGTACTGATTTGAAACGGTAATTTTTAACAAAGTTAACGCGATGTTCGGGTTTCCGCCGCAGTGTCGGTTTTGCGGTGCGAACGGGGGAGGCCGGCACTCTGCCGGCTCGTGGGCACCGTATTTCGACCGCGGGTCGCCTTGCCATCTTTGGGGGGCAGAGGCGTCCCGCGCACCAATCAACAAGCGTCAACTACAAAACAGAGGGTCGGCATGGCTGCCGGCTGGCCGGCCCAAACTGGGGGAGGCCTATGACTGCAAATGTGGGCGAAAGGACTGCGACGGACGGGATTTGGACGACACTGAAAACGATGAAGGAGAGGTGGGTTTTGGCCATGTTCGTGATGGGAGCGCTCCTCGGCGGGCGCGATGTTTGGGAAGTCTATGCGACGCTGCCGGCGACGGTGGTGGAACATGGCGCCGCTCTCGAACACTTGACCGAGCGGGTCGATGCCTTGGAGACGCCGACCGATACGGCGGCGCCGGATGGATCGGGGCCATCCGCACCGCGCACGCCGGCGGCCATCCTGACGGATGCGCAGGCCGGTGAGTGGAGCCTCCTGCATCTCGGGCCGTTGCCCGAGATAAAGGCCACATGCAGGCCCACGAAGTTCGATCTTAAGCTGATCGACCGGGTTGGGCAGTGGTTCGAGGCAGAAACTACACTCGGTGGAGCGTTGCCCTCTCTCGACACTGCTGTGGCTCTAGGGGTGAGGGTTCATCCACGGATGACCCTGGGGCGGGCGACGGCGGTGGCGAGCGTCTCTTACGATTGTGGCTCGCATCGGACAGTGCAGTCCGTTTCCATTCCCGCTTTCACCGTGCTCGGCCATTAGGCCGAGCACGGTGGGCACCACATTCGGCGGACCTGCTTCGGCCGGTCCGCCTTTTTTGTCTTCGGGTCTCTGACAGTGTCTGCCCCTAAATGATGCAGGCGATGCTGATCTAAGCATTCCTGACAGGCAGTTTCCGTCCCGTATACTGGATTGAGCAAAATACAGGCGCCACGGGGTCTTGTGCCTGGGCGAATCCGTATGCTTATCTGACAACGACAACAGCGGCGGCACCGCGGGGAAGAGAGAACGGAATGGCAGCATCGACTGCGGCGAACGCCTTTGTGCAGTTCGAGCGCGTCCAAAAAAGCTATGACGGCGAGACTTTGGTCGTTAAAGACCTGAATCTCTCGATCGGTCGTGGCGAGTTTCTCACCATGCTCGGGCCTTCCGGGTCTGGAAAGACGACCTGTCTCATGATGCTCGCGGGATTTGAAACGGCGACCCATGGCGAGATCCTGCTAGACGGGCGGGGAATAAACAACATCCCGCCCCATAAGCGCGGTATCGGCATGGTGTTTCAGAACTACGCGCTGTTTCCGCATATGACCGTTGCCGAGAACTTGGCCTTTCCGCTGGAAGTGCGGAAGCTGGGCAAGGCGCAGGTGGAGGAAAAGGTCAGTCGCGCGCTCGACATGGTGCAGATGTCGGAGTTCGGCGGGCGGCGGCCGGCGCAACTTTCTGGCGGGCAACAGCAGCGGATCGCGCTCGCGCGGGCACTGGTGTTTGAGCCGGAATTGGTGTTGATGGACGAACCGCTCGGCGCTCTCGACAAGCAACTTCGGGAGCATATGCAATACGAAATCAAACACTTGCACGAGCGTTTGGAGGTCACGGTCGTTTATGTGACCCATGACCAGTCCGAAGCTCTGACTATGTCCGACCGCATCGCCGTCTTCAATGACGGGGTGATCCAGCAACTCGCCGCGCCCGAGGATCTTTACGAGCGGCCCGACAATGCCTTCGTCGCGCAGTTTATTGGCGAGAACAACAAGCTGAACGGTAAGGTTGCTGCGGTCGATGGGGGCCAGGTGCGCATCGCTCTCGACAACGGTCCGGAAGTGAGCGCGCTCGCGGTCAATTGTGGCCGGGCAGGGGAACGTACGATGCTCTCGATCCGGCCGGAGCGGGTGATCATCGGCGCCGAGGATGCGCCCAATGCCCTGCAGGGACGCGTGGTCGAGTTGATCTATCTGGGCGACCATATCCGGTGCCGAATGGATGTCGCCGGCAACGACGACTTCATCGTCAAGGTGCCGAACAACCACGCCCATGCGGTTCTGCAGGTGGGTGAGAACACCTCGGTCGCCTGGATGACCGAGGATTGCCGCGCGCTCGACGCGGCGTAAGCCGGGGGATAAGGGCGTCCGCCTAGCCCGGGGGCGGACGATGACAGGTCACTCTGGGTAGAGAAACAGGGAGAACACTATGAAACCTATGACTTTTATTGCGACTGCGGTGAGCGCACTCGCAATCGGTTCGGCAGCCTTTGCCGCGGACAGCATTACGGTGGTGTCGTGGGGAGGTGCCTACACCAAAAGCCAAGTGGAGGCTTACCACAAGCCTTTCGTCTCTAAGACTGGGATCAATATCGTCTCGGAAGACTATAATGGCGGCCTGGCCGAGGTGAAGGCGCAGGTGGAGGCTGGCAATGTCACCTGGGACATCGTCGACCTCGAGCTCTCGGATGCCGTCCGCGGCTGCGACGAAGGTCTGTTCGAGGTGATCGATCCGTCAGTTCTACCGCCAGGGGCCGACGGTACCCCTGCGGAAGATGACTTTATTGAGGGCACGATCACCGAATGCGGCATCGGAACCATCGTCTGGTCGACCATCTTCGCCTATGACACCAGCAAGATGGACAGCGGCCCGACAACCATCGCGGATTTCTTCGATCTGGAGAAGTTTCCGGGCAAACGCGGCATTCGTAAGAGCCCCAAGGCAAACCTCGAAATGGCGCTGATGGCCGATGGTGTCCCGGCTGGCGAGGTCTATGAGGTGCTGAGTTCGCCGGAGGGAGTCGACCGCGCCTTCGCCAAGCTCGACACCATTAAAGACAGCGTCGTGTGGTGGGAGGCGGGCGCTCAGCCCCCGCAGTTGCTTGCCGATGGCGAAGTTGCCATGACGACTGCCTATAACGGCCGAATCTTCAACGCCTTTGCGGCCGAGGAAAAGCCGTTCAATATCGTGTGGGACGGCCAGGTTTGGGACCTCGATCTCTGGGCGATTCCAAAGGGCACGCCGAATAAGGAGGCAGCGCTCAAGTTCATGTTGTTCTCGACCGAGACCGAGCAATTGGCTGCGCAGGCTTCTTGGATTTCCTACGGTCCGGCACGCAAGTCCTCCAGTCCGTTGGTTGCTGCGTACAATTCCAAGCCTGACCTAAAAATGGCACCGCATATGCCGACGGCGCCGGAAAACTTCGAGAATGCGCTGCAGAACGACTTTGAGTTCTGGGCCGACAATCAGGACGAGTTGAACGAACGGTTCAACGCCTGGCTCGCGCAGTGATCCGCACCTGACAGGACCGGGCCGCGCCGTTTTGGGGCGGCCCACTGAAGCAGGAGGGGCGAGCGATGGCGGATATCACGGCGCCAGGACCGAGACGCAGTTTGACCGAGGCGCCGCAGCGGAGTGCGGAGACCTCGGGTCCGCTGCTGGCGGCAGACGGGACCCCACTTCGCCGGAAGCTGCGCCAAGCGCTGTTCGTCAGTCGCATGCGAGCCATGGGCCTGGCGACGCCACTCGTTCTCTTCGTGCTCCTCGCTTTTGTCTTCCCGATCTTCGTCCTCCTCTGGCAGGCGGTCTATAACGACACATTCGAAGATGGGATGCCGCGGACCACCGAGCTTCTCGCCGAATGGGATGCGATCAGCGACCCTGACGAAGCCATGTACGCGGCGGTTATCACCGATCTGATCGAAGCGCGGGATCGCGAGCGTGCCCTGCCGACGAAGGTTGGCGCACGGGTAAACCGGGAGAAGTCGGGCAGCCTGTCACTCTTCAAGAAGACCAATCGTCGGGCCCAGCGGCTAGAAGCGCCATTCAAGGAGGCGATGGTCGATCTCGACAAGAAGTGGGGGGATATAGAGTATTGGCGCGCAATGAAGGTCGCGTCGCAGAGCGTCTCACCCGCCTTCGTCGCCTCGGCCCTAGACCTGCATTACACCGCCGACGGCACCTTCGAGTGGGAGGATCCGAAACGCCAGATCCATCTGAAGCTGTTCTTACGCACGCTCGAAATCTCGCTGATCGTCACGCTGGCGACCATCGCGCTCGGATATCCGGTGGCTTATCTGCTGGCGACCCTGCCGGCGCGGGTGTCGAACCTGCTCCTCATATTGGTGCTGCTGCCGTTCTGGACATCGATCCTGGTGCGCACAACCTCCTGGATCGCGATGCTCCAAAGCCAAGGAGTAATGAACGACATCTTCGTTTGGATCGGCATAACCGCTGACGATCAACGCTTCTCGATGATCTACAACAAGCTCGGTACGCTGATCGCAATGACGCATATTCTGCTGCCGTTCATGATCCTGCCGCTCTATTCGGTGATGAAGACGATACCGCCCAGCTATGTGCGCGCTGCGAAATCACTCGGCGCGACCAATTGGACGGCGTTTTGGCGGATCTATGCGCCTCAGACCGTGCCGGGGATCGGTGCCGGCGCGATCTTGGTCTTCATCCTTGCCATCGGCTACTACATCACGCCGGCGCTGGTCGGTGGGCAGGATGGCGTGATGATCTCCAATATCATCGACGACCATATGCGTAAGTCGCTGAACTACTCGCTGGCCGCTGCCCTGGGTCTGGTGCTCTTGGTGTTCGTGCTCTTCCTATACTGGCTCTACGACCGCATCGTGGGCATCGACAACATGAAACTGGGCTGATGGCTGGCCTGCCACCATATGCGACCACCGGCGAGCGGGTATGGTATTACAGCTTCCGCGTGCTCTGCGGGCTGATCTTTTTGTTTCTGATCGCGCCGATTATTATCGTCGTGCCGCTCAGCTTCAATGTGGAGCCTTACTTCAGCTTCACGGAAGGGATGCTGAACTTCAGCGAGGAAGCTTACTCGACACGCTGGTATGCCGACATCGTGCGCAATGGCATGGCCGCCCCCGATGCGGAGCAGGGGTGGTGGGCCGATATGTGGCAGAATGCCCAGTGGGTGCGGGCGATCAAGAACAGCTTTTTCATCGGCATTTTCTCGACCTTGCTCGCCACGGCGCTTGGCACCTTGGCGGCGATCGGCCTCGCGCGGTCGGAAATGCCGTTCAAGGGCGCGGTGATGGCGCTGTTGATCTCGCCGATGATCGTGCCGCTGGTGATCACTGCCTCTGGCCTCTTTTACGCATTCAGCCAGATCGGTCTCGCGAAGACCTATCCGGGGATCATCATGGCGCATGCGGTGCTGGGCACACCGTTTGTGATCATCACGGTTACGGCAACCTTGGTAGGTTTCGATCACTCACTGACTCGGGCCTCAGCGTCGCTCGGCGCCGATCCGGTTCGGACGTTCTTTAAGGTGCAGATGCCGCTGATCTTGCCGGGCGTGATCTCAGGCGCGCTCTTCGCCTTCATCACGTCGTTCGACGAGGTGGTTGTGGTCCTTCAACTCGCCGATCCGACCCAGCGCACGATCCCAAGGCAGATGTTTTCGGGTATCCGCGAACAAATCAGCCCGACGATCCTCGCTGTGGCCACGATTTTGGTTATCATCTCAATCGCACTCTTGGCGACTGTCGAGCTTCTGCGCCGTCGGTCGGAACGATTGAGAGGTATGAGCCCGCAATGATCCGCGCCTTCGCGGGGGCAGCCTTTGCGCTTTGGACCGGATGGGCCATGGCCTGCCCGGCACCGTCTGAGACGGTGTTGTTCCACAGCTGCTGGGGCACAGCCCGCACCGATCTTTTGCTGATGCCGGAGGATCAGGCAGCGCTGAACGCGCCGGGGCAGGGGCTGGTGGTCACCGGCGCCTATACCGGCAAAGATGCGCGGGACGAAGGGTTGCCGAAACCCGTGGGTCTCTTCATTGCGCAGGGGCGGTTGGTGAACCGCAACATGGCGCGTATGGATGGCATCCTGCTGATCGGGCCCGATGGGCGGCCGGAACTTTACCATCGCAATCAGGTGGCCCTGGATGCGCAGGTCTACGACCTGACCGATCTGAACCAGCGGGGACAGTTTTTGCGGGCTGCCGCGGCGGCCGGGATCTCCGTCATGCAAAGCCATCTGCTGGTGGTGGAGGGTGGTTCCGATGTCAGTCCCAGCGACGATGCGCCTGTGTCGACCCGACGCCTGTTTTTTACCGATCGCCACGGCTACGGTATCTGGCAAAGTACTGGTGCGCTGACCCTCCACGACACCGCAAAGGCGGCCGTTGAGGCATTGGCGCCGCGCCAAGCGCTGAACCTCGATATGGGCAGTTTCGACTATTGCATGACCCAAACAGGCACCACCCGGCAGCGATGCGGCGCGGTGGCACTCGACGATCTCACCCGCTTCTCCAACCTGCTGGCGCTCCGGCTGGAGTGAAACGCTTCCATTTGCTCGCGGCTGGCGAAGCGACTATAACGCCGCCAAGAACGGAGGTCTCATGGTCCGCGTCGTCATCGCTGTCATTGTGACCGCCGGGATCTTGCTTGCCATCTTCGTCGTGCTTGACCTCTATTTGCGCTGGAGCCGCCGGCGAGAGTTGGAGAGCCAACATGCTCAGGGGGATGGCGCCTCGCTGACCCGCGAGGATTATGTCGCCAAGGGCATGGCGGAGTATCGTCGCTCGCCGGAACGCCGGCTCCTCTGGGGTGTCTTCCTAGTGCCGCTCATCGTAGTCGGCATTCTTGCATTGCTCGCCAAATGAGGTCGGAGGATCGATGATTTACGTAAGGTGGTTCTTTGGGCTCCTGATCCTGGGGGCCATCGTTGCGGGACTGCATTGGAGCCTGCCGTCGCAGGACATCGTCCGCGTCCTCGGTACTGACGTTGTCCGCCAGGACTTCAATACGACAGATGCCCAGGGTAACGCGGTGACCCGCACCCGCGATGTCCGACTGGTCAATGCCGCAACGCCCGATGGCGACCCGCGTGTTTACCGAAACGAGGACACGGACTGGGGCTTTCCCTGGTATCTGAAATTCGACAGCGCCAATCTCGCCGCGGAGGCAGAGAACTTGATGTCGACCGAGGCCAGCCCTCGCTGGGCAGTCGTCACCCACTACGGCTGGCGGATCACCTATTTTTCCTGGTTCCCCAACGCGATCAGCATCCGCCCGGCCGACGGACCGGAAGAGGATCTGACCCCGTGGTTCAACATTGCCTTCGTCACCTCGTTGGTGCTGATCTTGCTGATGTTGTGGCGGTTCTTGCTGATCCTGTTCAGCCGCCATGTCGATCCGGTCATAGACGAGATCGAAACCGAAATCGGCGAGAAACGTACCGCCTTCGGGCGGCGGCTCCGCGCCTTTCGCGGCTGGTGGGCGGAACTGATCGGGCGTTGATGGGGCCGGACCGGCGTCTCAGAGCCGACAGCCGGGTAGCTGTGCGCGGTAGAGGGCGGCGCGGTCCGCGACCTCGACGGCGATGTCGGTCAACCAACGCTTTCCCCGCCAATCCATGCGCCTATAGCCGCGATGTCCTTCATGATAGTTGATGTATTGGGTAAAAGCGTCCGCCATGCCGACACCGTTCGAGACGCGGGTCTTGGCCATGTACCAGCCGACGAAATCGACCGCGTCTTCGAAATCATCCCGGTCGGCGCCGCTGCGGCCGGTTTCCTTCCGATACCAGGCCCAGGTGCCGTCGATGGCCTGGGCATAACCATAGGCGCTGGAGGGACGGCCCCGCGGGATGAAGCCAAGCGCGTAGCGCTTCGGCGGGCGGGCCTGGGCGCGGAAACTGGACTCACGCCAGATGATCGCCATAACGATATCGACCGGCGCTCCCCAGCGGAGCGAGGAGGACAGCGCCGCATCATACCAATCTGGCCGCTCCGCGAAGATCGCGCAAACATCATCCTGCACCCGCGGTGGATCGGGTGGCCCGGAGGCGCATGATCCAAGGCACAGCGCCAAGAGCGCCGAGCGGACGACTTTGTTGCCCACGAGAAAGCCCTGCTCGTCTTTTGTCATTGACGGCAGAATAACCGAAAGCCACCCGCTTGGGGAGACTGCGATGGATCTTCTTCGACGAATGCGCGATCCCAGCGCCGGATTTCCGCAACGCACGCCGTTTACTCGTGTGGCGATCCAGCGCTCCGCACAGCCCGACGCTGTCGTGATATCGACAGAAAGCTATGATGGCATTAGATGCTGAACGATGAAAGCTGATCCGAAAGAGTCGCGTCCAATGTTCCAGGCCAATGCGAAATATAACATCGGGCAGATCGTGAAACACCGCTACCACCCTTTTCGGGGCGTTATTTTCGATGTCGACCCGAGCTTTGAGCATACCGAGGAGTGGTGGATGTCCATTCCCGAAGAAATTCGTCCGCGTAAAGACCAGCCTTTCTATCATCTCTTCGCAGAGAACGAGACCAGCTACTATGTCGCCTATGTGTCGGAGCAGAACTTGCTGCCCGATGACAGCGGTGTGCCGGTCGAGCATCCGCAGGTTGGCGATTTCTTCTCGGATCACGACGGCGACGGTTATGTGATGCATCCGGAGCAGTGCAACTGATCGGGCATCGCCACGCTGGCGGTGGCCCCTTCCCTGAGATTCAGGGCGCCGCGTCTTGCGCCCGGCGCATTGCAGCGCAGCGCTCGCGGCGCACTCGCACGCTTCGGCATGTGGCGCCGCCGCGGCGCTTCGTCTCGTGCGCCCTGCGACAGTACCACCGGCGCTTCCGTTGCATCTCCGCCGCGTTCGCCTGCCGTGCCAAAGACCGGGTGGATATCGCGGCGGCGCTGAGCCGCCGATCCAATCAATAGCCGAGGGCGATGCCGTCTTTCCTTGGATCGCTGCCGGCGATCAACACATCGCGGATTGGGTCCAGCATGATCGCCTGGGCGCCGCCGATTGGAACTTCCCGCCCGACACAGACATGGCCGCGCGCCCGCAATCCTTCCCAGACCTCGGGAGCATAGCCGCGCTCAATCCGAACCTCGCCGGCCTCTTGGTCTAGCCTCGGTCCATCGATCGCCGCCTGCACATCCATCCCGAAATCGTGGATATTGGTGACAAGCCGGGCATGGCCGTGGGGCTGATAGGCTCCGCCCATGACGCCGAAGCTCATCGCGACCCGGCCACCCTGGCGCACAAGCCCAGGGATGATCGTGTGCAGAGGGCGCTTCCGGGGGCCTAGCTCGTTGGGGTGGCCTTCGGCGAGAGTGAAACCGGCGCCGCGATTGTTGAAGTTGATCCCGAATCTTTCCGACGCGCGCCCGACGCCAAAGCTGTGGAACACCGAATAGATCAGCGAAACCACCATCCGATCGCGATCGACCACGGTGATGTAGATCGTGTCGCGGTGGGGGCTGCCGAGGGGCGCCGCAAACGGCGCCATTGCGCGGGTCGGATCGATACGCTCGGCAAGCTCTGCGATCACCGCTTTGTCGAGAAACTCCTCGACGGTTGTGGTCATGTAATCGGGATCGGAGATCGCCCGATCGCGGGAAGCATAGGCGAGCTTTGCAGCCTCGATCTCCAGATGCGCGCGTTCGGTGCCGAAAGGGTCCAAGCTTGACAGATCGTAGCGCTCCAGGATCCGCAGCATCATCAGGGCAGTGACGCCATGGCTGTTCGGGGGCAGTTCTACCACTTCGAGATCGCGATAGTTCGTTCGGACCGGTGTCACGTAATCGGCTCGACAGCCGGCAAAGTCCTCGGCGCTGAAGGTCGTGCCGCCGGCTTGCAGGGCCGCGATCATATCCTCAGCGACCTCACCTTCGTAGAAAGCCTGGGGGCCGGACGCCGACACCCGGCGCAACGCCTCCGCCTGGCCTGGGGCATGGAAGAGATCGCCCGCCTCGGGGGCTTTGCCATTGCGCAGGAAATGGGTGCGGGCCGACCCCTGCAGCCGTGGTTCCGCAAGTTTCCAATCGAAAGCCGCGCGGGGGGCGACGGGTACGCCTTCGTCGGCATAATGGATCGCGGGGGCCAGGCAGGCATCGAGCCCCTTCAACCCGTAGTCTTCCGATAGGATGGCAAAACCGGCAATCGCACCGGGAACAACGACCGCGTCGGTGCTGTTCTCGTCGATCTTTGTCCACCCCCGCGCGCGGAGAGCCGCTGCATCCGCCGCACCCGGTGCCCTGCCGGATGCGTTCAGACCGATGATCTCCTCGGTCCCTGCAGGCTTCACGAGCGCAAACATGTCGCCCCCGATGCCGGTCATCGCTGGCTCGGCGAGCCCGAGAACCACCGCGCCCGCGATAGCCGCATCGACCGCGTTGCCGCCGTCGCGGAGCATCTGTACCGCCACCTCTGCGCCCAACGGGTGCGAGGTCGCGCAGATGCCGTTGCGCGCATAGAGCGTCGAGCGACCAGGGCTGTGAAAGTCGCGCATTATTTTCTCTCGCCAAACTGTCAGTGCTGTTCGCTTAGCGCGTTCCCTCCGGCTTGGCCAGAGCCGCCGCGGAGCTCAGCACGCGGGTTCTGACGGTATGCCCTTGCCAAAGCGTGGAATGCGATGTCATGGTCGCGGAATGAGCCAACCGGTCCAGCTGAATGCGGGCGCTAAGCGCGATGATTTCGTTGCGTTTGATCGCCGAGAGCTCACCGCGATCCTGAACATTTACGGGCGCATGGTGGTAGCCGGGGAGTGGCGAGACTATGCCATTGATCATCTTACTGACCGAGCCGTGTTCTCGGTGTTTCGCCGCGCTGCGGAGCATCCACTCTACCGGGTAGAGAAGCGACCTAAAGATGCCCAGCGACAAGGGGCGTATTCGGTTGTTGCGCTGGACGGCCGGGTGGTGAAGCGCGGACGCGATCTGGCGCAAGTGCTGAAGGTCTTCGAAACAAAGCTAATCCGCGCAGTCGATTAAAGTATCCGGGCGCCGCGTCTGCCGCCTGGCCCGTGTCGACCCCGGCGCGCGCGGCGATCTTCGGCATGGGCGCAGTTGGATGGGTCGCGGGCGCCCGGGGAATCTCCACGAGGGATCAAATCCGCAGCTCGCCGCGGGTGAGACCGTGCCACACAGCGCGTTGGCAAACGCGGCGCCCTGAACGCTAACGGCGCTTCCGTCGAGCCGCTCGGGCGTCTTTTGCCTGCTTGATCCGCGCCCGGGCGAGCTTTCGCCGCGGCGTGCCCTTGAACCTGCCCTTGCCACTGGCAACCGGCCGCCCGTCAGCGCCGGTGACCTCCAAGAGCTCGAAGATTAGCCCGCCGGTGATTGGCGCCGCCTCAATCAGTCGGACCTGCACGGTCAGACCGATGCCCAGAACGGTGCCGGAGCGCTCGCCCGTCAACGTCTGGCTCTGCGCGTCGTGGCGGAAGAACTCGGTGCCCAAGGTTGAGACCGGCACCAATCCGTCGGCCCCGGTTTCCTCGAGCCTTACGAACAAACCGAATCGCGCCACGCCATTGATGCGCCCGGGGAACACCGCGCCGGTGCGGTCCTCCAGATAGGCGGCGAGATAGCGGTCGGCGGTGTCGCGCTCCGCCTCCATCGAAACACGTTCGGTCCGCGAAATGTGCTCGGCCGTCGCTTGCAGCGTCTCGGCCTCTTCCGGCGCTTGACCGCCAGGGCCGAGACCTGCCGCGGCGATCAACGCTCGGTGGACGGCCAAATCCGCATAGCGCCGGATCGGCGAGGTGAAATGCGTGTACCGCTTCAGGTTCAAGCCGAAATGCCCGAAATTCTCCGGTGCGTAATAGGCCTGGGTCTGACTGCGCAGCACCGAGAGATGGACCATTTCGGCATGAGGGCTGCCGGCCGCGCCGTCGAGCAGGCGGTTGAGATGCGCCGTTGTAAGGACCTGGCCCTTTGCGAGGGTGAGCCCGACGCTCTCGACGCTTTCTGCCAAGGCTTCCAGCTTGTCGGGGTTGGGCTCCTCGTGCACACGATAGAGACGCGGCTGGCGCTGCCCTTCCAGCGTTTCCGCTGCCGCGACATTCGCAAGGATCATGAACTCCTCGATCAGCCGGTGCGCGTCGAGGCGCTCGCGAAACCGAATGCTCTCCACCTCGCCATCGACGCCGAGGGCGATCTGGCGCTCCGGCAGGTCGAGGCTCAACGGCTGGCGGCGGTCCCGTGCCGCGGCGACGGCGCGATAGGCCGCGAAGAGTGCCGTAAGCGTATCGCCATGGGCGGCGGTCAGTCCGGGTTCTGCCCCGTTGTCTGCCAGTGCCTGCGCCTGCTCATAAGTCAGCGACGCGCCGGATCGCATGATACCACGCACGAAGCGGTGGGAGATCTTCTCCCCTGCCGCATTCAGGACCATGCGCACCGCGAGGCAGGGCCGGTCGACCGCCTCGTGGAGGGAACAAAGATCTGCCGACAGCCGCTCCGGCAGCATCGGGGCGACCCGATCTGGGAAATAGGTGGAGTTGCCGCGTCGCCGCGCCTCCCGGTCGAGCGCAGTGCCCGGGCGCACATACCAGGCGACGTCTGCAATCGCGACCCAGATGATATGCCCGCCGGGATTGCTAGGGTCGCCGTCGGGCATGGCGGCGACGGCATCGTCATGGTCCCGGGCATCCGCGGGGTCGATGGTGAGAAGCGGCAGGGCGCGCAGATCCTCGCGCCCGTCCGCGCCAGGTGGGGTCGCCGCCTCCGCCGCGGCTTCGACCTCAGCCGGGAATTCGATCTCGATCCCATGCTGGCGCATGGCGATCAGCGACACCGAGCGGGCGCCCCCGGTTTTGCCGAGCCGTTCGACGATGCGTCCGCGGGGCAGGCCCATCCGCGGCCCCGATACTGCCTCCGCCTCGACCAACTCACCGTCCTCGGCACCGTCATCGGCCCCGGGTTGAATAAACCATTCCCGGCCGTCCTTCTTGTCGACTGGCAGGAGGCGCCCGCCTTCCGTCGTCTCTCGGTAGACACCCAGCATCCGCCGCGGCCGTCCGGGCAGCTTTTTGATAAGCCGGGCCTCATAGGTCAGCCGCTCGGCCCCCTCGGCCGGACGCAGCTTTGCCAGAAACGGATCGCCTGGGCCGAGCGCCGGGTCCCCCTTTCGCGGCAGATAGAGGATCGGGGGCGGCGCCTCTGCATGCTCCCGTTCCTTGGGTTCAGCCCAAATGTCGCCATCCGCATCGGGTGCCGAGGCGATCAGCACTGCGACCGGCGGCAGATGACCGGGCGGCCGGACCCGCCGGGCCCGACGCTGGATCTGTCCGTCATCTTCCAACTCCCGCAGCACGCGCTTCAGCTCGACCCGATCGGCGCCCTTGATGCCGAACGCGCGCGCGATATCCCGCTTTGCCTGAGCGTCCGGGTTTTGGTGGATCCAGTCGAGAATCGCGCCTTTGGAGGGAAAATCTTTCATCCCCCGATGCCTAGCATTCCCGCCTCTTTGGGGCGAGCCATCCGTCCTGCGCTTCCGCTCAGAGGAAGACCCACAGCGCCGCGCCCGCAACGAGCATTTGCACCAGATTGATACCGACCGAGAGCTTGTGCAGGCGGTCGAAGCTGCGCCCGGCTGCCTTGTTTCCGGCAAGCTGTTGGTCGCGGAGGATGTTGATGCGCGGCATCAAGACTTGTCGGTTCAAAAGACCGAGCCCGGCCATCGCCAAAAGCGCGACACCCCAAATCGGCGCCGCCATCAACAGGCCCATACCGGCGATGCCGGCCAGAGCCGCTACGACCAGAAAGTACCAGGGGAACACTTGCCGTATGAACGGGCCGGCAACCTCTGCCGGCAGCTTCACGAAGATAAGCGGCGAAAAGACGAAACTGAAGAACACCATGCCGCCGAATAGCAGTGCGGTGGCGTAAAGTCCCAGAACATCCATCAGACGCCGCCCTCCTCCTCGATCAGCGAAGCGTCGTCGGAGGCTTTGGCGGCGGATTTTTTCGCCTTGGCTTTCGTCGATTTGGCCTTTGGCTTGGCTGCCGTCTTTTCGGACTTGGCTTTGGTCTTCTTCCCTTTACCCGTAGCGGAAAGGCGTGCCTCGATAAGCTGCAGCGCTTCCTCCATGGTGACCGCTTGGGGATCGGCAGCCTTCGGTAGGGTGGCGTTCACCTTCTCCCATTTCACGTAAGGCCCGTAGCGGCCGTCCATGATCGCGACCGGGCCGCCATCTGGATGCTCGCCAATGGTCCGCAGAGGCGGTTGCACCGCGCCGCGGCGCGCCCCGCGATTGGCCTTTTGCGCAATCAAGATCACCGCACGATTCATGCCAACGGTCAGGACATCGTCCTCCTTCTCGAGGCTTGCGAAGATCTTGCCGTGCTTAACATACGGCCCATAGCGGCCGATCCCGGCCTCGATCGCCTCACCGTCCTCGGGATGCGCACCGATCTGGCGGGGCAGGGAAAGCAGCGCCAATGCCGCCTCCAGGCCCACAGTATCTGGATCCTGCCCGGGCGGGATCGAAGTGCGTTTCGGTCGCGGGGTCGTCTCGGACTTCTCGCCGAGCTGGACATAGATACCATACGGCCCCTTGCGCAATGTCACGGCCTGACCTGTTTCCGGGTCGTCGCCCAGCCGACGGCCGTCGGGCGAGGCCAGATCGGAGACCTCCGCCTCGCCACCGAACGGCCGGGTGTACCGACAATTCGGATAGTTCGCGCATCCGATGAATGCCGACCGGTTCTTCGAGCTTGTCTTGATCGACAGCCGACCGTCGCTGCACGCCGGGCAAAGCCGCGGATCGGTTCCATCGCCGCGATCCGGGAAGATGTGCGGGGCGAGGACATCGTTGATCGTGTCGAGAACCTCGGTGATGCGCAGGTCGGACGTCCCCTCCAACGCCTTGGAGAATGCGGCCCAGAACTTCTCCAGCACCGCCTTCCAATCGATGCGCCCGCCGGAGATGTCGTCGAGCTCCTCTTCAAGCGCCGCGGTGAAGTCGTACTCCACGTAGCGGCTGAAATAGTTCATCAGGAACGCGGTCACGAGGCGGCCTTTGTCCTCCGCGAAGAGGCGGTTCTTTTCCTTCCGAACATATTCGCGGTCCTGGATCGTGGTGATGATCGAGGCATAAGTGGAGGGTCTTCCGATCCCCAGCTCCTCCATCCGCTTGACCAGGGTCGCTTCGGTGTAGCGCGGCGGCGGTTGGGTGAAATGCTGCTGCGGCTCGATCTCGTTTTGGCCTAGGGCGTCGCCCTTCAGGATTTCCGGCAAGCGGCGGTCGTCCTCGCTTTCCTGATCGTCGCGACCTTCCTCATAGACCTTCAAGAACCCATCGAACGTGATGACCTGGCCGGTTGCCCGCAGCCCGACGCTGCTGCCCGGATCGCCGATCTCCACCGTTGTCCGTTCGAGCCTGGCGGCTTCCATCTGGCTCGCGACGGTCCGCTTCCAGATCAGTTCGTAGAGGCGGGCTTCCTCCCGTTCCAGCCGAATTTCGCCAGGGCCTTTGTCCATATCGGTAGGGCGAATGCACTCATGGGCTTCCTGAGCATTCTTCGCCTTCGTCTTGTAGACACGCGGTTTCCCAGGCAGGTACGGTTGTCCGAAGCGGTTGCCGATAGTCCCTCGCACCGCGGTCACGGCTTCCGGCGCCATGTCGACACCGTCGGTGCGCATATAGGTTATGTGCCCAGCCTCGTAGAGCCGCTGCGCGGTCCGCATCGCAATCTGCGCGCCCATGCCAAGCTTGCGGCTCGCCTCCTGTTGCAGGGTTGAAGTGGTGAAGGGCGGCGAGGGGTTCCGGGTTTGCGGTTTCGCCTCGACGGAAAGGGCGGCGAGTGCGGCGGCGGCAATCTTTGCGGCGGCGGCTGTTGCGGCAGCCTCGTTGGGGAGGTCGAACCGGTCGAGCTTTTTTCCGTCGAGCCCGGTGAGGCGTGCCTCGAAGTTGTCTCCCCGCGGCGTGGTCAGGATGGCTTTCGCGCTCCAGTACTCACGAGGTTTGAAGGCCTCGATCTCGATCTCCCGCTCGACGATCAGGCGGAGCGCCACCGACTGCACTCGCCCGGCGGATTTTGCGCCGGGCAGTTTGCGCCAAAGGACCGGCGAGAGGTTGAAGCCGACGAGGTAGTCGAGCGCGCGGCGGGCGAGATAGGCCTCCACCAGCTCCATATCGATCTCGCGCGGCTGCGCCATTGCTTCGGTCACCGCGCGTTTGGTGATCGCATTGAAGACTACACGCTGGACCGGTGTGGTTTTCTTGAGCGCCCGGCGCTTGCGCAAGGCTTCGAGCAAATGCCAGGAGATGGCCTCGCCCTCGCGGTCGGGGTCGGTTGCGAGGATGAGCCTATCGTCGCCGCCAAGCGCGTCGGCGATTGCGCGCACATGTTTTTGACTGTCTGCGGCGACCTCCCAGGTCATGTCGAACCCGTTTTCCGGATCGACCGATCCGTCCTTCGGCGGCAGGTCGCGGACATGGCCATAGGAGGCCAGCACAATATAGTCTGATCCCAAATACTTGTTGATCGTCTTGGCCTTAGCCGGAGACTCGACCACCACCACTGCCATTCGATTTGCCTTTGAAAGCGCTGCTCGCGGTTGCGGAACATGTGCGACCGCCCATGGCATTGTCAACGCCAGGGCTGAGCGAGAGATGAATTGAGAGGGCTACGCGGGCAGGGGCGCAGTTTCCAGACAGCACCCAGAGTTGCTCGGTCGAGAGTATGGGCCCGCGCGAAGAGACGCCGTCACCGATGGGCGTGGTTCGCCAAACTTCTCAGCGAGAGCAGGTTACGAGGCAGCTCCGAACGCGCCGTCCGCCAGCGCGACCTGACCGCCTGGGATGATGTCGACGCGACCTGCAAGATCCAGCTCCAACAGCGCCAGCGACAGGTCTGCCATGCTCGCTCCGGAGGCGCGGCTCAGCTCATCGATATCGACCGGGTGGGCGGTGAGAAGGGCAAACACTTCCTCGGCGAAGGCTGCCTTGCGATCGCTCTCTTTGAACTCCTCGAGGCCGAGCTCCTCGTCGATCATCGTTTCATCGTTGAACCCGTTAGCGTCGAACAGGAAGTCGGTCCCGTCCTCAGCGAAGCCGATCCTTTGCGGCCCGGCGAGCGCTTCGATGACATCTTCTGCCGAGCGGACGAGCGCTGCGCCGTCGCGGATCAATTGGTTGCAGCCGCCGGCACGGGGGTCTTCCGGCGCGCCGGGACAGGCCATTACGTCGCGGCCTTGCTCCAGAGCGTGGCGAGCCGTGATCAGGCTGCCTGAGCGCATGGCGGCCTCTATCAGCACAACACCGTCGGCGAGGCCGGAGATCAACCGGTTTCGGCGCGGGAAATGCCGGGCCGTCGGCTCCAAACCAACCGGGCATTCTGTGACCAACATGCCCCCGCTCGCCAAGATCCGATCGGCCAGTGTGTGATGTTCGGGCGGGTAGATCCGGTCGATGCCGCCGGCGAGAACCGCGATCGTGCCGCTCTCCAGACTGGCCTCGTGCACCGCCGCGTCGATCCCGCGGGCGAGGCCGGAGACAGTCGCATAGCCTGCCGCGCCCAGATCGGTGGCTAGCCGCCGCGCCATGCGTTGGCCGAGCGCCGAGGCATTGCGCGCCCCCACAACAGCGACGGCGTCACGTGCGCCGATGGCAGTCGTGCCCCGGGTCCAAAGCACTGGCGGTGGGTTTTCGATTTGCGCGAGCTTTGCCGGATAGTCCGGATCGCCGAGGGTCACCAAACGGGCACCGCCGGCCTCGCCCGTGGCGACCTCCGCGGCAGCCACGTCGAGTTCGCAAGCGCGATAGCTGCGATGCCCGCCCCGGGCGGCAAGCTCGGGTAGGGCCCTCATTGCCCCCTCGGCCGAGCCAAACCGTCCGAGCAGGTGCAGATAGGTCCTTGGGCCGACATTCTCGCTGCGCGCCAATTGCAGCCTGGCCAGACGCTCGTCCTCCCGCTCCGCCGGGCCGATGCCCTGCAATCGGGCCGGTGCTAAGGTCGGACTCGCAACGAGACGCTCGGCTACGGCCATGGCAATCCTCCACGCGTTTACAACCCTATGGGGCGCGATTCTTGGTTAACTGCCGGTTAATCACGATTAATAGTTGTGTTTTGAGAACCGATCTTGGGTTCCGTGCCACGCCACAGTCGCCCGAGGTTTTCGTGATGGCGCAGCGTGATCAAAACGCCGAGGCCGGCGGCCAGCAACACCGCTCTGGGGCCGTCCAGGAACCAGAGCCAGACCGGACCTGACAGCGCCGACAACATCCCCGCGACCGAGGAAATCCGGATTGTCCCCGCCACGGCGAGCCAGGTCGCGCAGGCAGCCAGACCCGCGGGCCATGCGAGGCCCAGCAGCACGCCGAGGCAGCTCGCCACCCCCTTACCTCCACGAAAACGCAGCCAGATTGGGAAGCAATGCCCGATCAGTGCACCTGCGCCCGCCGCCTGGGCCGCCAGATCTCCCCACCCCAGGAAATAGAGCACCGGCAGCGCCGCTTTCGCCGCATCGAGGACCAGGGTCAGGCCCGCCGCCGCCCGGTTGCCGGTGCGCAGAACATTGGTCGCGCCGATGTTCCCGGAACCGATTTGGCGCAGATCGCCGAGCCCAAAGAGGCGGGAGACGAGGATGCCCATCGGGATCGACCCGATCAGATATCCTGCCGCAAGCGCAGTCAGCAGCCAGGGCAGCGCCTGCTCGAAGCCCATGATCTGGTGCAGCATCGGGTCAGCCCCCGAAGACGCGGACGCCGCCGACCCAGGTGCCGAGCACTTTGCCCTGCAGGCGCTGGCGATCGAACGGTGTGTTCTTCGATTTCGACTGCAGTCCGAAACGGTCCAGAACGAAGGGCGCGTCCGGGTCGAGCAGGACGAGATCCGCGGGCGCCCCGGATGCGATCCGACCGCCCGGCAGCCCGAGAATGGTGGCCGGCGCCAGCGATGCCCGCTCGAAGAGCTGGAGGATCGTAAGCTGCCCCTCCTGCACCAGGCGGAGGCAAGCGGGAAGGAAAGTCTCGAGCCCCACGGCCCCGGTGGCGGCCTCTTCGAAAGGCAGGCGCTTCGCCTCTTCGTCCCAGGGCAGGTGGCTGGAGACGATCACATCGACCAGCCCCTCCGCGACCCCATCGATCAGGGCGACGCGGTCGTCCTCGGCCCTGAGCGGTGGGTCGAGCTTGAAGAAACTGCGGTAATCGGCCACGTCGAACTCGTTCAGCGTCAGGTGGTGGATCGAGACGCCGGCGCTGACCTTCAGCCCCGCTTCCCGCGCCCGCCGCAGCGGTGCAAGCGCCCCGTCGGTCGAGAGCTGGTCGGCGTGATAGCGCGCGCCTGTGCTCTCGACCAGGGCCAGGTCCCGTTCCAACATCATCCGCTCGGCAATGGCGGGGACCGTCGGCAGGCCGAGGCGGGACGCGAACTCGCCGGAGGTCGCGCAGGCACCCTGCGCTAGGCTCGGTTCCTGCGGATGATGGACGATCAGAGCGCCCGTCGAGGTGGCGTATTGCAATAGCGAGCGCATGACTTTGGCTGAGGCGACAGGGCGGTCAGCGTCGGTCAGCGCCACGGCGCCTGCGTCGAGAAGGAATTGCTGCTCGGTCATCTGGGCGCCGTTCAGGCCCCTGGTCAGCGCTGCCATGGCGTGGACATGGACCGCCGTCGCCTCACGCGCGCGGGAGAGGGTGAACTGTACCAGTGCCGGGTCGTCCAGAGGCGGATTGGTGTCGGGCTGGGCCACGATGGTGGTAACGCCACCGGCCGCTGCGGCCTCGCCGGCCGAGCGAAAGCTCTCCCGGTGGCGGGCGCCAGGCTCGCCCACGAAGACGCGCATATCGACGATGCCCGGGGCGAGGATCTTCCCGCCGCAATCGACCACCCGCCCCTCGCCGGGCGTGGGAGAGGGGCCCCGGTGCACCTCGGCGATCTCCGAACCCTCGACCCGCAGCGCCCCGGGCCCGTCATAGTCCGTACCAGGGTCCACCAGTCGCGCGTTGATCAGGTGGAGGGGCGGGGTCATGCCCGGCTTCCGAGGTTGCGGGACAGAAGATCCATTACGGCCATGCGCACCGCGACACCCATTTCAACCTGCTCGCGGATGACGGAGCGGTTGATGTCGTCGGCCACGTTCGGATCGATCTCGGTTCCTCGGTTCATCGGGCCGGGATGCATCACGATGGCGTCGGGTTTGGCCAGCGCCAGCTTCTCCGCCGTGAGACCATAGCGATGGAAGTACTCCCGCTGCGAGGGGATCGCCTGCCCTTCAAGCCGCTCGTTCTGAATGCGGAGCATCATGACCACATCGCAGCCCGCGAGCCCTTCCTCCATCTCGGTGAAGACCTCGACGCCGAAGCGGTCGATCTGCGCGGGCAGGAGGGTCGGGGGTGCGATTACCCGCACCCGGTTTTCCAGTTTCAACAGCGCCAGGATGTTCGACCGGGCCACGCGGGAATTGGCGATGTCGCCGCAGATCGCGATCACCAGCTTTTGCAGCCGCCCCCGGTGGCGACGGATGGTCAGTGCGTCCAACAGCGCTTGGGTCGGGTGCTCATGCCGCCCGTCGCCCGCATTCATCACGGCGCAATTCACTTTTTGCGCCAACAGCGCCACGGCCCCGGACGAGCTGTGGCGCACCACCAGCAGATCCGGCCGCATGGCGTTCAAAGTCACCGCCGTGTCGACCAGCGTCTCGCCCTTCACCATGGACGAACTGCCGAGGGTCATGTTCACCACATCGGCGCCGAGGCGCTTGCCAGCCAGCTCGAAGCTTGCTTGGGTGCGGGTCGACGGCTCGAAGAACAAGTTTATCAGTGTCAGGCCGCGCAACACCTCGGTATGCTTTTGGCGCTGGCGGTTCAGGTCCACATAGTCGTCCGCGAGGTCGAGGACGGCAACGATATCACTCGGCGATAGGCCCGCGATCCCCAACAAATGACGATGCGCGAACATGGCTTCCCCGGGGCTGCTCTGCGTCAGCGTTGTTGCATGGCCATACCACTGCCGCAAGGCGGCGCTGCGATGCGCTAAAGGCCCCATTGTCGCCCGATTTGATCGGGAAGCTGCCCGATTATGGTGGGGAACTCCTGAAAGCCATGGATCCGGGGGAAAAGCGCGATGATGACAATGGGGATGTTCAGGCGGCAGTTCGCCTTGTTCTTTATCTTTTGGTGCCTGATGTTAGCGGCGCTCGGCGCCGTCTATGCAGCACGGACCGGCGACGCGCCGCCATTCGGTGCGGTGATCGCGGCATTTCTGGTGGCGCTAAGCATTCCTGCGGCGCGGCTCGGCAGGATCTATGGGCGGGAGCCGTCGAGCGGGCTATACTGGAACCTCTCGCTCCAGGCAGCCTTGGTCGCCGCGGTGGTGGGTGCCGCAATGGCGCTTGGTTTGGCCTTTCTCCTGCCGGTGGATCTTGGGACGCTTTTCGCGACCGCAGGCCTCGACAAACTTGCCGCAGAGCAGGGCTTTGCCCATGTGCTGGAGGCGGCGCCGGGGGTCTCCGCCGTCGTGGGGCAAGAGGTCGACCGGCTGCTCGCCGCCTTTTACGCGCTTCCGCAGTCGACCGCCGCCGGGGTGGCCGCCGCGGCGGCTTTGGCGTTGGTGATCATCGCCCGGCTGTTGCTGCCGATCTTTGTGCGGTCGGGTATCAAAAAGCTGGCGCGGTCCTATTGATCGGCAGCCCGGCAGTCTCCGCCAGCGTCACCGGCGGAGATTGCGGCGGATCTGCTGGGCCTCCTTATCGCGACCTTCACTGTTATAGAACTTCAAGATATCGCGGCGCAGCGCGCGGGTGGCGGCATCATGGGTGTTGCGACCGACCCGTCCTTTGGTGGCACCGAGTTCGCTGGCGCGCCGGGTCAGCGTTTGTAGGCGGTCGCCCGAAGAGGGGTGAGAGGCGAAGAAGAGCGCCTGTGCCCCGGTCTGGCTGCCATAGAGGCGGCGAAGAACGGCGAAGCTCTTGGCTCCCTCGGCGGCATTGTAGCCTGCGGCGGCGAGATACTGGATCCCGGTCTCGTCCGCGTCGCTCTCTTGTGTGCGGCTGAACGAATTCACCGCGTAATTCGCGCCGAGGCCGACACCCAGATTGATCAGATCGCCCGGCACGCCCAGCAGGCTGCCGCCGATCGCCGCCGCGGCGGCACCTAGCTGCACGCCCTGGCGGTTGGCACGCCCGGCCTGGACATGGCCCCGGTCGATATGGGCGATCTCGTGGGCCGCGACCGAGGCGAGCTGCGCTTCGTTCTCCATCGCGGCGAGCATGCCGGCATTGAAAAACAGATAGCCACCGCCGGTGGTGAAGGCGTTCACATCGGCATCCCTCACGACATAGGTCTTCAGCGGCACGGAGCCCGGCGGCCGTTCCCGCGCCACCCGGTTCACAACCCCGCGGAGATAGGTGTTCAGCCGCTGATCTTTCATCAGGGCGTTCTTCTCTTCGAGCTGGCGGACCACCTGCTCGGAGGCCTGGCGTTCCTGCTGCAGCGACGTCTCGGTGTTCTGGGCGGTCGGTGCGGCGCAAGCGGCGAGGCCGAGGCTGAACGCCAAGGCAAGAAACAGCGTTTTCGAGGGCGAAGGCATACGACACTCTCCCATTCAGCGCAGTTGGTGAGGGTGTAAATCCCCGCTCGGGCCGGGATCAAGCCTCTCGACCCGCCCCCTTGGCACGCGCAGAGTGGGCAATCCCGGCGGACTGGCGATCTGTGCCGGCGATGCCTACGTCTGCCGAAGGATGCCGCAAGGACGTTGCCATGGATACCCTGACGCTGCCGGAGCCGGTTTGCCTCTTCGATCAACCCCGCGCGCCCAATCCGCGGCGGGTGAACATCTTTCTCGCCGAAAAGGGCGTCTCGCTTGAACGCCACGAGCTGAACCTGATCGAGGGGCAGCATAAAGCCCCCGACTATCTAGAGAAGGTGGGGGTCAGCCAGGTCCCGGCGCTGGAGTTGTCGGACGGTACCATCCTCACCGAGACCCAGGCGATCTGCCGGTATATCGAGGCGCTGCATCCGGAGCCCAATCTCATGGGCCGTGATGCCTTCGAGAGCGCGGTGGTCGATATGTGGCAGCGCCGCGTGGAGTTCGGACTCTTCACCGCGGTGGGGTTCGCCTTTCGGCACACCAACCCGAAAATGGCGGTGATGGAGGATCAGTGCCCCGCTTGGGGTGCGGTCAACCGCGACCGGATCGCCGGACGGCTTTCGGCGCTGGACACGCGCTTGGCAGGGCGCCAGTGGCTTGCGCTCGACCGCCTGACGGTCGCCGATATCACCGCGATTGTCGCCGTCGACTTCATGCGCATCATCAAGTATCCGATACCCGCGGAGCTCGCCAATCTCGCCCGCTGGCTCGAGACCATTCGCGCGCGCCCATCCTGCCAATTGTGAGGCTCAATGACCAACCCGCTTCTCGAAAACTGGACCACCCCGTTCGGCCTGCCGCCCTTCGACCGGATCGAGGATAGCCATTTCCGCCCGGCCTTCGAGGCCGCGATGACGGAACAAAGGGCAGAGTGGGAGGCGATCGCCACCGATCCCGCGACGCCGACCTTCGAGAACACCATGCTGGCCCTCCAGCTTTCTGGCCATGCGCTCGACAAGGTCGGCGCCGTCTTCTGGAACCTCTCGGCGTCCCACACCAACCCGGAGCTACAGGCGATCGAGCGTGAGATCGGGCCAAAGCTGACCGCCCATTTCGCGGCGATGCGGATGGATCCGCGGCTCTGGGCCAGGGTGAAGGCCGTGCTCGACAAAGGCGGGCTGGAGGGCGAGGAGGCCCGGGTCGCCGAGCTCTACCGCCGGCTCTTCGTGCGCGGTGGCGCGGATCTGGCCGAGGACAAGCAGACCCGGTTACGTGGGGTGCTGGAGCGGCTGACAAGTCTCGGCACGGCATTCTCGCAGACCGTACTGAAGGACGAGGCCGACTGGGTCCTCTGGCTCGGCGAGGGCGATCTCGACGGGCTGCCGGATTTCCTGGTCGCCGCGGCGGCAGAAGATGCAAAGGCCCGCGGCGGCGAGACCGGGCATGCGATCACCCTGTCGCGCTCCTCGGTCGAGCCCTTCCTCACCTTTTCCACTCGGCGCGACCTGCGCGAGACCGCATGGAAAGCCTGGACCGGGCGGGGCGAGGCTTCCAACTGGCCCCTGGTGGCCGAGATGCTGACGCTACGGGCGGAGCAGGCAGGCCTCCTCGGCCACCCGGATTTCGCTGCCTTCAAGCTCGAACACCAAATGGCGAAGTCGTCCGACCGGGTGCGGGCGCTTCTGATGCGGGTATGGCAGCCGGCGCGCGCAAAGGCGGAACGCGAGGCCGCCGCGCTCCAGGACCTCGCGGCGGAAGAGGGGGCGAACATCACCCTCGCCCCGTGGGACTGGCGCTTCTACGCCGAGAAGCTGCGCAAGCGCGACCACGATCTTGATGCGGCGGAGGTGAAGCCCTTCCTGCCCCTCGACGGGGTTATCGAGGCGGCCTTCGACGTGGCGGGACGCCTCTTCGGCCTCTCGTTCCGCCCGGTCGACGGGGTTGCGCTGCACCACACCGATGCCCGTGCTTGGGAGGTCCTGGACCGCGACGGCGCCCATCTCGCGCTTTTCGTCGGCGATTACTTCGCCCGGCCGAGCAAACGCTCCGGCGCCTGGATGAGCGGCTATCGCAGCCAGCAAAAGCTCCGTCAGCCGGAACGCCCGATTGTTATGAACACGTGCAACTTCGCCAAGGGCGATCCCTGCCTTTTGAGCTGGGACGATGCGCTGACGCTGTTTCACGAATTCGGCCATGCTCTGCACGGCATGCTGTCTGATCTGCGCTATCCGATGATCTCAGGCACGTCGGTCGCCCGGGACTTCGTGGAACTGCCGAGTCAGCTTTTCGAACACTGGCTGGAGGTGCCTGAGATCCTCGAGCGCCATGCCCGTCACCACCAGTCCGGGGCGCCGATGCCCAAGGATCTGATCGATCGGATCGAGGCCGCGCGGACCTTCAATCAGGGCTTTCAGACCGTCGAATATGTCGCCTCGGCGCTGGTCGATCTCGACATGCATGTGGCGGGCGAGGTCCCCGATCCGCAGGCCAAACAGGCACAGACCCTGGCGGAGATCGGGATGCCTGCGGCCATCGCCATGCGCCACGCGACGCCGCATTTCCAGCATGTCTTCGCGGGGGACGGCTATTCGGCGGGATATTACAGTTATATGTGGTCGGAGGTGATGGATGCGGATGCCTTCCGTGCCTTCGAGGAGGCGGGCGATCCCTTCGACGGCGCCACGGCTGCGAAGTTGCGGGACCATATCTACGCCGCCGGCGGACGCCGGGAACCGGAGGCTGCCTATCGCGCTTTCCGGGGTGCGCTGCCGGGACCGGAGGCTCTGTTGGAGGGTCGAGGCTTGGTCGAAACGGCGGCCTAAACACCTCAGCGAAGCCCGCGCGACGGGTGAAGGTGGCCTCGTCTTGGCGGACACTTCGGGCGTGAGCTCGATTTGGCCACAACGTTGCCAGGCCTTGCGAAACGGGCCTTGAGGGTGAGCGCCACGGGCTGTCTTTGCAGCCGGGTTTCGACCTCCGGCCCATAACCTGCTCGATATCCGGAACGGTGCGTTGCCGGTGCAATGGGCGCGTTCGGCCGAAAGCGGCGCTTGCGCCGCGACAGGCCGAAGGGCAGCGACCCATCGCCGGGCTTAGCCCGGCGATTCCGTTTCACTCGAAGGCCGCAGCCTCTGGGTCAGGCCGCAAACTGGTCGAGGGTCACACGCAGACGGTCGATGATCTCGTCCACATGATCCCGGCCGGCGATGAACGCCGGCGCCACGATCGCGACATCGCCGGTAAACTTCACATGGCAGCCATTCCAGAACAGTGCCTTCTGCATCTCCTGCCCACGACGGCCGGGCGCGCCATCATGGTGCACCTCGATCCCCGACATCATCCCGATGGTGCGGATATCCTTCACCAGCGGGTGGTCCCTCAACCGCATCGTTGCCTCGAAGAAATAGGGCGCCAGCTCGGTCGCCTTCTCGAACAGCCCCTCGCGCTCATAGATATTCAGCGCCGCAATCCCCGCCGCACAGGCGGCCGGGTGGCCGGAATAGGTGTAGCCGTGGAAGAACTCGATGGCATTGTCCGGCGAGGCATTGGTGACCGTCTCATAGACCTCGTCGCGGACGGCCACGGCGCCCATCGGGATGCAGCCATTGGTCAGCGCCTTCGCCATGGTGCAGATATCCGGCGTCACCCCGAAGAGCTGGCTGGCAAACGGCGCGCCGAGGCGTCCGAACCCGGTGATCACCTCGTCGAAGACCAGTAGGATCCCGTGTTTGTCGCAGATCTCGCGGATCCGCTCCAGATACCCTTCCGGCGGCACCAACGTGCCGGTCGAGCCCGCCACCGGCTCGACGAAGACCGCGGCAATGGTCGATCCGCCATAGGTCTGGCAAAACCGCTCCAGATCTTCCGCCAATTCTGCGCCACGCTGC
Organism: Pseudomonadota bacterium; assembly: GCA_039513195.1. Taxonomy (GTDB): domain Bacteria; phylum Pseudomonadota; class Alphaproteobacteria; order Rhodobacterales; family Rhodobacteraceae; genus Thermohalobaculum. Next base: position 47,673 of record JBCCRM010000014.1, on the reverse strand, counting down.
TTCGGTCGTCCCTCGCAGAACAGCTCCTCGCCCGTCCAGGTGTGGCGCATCATCACGACATTGGGCATCACCACCGGGAAGGTCTCGCGGTTCTTGACCATGCCGGAAAGGCTGACGCCGCCCATATTGACGCCGTGATAGGCGCGCTCGCGGCTCACGAAGCGGATGCGCTGTGCCTCGCCGCGGGCTCGGTGGTAGGCCATCACCATTTTCAGCGCCGTATCAATGCTCTCCGAGCCTGAGTTGACGAAGAACACATGGTTCATCGGCTCCGGTAGCAGCTTGGCCACCTTCCGCGCGAGCTCGAAGACCAGCGGATGGCCGAGCTGGAACGGTGCGGAGTAGGAGTTCTGCAGCAGCTGCGCATGCACAGCATCGGCGATCTCCTTGCGCCCGTGGCCGGCGGGCGAGCAGAACAGCGCCGAGGAGCCGTCGATCACCTGACCACCCTTGTGATCGGTGTAATACATGCCCTTGCCCTTGATGATCAGCCGCGGGTTCTCCTTGAAGTCGCGGTTGCCGCTGAAGGGCATCCAATGCTCTTCGAGCGAGTTGGCACGGTCGGCGGTTGCGATGTCCATGTCGTGCATCGGGCCCAAACTCCTGGCGAGGTTGCATTCATGATCCGGTAAACCGTATCCTAACAGCAACCTAGCACCAGTTCGAGCGCAAGGATCAGGCCACATGCGCGATGCCCTCTATCATCTCGAGCGCTCGCGACCGGCGACCCTACAGGCGCAGATCCGCGAGGTGCTGATCGAGGCGATCACCGAGGGGCAGTTGGCGCCCGGCGCGCCAGTGCCCTCCACCCGGGCGATGGCGGGTCGGCTGAAGGTCAGCCGCAACACCGTGACGCTGGCCTATCAAGCCCTGGTGGCGGAGGGGTTCTTGGTCGCGCGGGAGCGTTCCGGCTTTTATGTGGACGCCGAGGCCGTGGACGGCATTGCCGACCGGCCTGCTGCCGGGCGGGAGGTTGGGTCCGGCCTGGTCGATTGGCAGGCACGGATGGTCAAGGATCTTGGCCAGGAGCGCTATGTGGAGCGGGCCCGGGATTGGCCGACCCACCCCTATCCCTTCGTCTACGGTCAGGTCGATCAGGAGGTGTTTCCCATCGCCGAGTGGCGCGATTGCGTGCGCCAGGCGATGGGGCGGCGCTGGCTCGATGCCTGGACGCAGGATCACTACGCCGACGACGACCCTCTGCTGGTTGAGCAGATCATGCGGCGCATCCTGCCGCGGCGGGGCATTCTGGCGCGCCCGGAACAGGTGCTGATCACGCTCGGCGCGCAGAACGCGCTCTACCTGATCGCGGCGCTGTTGGTCGGGCGGCAGACCCGGTGCGTGATCGAGGATCCGGGCTATCCGGATCTGCGCAACATGTTGATGTTGCGCACGGATTGCGTCGCGGCGGCACCGGTGGATGCGAACGGGATGGCGGCCGATGGCCGTCTTGAGGGCGCGGAGCTGGTGTTCTGCACGCCGTCCCACCAATCGCCGAGCACTGTGACGATGAGCTTGGAGCGCCGCCATGCGCTGTTGGGTGCTGCGGCGGCGGAGAATTTCGTGGTGGTCGAGGACGACTATGAATTCGAGACCAATTACATCGGGACGCCCCTGCCCGCGCTGAAATCCCTCGATGCCGAGGGGCGGGTGGTCTATGTGGGATCTTTCTCGAAGTCGCTGATGCCGGGTTTACGGCTGGGCTTTCTGGTGGCGGACGAGGCGTTGATCAGGCCGCTGCGGGGCCTGAGGCGGCTGATGCTGCGCCATCCGCCGGGGAACAATCAGCGGGCCACCGCGCTGTTCCTCGCCAATGGCCATTACGACGTGATGGTGCGTCGGCTGCATCGGGTTTATCGCGAGCGGTGGCAGGTGATGCAGCAGGCGCTGGGGCAGCATCTACCGGGATGGGCGGCGATGCCCGGTTTCGGTGGCTCGAGCTATTGGCTGACCGGGCCCAAGGGCTTGGATGCCGCCGATCTGGAGGCGCGCGCGCTGGAGCGCGGGGTGGTGATCGAACCCGGGGCGCCGTTCTTCTTCGACGACATGGATGGACGAAACCAGTTTCGGCTCGGCTTTTCCTCGATCCCCGCCGAACGCATCCCCGACGGGATCGCGCATCTGGCGGCCTGCGTGCAGCGATTAGCGGCTGCCTGAATGTCCGTCGGTAGTCCCATGAAAACGCGCTGTTTTTTCCATTCACAGCGCATACACGTCCTATGCACAAAGCCTATGCATAGCATTTCGGTCGGGAATGGCGGCTGACGCCGCCTGGCGCGGCCCGGGGCCCCGCCCACCCACCGCAACGAGGCGCCCGGTCGCACCGTCAAGGAGGCCCCCAAGCCCCGGGCCGCGCCGGGCGGGTGCGCCTTCCGCGAGAGCTGACCGGTGTGCCGTGCGGCTTGGCAGGGTTGGGGCCGGTGCTGGGGAGAACCGCGAGCCGCGGTTCTGACCGAGCCTCTCGGACAGCCGGGCGTGCCTCAAGGCCAAGCCGGGCAAGCCCGGTGCGCACGGTACCCGCGCGCAGCCTTGACCCGCGCCCGGTCTGTCCGGGCGGTAACGCGGGGACGGTCCGGATCGGCGGCGGCCTAGCATACGATGTGACCTTACCGGGTTGCTGGCCGGGATGACCTTTGTGCTTTGGGCGGGATTCACGGCAAAGGCTCGTGAGGAGGCCAGCCTTGATGACCCAAGCTTGTTCCCTGGATCGGAGAGCGCGCGTCGTTGAGGCCATCGATGCGGGCCGAAGATGCCGGTCTGCGGCTGCCCAGTTGGGTCTCGCGCCTACGGCAGCGCTCAAGTGGCATCCGCTGTCGCGCGAGACTGGCCCCCGGCACGCTGCGCGCAAGGCGGCGGCATGCGCTCGGGCCATCCTGAGGCGCTCGGCCCGACGATCTTCGCGATTTTCGAGGAGGCCTTGCACATCACGCCCGTTGCGATCGCCGAGCGGCTTGGGGCCGCACCGGGCGAGGGCTTCCCGCCTTCGACGGTGCACCATCCGTCATCGGGACCATGCCGCGCGCAAACCCTGTTCGAGGCGCAGCGAGACGTGAACCGAGATACGCCTATCTTTCCCGATGAGAATGAGCCACCGGGGCGCCGTCGGTCCGGGCCCGATGGCCAATGCCAAACGCAATTGCGGGTCGGTGCGGACGGCAGCCCCGCAGCGAGCACCGGCGATCCCACAGCGGCATTGGTGCATCACGACCTTCGTCGCGGGCCTCAGGCTTGGGGGGCGGCGGCTGTGATCATGGACGGCCCGGTGACGGCGAGATCTTCCGCGCCTATGTCCGGAGAGTTCTCGTCCCCACGCTGCGCCCCGGCGATGTGGTCATCACGGGCAGCTTCCGCAGCCAACCAGGGCGCTGCCATCCGAGGCCGTAGTGGCGGCGGGCGTGGCCCTGCGGTTCGTGCAGCCGGGATCTGACCGCATGCGAGATTGCATCATCAAAGCAATAGACGCTGCCCCGCCGGGCGACAGCACCCAACCGCGGCGCGCTCTGAGACGCCGTTGGCGCTGCGCTTGACGCCTTTACCACCGACGAATGCCGAAACGACTTCGCAGCCTCAGGCGATGAACCCGAGGGATGGGAACCTGCTCTAGAGCGCTTTCCGACCCGATTGCATCGGTTCTCGCGCTCTAAGGTATTGTTTTGACGCATTTTCGCGACGCCAATCTGCCTCAGATTGGCTGGAAAGTGCTGTAGCCCTGCAAGCCGGGCCGGGATCAGCTGCCCTCGGCTGCTTCCAACGGTGGCGCAAAGTCCGGCGGATAGGCGTTCCAGCTTTCGCCCTCCAACCCGATCTGGGCGCCAAGGTCGTAGAGCGCGCCCATATAGGCCGGATCGAAGGGTTCGTCGGCCACCAGCGCAAAGCTGCGCGGGATCGAGACGATGTTGAGATCGGCCCCATCGCGCTGCGCGATCGCAAAGATCCGGTAGACATCGCCATTTCCGGAACCGCCGATCAGGCTGGACGCCGCCTTGGCCGCAATCGAGAACACGCGCGGGCGCACGGGGCCATAGGGCTTCTTGAGCTGGTTGTTGATCACGATCCAGATCCGGCGGTTGACCTGCACCTCCAGCGCTTCGTCGAGATCCCTGAACCGCAGCTGTGGGCTGAACAGAACCACTTGCGCCGTCGCCCCGCCATCCACATGCATCTCGTCATGGCGCTTCCCGTCGGCGATCACGGGGATCAGGACCGGCGGAAAGGCGGCTGGGATCGCCGAAGAGGCTTGGATCACGTCGTGGATCAACCGCTTTGCCTGGGGATGGCCGCTATCGGCAATCGCACCGATGTTCCAGATGACTGGCCGAGAGGCATCGATATTGGTCGTGCCGAGCAGCAGGATCCGGTCTTTGCGGTGCTCCTCCGCAAGCTTTGCGATGATTGCATCGTCGATATAGCGCTCGATCAGGTCGCGATAGCCCCGCGCGTCGAGCAGGGCGGTGCCGGCGGTCAGCCCGGCGAAAATAGCCGGCGTGACCAGATCGTCGGTCTCGAAGGTGGTGTAGATCTCGCGCAAGGTCTCGTCGTATTCCGGGCCGAGATAGGCGTAGAGCGCCAGGATCGCGCCGGTCGAGACCCCGGTGACCAGATGAAACTCTGGCCGGTCTCCCCGCGCGGTCCACCCGGCCAGCAGGCCCGCCCCGAAGGCCCCGTCCGGCCCGCCGCCGGAGAAGGCGATGATATCGTTTTCGATGGTGCGTCCTGCCGCGATATCCTCGGCATTCGCCTGGGAAAATGCGGCCGTCCGGCTTTGACGGACGAACTCCACCATTTCGCCGCTGAGACTGTCGCCCCAAAGCCTAACCTGGCCGGTATCGATCCCATAAGGGGCGGCGGTCTCGATCGCTTCCTCCGGCACGGCGGAGCGGACCAGCACAGTGGTGCAACCGGCGGCGAGGAGCAGGACTGCGAGTGTTGCCCCCCGGAGGAGCTGCGAGGCAACGGCGAGGGGTTGCGTCATTCCACGGGCGCCCAGTCGGCGCCGGGCTCGAAGCTGTCGATGGCGACGGCAGCCTCGATCGTCTCAGTCCCCAAATCGGCCTCGAGCACTATGCCGTTCTCCGCCACCATGAAGCTCATGACCCCGGTCTCTCCGTAGTCTGCCGGGAAGGCGATGATGGCGTGTCCCGCGACCATGTTGCCATTCACGGCATAGTCCATGGCGCCGCCCGGAGCACTCTCGCCCTGTTTCGGTAAAATGTGGAAGTAATAGCCGAGATAGGGTTCGGGCTCGACTTCCTGCCCGTCGAGGCTGAACCCTTCGGCTGCGGCCCGGGCCATGAAATCGCCGATCGGGCTTTCCGGCGCGCCGTCCTCTGCCGGCCAGTAGAGCCCGTCGCGGGTCCCCGGCGTGCTGAGGATATGGGCCGCGAACTCCATCACCCCGTCGCCGTCGTAATCGGTCTGGCGATAGGTCGCCTGCAACTGGACATAGCCGCCGAGCAACTCGATCACATCGAGCTCGTTCTGTCCGATACGGCGTTCCTGGATCTCCTCGGCGGCGCCGGCCGCGTCGAAGCTCCAGCCGGCCTCGGTGCTGACCAGCCTGATCGGAAATGGCCATTGGTCGGCGCCGATATAGAGCCGCGCGGTGCCGTCCTCCTGCTCTGCAATGCGGTGAAGAAGGTCATAGGCCGCCAGGAAATCCGCGCCGTCCGCGCGGTCCCGCTCCGGGTCGCCCGAGCCAACGATCTCCTGCGTCTCCGGCCCGAAGACGGTGAAGATCGCCTCCCGATCCTCAGCGCGGAGCGCAGCAACGAGGGCGTTCACCGCGGCCTCGGGCGTCTCGAAGGCTTGTGGGGCCGCGGTTGCGGGGACTGCGAGAAGAAGCACTGCGGGAAGAAGCAGGGTAGGGAGTATGCGGGCCATGTCTCGGTCTCTCTGTCTTCGCCTGGTCTGTGGATAGCGCTCGATCTCAGCGTCGTTTCGCCTTGGCGCGCCGCGCGCTCTTGCCGCCACGGGCTTTGGCGCGGTTCGCCCGTTTCACGCCGCCGCCTTTGTGGCCGAACGCCGAGCGTTTTGCTTTCGGCCGGTCCCGCGTTTGGTTGAGCGCGGCGCGGTTACGCTCTTGGGTCCGGTTGACCGATGGCGTTCGGTTCACCTTGCGCGCCTGGCCGGTCGCCCGCAGCCTGCTGTCTTTGCCGCGGCTGAGGGCATTTTTGTTCCGCGTCAGGCTGCCGGCGGGTTTCAGCGCGCCCTCGCGGGTCCGAGCGCGGTTTCCGTCGCGCAGACGCTCGGCGGAGCGGGTTTGGCCTGGGGCGCGGCCAATCCTAGGGGCGCCGGCGCTGCGTTTGGCGAGGCTCTGGCGGAGCCGGTCGCGTTTGGCCGCGCGCGGCGCCGCGCCCGCGGGCCGGATAGCGCCGGGGCCTGGGCCGCCGCCGCGCGCCTTGGTTCTGGCAATGTCCCGGCGGGCGCGGTCGCGGTGGCGTTTGTCGGCGCGCCAGCGGCCGTCATTGCCGATATTGATGTTCACATCGCCGCCGATATTGGTGTTGCCGATCCCGCCGGGCCTGCCAGGCCGGCCGGGTCCGTACCAGCCGGGCGGGCGTGGGCGGAAATAGCCGCCGCCCCAGTTTACCGGCGGGTAGCGCGGACCCCAATAGTCGTCCCAATCGTCGTCGTCATCGAAGATCTCGTTCACCAGCATGCCGGCCCCGAAGGACAACAGGCCGGTTACGATCAAGGCGCCGGTTTGGTCGTCATCGTCCTCGACCACAGCGGGTTGGGGCGGTGGCGGTGCCGTGTAGACTTTTTGAACCTCGTATTGCGGGACATAGACGACCTGCGCGTCGGCGGGTGCGATGGTGATCGCATCGCCCTCGACCGTCACAGTCTGCGCCTGGTTACTTTCCAGATTACCCAGCGCATCGGCCCGCGCCCGCATCCGTTGCACGGCGTCGAGAACATCCTCGCTTTGCGCCAAAAGCGCATTGCCGAGATTTTCGGTCCAATCGAGTTCGTCGGCCATGCGCGTTACCACGGTCGGGAAGCCCGCGGCGAGCACCGCGACGCTGGGGTCCCAGCCCTCGGCCTCGGCGGCGGCACTTCGCGCATCGGCCTCCAGCGCGGCGTTCTCCTCGACCCAACGGCTGGCCTTCGCCACGTCGAGGGGGAAGGTCGCGGCCACGAAGACCTGCGCGAGGAGGGCGTCCGGATAGAGCGCGACCGGTGCCACGAGCGTGTCCAACTCGTCCTCGCTCAGCGTCGCGTCGGCCGGCGAGATCGCCACGGGCACGGCCGCACTGCCTTCTTCCGAGTGCTCCGTCGTGCTCTCCGCCTCGGTTTGCGCCATCGCAGGCCCGCCGGTCGCGAGCGCAATCAGGGACAGCCCTGTCGCGAGGGATCGAAGGATCGGTGCCATCAAAGGATTCTCCCCCCGGAATGCGGCCGTCGAGAAAAGCTGTCACGCGCGGCGCAATACGCACTGCGTTAAGCTAGCACATCCCTCATCTTTGTTTCACCCGAAGCGCCATGGCGACGGAAAATTTACAAGGACATAAAGCGACAGGCAATGCGATGATCGGTCCGGTGGGGTTCAGCGGGCTCAGTGATTTTGGCCGTTGGGCCCCGGGAACGGGCCTATAAAGCTGACCTTATGCTCGACCTGGAAGACGTGGTTGTAGAGCTGCGCCACCCATTGCTTGCCCTCGCTGGTCTGCTGCAGATAGCGCAGGGCCGGGCCGATATAGGGCTGGACCTTCGACCAAAAGAACTCCGGATATCGCTCGACCAGGTCGGTGGGCGATTGATACGCCAGCTCCTCCGCCACGCCGATCTCCTGGAACTCGTAGAACAACGCATTCTTTTTGCGGTGGTAGAACGGGTCGCCCATCTGGCCGATCAGATCCGCGGCGCGGACCAGGGCGGCCTCGGTTTCCGTCGCCTGGTAATGCGGATCCGCGGGAACCGGAAAGCGCGTGAAGTCGACGGCGCGGGCGATCCGCTCCTCGTCGATATACTCCGATGCGGCGAAGCGTTCCCGGGCATAGATCATGCCCCGGTCGATGTGATGGGGCGCGAGGAACGCGTCCGAGGCACCGCGCGGCGGCGTCACCGTGTCGCCATGGGCATTGATGACGACGGCCTCGTCCCGGTCGTCTTTGCAGGCACCGCGGGCATAGCCGATATCGTGGACCAGGCAGGCGACGGTGTAATGCAGCCAGTCCTCCGGGTTGATCGGCTCGGTCAGCAGGCGGCCGCGCATGATCTGCTGGCCGACCAGGGTGACCATCATGGTGTGTTCGGCATTGTGGTAGAGCGCATCGGTATTGCCGAGGCGTTCGAGTACCAGCCGCGCGCCGCCGCCCAGAAAGGCCGCGTATTCCGGTTTTCGCCCGGAGAAATGCTGCAGATACAGGTCCGCCAAATGATCGCCGAAGGCAGTGGCGACGACGGAGGTGGGATCGAACATGGCGGCACTCCTCTGCGCCCCGGGGCCGTGACGTTGGGTCAGCCTAGCACGGACGCGCGGCTTTGCGAGGCGGCGGGGATGTCAGGCGAGCAGGCGGTGAAACCCCTCGAAGACGTCCAGCAGCCAGGGGCCGAGCGTGTGGTGTTCGAAAAAGGCCAGATGCCCCAGCCAGGTGAGGAAGACGACCGGCAGCGCGATGGCAAAGGCGGTCCAGAGGGCGAGGATCAGCAGAGCCCCTTCCCGCTTCGCGAAGTGGCCCTCGCCATCCTCGAGCCAGGTCGCGAGGGTCGAGCGCCACTGCACTGGCAGCAGCGCGGGACCGACGGCCCAGACCGCCACCATCAGATGCAGCGCGGTGGGGATCAGGGTCGACAGGAACGTGGCATAGAGCCAGCCATAGCTGGGCACCCCCTGAAGTGGGCCGATGAAGCCCGGGTCTGGCGGGCGCAGATCGGCGAAGAAGGCGGATAGGTCGAGCAAATCGCCCCGGGCCACCGCGTTCAACCCCTCGATCGCCAGGATCGCCGCGAACCCCAGGCCCAGGAACAGAACGGCCGCAGCGGCGAGGTCGCCGAGGCTCCATAGCAAGGTCCGCCACCCGACCTTTCTCAGCCCGTTCCGCAGCGCAAAGCGGGTCAACCCGATGGACCCGAAATCGAACACCGCATTCACCAGCGGCAACACGCCCAGGAAGATGAGAAGTGTCGCAGTGCGCGAGCCGCTGTCCCCAAATCGCGCGCCGAGGGTGAGGAGGGCCGCGGCGCCAAGGGTCAGCATTCCATAGCGCAAGGCTGTGGGCCGCCTTTCAATTGCGGCTGCGCCTGCGACTGCGGCTGCGCCTGCGAATGCGGCTGCGCCTGCGAATGCGGCTGCGCCTGCGACTGCGGCTGCGCCTGCGAATGCGAATGCGGCTGCGACTGCGGCTGCGAATGCGAATGCGGCTGCGAATGCGAATGCGGCTGCGAATGCGAATGCGGCTGCGACTGCGGCTGCGAATGCGAATGCGCCTGCGGCTGCGGCTGCGAATGCGAATGCGCTTGCGGCTGCGAATGCGAATGCGCTTGCGATTGCGGCTACGACCGCGACTGCGCCTGCGATTGCGGCTACGACCGCGACTGCGACTGCGAATGCCGACACGCCGAACAGCACTTTTCCGTGTACCGTTCGGCGTGTTGCAGAGAGGATTGCGAAGAGGAATACCGTTGCAATACCGCCCAACGCCGCTGCGCGGATATGCCAGGGCTGTCCGCCCGCCAACACCGTCAGGTCGCCGATCTGACCGTCGATGTTCCAGACGGCCCATTGCAGCAAGACTGTGAGGACGGGATAGGCCACCGCAAGCAACAGGCAGCGGTCGTAGAGCCGGACGCTCCAGGCGCGTTGCCATGACGCTGCGGGTAGGGTTTCGAACTGATCCTCGGTCAGAAACCGGCGGTCGGTCCATGCCAACAGCTTGCCGAGGCCCCTTTGATACCAGCGCTGCCAGGTGCCGCGGCGGATGAAGGCGATCAGGTCTTGGCGGCTCTTCGGTTCTGCCCAGGTGGATTTCAGGATCCAGCGAGTGGCGCCCAAGAGGGTGAGGAACAGCGCATATTCCCAACGCTCGGCGAGCCATCCGGCGGCCTGTTCGGCCATGGCGACGACTTGGTTGCCGCCGCTCTCCGCCTCCGCCTGCTGCGTCATCGAAATCGCTGCCCCTCAATCCCTCGGGCCAGAGGGTAGCGGCGTCGCACCCGCCGCGCAAACCGGCCGCGGCGATTGTCTGCCGCCGAACTGCGGCTATGGTGCGGGGCTATGGGTGAGCGTCGGTCAGGGCCGGAGCGGGTGGTGCGTTGCTGTTACTGCGGCGCGCGCTCGATCTTGGCGCCGGGGGCCAAGCGGCTGGTCTGTTGCGGCTGCGGGGCGCCGATCACGGTGATCGAGGCGTTGGAGCCTCCGCCGAAAAAGGCGAAGGGCAAGACCAAGGGCAAGCCGAAGCCCGCAGTGCCGCATGCCGCGGAACGCCCGGGCCAACATGCCGAAACCGACCGCGCGGTGCGCCGTAAAAAGGGCAAACGGCGCAAGGGGGTCTATCAGCGCTTCCTCGCGGCGATCGACGATTTCGACGATCTGGAGGATCTGTTCGACATCTTCGACTAGGCCCGTCGCTCAGCCGGGCTGGGGGAGCCGGTGCAGCACGATCACATAGAACGGCATGCCGCCATGCTCGGCGCCGCCGATGGTGGCCTGGATCTCGGTCGCGCTGCCATCGGGCCCGGTGATGGTCATCGCCTGCTCGACCGTCGAGGGAACCGGATAGGCGAGCTCGGCCGGGCTTGCCGGTAGGGTCACGGGCGCCCCCAACGCCTTCTCCAAGGTGATGCCGAGGCGGCCGGCCCCGACCGAGGGCCGCATCCGAAGAAACGCGTCGTTCGAGTAGCAGACGATCTGGCTGTCATCGGCAACCACGCAGGGCAGCGGCACCATCGCCAGGCCGGCGCGCAATTGGTTTTCCGGACGGTTGATCACGGCAAAGCGCACCACCTGCCCGGCATCGTCCAAGATCGGCACCCCATAGCGGCGCCAGCGTGAGACGAACACCGCGCCGGGGGGCTGGTGCTCGCTAAGGAAGCTCTCCTTGCGGTACATGGCGGCGCGATAGAGCGCGAGGAAGAACTGGCTGATATGACCGCCGATCCGCGAGGTCCGCTGCCCGGTCAGATCCTGACCGTAATGGTCGATGATGCCGTTTCCATAGTGTTCGTATTCGAAGTCCGAGCCGAGGCCGATGGCCCGCAGCACCATCAGCCAATCGCGGGAGGCGGCGAGATCCGAGGCGAAGAAATCCCGGTCGCGCAGGACGCCGCCATGCCGCTCGGCGAGCTGCGAGAGCGGCAGAAAGGCGCGGTCGCCGAGCTGCATCTGGTTCGGCGACCAAAGCAGCAGCGGCGAGCGAAAGCCGGCCGCTGCGAACAGCCGGTCCACCTGACGGGTGCGGCCCTTGAAAAGATCGGCGGAGATCTGGTCGATGCCAGGCGCATCGTTCAATCCAGAAAATGTGCCGGCACTACCCATTTGGTCGACCGGAGGGTCTTCGTCTTGCACGCTGTTCGTCCGAGCCGTTGCTTCCCCGCGCGGCGGGAGTTTACGTAAACCGCGGCGCGTGTCAGTCGCGCAAGGCTGTGACAGAGTGTCATAAGGTTGGGCTAATGGCCCTGACGCAACAGGGCTTCGGGCGGTCGCGGGCGCGCTCGGGCCAGGGCGGGGCGGCTTGGGCGTGAAACGCCGGCCCCTGATGAGGATGTGATGGTAGAAGTCGATTGGGCGCGCCTGAAGGCGCATGAGTTGAGGGCGTTGGCCACTGCGGGGGCGGCCGTGATCCTGCCGATTGCGGCGATCGAACAGCATGGCCCGCATCTGCCGGTGATGACCGACACCTGCCTGGGGACCGAGATCGCGCATCGGGCTGCCCGGATCGCCTATCCCACCCGTCCGGTGGTCGTGACCCCGCCGGTCTGGTCGGGCCTGTCAGAGCATCACATGGCCTTTGGCGGAACGCTGTCGATCAGCCATGCGACCTTCCGCGCGCTGCTGAGCGATCTGATCGCCTGCCTGGTACGACTGGGGTTCCGGGACGTCCTGATCGCCAACAGCCATGGCGGCAACATTCTGGCCATGAAGGGCCTGGTCGAAGAGCTGTCTGCCACCACCCCCGCGACCCTGGTCGCGATGAGCTATCCGGACGAGGCGGGGCCGGAGTTCAACGCGGTGCTGGAGGGGCAGGAGACCATCCAACACGCCTGCGAGGCGGAGACCTCGATGATGCTCGCGGTGGTGCCCGATCTGGTCGACAGAACCGATTTGCCGGGTCTGCGGAATGCGCGGCCCCGAGATATGTATGCGACCGGCAGGGGCTCCTACCGCTGGCGCCCGATCCATCAGACGAGCGGCAATGGGATCAATGGGGATCCGACCCTGTCCTCGCCCGAGAAGGGGGAGCGTCTGCTGACCCTCGCGGCGGAGGGGATGGCAGCCCTGGTCACCGATCCGACGACCTGGGCGGTGCGGGAGGATTTGCGGGGCCTGGACACTGGCGGGGTACCGTTCGCCCCCGGGACCTAGCCGCCTTGCGCGAACCGGCGCGGCGTATCTGGCTTGCCTACCGCCAGCGCCGCCGCCAATCTCCTCGAAACGGGGGAGGCTGTGAAGCTCTTGATGGTCGGACACTGCTCCCTGGGCTGCGGGCTGGGCATCATCGCAGCCCGAAAAAGCCCGCATCTGGTGGAACGGGTGGTCGTCGCTCACACTCGCCCGGCAATGGAGAGCCTGATCTGCCGCCGGTTGATCCCGTTCCCAGCGCAGTTTGACACTCCCCCGATGCTGGAGAGCACCGATATCGCCGCGCCTATCGACGCGCCGATCCTTGCTGGGCCGGAACGGCCGCTGCCGCGGGTCTGACGGCGATGGCGGCGAGGCTGGCGGTTCTGGGCCTCGCCCTCGGTCAGACCTTGGTTTGGGCCGCGCTCTACTACCTGTTCCCCGCGCTCTTGCTAGCCTGGGAGGAGGGCTTCGGTTGGGGTCGGGGAGAGATTGCGCTGGCTCTGACCATTGCGCTCTTGGTCTCCGCAGGCGCAACGCCGCTGATGGGGCGGGTGATCGACCGGGGCTATGGCCGGCTTCTTCTCACCCTTGGCGCCGTCAATGGGGCCCTGGCGCTCTCGGCGGTCTCGCAGGTCGAAAGCCTCTCGGCCTTTTATGCGCTCTGGGCGCTGATAGGCCTCGCCATGGCCGCCTGCCTCTACGAACCCTGCTTCGCCTATCTCACCCGGCTGCGGGGCGCGCAGGCGCGGACCGACATTATGACGGTAACGCTGATCGGGGGTTTTGCCTCGACGATTTCGTTTCCGGTCGGCACCGGGATTGCGGCGGCCTATGGTTGGCAGACCAGCGTCGCGATCTTCGCGGCCATCGCCGCTGGAGTCGCGGCGCCGCTTTTCTGGCTTTGCGGCCGGGTGCTGGAGCGAAAGGCACCCGAAACCCACGCGGTTATGGCCAGCGGCCGCCAGGGCGGCGCCGTGCGGGCGGCTTTGGCGACCCCGGCCTTCTGGATGATTGGCTTTGCCTTCTCGATGATGGCACTGGTGCATGGCGTGGTGATCAACCATCTGCTGCCGTTCCTTGCCGAGCGGGGCGTCGCAGAGGGCACAGCCGTCCTGGCCGCCTCGATGATCGGGCCGATGCAGGTCGCAGGCCGGGTCGCGATGATCAGCGTCGGGCGCGGGCTGCCTGCTTTGGCACTGGCGGTCCTTTCCTTTGCGGGGGTGGCGGCTGCGGTCCTCTGCCTCCTCGGTGCAGGTGTCAGCGCACTCCTCCTCGCGGGTTTTGTGGTCCTGCAGGGCGCGTGCTATGGCCTGACAAGCATTTTGCGGCCGGTGGTGATCGCGGAGACCCTGGGAAGGCAGGATTTCGGCGTGATCAGCGGGTTGTTGGCGATGCCCTATCTTGCCTCCGCTGCTATCGCTCCCTTTGCCGGCGCGGTGGCTTGGGGGGCGGTCGGCTATGGCGGCGCGTTCCTGGCTGGCGCCGGGCTCGCGGTTGTCGGGGCGGTGTGCATCGGTCTTGCCAGGCGGCGCTAGGGGAGGGAGAGCGGATGCGGCTCCTGGTGGATCTCGGCGGGACCAATGCGCGCTTTGCGCGGGGCGATGGCGCCGGCGGTCTGACCGCCGAGCATCGTTTTGCGGTGGCGGCTTTTCCCAGCTTTCTCGACGCTTTGGACGCGTATTTGGCCGCCAGCGAGGATGCGGAGACAATTCGATCCGCTGGGATTTCCGCCGCGGGGCCGGTGGCAGGCGGTCGCGTGCAGCTGACCAATGCGCCCTGGGTGGTCGAGGCGGAGGCGGTGTCCCGCCATCTCGGCGATGTCCCGGTGGGGCTGGTCAATGACTTGGAGGCTGTGGCTCTGTCGCTGCCGCATCTGGGGGACCCGGATCTCTCGGCGCTGCGCGGTGGGGTCGCGGGTCCCGGTGCGCGGCTCGCGGTCAATGTTGGCACCGGCTTTGGCGCCGCGGTGGCCGTGCCGTTAGGGGCGGGGTGGACCGCCCTCGGCGGCGAGCCGGGGCATATGCGGTTTGCCCCTCTGGCGGACGAGGCTGCGGCGCTCGGCCATATCGCGACGGTCGAGGCGCTGTTGTCGGGCCGCGGGCTCGGCAATCTTGCGGAGGCCCTTGGCTCGCAGGCGTCGGACAGCGCCGCTGTTTTGGCTATGGCACGGAGTGAGCCGGCAGCGGGCGAAGCGCTTCGGCTCTTCACCCAGGTGCTTGGTCGAGTGGCGGGCGATCTGGTGCTCGCCACCGGCGCATGGGGCGGGCTCTACCTCACCGGCGGGGTGATCGATGCCTGGCGCGGCGTGGCGGAGATGGGACCGTTCTTCGCCCAGCATGACGACAAGGGCCCAATGGCCGAACGGATCGCCGAGGTGCCAATCTGGCACATCACCCGGAAAGACCCCGCAATGCTGGGCCTTTCCTTGATGGCGCTCGGTTAAGCGTCGCTGCGCAAATCACTGCTTTCCCGGCGGCATCTGCTGTGAAGCATAAGTTCTGACGGGACCGCACCTGCCCGCCCCATAGCGGGTGCGGTCTTTTGAGAGCGAGAGGCCTGGGCCTATGCCAGCGCAGCCGCTAGCGCGGCGCAAAGGTTGATGTTGCGCTGGTCCATGGCGTCGTCGATCGGTTCCGGTTGCGCAGAGGTCTTTGCCACGACGACCTCCGCTCCCCTATCGACCCACAGCCACTGCCCGTGGATGCCGACCGCTGCGAACGCTCCGGAGGGGTGGCCGGTCTGGTACCATTGATTGCGGTAGCTTCCCGCCGGGAACAGCTCGACCAGATCGCCCCGCCGCCAGGCTTGCCGGTCGCCCTGGGTTAGCGTGTCCTCCACCCAATCCTGGGGCACGATCCCTCCACCATCCTTCCGCATCAGCTCACCCAGCCGCGCCAGGTCCCGGAGCCGCGCCGAGATGCCGCCAGCGCTGCGCGCCGCTCCGACCGGGTCGACAGTGACCGAGGCCGGCGCCTCTGTCCCCATGGGCTTCCACAAAAGCTGTGATGCGAGGCCGGGATATCCCTGGCCCGCAGCCCGTTCCAGCACCCAGCCGAGCAGGTCGGAATTCGGCGAGACATAGTGGAAGCTCTGCCCGTGCGGCGCCTCTGCCGGCTCCAGGGTCGCGAGAAAGCGGTGCAGATCCCAGCGCTCTCCCTCGATGGGCGGATTCCAACCGGTCGCGGCGCGATAGCGGCCATAGCTGCCTTGTCGGCTGAGATAGCTTTCCTCGAACCCGGTCGAGACGGTCATGTCGAGGAGGTGGCGGACCCGCGCGGTGCCATAGGCGCCCGCCGCGACCTCCGGCACGTAGTCGGTCACCGGCGCTTCGGGGTCCAGAAGGCCGCGCCCTGCCAGGATCCCCGCCACGCAACCGGTGATCGATTTGGAGATCGAGAACAAGAGGTGCGGCGCCTGACCGTTATAGCCGCGGTCGTACCACTCCGCCGCCAGCCGGCCGGATTTCAGCACGACGAGACCGGTCGTGTGCCCCTGCCGCAGAAGATCGAGCAGCGCGGTCTCGCCGCCGCCCGAGTCTGGCACCGCGATATCGGGCAGGGTTCCCGGCGGGTCGGTGGGCACCAACGGGGCAGGGCTCCCGGCGACGATCTCGGCCGTGGGGATCAGCTCCCGGACGTGGTGAAATGCCCAGAGGTTCCAGGGCGCTTCCCGCCAATTGGCGAGCGTCGCCGGCCCCTCCGCCGTCTGGCGCCCGATCATGCGTCGCCCACACCCCGATCGCTCGGCGCCTCGGAGCCTTGGCCTGCCTGGATCCGAGCGAGGGTGCCGCGGAAAGTCTCGGCCAAGTCCTCGTGCGATACCTGGGCGGTGCAGTCCTCCGCTGCGAGGGCCTCGAACTGCGGCACCGGCAGCCCGGCGACCGCCGCAGCGGCGACCCGCGCGGGCCAGGTCTGGCGCAGGCGCAGATGATGGGGCTGCACCTGGCTCAGCCTGTCCGTCTCCGCGTCGTGGAGCGTCAAGCGCCCCTCCGCCTCGCAGGCGTTCAGCACCTCCAACCCCACGGCGGTGTGGGCAATGATCGCGTTTTCGCCGGGCGTCTCGCCCGTGGGCACGGCATTGTCCCAGATATCCCCGGTTGCAATATCTGATTGCAAACCAACGGCATCCGGGCAAATCTTACAGCGGAACTGAGTGCTGTAGGGATTGTCGGTCCACATCTCGTTGTAGCTGCCCTCCACTGCCCGCCCGTCCGCCATGGTCGCGACCGTCGGCCCCGGGCAGCCATTGCCGCGCCAGCGGAACGCCGTCGGAGGGTTCTCGCAGGGGTCGATCTGACGGCGGCGCAAGAAATCCCAGCTCGAGGACCGGTCCGGCACCGTGCCGCAGAACATTGCGATGGTGTGGACGATCAGATCCCGCGCCCGTGGATCCTGGCGCTGCAGGTTGCGCACGCCCGCCACGTCGCAGGGTTTCAGGGAGACGGCGAAGGGCTCGCCGAGATCCAGCGCCTCCTCGATCAGTGTGAGAGGCGCGCAGGCGCCGTAACGGGATTGCGACCCGGTTAGCAGATCATCGGGGTCGCGGATCAACACCGGCCGAGAGGTCAGGGCATCCGGCCCGCCGGCTGCGACCTGGAGGATGAACGCCGCCTTGCCGCTTTCCAACAGGTAGCGATTGACGGCGGTCATCACCCCACCGGCCGAGGCGCGGAAGCGCGTCTCTCGATCTGTGGCCCACCCTTCGACCACCCGCAGCGCATCGCCCCAGACCGGGTCCGGGTTCTGCATCGGCGCCTCGAACGGGCCGTTCACCGAAACGCCGGGGCAGAGGGAGACGATCCGCGCCTCCTCAGCCTCCGTCAGGCGCCGTTTCGCCCGCGGCCGGATCTGGCCCTCCGGCTCCAGCTCCATTGCGATGGCCCCTGGCGCCACGGTCGTGCAGAGCCCGCAGCCCATGCAGTAGCCATGGGCGGTGATGTCGGCGAGCCCGCGAAACGCTCGCATCGCTCAGTGCTTGTAGCTCGGGTCTTCCTCGTCGAGGATCGCGCGCAGCTCCGCCAGGTGCCGTTGCGACTGGCCTGGATACTCCTCTAGCTCCTGGGCGGTCTTGGCGGCGATGTTGTCCGAGAGCACCCGCAACGGCCGCTGGGTCTGCAGCGCCTTGATGTAAGTCTCGGCCGCGCGTTCGAAGTAGTACATCCGGTTGAATGCGTCTGCGACGGTGTCGCCGAGGATCAGGATGCCGTGATTGCCCATGACCATCACCTTAACCTTTGGGTCGCTCAGCATCGCGGCGCAGCGCTCGCCCTCCTCCTCGAAAGCGAGGCCGCCGAACTCCTCGTCGATGACCACACGGCCATAAAAGGTGGCGGTGTTTTGGTCGATCGGCGGGAGGGTCGAATCGGCGAGGCTCGCCAGGACGGTCGAGTAGATTGGATGGGCATGCAGAACGCAGCGGGCATGGGGGCAGCGGCGGTGGACCGAGCCGTGAAGGCCCCAGGCGGTCGGGTCCGGCGCGTCCGGTTGGGACAGCGTTTCCGGGTCATCGGCGTCGAGCAGCAGCAGGTCCGACGCCCGAATGCGGGAGAAATGCCGCTGATTCGGGTTCATCAGGAAACGCTTGCCGTCCTCGCTCACCGCCAGGCTGAAATGGTTTGCAACCGCCTCGTGAAAGCCGAGCCTGGCGGTCCAGCGGAACGCAGCGGCCAGATCTTCGCGCTCGGCCCGGTGGTCGAGGGCGGCGGTGTCATGCAGAATTTGCGGGGTGGCGCTCATCGGATTCTCCATCTGCGATCTGGGGAAGTGTGCACCGCCCGCACTGTCTTTACGAGGGGGGAAATAGCCCCCATGGTGCGCCGCGTTTCGGACTGGCAGGGGATTTTCCGTTGGTACGCCTGGCATCGGCGATCCTAACGCTGGCGAGCCTGATTGGGCTGGCGCTGGCGGTGGCTTTACCTCTGCGCAGTGCGTTGGTTGAGGCGGCCGGGCGGGCCTATTTGGCTGAGCGGGGTGCGTCGGAGATCCGGTTCACGGTGGCGGCCTTCGACTGGCGACGGGTGGCTCTGGCCGATCTTTCCTTGGGACCGGATATGCCAGTGGCAAAGACGGTGGATCTGCATTTCGGCCCCGATGGCTTGTCGCGGATGCCGGACGAAGTCCACATCGCCGGTCTTCGCGCCACCGTGGATGGGGCGGGTATTGCGCTCCGCGACCGGGTCGACGCGCTGCTCCGCCGCTTCGGCGTGGACCTATCGGCATCCGGTGCGGGCCGCCCGGCTCTTCTGCCACGGATCCTGGTGGAGGACGCCAAGATCGGCTTTCGCGCCACCCCGGCTGGGGACGGATCGCTGACCCTGCATGGACGGGTGGAGGGCGATGCCGCAGCTCCCGACATCGATATTGCCGCTGCTTTGACCCTCGATCAGGCGGTTGCCGAGCTGAGCCTAGCCACCGAGGCGGGGCCGGAGGCGCCGCAGTTGCGCCTTGCGGCGGAGGCGGCAGGCGCGCTGGCGGCCCTGACCGCCCTTGGACTGACCGCAGAGGCGCCTTCGGGCAACGGCCAGGCGACCGTTTCCGGGCGGCTTGAAGATCTGCCGTCGTTGCTCGCGGATCCGGCCCGGTGGTTGGCAGAGGCGCCGCTCGCCGTCGATCTTGGCCTGGCTGTGCAGGACGCCGGGATCGGAGGATCGCCCCGGGCGACGGCGGATCTGCAATTGCGTCTGACGCGAGACGATGGGGTCGTGGTGGCGGCGCTGAGCAGGCCGGGTCTGGTCGAGTTAACCGGGCTTTCGCATCTGCCGCTGCCGCCGGCGGAGGGGGTGGAGGCGATCACGCTTGCGCTGCTGCCAGGGCCGGAGCCGTTGGTGGCCTGGCCAAACCGCGGCATGGCACGGGCCTCTATGGCCCTGCGGGGCACGGTAGGCACCGGCGCCGTGAGGCTGTCCGCCAGCGCGAAGGTGGCCGTCGAGAAGGGCGCGGTGCCGGAGGGTCCGGCCGAGCTCGCCCTCGATCTAGACGTCGAGGGGCTCGAGCTTGCCCAAGGCAGCTTTGTGGGCCGGGTCGAGCGGCTTACGTGGCAAGCGGGCGGTACGCTCGACACCGCTGGTGGGTCTCTGGACGGGGCGCTGGACCTGGCCCTTGGCGCCGTGGTGGCGGAGGGGCAGGGCGGGTTCTCGACCGCTCGGCTCTCGGCGCCTTTATCGTTTCGCCTCGGGCCGGAGCTTGTCAGCGCGACCCTTGGCGACGGGGCAAGAGTCCAGGTTTTCGGGGTCTCTGCGCCGGATCTCGCGATCCTCGACAGCCCTCTGTCGGCGATGCTGGGAGAAACATCCCTCGCCTTCGGAAAAGACAGCGTTTCGGTCGCCATTGAGGCGGCGTTTGATCCGCTCTCGGGCGTCCTTGCGGCAGAGCGGACGCCGGCGCGGCGCTTCGCGGCGGAGCCGGGCCGAATTGCGGTCGACTTCCAGACTGCCAATCCACGGGGTGGCGTTCTGAGGGTCGAACGAGCGGCGATGACGCTACCTTCCGACGCGATTGCGGTTTCCGGCGTCAGCGCGCGCGTGCCCCTGGTTCCCCCTGGCGGGCGGGCAGAGCCGATATCGCTGAGCGCCACGGTCCGGGACTTGAGCTCCAGCGCCGCCCGGCGCTTTCCGCCCGTTTCGCTTAGTGCAGAGGGCGTCATGCGGCCGGCATCGCTTCGGTTGGACGGCGAGGCGGTGGCCCTGGATGGGGCGGTCCGCGTGCCCATTGCTGTGCGCGGCAATCTTGGGACCGGGGCCGTCCAGGCGGATTTCGGGCCGACCGCGGTGACGTTTGCCAAGGGCGGGTTACAGCCGGGCGCCTTAAGCGCTGCCTTGACGGATCTAAGGGCGGCAACCGGAACGGCGACGGTGTCGGGCCGCTTTGCCCGCCCTGCCGGGGGTGCATTGAGCGGGCAGGCGACATTGGATCTGGCCGATCTTTCGGTGAGCCGCGGTGATCTGCGGGTAAAAGGGCTCGCTGGCGAGCTGGCATTTCGCTCGCTTTTCCCGCCGGTTACCCGCGGGGTGCAGGCGCTGACCGCCAGGCAGGTGATCGCCGGTGTGCCATTGGGGCGGACGGCGGCGCGTTTCGCGCTGCTGGCGACCGACGCCGGGCCGCTGCTGCGCCTAGACCGTGCCGAGGCGGCGCTCGCCGGCGGAAGAATCCTGGTTGAGGAACTACGCCTGCGTCCGGCGGCACCGCGCCAGGCAGTGGAGGTGGTTGTCCAAGACGTCTCCCTCGAACGGCTATTGCGCGACTGGCAGATCGAAGGCGTGAACGGCACCGGCGTCCTCTCCGGCCGCATTCCCGTGGTGCTGGGCGAGGAGGCGGTGATGGTCGACGGGGGCGCCTTGTCGGCGGCCGAGCCCGGGGTGCTGAGCGTCGACTGGGGACCGACCCGGGACCGTCTGGTGGGCTCCGGCCAGCAGGTCGATCTGGCGGTCCGGGCGCTGGAGGATTTCCGTTACACCGCGCTGGGTCTGACGGTAAACCAGACGGAGGGCGGCGATCTGACCCTGGGCGTGGCACTCGACGGGGGCAATCCGGCGGTACTCGACGGCTATCCCTTCCGCTTCAATGTGACGTTCAGCGGGGCGCTTGGCCCGATCCTGGCCGCGATGCGCGACGGCGAGCGGATCGGGACCGAGCTTCTGGAAGGCGGCTTCGGGGCAATTCGGTGACCTTTCAATGGATCGTCGACGGATTCCGGCTAGGGTCCCGTGAGAGGCAAACGGCACCCGGATCGTGGGGCGCCTAGAGCGAGGATGGCAGGATGGGCGGGCCGGCTTTGGCGGTGTTCTTGGGGAGCGTGATGCTGGCCGTAGGCTGCACACCCACGGTGAAGGTCGAGGCGCCGCAGGAGCCGATCACGATCAATCTAAATGTGAAGTTGGATGCGGAAGTCCGAGTGAAGCTGGAAGAACAGGCCGAGGAGGATATCGCCAATGATCCGGAGATTTTCTAAGGTCGGGCAGGCGATGCGTGCGCTGATCGCGGCGATGGTCCTGGTGCTGGTCATGGTGCCCGGGGCGGCGGAGGCGCAGGGCAAGCTCGACGCCTATCGGGCGAGCGGCGTGATCGCCGAGCGGTTCGACGGCTTCGTGGAACTCCGGGGCGGCGGCGCGCCGCGGGATGCGCAGGCGCTGGTAAGCTCGGTCAATGCGAAGCGCCGGTCGATCTATGAGAAGCGGGCGAAGCAATCTGATGTGCCAGTGGGAGCCGTCGGTCGACTGTTTGCAGAGAAGATCGAGAAGCAGGCGCCGAAAGGTACCTTCATCAAGCAGTCGGATGGGCGTTACCTGCGTAAATAGCCGGATATCGGCCTGAGCGGAGAGGGGAAGGTTCCGCCCGGTCCTTGCGGACCGGCCGTCCAGGCCGCCGCGTCAGCGGTCGGGCATGTGGATGGAGCGGCGCCCGCGGCGGCGCCTATAAACCCGCGCCCGTGGAGAGTCAGCCGGGCGACAGACGCGGCGCCCCGAGCCCTCGAACCCATCCGCCCGCGCCGGATCAGGCAAAGCGGGCCGGTGCATAGGCGGATAGGTCTTGGTTCGGTGTACGCCCCGCGACGAGCTGCGCAAGCAGGCGTCCGGTCCGGGGTCCACAGGTCAGGCCGACATGGTGATGGCCAAAGCCCAAAAACGCCCCGGCGATGCCCGGTACCTCCCCGATCACCGGGATCGAGTCGCTCAAGCTCGGCCGGTGGCCCAGCCACTCAACCTCCCGCTCCCAGGTGATACCCGGCAGCGCTTCGCGGATCGCCTTCCGGAACAGGCGGAAGGGCGCGCGCGACGCCGGTGCCTGGAGCCCGCCGAACTCCACCTGGCCCGCGAGGCGCAACCGTCCCTCCATCGGCGTTGCTACGAACTTCTCCTTCGCCAGGAGCACGGTCGTCCGGGGCATGGCGCTCGCCCCCCACAATTCGAGGTGATAGCCGCGTTCGCTTTCCAGAGGTGCACGGATGCCGAGGCGCCGGGCAAGCGGGCCCGACCAGGCGCCGGTGGCGACCACCGCCGCATCGCAGGCGATCGTCTCGCCCTGAGCAAGGAGACCGGTCAGCCGGCCCTGCTCGACGGTGACATCGTCGATCTCCGCCTGCCTGAATTGGCCATCGTTGGTCAGGAAATCCTCGGCAAGAGCATGCACATAGGCGCCGGGGTCCGTAATCCGCCCATGGCCCGGCATCGCCGCGGCGAGACCGATTGACGGCCCGAGGTTCGGGTCGTAGGCGCGAAGAGCGGGACCTTCCAGCACCTCTACCTTGTGGCCATGCTCCTCGCGGAGGGACCAGCCAAGGGCATCCGCCTCGAAGGCCGCCCGATTGCGGTAGAGATAGGTGAAGTCGCAGGGGACGATCCAGCGCCCCGCGCCCGTCCCTATGGCGAGCGCCTGGTGTTCGGCCAGGCTGTCGGCCGTCACCCCCGCCAGGGCGGCCGCGATGCGGCGCGTCTCCGCCTCCGAGCAATGGCCGAGATAACGGATCAGCCAGGGCAGCAGCCGCGGCAGTTGCTGCCATTTCAGCCAGAGCGGCCCGTCGCGGTCGAACAGCATCCGCGGCGCCTTCGCCAACAAGCCTGGCCCCGTCACCGGCACGATGCCGGCGGAGGCGAGGACCCCGCCATTGCCGTGGCTGGCACCGGCGGCCGGTCCCTCCCGGTCGATCAGCGTCACCCGGTGCCCGTCGCGCTGCAGCCAGATCGCCGTTGCGACCCCGACGATACCGGCGCCGATCACGGCGATGTGGCGTCTCTGCTCCATGCGTCCCCCTATTCGCCTTCCAATGCTCGATCATGGCCACATTGCCGGGTCGGGCAAGGGTGGCGGCCTCGTTCCGCCGGGTTGCGCAGCGGAACCCCTGGCCCGGGGGCGCGATGCGTGTATGGATGTCGCGGGGGCGGGCCGAGCCGAGACGCCGAGAGCGTCGCAGGCGGCCCTGCGGCAGACAAGGAGGACACCGAACCATGCGCGCAAGCTTCGATTTCTCCGGCGCCCGGGTGTTCGTCTTCGGCGGGACCAGCGGCATCAATCTCGGCGTGGCGGCGGCGTTCGCCCGGGTCGGCGCCACCGTCGCGGTTGCCTCGCGCAGCCAGGAGAAGGTCGACGCCGCTGTGGCCGAGCTCGGCGACGGCGCGAAGGGCTATGCGCTCGACGTCCGCAACCCGGAGGCGGTCGAGGAGGCGATGGCGGATTGGGGCGACACCGATGTTCTGATCTCGGGCGCTGCTGGCAACTTCCCAGCGCCCGCGGTGGCGATGAGCCCCAACGGGTTCAAGTCGGTTGTCGATATCGACCTGCTCGGAACGTTCCATGTGATGCGCGCGGGCTTTGCCCATCTGAAAAAGCCCGGGGCGAGCGTGATCAATATCTCCGCCCCGCAGGCGCAGGTGGCGATGGCGATGCAGAGCCATGTTTGCGCGGCCAA
Organism: Pseudomonadota bacterium; assembly: GCA_039513195.1. Classification (GTDB taxonomy): domain Bacteria; phylum Pseudomonadota; class Alphaproteobacteria; order Rhodobacterales; family Rhodobacteraceae; genus Thermohalobaculum. The sequence continues at coordinate 23,771 of JBCCRM010000014.1, read as the reverse complement.
GGCGGGGGTGGATATGTTGACGAAGTCGCTAGCCTTGGAATGGGGTTCCGCCGGGGTGCGGGTCAATGCCATCTCTCCTGGGCCCATCGAGGGGACGGAGGGCATGGCCCGCCTGGCGCCGAGCGAGGCGGCGGGCAAGGCGGTGCGGCGGTCGGTGCCGATGGGCCGCTATGGCCAGGCGGCGGAGATCGGGCAGGCCTGCCTTTGGCTCGCCTCCGATGCGGCCGCATATGTATCGGGCGTGGTGCTGCCGGTGGACGGTGGCTGGTTGGCGGCCGGCGTGCCGCTCGATCTGACCCGGATGGCATAAGGAGGCGCGGCATGGCGAAACCGGCGATCGGCTTTATCGGGCTCGGGCTGATGGGATCCGCGATGGTCGACCGGCTGCAAAGCCTCGGCTATCCGATGACCGTAATGGCGAACCGGGCCCGGGCCAATGTCGAGGCGGCGGTAGCCCGTGGCGCAACCGAGGTTCCGACCGCAAAGGCGCTGGCCGAGGCGGCGGAGATCGTGATGCTCTGCGTCGACACCTCCGCCTCGGTCGAGGCGCGGATGCGCGGCGCGGAGGGGGTGATCGCGGGCCTAAAGCCCGGCAGCCTGGTTATCGATTTCGGGACCTCGCTGCCCGGCTCGACCAAAGCGCTGGGGGCGGAGGTACGAGCGGCCGGCAGCGCCTATATGGACGCGCCCTTGGGGCGGACGCCTGCGCATGCGGTGGAGGGCAAGCTCAACATCATGGCAGCCGGCGAGGCCGCGGACTTCGCCCGGGCAGAGCCGGTGTTCGAGGATCTCGGTGAGAATGTCTTCCATCTCGGCCCGCTCGGTGCCGGGCATACCCTGAAGCTGATCAATAATTTCTTCGCCATGACCACGGCGACTGCGATGGCCGAGGCCTTCGCGATCGCCGACAGGGCGGAGATCCCGCGCCAGCAGCTCTATGAGGTGATGTCTGCCGGGCCGCTCAAATCCGGGATGATGGATTTCATCCGGGCCCAGGCGGTCGACCGTGAGGTAATGCTGGCCTTTTCCATCGGCAATGCGCGGAAGGATGTTGGCTATTATGCCGCCATGGCCGATGATCTGGGCGTGCCGAGCCAGATCGCACCGGCGACCAAACACGCGCTGGGGATGGCGGCTGCAAATGGCTGGGGCGAAAAGATGGTGCCGGAGATGGTGGATTATCTGGCGGCGCTCTTCGGGCCAAAGGGTGGCTGAGGCGTCGGTGCGAGCTGCTGCTTGTCGGGAATGGTTGCTGCGGCTCTGTCGCCCCAAAACGCTGTATGGATGGAGAGGCCGCAGGGGCGCCGCGTCAGGCACCCGGCCGGTGGCACCGCAGGCGCCCGCGGCGCGGTTGCATCGAAGGCGCTTGCGGGACGGTCGCGGGCGCCTAGCGGCGTTTCCAAAGGCACCGATATCGACACGCCGCCGCGAGCGGCCACGCCGCCACCGGCCGGGTGCCTGACGCGGCGGCCAGGACGGCACGGCGCAGCCGGGGCGGAACCGTCCCGCCAGGCGAAACTATAATGGGCGACACGGTCCTGTTCGGCTAGGCTATCGCCAACCAAAGCCGAGGAGACCGCCATGGAGGCCAGTTTCACCCGCCGCCGCCTCGTCCAGCCCGCGGTTATGCGCGGCCTGATGCAGCGATCCGATCTCCGGGGCGCGTTGCAGCTCGGCTCTCATGCCGGCGCGATCCTTCTTTCCGGCACCCTCCTCTGGACGCTCTGGGGCACCTGGTGGGCTGTGCCCGTCTTCTTGGTCCACGGCGTGCTGCTGAACTTCCTCTATGCCGGGCAGCACGAGCTCTCTCACGGCACGGTGTTCAAGACCAAATCGCCCAATATCCTGTTCGGCCGGGTCATCGGTTTCCTGATGATCTACCCGCGCGATTTCGACAAGATCCAGCACTGGGCGCACCACCAGCACACTCAAAATTGGGAGAAGGACGGGGAGCTGATCCGGGAGCCATATACCCTCCAGAGTTACCTCTTGTGGTTTTGGGGTCCTGCCTACTGGTATTCCCGCATTGCCCGGATCGTCCGCTTTTCCCGTGGCATCGTTCCGGAGCCCTATATTCGCCCGGACGAGCACGCTACCGTCGTACGGGAGGCGCGGATCCATGCAGCGCTCTATGGCGGGATCGCCGTCGTCTCGGTCATTGCCCAGTCCTGGGCAGCGGTGATCCTGTGGCTCGCGCCTTTGCTCCTGATGAAGCCGGTGCACCAGCTCCAAAATACTATCGAGCATCTGGGACTGAGCCACGAGAGTGACATTCTCCGCAATACACGCACGACCAAGACCAATGCCTTGATGCGCTGGCTCTGCTGGCAGATGCCCTATCATACCGCTCATCACTCCTTCCCGTCGGTCCCTTTCTGGCGCTTGAAGGACCTGGATGCGGCGATGCGGGATGGCGGCGCTGAGCCCTATGCCATGGGATGGATCGAATTTCAGGTCGAGGTGTTGCGGAAGCTCTGGAGCAAATCCGAGGCCGACTACCCCTACGATGAGGTTTGGATCGTGCCCCGCGGCGACGGCACCCTTCGCCGTCTCGAAGCGGCGTGAGTACGAACCTCCGGGTCTCTTAACCGCTTTGAGCGGTTCATCCCCTTGATGCCTCGGGCGAGCGGTAGGGGCTGGATCGGGTTTGCGACAGGGTTGGCGATGCCGATTTCAACGGGCTTGCCATCGATCTGGGCCTTGCCGATCTGGAAACCACCCAGGCGATCCACCCATGTCTGGAGCGCGCCTTGCTGAGCCTTGATCGTCGCCTTTCCCCGCTTGGTTGAGGCGTTGCACGATACGCTCCGGCCCGTCTGCAGTTTCGGCGCCTCCCTCGACAATATCATCTGCCAGGTCTTTGCCCTAATGGTCGAGGGAGCGATCTCGGTCATCCGCCGCTGGATCGAATTGGCCGATCGGGAGGGCATCCCGATCCAGTTTGAGACCCACTGGAATTGCCTCACCAACGATATGTTCTGCACACTGGGTCTGATCGACGCGCTGCCATCGCTCCCCGCCAACACCTTGGCCATCGCCGCGCGGCTGGAGGAGGCCGGACGGCCGAACAAGGTCGCGGTGTAGGAGGCGGTGTTGCATCGCATCGCCGGGCAGCTCACGTATCAGCGCCAGGGCAGGGCACGCCTGCGCGGGTTTGAGCCAATGGTGCTGTAGACCACTGAGAGGCGGCGCAATTCCCTGGACGGTAGAGAACCCGCCTAAGCGGTTGCACAGGCGCGAACGAGCCACTGGAAATGGGATGCCAAACCGCTGGATAATCGCGAATATTTCCGAAACTCGTTGGCATTTCTGTGCCGATAGGGGAAACTTCACGGCATATCCCAGACAGACTGGAGTCGGCCGATGCTGGAGCGCCACAAGTCCGAGACGGAGCGCGATTGGCTAGCCCGCGCGGATCGGGTGCTACCAGCCGGGGGATTCGGCAATTTTGACCCGAAGATCGTTTTGCGCGAGGGCCGCGGCAGCCGGGTCTGGGACGAGAGCGGGCGCGAATATGTCGACTATCTAATCGGCTCTGGCCCGATGCTGGTGGGCCACGGCCATCCGGAGGTGGTCGAGGCGGTGACCGAGCAGCTCTCCCGCGGGTTCACGTTTTTTGCATCGAATGCCGCGGGGATCGAGCTTGCCGAGGTGATCTGCAATGCGGTCGCCTGTGCTGAGCAACTCCGCTATGTGTCGACCGGGTCAGAGGCGGACATGTATGCCATGCGCCTCGCCCGCGCCCATACCGGGCGGCCGAAGATCTTGAAATTCGAGGGCGGCTATCACGGCATGTCGGGCGAAGCGCTGATGAGCCTGGCGCCGGAGCGATTGGTCAATTTCCCGCAGCCGGTGCCTGACAGCGCCGGCATCCCACACTCGGTCGAGGCGGAGGTTCTGGTCGCCCCCTTTAACGACGCCGAAGCGGCCCGGCGGATGATAGGGGCGCATGCAGCCGAGATCGCTGGGGTGATCGTCGAGCCGTTGCAGCGTCTGATCCCGCCCGCGCCCGGCTTTTTGGAGATGCTGCGGGAGGAGACGGCGCGTAACGGCATCGTGCTGATCTTCGATGAGGTGGTCACCGGGTTCCGTCTCGCCTATGGCGGAGGTCAGGAGCTTTATGGGGTGACGCCGGATCTCTGCACCCTGGGCAAGGTGATCGGCGGCGGCTTCCCACTGGCGGCCATCGCCGGGCGGCGCGAAATCATGGCGCATTTCGACAAGGGCGCGGTGGGGCCTGAGGGGTTCACCTATCAAGTCGGCACGCTCAGTGGCAATCCGGTGGCGGCGGTAGCTGGGCTAAAGACGCTGGAGATCTTGCGTCGCCCGGGCAGCTACGAGGCGATCCGCGCCCATGGCAGCGCGATCATGGCGGCGCTGTCGGCGCAGTTCGCCAGGGTGGGCGTGGCAGCGCAGATCGTCGGCGACCCCGTGCTGTTCGACGTGGTCTTCACCGAGCGACCGGTCCGCGACTATCGCGGCGTGTTCCACGGCGACGGCGCGATGCTCGCCGCGTTCAATGCGGTGATGCGGTCGGAGGGGATCCTGAAGCCGCCGAGCAAGTTCTATATCTCGCTGGCCCATGGCGCCGACGACCTGGCGAAGACCGAGGCCGCCATCGAGGCCGCGGCGGAAGAAATCGCCGCCTGAAGATTATGCGGCCGAGGGGCTTTGCCCCGCCTTTGGCGGGGCCCACATCAAGGGCTGGAACCGCATGACCCTTCGCCCTTGTCCGAGAAAGGATCGGCCATGACGTCCCCCAACCGGAATGCCCGCCGGATCCCCGCCACCGTAAGCCGTCGCGAGACCTTGGCGCTCGGCGCCGCCGCGGCCCTGGCCGGACCCGCCGCTTTCGCCGCGACCGAGACCGTGGGGCGGCAGATGCTCGACCGCGCGCAGCGTTTCCTCTCGCTCCTCGACGACCGGCAGGCGGAGGAAGCGCGCTTCGATTTCGACAGCCGCACGAGGCGGCGCTGGAATTACATGCTTGGCGCCCGAACCGCGCCCGGTCTGCCGCTGGAGGATATGCAGCCGGAGCAGAAGGACGCGGCGCTCGACCTCCTCTCTTCTGCGCTCAGCGAGGAGGGGATGACCAAGGCCGAGCGGATCATGCTGCAACAGGACATTCTGCGCGACGAATGGGGCAAGGGGCCATCACACCGGAATCGAGAGCGCTTCTCGACCGCGATCTTCGGCACCCCGTCCGAGGATGGAGCCTGGGCCTGGCGGTTCGAGGGGCACCACTTGACCTTGAGCTTCACACTGCTCGGCAGCACGGTGATTTCGATCACCCCGTCGTCGTTTTCGTCGGAGCCGAACACCGTGCCATCCGGACCCCATAAGGGCATGGTGGTCCTACCGGACGAGGAGACGCTGGGCCGCATCCTCTATGCCGATCTCACCGAGACCACCCGCAAGGCGGCGCTGATCCGCGACCGCTCCTACGGCAACATCATCACCCGGGCAGGCAGTGAAGATGCGCTGGACGACGCACGAGAGGGCGTGGCTCTTGGCGATCTCAGCACGCAGCAAGCGCAGATCGCCGAGCGGCTGATGCAGGTCTATGCGGTCGACAATTTCGCCGCCCCGTTGGCGGAGGAGCAACGGGGGCGCCTAGCAATTGGCGACCCAATGGCCGTGCGGTTCGGGTGGGCGGGGGCGGATTTGGGCGGGCCGTCGATCTATTATCGGCTCCACGGAGAAAGCTTCTTGATTGAGTTCGCGACCGTGCGCAATCAGCCGCTGCATCACCACACGATCCGCCACGATCTGGAGCGCAATCTGGGCGACCACTTGGTTTGAAGCCGCGGGCTGGGTCGGAACGACGTCGACTGACGGCTAGCGGGCTGCACCCTGGACCGGGCGCTGGCGATGTGGGAGACCACCGGCGCCATGAGTGGGAGCCCCAATCACCCTGCCGGTTACCGGCCGAAACGCGTCATGGTACTGGGCGCCACGGGAACCATCGGGCGGGCGACCACCGCGGCCCTCCTGCGCTCTGGCCATGATGTCACCTGTTTCCTGCGCCGCCCCGCCGAGGATAAAGTGCCCCGCGTGCCGGAGGGCTCAACCCTGCGCTTCGGCGATGTGACCAGCAAAGCCTCTCTCCGAGAGGACGGGTTCTGCGGGGATCGTTTCGAGGCCCTGGTGTCCTGCCTGGCCTCCCGCACCGGCAGTCCGGAAGACGCCTGGGCTATTGACCATAAGGCAACGGTGACGGCCCTGGAGATCGCCAAGGCCTCTGGCGTCGGCCAGGTGGTTCTGCTGTCCGCAATCTGCGTGCAAGCGCCGAAACTGGCCTTTCAGCATGCGAAACTTGCGGCGGAAAGGGCCGTGATCGAATCTGGGTTAATCTATTCCATCGTGCGGCCGACGGCCTTTTTCAAATCGCTGTCCGGCCAGATCGATCGGGTGAAGCGCGGCAAACCCTTCTTGGTCTTCGGCGACGGCGCGTTGACGTCCTGCAAGCCGATCAGCGACCGGGATCTGGGCGGGTATCTGGCCGGTTGCATCGCCGATCCGTCGCGGCACAACCGGATTCTGCCGATTGGCGGTCCGGGTCCCGCGATCACACCGATGCAGCAAGCGGAGCATCTGTTCGGACTTTTGGGCCGACAGCCGAAGGTGAAACGGGTGCCCGTGGCGCTCCTCGATGCGATCATCTGGGGCCTGGCCACGCTCGGCCGGGTGGTGCCGTCTCTGGCCGCGAAGGCTGAACTTGCCCGGATCGGCAAGTTCTACGCGACCGAGTCCATGCTGGTCCTGGACCCCGCAACCGGCCGCTATAATGCCGAGGCGACGCCCTCCGCCGGGTCGGACACTCTGTTTGACTACTATGCCCAGGTAATCCGCGGCGATGCGGAGGTGGAACGGGGCGATCACAGTGTCTTTTAAGCGGTGCGTCTAACCTGCTAAAGGCGTATGGCGCCGCGACCGATGCATGGGCGGCACGAAAAGCGCCAACGCGTTGGGGGTGGGTCTAGCCAAAGCTCGCGTGAAAGGCCCAACACACTTCAAAGGGAAATGGGCTTCCGGGCGTGTCCCGGTCCGCGACTAGGCCAAGGCCGCCAGCACCCGGGCCCAAGAGCGTGCGCCTTTCTGGAAGCTGGCGAGGCCATAGCGTTCGTTGGGCGAGTGCATGCGGTCATCGTCCAGCGCGAAGCCGATCAGCATAGCGTCGAGGCCCAGGATGGACTTGAACTGCGCCACCACAGGGATCGACCCACCGGAGCCGATAAACGCCGCCTCAGTGCCCCATTCGTCGCTCAGCGCCTGGCGGGCTTTGGCGAAGGCCGGATCTTCCAGCGGCATGCGGGTTGCGTGCCCGCCGCCATGGCCGATGAAGCTGGCGCGGCAGTCGGCGGGTAGCCGGTCTTCGACGAATTGGCGGAAGAGTCCGCGAATCCGCTCGGGATTCTGATCGCCGACCAGGCGGAACGAGACCTTGGCATGGGCGTCCGCCGGGATGACGGTCTTGAACCCGGCACCGGTATAGCCGCCCCAGATGCCGTTTACCTCCGCCGTCGGACGGGACCAGAGATGCTCTAACGCCGAATGCCCATGCCGGCCCCAGGGTTGAGAGAGGCCGATCTCGCCCAAAAACGACTCCGGTGAGAAGCCGAGACCGTCCCATTGCTGGCGCAGATCCGCTGGCAGGTCTGGCACGCCGTCATAGAAGCCGGGAATCGCGATCCGACCGTCATCGTGATGCAAAGCCGACAGGATCCGCGTCAGCACATGGATCGGGTTCGCCGCGACACCGCCATAGATCCCGGAGTGAAGATCGCGGGAGGCCGCGTGGATCGTCATTTCCTCGGTTGTGTTGCCGCGGAGCATGGTGGTGATCGCTGGCGTCTTTGTGTCCCACATGCCGGTGTCGCAGACCAGCGCGATATCGGCGCCGAGCGCGTCGCGATGTGCTTCTAGGAACGGGGGCAGGCTGGCGCCCCCCGATTCCTCCTCCCCCTCGATCACCATGGTGATCTTGCAGGGCAGGCGGCCTGCGACCGTCTTCCAGGCCCTGCATGCCTCGACAAAGGTCATCACCTGGCCCTTGTCGTCGCTGGCGCCCCGGGCGCGGATCGCCTGACTGCCGTCCTCGCGGGTGACGATCTCTGGGTTAAATGGGTCGGCCTCCCACAGCTCGATCGGGTCCACCGGTTGCACGTCGTAATGGCCGTAGAAGAGGAGATGCGGCCCTTCGGCGTCGTGGTCCTGGGCGAGCACGATCGGGTGGCCTTGGGTTGCGTGCGCTTTCGCCTCGAACCCGATGGAGGCGAGGTCGCCGGCCAGCCAATCGGCGGCCTTCCGACACTCCTCCGCATAGGCCGGGTCGGTCGAGATGGAGCGCAGGCGGATGAGTTCGAACAGCCGCGCGAGGGCTCCGTCTCGGTCCTGATCGAGACGATTGAGAACGGCGGCTGTGTCGGGCATGGGGCGTCTCTCTCCTGCGGGATTTGCCGCGAGGCTAGGGTGGGTCCGGCGGGCTGGCAAGGGCCTGCTCAGGCTGCGCGCTCGATCCAGCCGCCGCCAAGAACGCGGGTACCTTCGGGGGCGTAGAAAACACAGGCTTGGCCTGGCGCCACGCCATCCTCAGGCGTCAAAAGCTCAATCTCGGCGCCGCCCGGGCGCGGATGGATTCGGCCGGGGCAGGGGGCGCGGGTCGAGCGGACCTTGACTGCGGCCTCCCAACCGCCCTCGGGCGCATCCTCGAACGGCCGGTCCCCCAGCCAGTTCACCGAACCCGTCGGCACAAGCCTCGTGGCGAGCGCGTCCCGGGGTCCGACGATGACGCAGTGCCTATCAGGGTCCAGCTTGACCACATAGAGCGGCTCGCCACCGCCGATGCCGAGGCCGCGGCGCTGTCCGATCGTATAGTGAAGGATGCCCCGATGTTCGCCCAGAACGCGGCCGTCGAGATGGACAATCTGCCCTGGTTCGGCCGCGCCGGGACGCAGCTTCTCGATCACTTGGGCGTAGTTGCCCTGGGGGACGAAGCAGATGTCCTGGCTATCGGGCTTGTCGGCGACGCTAAGCCCGTGGCGGGCGGCCAAGGCCCGGGTCTCGTCTTTCGATGCGAGACCGCCGAGGGGAAAGCGCAGAAACGCCAACTGCTCCGGCGTGGTGGAAAACAGGAAATAGGACTGGTCCCGCCCGGCATCGACGGCGCGGTGCAGCTCCGGCCCCGCAGGCCCCTCGACCCTCCGGATGTAGTGCCCGGTTGCGAAGCAGTCCGCGTCAAGCTCCTGCGCCGTGCGGAGCAGGTCCTGGAACTTCACCCGCTCGTTGCAGCGCACGCAGGGAATCGGTGTCGCGCCGGACAAGTACTGATCGGCAAACTCATCGATTACTGCCTGGCGGAAACGGCTCTCATAATCGAGCACATAATGCGGGAAACCGATCCGCTCTGCCACGCGGCGCGCATCCTGGATGTCGCGGCCAGCGCAGCAGGCGCCCTTTTTCGCCAGGGCGGCACCGTGATCGTAGAGTTGCAGAGTAATTCCAACGACATCGTAGCCTTCGGCGGCAAGTTCCGCCGCAACCACCGAACTGTCGACGCCGCCCGACATCGCGACCACGACGCGCGTGTCCTGCGGCCTCTTTGGGAACCCCAAGGAGTTTGGCTGTTTCATGTCGGGACCTCGGCGGGATCTGTCCTTTTACGAGACAATACGCCCATTTCATTCCTCTTTAACAGCAGAGACTTAGCGTGCTTCCTTGTAGAGCAAAAATAGTGAGGCACATGGAGCAAACGAGTTCTGTCCCATTTGTCATCGGCCCCGATGGAGAGCGGATGACCCTGGCTGACCTACCGACGCGCGAGACGCGACGCTGGGTACCGCGGCGGAAGGCCCGCGTTGTTGCAGCCGTAGAAGGCGGACTGATCTCTGAGCAAGAAGCATGCGATAAGTACGAGATATCAGCGGAAGAGTTCAAGAGCTGGAAAAGCGCGTTGACCGCATATGGCCTCAAGGGCCTCTGCGTAACACAGCGCACCCGCCGCAGCAGCGCTTCAGAATGAAGCCTGCGCCTTCCGCATCGTTCATTTAGATTAATCACGCTCCTGGTAACACTTGGTTTACACACTACCGTTTACCTTCTCCCTGCGTCGGAAGGACAGCGAGAATGGAGTGTGTGGATGCGGATCTTGCTCATTGAGGATGATCCCTCAACAGCCGAAAGCATCGAACTGATGCTGAAGAAGGCTGACTTGAACACCTATGTCACCGACTCGGGGGAAGAAGGCATAGAGCTGGCAAAGCTCTATGACTATGACCTGATCCTGTTGGACCTCGGTCTCCCGGACATCGACGGCTACGATGTTCTCCGAAAACTCCGCATGGGCCGGGTAGATACGCCGACCTTGATCCTGACTGGTAGCGATGGCACCGATGCGAAGATCAAAGGCTTCGGGGTGGGTGCTGACGACTTCCTAACCAAGCCGTTTCACCGGGAAGAGTTGATCGCGCGCATCCATGCGATTGTGCGCCGGTCTAAGGGTCACGCCCAATCGGTCATCAAGACCGGCAAAGTGGCGGTCAATCTCGATGCCAAAACTGTTGAGGCGAACGGTCACCCGGTTCATTTGACAGGCAAGGAATACCAGATGCTGGAGCTTCTCTCGCTTCGCAAAGGCTCGACCCTCACCAAGGAGATGTTTCTCAACCATCTCTACGGCGGCATGGACGAGCCGGAGGTGAAGATCATCGACGTCTTCATCTGCAAGCTGCGCAAAAAGCTCGCGACGGCGACGAATGGCGAAAACTATATCGAGACGGTTTGGGGGCGCGGCTATGTGCTGCGGGACCCTATGCCGGTCGAGGCCACTGAAATCCCTGCGTAACGTTCACGAACCCCAGAGACGTTCCGCCTGACGCATCGCGCTTCCCGCGCGATGCGATTTTTTTTGGTGCCGCGACAGATCGGGGACCTAACCCCGCTGCTTGGTTCTCAGAGCATTTTCCAGCCAGCCTGACCCAGGTTTGCGTCGTGAAAGTGCTCCCAAACAACACCTTAGAGCGCTAGAACCGCTGCAATCGGGTCCGAAAGCGCTCTAGCCTGCGCTGCGCTGGCTCTATCTCCGCGTCTTCGCTTCACCCACGACGGCTCCATAACGATTGCCATTCGAACGGAGCGGCGGCGACCTTCTACGCAGCGCTCGTGGCAATCCGGATGCCATGCTGACCGATGCGCTTCCTCGCCCGGCAGGCCCCGGGCTCCAGCAGTAGCATGTGGCCACCCCGGCAGCGTGACCGCCGGCTCTTGTGCAGCGCCGCCGCAGGATCAACCGCACGGCAGCGCCTATGGCGTCACTCGGCGGCTTTCTCCGTGACCTTCGTCACAGGTGCGGCCGCCTTGCGTGGCGGGACATTTGCATCGCTAAGCGGGTCGTCCTGCCGCTGGACCGATCCCTCGAAATGCGCGCCGGACTCTATGGCAATCGTCTTGTGGACGATATCGCCTTCGACCTGCGCTGTCGTCGTCAGCCTGACCTTTAGGCCGCGCACCCGGCCAATCACACGGCCGTTTACGACCACATCATCGGCGGTGATCTCGCCGCGGATCGTCGCGCTCTCGCCCACGGTCAGAAGATGTGCGCGCACATCGCCCTCGATCTCACCCTCGATCTGGATGTCGCCAGAGGTGACTACGTTGCCCTTGATGGTCAGGTCGTTGGACAAGAGAGACGGCGAGGGTTTAGGCTTTGCGGGAAACGCCGGAGCTGCAGCCTTCTCGCCCCCCGGAGTTGGCGGTGGCGGCGCGCCGGGCGCTTTCGGTGCTGCCGAAACCGGCACCGGTGGCTTGCTGGGATCGGCGGATGTCGTCGGTTCGTTCGATTTGGATTTAGAGAACATCGCGTGCTGCCTCGATAAACCTCATTGGATTGACAGGCTGGCGATCGACCCGGACTTCATAATGCAGATGAGACCCGGTGCTTCGACCGGTGCTGCCCATATCCGCGATATGGTGTCCACGATCAACGCGATCGCCGACGTTTACATGTGCACGATTAAGATGAGCATAGAGTGTCTCAAAGCCGAATGCATGCCTAATCTTGACCGTAATCCCATACCCGCTCTGGCGTCCTGAAAAAGTCACAACTCCATCTGCAGTGGCATAGATCGGCGTGCCGCGCGGTGCGGCGATGTCGAGACCGGAATGCATGGACAACTGACGCGTGAAGGGGTCGCGGCGCCGGCCGAAGCCGGAAGTGTACCGCCCGGTGCCGACCGGCCTTGCGAGCGGGATCCGTTGGGCGGCGAAGCGCATCAGATTGATCCGCTCCAGATCGGTGATCAGCGCGGCGATCCGCAGATCGGTTTGCGTCTGAAGCTCCTCCACCGGTACCGGCTGAAGCGGGCCGCCGGACCCCATTTCGGCCCGCCGGGTCTGGCTAAGGATCGCCTCCATATCGAGTTTTGCGCGGCTGAACATATTGCCGAGCCCTTCGATACTCAGCCTGGCGGCGGTCTCGAGCTGTGCCAGCAACACCTCCTGTCGGTCGGTGATCAATTCCAGCTCGGACTCGATCGCCGCCATCTGGATGCCGACGCGATGCGCCTCTTCTCGGGCGCCGTCCCGTTCCGCGATGACCTTGCGCATCGCCTGCCCAACGGTCCTCACGGAAGCGGCGAGGGTGGTGCCGGTGTTCTGCGCATCGGCGAGGGCGAGGCTCAGCGCGACGACTTCCTGCTCCCGCGCTGCAAGCATCTCCAGTTCGCTCTTGCGCTCCTGGCTCACGCGCTGCAACTCGGCGTTCAGGCTCGCCAGCTCCATATCGGCCGCGGCAACACGGCTTTCGCTCTGCACCAAGCGCCGCTGCAGGTCGGAATATCGCGCGGTGGATGTCTGCGCCCGGGACGACGCCCGTGCGAGCCGCTGTGCGAGAATGTGCTGATCCTCCTCCATCGCCGCGATGCGTGCCAGATACGCCTCCCGCATCGCGTCGAGACGCATGGCGACCGATTGGCCTTCGATGGAGCGCTGCAACAGCGATGTGCTGGCGTAGGCAATCCAGACCAGCCCAATCAAGCCGGCGACCGCAATACCTTTTTGTGCGCTGGAAGACAGCGAGATGTGCCGCACACGATCCGCGCATTTCACGTAGATGCATTTCTCGCAAAATGCGCGCGCTATTCGTGCACGCCATCCTTCCTGTCGTCCAACGGTCATGCCACCCCCACGCGCTGTGTTCCCTCCGCCACGAAAAAAACCGAATTAAAGGAATAGACACGACCGCTATATGTAAAACATTGACGAGGCGCAACAGATGCCCCGCGGACGCCTAACTTTGCCGCGGCAAATGGCCAAAGTTGAGTGAAACTTTGACGTCAATGTGTGGCATCAAGAGTTTTCCGCGAGCGGCCAGTAGAAATCCAGCGGCAACCCGGCCTCCGCCCGCTTCTCGTCGTTGAAGGGCGGCCGCAGTTGCGGCCCAAAATACCGCCGGACCAGGTCGTGAAACACGATCTTTGGATCTTCGTTACCGCGCCCGCACAAGAAATTGAACCATTTCGAGCCATAAGCGACATGACCCACTTCCTCGGCATAGATCGTTGCCAGCGCCGCTGCGCTGTCCGTGTCGCCGGTGCGGGTGAAGGCGTCGATCATGCCAGGTGTTACGTCGAGACCGCGCGCTTCCAGCACCATCGGCACCACGGCCAGTCGGGCCTTCAGGTCGTGGGCGGTGGCAGCGGCGGAACGCCACATACCCGCATGGGCGGGCAGGGCGCCATAGCCGCTGCCGAGCGCAACCAACCGGTCGGAGAGAAGGCCGAAATGCTTCGACTCCTCGTCCGCAGCCTTCACCCAATCGTCGAAAAAGCCGAGCGGCATCGGCACATGCGTATAGCGCGCGATCATATCCCAATGCAGATCGACGGCGTTCAGTTCGATATGCGCAATGGCGTGGAGAAGTGCGGTACGCCCCTCGGCGCTGCCAGGCCGGCGTTTCGGCATCTCTCGCGGGTCTCGCAATACGGGCTCTGCCGGCCGGGCTGGCTCCTCGGGCGGCGCAGCGCCGCCGATAAGCGGCGTCTCACCGGCCTCCCGCGCCTCTTGCCACGCCGCCGCCAAGGCCCGCGAGAGCGCCGTCTTATCCCACGGATCCGCCGTGCGCAGCACTCGCTCGGCCCCCGCCGCGAGGCCGAGCGCCAGCAGTTCGGACACTCAGAGCGCCTTCACCGCCGCGAGTACGGCCTCGACATGGCCCGGCACCTTCACCTTGCGCCATTCCTGACGCAGCACGCCGCTGCCGTCGATAAGGAAGGTCGACCGCTCGATGCCCATATACTTCTTGCCATACATGGATTTTTCGACCCAAACGCCGAAGCGCTCGCAAAGATCGCTCTCCTCGTCGGACAGGAGGCGCACTTTCAGACCGTGTTTGGCGATGAATTTGTCGTGCTTTTTGACCGGATCTTTCGATACGCCGATCACGGCCGCACCGGCGGCGGCGAAGGCCTCGATATCCTCCGAAAAGCCCACAGCCTCCTTCGTGCAGCCGGAGGTATCGTCCTTCGGATAGAAGTAGAGCACCACGGTTTTGCCGGCGAAGTCTTTCAGGCCCAGGGTCTCGCCGCCATCCGCAGGCAGGCTGAAACCTGGCACCGCTTGGCCGATCTCGATGGTTGCTGTTTCCGTCATTTGTCCAATCTCCTCAGCCCGTCGCAGATCCGTTGTCTGCGGCGCATCGGCCTTGTTTTAGCCGCGCCTCGCCCGCAAACTATCCCCGCCGGCTTGTCTGGCAAGGCGCGGCCCCGCGGCGAGAGAAGGCGGGTCAGAGTGAACGCGCCGGCGCACGCATGACAGGGCACCGGAGAGGCTGGCATCACGATGCGGGAATGGGAGCGGCCGATGGCATCCGCGGTCAATGCGTTCTGCCGTGAGGGGTTGGGGCTGTGATCTCGACCCCGCCACCTGGCGTGACCCCCCCTTTGCCGCCGCGCCGCCGCCGCCGGGGCTTTTGGGTCCGTAGTTTGGGCCTCTGCCTCCGTTCGATCATCGGCGGTGCCCTGATCGCGGCAATTGCCGTCGGTCTCCTCTACCTCCGCCTGATGGAGGGGCCGATCCAGCTGCCTTACCTCGCCGAAATGGCGAGCGAGACGTTGAACGAAGGCTCCACCGAGAACCGGGTCTCGATCGGGCGCGTCGTCCTTGCCTTGGCGGATGGGGCGGAGAAACCCGCCGTTCAGTTCGAAGACGTGCGCGTCACCACCATGGCCGGCGAGCCGGTCTTTGCAGTGCCGAAGCTTTCGGCGACCTTCCACCTCTCTGACTTGCTGAGCGGTCGCCTGCAGCCGGTGCGCCTGACCCTGATCCGTCCGGAGGCGCGGGTGGTCCGCAGCGCCGATGGCCGACTGCGGGTCGGCTTGGGCGTCGGGGCAGAACCGGCCGAGAGCGGCGCAGGGCAGGGGTCAGCAGCGGGCGGCATGGATGCCTTGGCGCGTGTGCTCGACGGGCTGGTCGGCGACGCCCCGGCGGTGGAGGAACTGGCGCGCCTAGCGGGCGTTAGCGTGAGCGACGCGACGGTGAGCTATTTCGATCCGGCCGGCGTGCAGATCGGGCGTACAGTCGACACGGATCTGGAGCTTTGGCGCGATGCCGATGGGTTGGTCGTCACTGCGACGATTTCGCTGACGCAACGGAATTCGCGCCGGGCGCGGATCCGGATCGCCGCCAATCGCCGGCGAGGTGCCGAAAGCTCGCGGATTCGGATTGCGCTCGACAATTTCCGTCCTCGGTATCTGGCAGACGAGATTGCTGGGCTGGAATGGCTAAAGATGATCGATGCGCCGGTCGAAGCACGGCTGTCCGCAGCCCTGGGTCGCACCGGCGGGATCAGCGATGTGCAGGGGCTGATCCGCACCGAAAACGGCAGGCTCATGGTCGCGGAGGCGGAGCCGCAATCCTTCGATCTGATCGAAACCCGCTTCCGCGTCGATCCGGAGGCCGAGCGCCTCGACATCTCTGAACTCACGGTAAGGGCCCCGGCCATTCAGGCGGCGATGACCGGCCTGCTGGGCATCGAGCGGGACGAGCCAGGTGGGCGCGGCCGCGCGGTCGGCCAACTCAGCGTGAAGCGGTTGGATCTCGATTTACCCGAGGTCTTCGCCGAACCCTTGCACTTCGATGGTGGGCAGATCGTCGGCGAAGTCGATCTCGAGTCGCTAACCACAACCGTCGCAGATGCGCGACTGAACCGCGGTCCGCTGTCCTTCGATCTGCAGGGTAAGATCCGACCCACAAGCGGCGGCTGGCATACGGATCTGCGCGTCGCCGGGCGCCAGGTGACCATCGCGGATATGATCGCCCACTGGCCGCTGCCAGCCGCGGTCAATGCCCGCAACTGGGTGGCGGACAATCTGGTAAGCGGTGTTATCGAGGATCTGGTCGCCCATTTCCGCATCGGTGAGGGCGACCCGGAGGTGAATTTAGACTTGCGCTATGCGGACCTCACCTCCCGTTATCTGGGCGAGATGCCGCCGATTACCGGCGCCCACGGCCGGGCGCATCTGACGCTGCACGACTTCACGCTCAGCATGGACCGGGGCGAGATCGCGCAAGGGGCCGGGGCACCGCTGCGCCTCGACGGCTCCTCCATCGTCATCGACGATCTCTGGGGCGAGGTGACGCCGGCGGATATCGATCTGCGCGTGACCGGGCCGACGCGGGCGGCGCTGGGGCTGATCGACGAGGAACCATTGGGGTTTGTTTCGAAACTGGGGCTCGATCCGGAAACGGTCGGCGGTCAGGCGCGGATCGTTACCGCCCTGCGGTTCCCGCTGATCCAAGACCTGCTGCTGGAGCAGATCGACGTTACCTCGCGCGCGGATCTGACCGATGTGGTGTTGCCCGTGCCCGATGGCGGAGACGGACCCGCCGCCATAGCGACCGCCGAGCGGCTGCTCCTCCTCGCCACGATCGAGGAGATGCGGATCTCCGGCGATCTCGCGCTCGACGATGTGCCGCTGACCGTCGACTGGCGCGAGATCTATGGTGAGACGCCGTCGCGCCGGCAGATCCGCATCTCGGGTGCGCTGACGCCGGATATCCTGGCCCGCCACGGCATGGGCGGCGATATCTTCCCCGCCGGCGAAATCCCTATCCAGGCGCGGATTGCCCAGAGTGGGGCGGGCGATGCAGCGGTTGAGATCTCTGCCGATCTGACGCCGGCTGCGCTCGATCCGAAGACGGTCGACTGGTCGAAACCCGCGGGGGCACCCGGCGCGTTGACCGCCCGCGGTCGGATCGGTGAAGGGATCGTGATCGAGGGTTTCGAACTCTCCGCCGCCGATCTCTCCGCCACCGGCACCGCCCGCTTTAGCCACCAAGGGCGCCTGGAGCGAGCGGCGTTGTCGCAGTTCCGTCTCGGCGAGAAGGCCGATCTCGATCTGGTTGTCCGTCTCGACGACGAGGGGGCGCTCGTCGTCACCCTAACCGGCGCGCGTTTCGACACGGCGGTGTTCGAAGATCGCGGCGACGAGGATGCCGTAATCACCGGCGCGCCCTTGCTGATCGACTTCAATGTCGAGGAGGTCATCGTCGGACCGAAGATCACGCTCTCGCCGGTGGGCGGTACCTATCGGCGGCTGTCGGACGGCGCCGTCACCTTGGAGGCGACCGGTCAGGTGGCGCGGCAGGCGCCGTTTCGCATGGATTACGTCAACGAGGTCGGCGAGCCAGGCACGTTGCGTCTAACCTCCAGCGATGCCGGTCGACTCCTGTCCGCGGCCGGGTTCTTCATGGGCGCCACCGGCGGCGATCTGACCTTGGATGCACAGATCGCGCCGGACGACGTCACCGACTTCTCCGGCCGCGCGCAGATCGGCGACCTGGTGGTCCGCAATGCGCTGACTTTTCAATCGATCCTGGAGGAAGGCGGTGCCAACGAGGCTTTGGACGAAGCGCAAGGCGGCGGCATTCGGTTCCGCCGCGTCGATATCCCGTTCGCCTATGGCGATGGGGTGCTGACGCTCGGCACATCCGTCGCGACCAGTCCCGCACTGGCCTTGAAGGTCGACGGCACCGTGGATGAGGACGCTGGGACGCTCGACCTGGCCGGGGTGATCTCGCCCGCTTATGCAGTGACCGGCGCGCTCGACAATGTACCGGTGCTGGGGCGGATCCTGTCGGGGGGTGAGGGCGAGGGGATCTTTGCGATGACGTTCCAGGTGACCGGCAAGCTCGCGGACCCGACGATCCGGGTGAACCCTCTGTCGCTGTTGACGCCTGGATTGCTGCGGAACCTGTTTTCCAAACGCGGGCAAGAGCCGGATGCCCGGTTTCTCGAAGGGTTGCAAAGGGACAACTAGAGGCCCAGGCGGCGTAGGATCTCTGC
This sequence comes from Pseudomonadota bacterium, assembly GCA_039513195.1. Classification (GTDB taxonomy): domain Bacteria; phylum Pseudomonadota; class Alphaproteobacteria; order Rhodobacterales; family Rhodobacteraceae; genus Thermohalobaculum. The sequence goes on along the minus strand of JBCCRM010000014.1, from coordinate 5,431 downwards.
CGGCGTCGCGCCGGCCTCCTGCAGGGCCGCGAGCGACAGGGCGTCGTGGCGTTTCGCCAAACGCCGGCCCTCGTCGTCCCGGATCAAACGGTGATGGTGGTAGGCGACTTCCGGTAGGGCCAGCAGAGATTGCAACAGCCGCTGGATCGGCGCCGCTGGCGCAAGATCTTGCCCACGAGTCACGCAGGTCACCCCTTGATCGGCATCGTCGATCACAACCGCAAGGTGATAGGCGGGCGCGCCATCCCGCCGGCGCAGAACGATATCGCCGGTGCCGGTCAGCAGATCCTGTGGGTCCAGGGAAACCCGTCTGGCCGGGGGTGCCGTCTCTTCAAAGCCGAGGCCACTTACTGCCGATGGGCCGCCGAGGGCGTCGATCGCCCCGGCGAGGTTCAAGCGCAGCGCGTGAGGTGTCTCCATGCCGTGCCCCGCGTCGCGACAAGTGCCAGGATAGACCGGGCCGTCTGGGCCGATCATCCCACCTTCCTGCGGTGCCTCGATCGCAGCGGCAATGTCGCGTCGGGTGCAGATGCACCGATAGACGATGCCACGATTCCAAAGGGTTTCTAGGCCTTGCTGGTAGAGGTCGAGGCGGTCGGACTGACGGACCACGGGCTCGTCCCAATCGACACCGAGCCAGGTGAGATCGGCGAGGATACCGTCCACATAGCTCTCGCGGCAGCGGCCCCCGTCGAGATCCTCCAGCCGCAGCAGAAACCGACCGCCGGCGCGCCGCGCCTGCCGCCATCCGACGACGGCGCTGAACGCATGGCCGAGATGCAGGCGGCCCGTCGGGCTCGGTGCAAAACGGGTTGCAAAGGAGGCGGAAAACTCGGCAGGCATGTCCAGGATAGTTCTGCGGTAACTGGAAAAATGTTGCATTGCAGCATTCGTATCGGTAGAACGACCGTGAAACGCACAGTAGGGATGTCTCAATGTCAAAAAAAGCGGCAGATAGCGCGATGGCAGCCTGGTCCGGTCCGGCCAAGGACGCCTTTGAGTTCTGGGTGAGCTTCTTTCCCACGGCCCCTCTGTTCGGCGTCGAGTGGCGCTTTGCGAACATGGTGCCGGTGCCGTTTGGGATAGAGGTTGGCTCGGCTGTCGCTAAGAACGGGTCTGGTACTGGCGAGCCTTCGGCGGATGTGGTTGCGCTCCGCCGCGTTGGCGGCATGCCTGCTAAACGGGCCCCTGCCAAACCCGCCGCTTCGAAGCCGGCCACCCCGAAGCCACCAAAGGCGAAAACAGCCCCGAAACCTGTCGCCAAGGCCGAGGTGAAGGTGGAGACGCCGGCGAAAAAGGCCTCGCCATCAAAACCTGCGCCCGTCGCCAAGGCTGAGGCACCAAAGCCTGCCGCGAAGGTCGAGGCGCCAAAGCCCACAGCAAAGGTCGAGGCGCCAAAGCCCACAGCAAAGGTCGAGGTGCCAAAACCGGCAGCGAAAGTTGAAACGCCGAAGCCTGCTGCAGTTGAGCCCGCCGTATCGAAATCCGTGATGGCCGTGGCGCCCGCCGCGAAGCCCACCGCCAAGCCGGTGGAAAAGCCCAAGACCGCGGAACTGCCGCTGACCGTCGCCCCGGCCGCGGCGCCGAGCAAAGAACCTCCCGGTTTGCTTCATATCGCACCGAAGGACCCGGACGACCTAAAGCTGATCAAGGGCATAGGCCCAGGGCTCGAAAAGCAGTTGAACGGGCTCGGTATCTACAAGTTCACGCAGATCGCGGCGTTCAGCGAAGGCGACCTTGCCTGGGTTGACGAGAATCTGACAGCCTTTAAGGGGCGCTGCTTCCGAGATGATTGGATCGGCCAAGCCCGTAACAAGCTGAACTGAGCAGCCGTCCCTTTCGATGTCGACGACCGGGGGCGCCTGAGCTTTTCGGTCGGCGAGGGGTGGATTAGGCCGCGGCTTCGATCACAGCGAGAAAGTCCGCGGCCTTCAGGCTTGCCCCGCCGATCAGTCCGCCATCGACATTCTCGAGCGCGAAAATCTCGGCGGCATTGCCGGGCTTGACCGAGCCGCCATAGAGCACTCGGATCGCCACCGCGGCCTCCGCCCCGAACCGGTTCGCCAGCCGCGCCCGGATGAAGGCGTGCATGGCTGCGATTTCCTCGGTCGTCGGCGTCCGTCCCGTGCCGATTGCCCAGACCGGCTCATAGGCGATAACCAACCCGGTCTCGCCGATCTGCTCAGGGATCGAGCCATCGATCTGCGCTGCCACCACCTCTTCGGCGCGATTGGCGTCGCGCTCTGCCTCGCTCTCGCCGACACATACAACTGGCGCCAGGCCTGCCCGGCGTGCTGCCCCCATTTTCGCTAGCACATCAGCATCGCTCTCGCCATGGTCCGCGCGGCGTTCGGAATGGCCCAGGATGACATATTTCGCACCGGCATCAGCGATCATCTCCGCAGAGACATCGCCAGTATGCGCACCGCTCGCTGCCCAATGGCAGTCCTGCGCACCGACCGAAACCGTCGTGCCGTGGGCTATCTCTGCAAAGGTGGCCAACAGGGTCATCGGCGGGCAAATCAAAACATCCGCCGCGGCGCTGCGCGCGCCATCGATCACCGCATCAAGCTCGGCGGTCTGGGCCCGCAGCCCGTTCATCTTCCAGTTTCCAGCGACAAGCATGCGTCGAGCCATAAATCACCACCATCTTGCTCCAGGCGGGTTCTAGTGGCCCGCTGGAGCTTCGGCAATGGCGAGAATTGTAGGCCGGCCCCCGGTCTTTCAGCCTGTCGCGGAGCGGCGCTTTTTCGCCGCCGCGGCCTCGGCGGGAACGAGGGACCGGCGCGCCCAGCCGAGCGCTTCCTCTGGGTCGTCCATGGCGCTATCGGGCAGACGCCAATAGCTCATCACCGTTGTTTTGCCTTTGGCTTCATAGACGAACGGCTCGGAGCCCGCGGCCTCGTAGGCCTCGGCCAGCCGCTCGTCGGTTTTTAGGTAGAGCGTGTCGTCGGCAATCAGGCCAATCATAGCATCGCCGCAGAAAATGCCTGCTCCCCCGAACATGCGCTTGATGCTCAGGGGGCCGAGGCCCACCAACAAATCCCGCACAAAGTCCTGGAAGGCAGCACTGGCGGCCACCGGTTCAGGCGTCTTTGAACTTGATCGACTCGCCGCAGCCGCAGCTTTCCGCGACATTGGGGTTATTGAACACAAAGCCGCTTTCCAGGAGCGAGGTTTTGTAGTCGATCTCGGTCCCGATCAGGAACATCTGCGCCATGGGCGCGATCATGACCCTTGCGCCATCCTTTTCGACCACGGCGTCGTGGCTGCCGATTTCGGTCGCATGCTCCATGGTGTATTCCATCCCGGCACAGCCGCCCTTCTTGACGCCGATGCGCAGGCCCTTCACCTCGCCGCTGCCCATCAGCGCCTGGATCCGCCTGATCGCGGCTGGGGTGAGAGTGACGGGGTCGTTGCCGGGAATGCCAAACATGGTCGTCCTCGCTCAGAGAAGGCCGAGTTCCAGCCGCGCCTCGTCCGAAAGCCGGTCCATGCCCCAGGGCGGCTCCCAAACCAGGCGGACATCGACCGATTTCACGCCGGGCAGCGGTTCGATCGAGTCAGCGACCCAGCCCGGCATCTCCCCCGCGACTGGGCATCCCGGAGCTGTCAGGGTCATGTCCACATCGACATGTGCGTCGTCACCGATCCGGATCGAGTAAATCAGGCCGAGATCGTAGATATTCACCGGGATCTCCGGATCGTAGACCGCACGGCATGCCGACACCACCTCCTCGTAAAGCGGGTGCTCCGTCGACGACGGCGGAATCAGGGGCTCGCCCTCTTGCGGCACTGTGTCGGGCATGGTCTCCGGTCCTCGGCTGTCCATCCGGTAGATATAGAAATATCGCTTCCGAGCGTCCAGGGCCTAAGCTAAGCGGCGGTGCGGTAGCGTCTTTGCCGTGTTCCCGTGCATCCTCGCGGATACAGGCCGGTACCGTGTGGGGCGTCAGGCGTCCAAGGCACGGCTTGCCGTTGTGCGACACATACCTGTCGGCGGTGGCATGTCGGACCTCGGGGGTGTAAGGCGCGCGAGTGCCGAGCACTCGGCGGTAGAGGGTCCGGCAGCGCGATCGGTGCGATGGAAATCGGTTGCATCCAGCAGGGCAGGGAGCATCCGCCCGGGCCGGAAGGAGCGCAAGACGATCGTGAAGATGAATGACGTCCTTGGAGAGCCGCGCCGACCACTGGGTGCCAGCGCGTGATGGCATTCACGCTGCTGGCGGATGATGGCGGAGCAAGGGCCGGGCGCATCGACACGTCCCGCGGCCCGATCCACACGCCGGCCTTTATGCCCGTCGGCACCGCGGGCACCGTGAAGGCCATGCTGCCGGGCCAGGTCGCGGCGACGGGAGCGGAGATCCTGCTCGGCAACACCTACCACTTGATGTTGCGTCCGGGAGCGGAGCGTGTGGCCCGGCTGGGCGGTCTGCACAGGTTCATGGACTGGCCGGGGCCGATCCTGACCGATAGCGGTGGGTTCCAGGTGATGAGCCTGGCGGCGCTGCGCAAGCTGACCGAGGACGGCGTGACCTTTCGGAGTCATATCGACGGGTCGAAGCATCATTTGACGCCGGAAAGCTCCATGGAGATCCAACGCCTGCTCGGTTCGGACATCGTGATGAGTTTCGACGAGTGCACGCCATTTCCGGCAGAGAAGAAGGTGGCCGCAGGGTCAATGCAGCTTTCGATGCGCTGGGCGCGGCGCTCGCGGGAGGCATTCGGCGAGCGACCGGGCCATGCGCTCTTCGGGATCCAGCAGGGCTCGACCTTTGAGGATCTACGCCGAGAGAGTGCGGAGGCGCTGACCCAGATCGGCTTCGACGGTTATGCGGTCGGCGGTCTGGCGGTGGGGGAAGGTCAGGAGATGATGTTCGACGTGCTGGACTATGCACCTGGCATGCTGCCGCGGGACCGGCCGCGCTATTTGATGGGGGTCGGCAAGCCCGACGATCTGGTCGGTGCCGTCGCTCGCGGGATCGACATGTTCGACTGCGTGTTGCCGAGCCGGTCCGGCCGCACTGGGCAGGCCTTCACCCGGATGGGGGTGGTGAACATCAAGAATGCCCGCCATCTGGACGATCCGCGGCCTTTGGATCCGGATTGCAGCTGCCCGGCCTGCATGGGCTACTCCCGGGCCTATCTCCACCATGTCTACAAGGCCGGCGAGATCATCGCGTCGATGCTGATGACCGCCCACAATCTTTGGTATTATCAGGAGCTGATGGGCGGCATGCGTCGCTCGATCGCCGACGGGCGTTTTGTCGAATTCGTTCGCGCCTTTCATGCTCGGCGAGAGCAGGGCGATCTCGAGCCACTTTGAGAGTTCGGCGGAAAAGCCCTCCACCGCCCCCGCCCACCCACCCGGCGGTGGAGGGCTTTTCCGGTTGGGCAGCGGCCAGCAGCGCACAATGGTCAGCGCGCCGAG